>NZ_JBBCPF010000001.1:0-915849 GCF_037150835.1 Microbacterium sp. LB12 | reverse complement strand
GAACCGGAGATCGACGTGGATAAGCCAGAGCCCCGGCTGGCAGAACACGCACGCCCGCCCGCCGAAACAACTCAACGAAAAGCGAAACGCGGCTCAACCGAATCGCGACGGTGGATCAGGGCTGAGATGGACGGCATCGAGGCGACCGGCGTGATCGCCTCGCGCTGGCCCGACATCCGCGTGCTCGCGGTCACCACGCTCGACGGCAGCGACACGGTGCTCCCGATGCTGAGCGCCGGCGCTTCCGGCTACCTGCTCAAGGACTCCAGCGCCGACGACATCGTCACCGGCGTGCGCGAGGTCTACAGCGGTGCGAGCTCCCTGTCTCCCCGCATCGCGTCGATGCTCATCAAGCACGTCCGCGACTCCACCCCCGTCGCCACCGACGCGGAGGCTCTCGAACCGCTCACCGAGCGCGAGGTGGAAGTGCTCAACTGCCTCGCACAGGGCATGTCCAACGCCGAGATCGCCAAGACGCTCATCGTCTCCGAGGGCACGGTCAAGGCGCACCTCGGACGCATGATGTCGAAGTGGCACCTGCGCGACCGCGTGCAGATCCTCGTCACCGCCGCCCACGCGGGGCTCGTCACCTTCCGCTGATCACCGTGCCGGTTTTGCCGGTCACAGTGCGAGCAGCACGATCCCGGCGACGACCACCAGCGACGCCCCGATGCGCCACCACGGTCGCGACTCCCTGAGCACGAAGACGCCGAACAGGCTCACCAGCACCACGCTCACCTCGCGCAACGGGGCGACCAACGCGACCGGAGCGATCTGGATGGCCATGAGCACCAGGATGTACGACAGCGGTGACAGGATGCCGAACACGACGAGGCGGCGCCACTGCGTGCGCCCCAGTGCCCACACCGCTCCCCACCGACGACGCACCGCGAGCGAGTAGAAGGGGATCTGCAGCAGAGTCGTGCCCACCATGAACGCGACCGGCGACAGCTCCCAGGTGCGCACTGCATGCGCATCCCAGATCGTGTAGATCGCGATCGCGACGCCGGTGAGCAGCCCGAAGAGCAGACCGGGGTCGATGCGGCGGCCACCCCTGCCAGTGCCGCGGTCGACGAGGCCGATCGCCACCACGCCCACGATCACGGCCGCGACGCCGACGAGTGCCACTACCGAGGGGCGCTCCCCCAGGAGCAGCACGGCCACGATCACAGACAGGAACGGTCCGGTGCCTCGGGCCGTCGCGTACACCGTGGAGAGATTGCCCTCCCGGTAGCCGCGTTGCAGCACCGCCATGTAGCCGACGTGCAGCGTCGACGACACGGCGACGCCGAGGAGGAACGATCCGAGGTCGTCCGTGCCGAGCCCTCCCGTGAAGGGCACGGCGCCGATCCACACCGCCGTGCTGCCGACCGCGCCCCACCAGAGGAACGGCACGCCTGCCTTGCTGATGCCGTGGGCGATGATGTTCCACGCCGCATGGGCGATCGCGGCGCCGAAGACGAGGACGAACGCGAGTGCCGACACGATGAGACCCTTCCGTTCGGCGCGGGCGCGACGAACAGGGTCCTCCGGGCTTTTGTCCTGTCAGATGACGGCCCTCCTGCGGAGGCGGACCGTGGCGCCGCTCGGACCAGTCGGGCGTGAACCCCGGAACCCTAGGCGCTATCGCGTTCACCCTAACCCCGGTGTATGAACGCCAGGGAAACTCGCCTCACCTCCGCCCGGGAGTTGGCACCTGTTGTCGCCATCAGCCCGCCTCGGCGACAACAGGTGCCAACTTCTTGGCGACTACGCTCGAAGGACCGCCCGTCTGCAGGAAGGCCTCCCCATGCCCGTCACTCCGGTCGCTCTCGCCCACGCCGAAGACCTCGCCGACTTCGTCGCCGCATCCCCGTCGAGCTATCACGCGGCAGCCGAGGTCGCACGTCGCCTGGAGGACGCCGGGTTCATCCGACTTCGCGAAGAGGACGCTTGGCCGGCTCCCGCGGGCGGGCGCTACGTGGTGGTGCGCGACGGCGCGACGATCGCCTGGACCGTACCGGCGGATGCCACGGCCACGACCCCCGTGCAGATCTTCGGTGCGCACACCGACTCCCCCGGCTTCAAGCTCAAGCCGCAGCCCACCACGGGATCCCGGGGCTGGCTGCAGGCGGCGGTGGAGGTGTACGGCGGCCCGTTGCTGAACTCCTGGCTCGACCGCGAGCTCCGCCTCGCCGGACGCCTGGCACTCGCGGACGGTCGCGTGGTGCTCGCCGACACGGGTGCACTGCTGCGCCTGCCCCAGCTCGCCATCCACCTCGACCGCGGCGTCAACACCGGGCTCGCGCTCGACAAGCAGGTCGAGACGCAGCCGGTGTGGGGCCTGGGCGACCCGAGCGAAGCCGACATCCTCGCCGAGCTCGCCGCATCCGCCGATGTCTCGGCATCCGAAATCCGCGGCTACGACGTGGTGGTGGCCGACGCCGCACGGGGCGCCGTGTTCGGCAAGGACCGCGCGTTCTTCGCCTCCGGCCGCCTCGATGACCTCGCCTCGGTGCATGCGGGGGTCGTTGCCATGGCCTCCCACGCGCCCGCGGACGGCGCACCGATCGCCGTGCTCGCCGCGTTCGACCACGAGGAGCTCGGTTCGGAATCGCGCTCCGGCGCCGGCGGCCCGTTCCTGGAGGATGTACTCGAGCGCGTCTACGCCGGCCTTGGGGCGGATGCCGCCGACCGTCGTCGTGCGTACGCCTCGTCGTGGTGCCTGTCGAGCGACGTCGGCCACTCGGTGCACCCCAACTACGCCGCCAAGCACGACCCCGTGGTGCAGCCGGTCCTCGGCTCCGGCCCGATCCTCAAGCTCAACGCCAACCAGCGCTACGCGACGGATGCCGTGGGCACGGCGTCATGGCTGACCTGGTGCGAACGCGCCGGAGTGGCCGCGCAGGAGTTCGTGTCGAACAACAGCGTGCCCTGCGGATCCACGATCGGACCGATCACCGCGACCCGGCTGGGCATCCGCACGGTCGACGTCGGCATCCCGATCCTCTCCATGCACTCCGCGCGCGAGCTTGCCGGGGTCTCCGACCTGCACGACCTCACCCGCGTCGCGCAGTCGTTCTTCGCCGGCTGAGCAGGTCGGCGCGCGCCGCCGCCACATCCGCCCTGGCACCGTGCGGCAGTGCCAGGATGTGAGCATGACGGAGAACAAGCCGGGCCTCATCGAGCGTGCGGGCATCGAGATCATCCCCGAGTCCGAGCGCACCGCGAAGCCTCGTGACCTCTTCTGGCCGTGGTTCGCCGCGAACGTGTCGGTGTTCGGCATGTCGTACGGATCGTTCGTGCTCGGCTTCGGCATCTCGTTCTGGCAGGCGACGCTGGTGTCGGTCATCGGCATCGTGGTGTCGTTCCTGCTGTGCGGACTGATCGCGATCGCCGGCAAGCGCGGCTCGGCGCCGACCATGGTGCTCTCGCGTGCGGCGTTCGGCGTGCAGGGGCAGAAGGTACCCGGCATCGTCTCGTGGCTGACCTCGATCGGCTGGGAGACGTTCCTCGCGATCATGGCCGTGCTCGCGACCGCGACCGTGATCACGCAGCTCGGCGGCGACGGCGACAGCATCGCGCTCAAGGTCGTCGCGACCGTGATCGTGGCGGCTCTGATCGTCACGGCATCCGTCCTCGGCTATCACACGATCATGAAGCTGCAGTCGGTGCTGACCTGGGTCACCGGTGCGGTGACCATCCTGTACATCATCCTGGCCGCACCGACGATCGACTTCGCCGCGGTGCTCGCCCGCCCCGACGGCGGCATCGGTCAGGTCATCGGCGCCCTCGTCATGGTCATGACCGGATTCGGCCTCGGATGGATCAACATCGCCGCGGACTGGTCGCGCTACCAGAAGCGCACCGCATCCGACGGGGCGATCGTCGCGTGGAACACGATCGGCGGCTCGGTCGCCCCGGTCATCCTGGTCGTCTTCGGCCTGCTGCTCGGCGGATCGAACGAAGACCTGCTGAACGCGATCGCCGTCGACCCGATCGGCGCACTCGCCGGCATCCTGCCGGTCTGGGTGCTCGTGCCCTTCCTGCTCACCGCCGTGCTGGCGCTCGTCTCGGGCGCCGTGCTGGGCATCTACTCCTCCGGGCTCACCCTGCTCAGCCTCGGCATCCGCATCCCGCGTCCCTCGGCCGCCGCGATCGACGGCGTGATCCTCATGATCGGCACGATCTTCGTGGTGTTCTTCGCCACCGACTTCCTCGGCCCGTTCCAGAGCTTCCTGATCACGCTCGGCGTGCCGCTCGCCTCGTGGGCCGGCATCCTGATCGCCGACATCCTCCGCCGCCGGAAGGACTACGACGAGGACGCTTTGTTCGACAGCCGCGGCCGCTACGGCGCGTGGGACTGGATCTCGATCGGCACGATGGTCGTGACCAGCGTGATCGGCTGGGGCCTGGTGCTGAACGGCTTCGCCGAGGACGCCCCCTGGAACAACTGGCAGGGCTATCTGCTCTTCCTCGTCGGCGGCACGGACGGCGACTGGGCGTACGCGAACCTCGGCGTGTTCTTCGCGCTCGTGCTGTCGTTCCTGGTGACGTACTTCGCACGGGCGGGAAAGATCCGCCGCCAGGAGGCCGTGTGACCGCGCCGGCCGAGGATGCCTGGCTGGTCGTGATCGACCCGCAGGCGATCTTCGCCTCGCCCGACTCCGCGTGGGGCTCTCCGTTCTTCGCCGACGCGGTGCCGCGCATCCAGGCTCTCGCCGCCTCGTTCGGGGACCGGGTGCTCGTCACCCGGTGGATGCCGACGGCCGACCGCTCCACGTCGTGGGGCGACTACTTCGCCGTCTGGCCGTTCGCCGACCAGCCGCCGAGCGATCCGCTGTTCGCCCTCGTTCCGGACGCCGTCGACCTGTCACCGCATCCGACGATCGACCTCCCGACGTTCGGCAAGTGGGGGCCGCAGCTCGAGGCGATCGTCGGGCAGGGGGCGCATGTCGTGCTCACTGGCGTCTCCACCGACTGCTGCGTGATCTCGACTGCGCTGGCCGCGGCCGACGCCGGAGCCCGCATCACCGTTGTCGCCGACGCATGCGCGGGTTCGACGGCGGAGAATCACACCGCGGCGCTGCAGGTGATGGGGCTCTATCCCCCGCAGATCACCGTCAGCGACACAGCCGCCGTGCTCTCCCGCTGAGCATCAGGCCGCGGAGCGCACCGCCGCGGCGATGTCGGACGGGCTGCCATGCCACGGCGCGCCATGACCCGGGAGCACCCAGGAGGCGGAGACCGCGGCCAGCTGGTCGAGCGAGGCGATGGCCTCTGCCGGCTCGTCCGTGAACGGCGCGGGCTGTGCGCCGGTGCGTCCGGTGAGAACGTGACGTGTGGTCAGCGCATCGCCCACGAACACCGCATCGGCCGCGGGAACGTGCACCGCGATGCTCCCCGGCGAATGCCCGGGCATGCCGATCACGACGGGGGCGCCCGGCAGGTCGAGCACGGCGCCGTCTGCCACCTCGGTGACCTCGGAGACGTGGGCCGTGCGCAGCGCGTTCTTGCGGATGCCGTAGGCGAGGAAGCCGAGCGTCGGTCCGAGCCGCGCCGGGCCCATCGCGGTCTTCGGCTTCTCGCCCGTGCGCACCCGATGCGCGTCCGCCGCGTGGATGAAGACCGGCGCTCCGGTCTCACGGCGCAGACGTTCTGCGAATCCGATGTGGTCGCTGTCACCGTGCGTGAGGACGAGGCCACGGACGTCTGACAGCGGCCGCCCGAGCGACGCGAGCTCGTGCTGCAGATCGTGCCAGTGCCCGGGCAGCCCCGCATCGATCAGCGTGATGCCTTCGGGCAGATCGATGAGGTACGAGGCGACGATGTCGTTGCCGAGACGGTGCAGGTGCGGTGCGAGCTTCATGGCGGATCCTCTCAGGATGATTGCGATGGCTACGATACGTAGCTATCATGGCTATTGTCAATAGCCATCCAGGAGGATCCGATGCCCACACCCGAACGCACATCCACCGAGGCGATCGTCGCGGCGGGGCGGGAGATCCTCGAGTCGGCCGGACCCACCGGGCTCACGATGCAGGCCGTCGCCGAGCGGGTGGGCGTGCGCGCACCCTCGCTCTATAAGCGGGTGCGCGATCGCGACGCCCTGCACGCCTCCGTCGCCGCCGCTTCCATCGACGCCCTCACCGCGCGGCTGGAGAACGCCGGCGACGACATCCCCGCCCTCGCCCACGCATACCGGGGATTCGCGCACGACCACCCCGAGGGTTTCCGCTTCATGTTCACGATCGCAGCCCCGCACGACGCCCTGGAGCGGTCGGCGGCACCGCTCATCCGCGCGGCCTCCAGCCTGGTCGGCGAGGCTGACGCCCTCGACGCCGCGCGATTGTTCACAGCCTGGGCCACCGGGTTCCTGCAGATGGAGCTGTCCGGCGCCTTCCGCCTGGGCGGCGATGTCGATCGCGCATTCGAGTACGGCCTGCGTCGCCTCATCGCCGGGATGGCCGCCTGAGTCCGGCACCCGTACATCTTTCGGTGCACGGATGTCGGGAGGACGGACGGATGTCGGGAGTAACCGGGTGGTCTCGCCCGACATCCGGGAACGCTCCCGACATCCGGCACCCGGTTACTTCATCGTGTCGAGGATGCCCACGAGGTCGTCGAACGTGGTGAGCGGGTTCAGGATCGCGAAGCGCGTGTTCGGACGCCCGGCGTGCGAGCTCGGCACCACGAACGCCCGCTGCGAGTCGAGCAGCGCCGCGGACCACCGGTCGTAGTCGGCACGCTCCCACCCGTCCCGCTCGAACACGACGATCGAGAGCTGCGGGTCGCGCACCAGACGCAGCTCCGGCCGTCGGGCGATCTCGTCGGCGATGCGCCGGGTCAGCGCGAGGCCCGCACTTACCGCCTCGCGGTAGGCCGTGACCCCGTAGGTCGCGACCGAGAACCACATCGGCAGTCCGCGCGGACGACGAGTGAGCTGGATCGAGTAGTCCGAGGGGCTGAACTCGTCGACCTCGGTCAGGATGTCGAGGTACTCGGCGTGCTGCGTGTGGGCGCGTCGTCCGCTGTCGGGGTCGCGGTAGATCAGCGCGCAGCAGTCGAAGGGCGCGAACAGCCACTTGTGCGGATCGACGATCACCGAGTCCGCACGCTCGACACCCGCGAAGACGTGCCGCGCTTCGGGCGCCAGCATCGCAGTGAGGCCGTAGGCGCCGTCGATGTGCAGCCAGAAGTCGAACTCGTCCTTGAGCGCGGCGATGCCGGCGATGTCGTCGACGATGCCGAAGTTCGTCGAACCGCCGGTCGCCACGACCGCGCAGATCTCGTCGCCGTGCTCCTCC
The DNA here is from genome assembly GCF_037150835.1 of Microbacterium sp. LB12. NCBI lineage: Bacteria > Bacillati > Actinomycetota > Actinomycetes > Micrococcales > Microbacteriaceae > Microbacterium > Microbacterium sp. LB12. The sequence continues at coordinate 908,563 of NZ_JBBCPF010000001.1, read as the reverse complement.
AGCGCCTCACGCACGGCATCGGCCCGCAGCACACCGTCGTCGCCTGCGGGCACGAGCAGCACATCGGCATCCATGACCTTTGCCGCCGACTTGTTCGAGGAGTGCGCCTCGACGCTGCACAGGATCTTCCAGCGGGCCGGCAGCCCCTTGCCCGCGGTGATCAGGCGCGCCTTCGCGGCCTCCCGTGCGGCGACCAGGGCCGAGAGATTGCCGATCGTGCCGCCCTGCACGAACACCCCGCCCGCGGTGTCGGGCAACCCGAACTCGCTCGCGAGCCACGCCAGCACCTCGTTCTCGGCGTGCACAGCACCCGCCCCCTCGAGCCAGCTGCCGCCGTACAGACCGGATGCCGAGACGACCAGGTCGAACGCGATCGCCGCCATCGTCGGCGCGGTCGGGATGAACGAAAGGTACAGCGGGTGGCTCGTGGTGAGGCACGCGGGAGCGAGCACGTGCTCGAACACGCTCAGCGCACGGGCCGCACCGAGGCCCGCATCGGTGATCGTCGGCCCGACGAGACGGCGCAGCTCGGCCTCGGACTGCGGCTTGTCGAGCGGCACGTCGGCGGCGAGCATACGGCGGCGCGAGTAGTCGAGCACGGCATCGACGATCGCGGTCGATTCGGGCGAGGCCGCGTGCATGCGCACAGCATCCATGGGCATTCCTTACGTGGGTTCGGGTCGGGAGTCGGCAGGGCGGGAATCGACGGGGATGGCGGCGGGTGCGGCGCTGTCGAGCACGGCGGAGAGCGCGCGTCGGGCCAGGTCGGCGCGATCGCGCGGCGCCCACTTGACGAGCGAGTGCGCGTTCATGCCGTCGACCATCGCCAGCAGCAGCCACGCGGCGGTGTCGGCGCGCCCCGCCGCGATGTCGCCGGCCGCCGCCGCGCGCGCGAAGATCTGCTCGAGCGCGCTCTGCCAGCCGTCCATCTCCTGCCGCACGCGGGCGGCGAGCGCATCGTTGCGGGCGCCCAGCGCCCACGCCTGCACCCAGATGAGCGTCACGTCGTCGCGGTCGGCGTCGAGCAGCGTCTCGATCAGTCGGAGCAGCGCCTCCCGCAGGTCTCCGGTGGCACCGAACGCCGCGATCACCTCTTCGCGCTCCGCCGCCACGATCAGGCCGAACACGTCGGCGACGAACGTGTCCATTCCCGGTCGGTAGTGCGCGATGAGTGCGGGGGTGACACCCACACGGGATGCCACGGCGCGCACGGTCAGCGCCTCGAGCCCGCTCTCTCGCGCCAGCCCGATCGCACCCTCGAGGATCGAGTGATCGCGCTCCTCGGGCGACATGCGGCGGGCGGTGGCGCCTGTTGACGTGGTCTTCATCAGGGGCTACCGTAACACCTGTTGATCGCATGTTCAATAGACGAATCAGCCGCAACGAGGAGAGCACCATGAGCTGGCGCATGCCCACGGAGACCGCCCGTCACGAGCGCACCTGGATGGCGTTCCCCGCCGAGGGCGAGACCCTCGGCCACAGCGACACCGCCCGCGAGGAGGGCTACGCCGCCTGGACGGCCGTGGCGCACGCCGTCGCCGAGTTCGAGCCCGTCACGATGCTGGTCGATCCGAGCGAGCTCACCCGCGCCCGACGCATGCTCAGCGGCAGCATCGAGATCGTCGAGGCGCCGGTCGACGAGTTCTGGATGCGCGATTCCGGGCCGACGTTCGTGGTCGACGACGAGCGCCCTGGTGCACTAGGCGCGGTCGACTGGATCTTCAACGGGTGGGGTGCGCCGGAGTGGGCCGAGTGGCGCAAGGCCGCCCAGCATGCACGCATCATCGCGGAAGCGGTCGGTGCCGAGCTGGTGAGCTCGACACTCGTGAACGAAGGCGGCGGCATCCACGTCGACGGCGAGGGCACCGTACTGCTCACCGAGACCGTGCAGCTCGACGCCCGTCGCAACCCCTACGCCGACAAGCAGCGCGTCGAGGCCGAGATGGCGCGCACGATCGGAGCGACCAAGGCCGTGTGGCTGCCCCGCGGTCTCACCCGCGACTACGACGACTTCGGCACGAACGGGCACGTCGACATCGTCGCCACGATCGTCTCACCCGGACGACTGCTGCTGCACGACCAGCAGAACCCCGACCACCCCGACCACGCCGTGACGCGCGAGCTGCGCGCCCTGCTCTCGGAGCAGACCGATGCCGCGGGCCGCCGCTTCGAGATCATCGACCTGCCCGCACCCTCCACCCTGAGCGACGACGAAGGACCTGTCGACTGGAGCTACGTGAATCACCTGGTCACGAACGACGGCGTCGTGGCGTGCGGCTTCGGCGACGAGCAGGCCGACGCCGCCGCGCGCGCCATCCTGTCCGATGCCTACCCCGGACGCCGCGTCGTCACGGTCGATGCGCGTCCCCTGTTCGACCGGGGCGGCGGCATCCACTGCATCACCCAGCAGCAGCCCGCGCTCGACGGGACCCGCTGATGTTCGACGTCGTCGAGGCGTCGATCGCCGAGCTGCGCGACGCCCTCGAGACGGGCGCGACCACGGCGGTCGATCTCGTCGACGCCTATCTCGCACGCATCGTCGCGTTCGACGGGCCCGACACCGCGACCGCGTTGAACGCCGTGGTCGTCGACAACCCGGAGGCACGCGCCGAGGCCGCCGCATCCGACGCCCGCCGCGCCCGCGGCGAGACGCTCGGTCCACTCGACGGCATCCCGTACACCGCGAAGGACAGCTACCTGGTGCGCGGACTCACCGCGGCATCGGGAAGCCCAGCGTTCGCCGCCCTGGTCGCCCAGCGCGACGCATTCACCGTCGAGCGACTGCGCGCGGGCGGGGCGATCTGCCTCGGACTGACGAACATGCCTCCGATGGCCAACGGCGGCATGCAGCGCGGGGTCTACGGACGCGCCGAGAGCCCGTACAACGGTGCCTTCCTCACCGCGCCCTTCGCCTCGGGATCGTCGAACGGTTCCGGCACGGCCACGGCCGCGAGCTACGCCGCATTCGGGCTGGGCGAGGAGACCTGGTCGTCCGGACGCGGTCCCGCCACCAACAACGCCCTCTGTGCGTACACGCCGTCCCGTGGCGTGATCTCGACCCGCGGCAACTGGCCGCTCGTGCCGACCATGGACGTGGTGGTCCCGCACACGCGCACGATGGCCGATCTGCTCGAGGTGCTCGACGTGATCGTCACTGATGACGACGAGACCCGCGGCGACTTCTGGCGCACCCAGCCGTGGATCGAGCTGCCCGCCGCATCCGCCGTGCGCCCGGAGTCGTATCGGTCGTTGGCCGTGGGCGCACAGCTGGTCGGCGCGCGCATCGGCATCCCGCGCATGTACATCAACGCCGACCCGGATGCCGGCCGCGGCGAGCACCCCGGCATCGGCGGCCCGACCGGGCAGCGCATCGAGACGCGTGCGTCGGTGATCGAGCGCTGGGAGGCCGCCCGACGCGACCTCGAACGCGCCGGAGCCACGGTGATCGAGGTCGACTTCCCCGTGGTGTCGAACTACGAGGGCGACCGCCCCGGTGCGCACACCATCGCGACCCGCGGCCTCGTGTCGCCCGAGTACCTGCACCGGGAGATCGTCGACCTCTCGGCGTGGGCATGGGAGGACTTCCTGCAGGCCAACGGCGACCCCGCGCTGCACACACTCGCCGCGGTCGACGGCGCCACGATCTTCCCGCACCCCGAGGATGCACTCCCCGACCGCTACACCGGCTTCGACGACGACATCGCCGAGTACCCCGACCGGGTGCGCGACAACCCCGGCGTCGGCATCAGGGACATGCCCGAGCTCGAAGGCGGGCTGCGCGGACTGGAGGAGACCCGGCGCCGCGACCTCGAGGTGTGGATGGACGTGCTGCGGCTCGATGCGGTGGTGTTCCCCGCAGTCGCCGACGTGGGTCCCGCCGACATGGACGTGAATCCGGAGTCCGCCGACCTGGGGTGGCGCAACGGCACCTGGATCGCGAACGGCAACCTCGCGATCCGCCACCTCGGCATCCCGACGGTCACGGTGCCGATGGGACTGATGAGCGACATCGGCATGCCGATCGGGCTCACCTTCGCGGGGCGGGCCTACGACGACGCGAAGCTGCTGCGCTTCGGTGCAGCGTTCGAGGCGGCTGGCACTCCGGGCAGTCGGCGCACACCGCCACCGCGCACACCCGCACTCTGACCACTCCACGCGAACATTTCACTCCTGTGACGCTCGACACAAAAGTGATATGTTCGGCGCATGAGCACCGAGAACGAACGCGCCCTCGAATCCGGCATCGTCACCGACCTGTCCGGGCGGATGACCTACGGGTCGTACCTGGCGCTCGACCAGCTGCTCACGGCGCAGCACCCGGTGAGCGAGCCGCAGCATCACGACGAGATGTTGTTCATCATCCAGCACCAGACCACCGAGCTGTGGCTCAAGCAGCTCCTGCACGAGCTGTCCTCCGCCCGCACCCTCCTGGCGAACGACGACCTGCGTGAAGCCCTCAAGCGCATCGCCCGCGTCAAGCGCATCCAAGACGTGATGACGCAGCAGTGGTCGGTGCTCGCCACCCTCACGCCCACCGAGTACGCCCAGTTCCGCGGCGCGCTGGGCAACTCGTCCGGCTTCCAGTCGGTGCAGTACCGCGCGGTGGAGTTCGCCCTCGGCAACAAGAACGAGAAGATGCTGCGGGTCTTCGCCGATCACCCCGCCAACCTCGCGCTGCTCACCGCCGAGTGGGAGAAGCCCACGCTGTACGACGAGTTCCTGCGTTTCGCCGCCCGCCGCGGCCTGCCGGTCCCCGCCGAGATCCTTGATCGCGATGTGCGTCAGCCGTACCGCGAGACTCCGGAGCTGGTGCCCGCGATCCGCGAGATCTACCAGGACCCGGGCCGGTACTGGGACCTGTACGAGGCGTGCGAAGACCTCGTCGATCTGGAGGACAACTTCCAGTTCTGGCGTTTCCGGCATTTGAAGACCGTCGCCCGCACGATCGGCATGAAGGTCGGTACCGGCGGCTCCAGCGGCGTCGGCTTCCTGCAGCGGGCTCTGGACCTGACGTTCTTCCCCGAGCTCTACACGGTGCGCACCGAGATCGGCAGCTGATGCACGCGGCGACGTTCTTCGACGGATCCGGATGGCGCGAGGGCGTCGTCGAGGTCGTCGACGGGCGCGTGCGACTGCGGAACGAGGCGCCGTCCGCCGGTCTCCCCCGCCTCGACGGGGTGGTTGTCGGCGGTTTCACGGACCACCATGTACACCTCCAGCTCGTGGATCACACCCTGCTGACGGGCTCCCGCCTCGGCCGCGTGGTCGATTTGGGTGGGAATCCCGCGGTCGTAAGCGATCTCGCCCGGCGCGGGATCAAAGACTCCCCTCCGCGCGCCGAATCCGGCACGTTTTCGACCCCGCACCCGGGGATTGGGGACGGGGGCGGGGACGGGGACGGGAACCCGGTGCGCGTCGAGTACGCCGGCGCGTTCCTCACCGCGCCGGGAGGGTACCCGTCCGACCGGGACTGGGCACCGTCGGGCTCGGTGCGCGAGATCGCCGATGTGGATGCCGCGGCTGTCGCGGTCGCCGCGATGGCCGACGCCGGCGCCTCCTTCATCAAGGTCACCAGCAACAGCACGGCAGGACCGGTGTTCTCGGATGCACTCTTGCGCACGATCGTCGAGTGCGCCGCCGAGCGCGGCCTCCCCGTCGTCGCGCACGCCGAGGGCGCAGGCGAAGCACAGCGCGTCGTGCGCCTCGGCGCCGCACGGCTCGCCCACGCCCCGTTCACCGAACGGCTCGACGGCGACGAGATCGCACGCCAGGTCGCCTCGGCCAGCTGGATCTCGACACTGGCGATCCACGACGAGCCCGAGCGCTCCACCGCGATCGACAACGTGCGCAGGTTCCATGCCGCGGGCGGCACCGTGCTCTACGGCACCGACCTGGGCAACGGGCCGATGCCGGTCGATCTGAACCCGCGCGAGGTCGCCGCCCTCCGCGAAGCCGGACTCGACGACCGCGCGCTCCTGCACGCTCTCGCCCCGGTCGATCCGCTCGACCCCGCCGCCGTTCTCCTCGTGCTGCCCGGAGCCACCCCGGCGACCGCCGATCCACTCGATGCCCGCCCCCTCCTCCCCGCTGATCTGAAGGTGTGACATGACCGCGACCCCCGATGCCTCCCTGCTCGACCTCGCCCGCGCACTCGACGCCGCCGACCCGCTGCGCGACCACCTCGACGCGTTCGCCGAGGCGCCGGGCGTCACGGCCTACCTCGACGGCAACTCGCTCGGACGCCCGCTGCGCGACATGCCGGAGAAGCTGGCGACGTTCGTGCGGGAAGACTGGGGTACGCGGCTCATCCGCTCGTGGGACGAGCAGTGGATGGCGCTGCCGATGGAGCTCGGAGACCGCATCGGACGCGTGGCCCTCGGTGCTGCGGCGGGCCAGACGGTGGTGGCCGATTCCACCAGCGTGCTGATCTACAAGCTCATGCGGGCTGCGTCCGCCGCCGATCGGCACCGCACGGAGCTGGTGATCGAGGCGGGCAACTTCCCCACCGATCGTTTCCTCGCCGAGGGCGTGGCGGCCGAGACCGGCATGACCCTGCGCTGGCTCGAACCCGACCCGGTGCACGGCGTGACGGTCGCCGACGTCGAGGCCGTGGTCTCCGACCGCACGGCCCTGGTGTCGCTGAGCCACGTCGACTACCGTTCGGGCGCTCTGGCGGACATGCCCGGCATCACCGCCGCCGTGCATGAGGTCGGCGCGCTGATGATGTGGGATCTGTGCCACTCGGCGGGCGTCATCCCGATGCAGCTCGACGCGTGGGGCGTCGACATCGCCGTCGGCTGCACCTACAAGTACCTCAACGGCGGCCCCGGCTCCCCCGCCTTCGCGTACCTCCGCCACGGTTTGCAGGGGGTGCTGCGGCAACCGATCCAGGGATGGTGGAGCGCGGCCGACATCTTCGCGATGGGACCGGAGTACGTGCCGGCAGGCGACATCCGCCAGCTGCTGAGCGGCACCCCGCCCGTCACCTCGATGCTGGCCATGCAGGGGATGCTCGACCTGATCGAGCAGTCCACGATCGCCGGCGTGCGGGCGAAGTCGCAGTCGTTGACCGATTTCGCGGTGCGGGCGTACGACGAGCTGCTCGCCCCGCTCGGGGTGCGACTGCTCAGCCCGCGCGATGCCGCGATCCGCGGTGGCCACGTCACGATCGGCCACCCCGACTTCCGCGAGGTGACGCGGCGGCTCTGGGCGGACGGCATCATCCCCGACTTCCGCTTCCCCGACGGCATCCGTCTGGGGCTGTCGCCGCTGAGCACCTCGCACGTCGAGACGCTCACGGGCGTGCTCGCGGTGCGCGACGCCCTGGAGTCCGGTGACTTCTGAGCGCACGGCCGCGACCGTGACCGAGCCCGTGCGGGATGACATCGATGCCCGTCCAGGCAGCACGGCGTCACTGCTGCGGACCGTGGTCGGGGTGTTCCTGCGCCCTCTCGGCGGGTGGGTCTCGGCAGCCGACCTCGTGACGCTCGCGGGCGATCTCGGCATCGACGCCGCCCCGGCGCGCACGGGTGTCGCCCGCCTCAAGCAGAAGGGACTCCTGCTCCCCGAGCGCGAGGGGCAGATCGGTTACCGGCTGAACCCGGCCGCGGTCGGCATGCTGGAGCGCGGCGACCGCCGCATCTTCGAGATGCGCGAGATGACCGACGCCGACCCGTGGTGCCTGGTGTCGTTCTCGATCCCCGAGAGCGCCCGGAGCGTGCGGCACCAACTGCGCCGACGATTGCAGTGGATCGGCGCCGGCGTCGTGTCGCCCGCGCTGTGGATCTGCCCCGGGCACCTGCAGGACGAGGTTCAGCAGATCCTCGACGAGCTGGATGCGCGGCAATGGGCGACCCTGTTCCAAGCATCCGCCCCGACCCCGGCCGGCACGCTGATCGAGGCCGCCGCGCAGTGGTGGGACCTCGCCGCGCTGCGCGGCGAGCATCTGGCGTTCCAGACCTCGCTCGCCTCCCTCCCCGCCGAGCCGTTCGCGGCGTACGTGCAGCTCATCGACCGGTGGCGGGTGCTGCCGTACACCGATCCGGGGCTTCCGCCGTCGATGCTGCCGTCCGACTGGCCGGGACGCCGCAGCTTCGACGAGTTCGCCCGGCTGTCGGCGCAGCTGGCCGCACCCGCCTGGGCGCACGTGCGCTCCCGCACCGGCGGGAGTGCACGCGCCGACTAGCTCGGCTGCCCGGCGACCTCGGCGAGGAACCCGGCGACATGCTCCTGCAGGCGCAGGATGCGCAGGTCGCGCGCGAACTCGCGGTCGAACCCCTGGTACGCCAGCGGCGGCAGGATTCGTACGTTGCGATTGCAGCCGAACTCCGCGCAGGTCAGCACGCCCACCGTGTCACCCTTGCGCCCGGCCGCACCGGCCTTGCGCGCGACGAACAGCTGCACGTCGTTGCGGAGCGTGACGTCTTCGCACCAGGAGCACTGCGCCCTGGCGATCACCCGCTGCTCGGCGCGCTGCAGGAACACGCCGACGGGGGCGTCGTCCACCCACGTCACCACGTAGGCGCGTCGGGGCATCTTGGGGTCCACCCAGCCGAGGAAGTCGATCCGATCGAAATCGATCTCGGCGAAGCCGGGCGGGAGGGTCAGGTCGGAGACCTCTTTGCGGGAGGCGTTGAGGAAGGAGGCGCGGATGTCGCGCTCGTCGATGGGACGCATGAGGAAGTGCTTTCGTGGTGGTCGCCGCGAGCGGCGAGTCGATGTGAGGAAGGATCCCCGGCAGGGACGCCGGGTATGACACGACACCGGGGACGGGGATTCCGCCTCCGGTGAGTCCTCAGCCTCTGTCTGCGGCGCGGAAGGCGCCTGCAGCTCCGCTCTGCGCCACACGGGCGCTCATCGACGACAGCACCCGGCGAGCTTACACCTGTTTGTTTCGCTCCATGTCGGACGACCTGGGCGGGAAGCGGGAGGCGGCTTAGTCTTTCCGGAACGTCCGACCAGAAGGAGACCACCGTGTCCACGCCGCTGAACCGCCTTTCGCCCCTCCCGGTGCGTGAGCGTGCGGCGTGCATGTGCAGCCACGGCGCTCGGTGCTCCTCGTTCGCTCCCGGACACGCCCTGCACCTGATCCAGGCGCGCATCGCCTCGGCGACGCCGTCCGAGTGGGTCGACGGGCTGGTCGAGACGACGCACGCGCTCTCCGGCGACCTCGTCGTGCGCACCCTCGACGGCGATGTGCACGAACTGTGGAACGGCTCCGGCGCAGCACTGGAGGCGACCCCGGGCACGCCGGTGGCCCTGCACGCCCGCTACGGAGTGCTCTCCGTCGGGCGCACGCAGTTCAACGTCGCCGCCGTCTGACCTCTCCCGATCCGCTCCGCGGGTCAGGCGCTCGCCATCATCATGTCCTTCATGGCCATGCAGGCATCCATGCACGCCTGGCACGCCTGAGCGCACATCCGGCACACGTCGCTCATGTCGGCGTGCTCCATGCACTCGTCCATGCAGGTCTGGCACATGGCGATGCATGCGTCGAGCATCGCCATCATCGATGCCGGGGTCATACCCGGCATCCGCATCATCGACCGCATCATGGTGTTGCACATGTCCGCGCAGTTCATGCACGCCGGCGAGCAGTCCATCATCTGGGTCGAGCACACCGTGCACGCCTGCTCGCATGCCGCGCAGGCATCCATACAGGCCTGCATGACGGACATGTCCATCATCGCCATGTCGGGCATCGACTCCATGTTCTTCGACATGGCGCCCATCATCATCGAGTCCATCGCACACCGCTTCCTTGGTCGAGTCCGCGGGCAGGACCACCCGCCTGGCGCCAGGCTAGTCCCTCGCGGGACGCGCGTCGATGGGCTCGGAACCGTGACATGGTCGGCCGCGATTGTCAATCCCGTGGCCCCTTCCGCGCGCGGGTGTCAGGGTCGGAGGACAACAATCCTTCGACGACAGGAGCCTCAGATGAGTGCCGGAGACGACATCAAGAACAACGCCGAGAAGCTGGTCGGCAAGGCGAAGGAAGGCCTCGGCAAGCTGACCGACAACGAGAAGTTGGAAGCTGAGGGCAAGGCGGAGCAGGCGAAGGCCTCCGCCAAGCAGGCCGGCGAGAACGTGAAGGACGCCGCCCAGAAGACGGGCGAGAACGTCCGCGACGCGTTCGAGAAGTAAGCCCCACGACAGCGAAGAGGTGAGGCCCGCCAGTGGCGGGTCTCACCTCTTCGGATCAGATCGTGTGAAGGATCAGACCTTGCGGCTCCCGGTGATGGCTCGGATCAGCCAGGCGATCACAGCGATCGCCAACAGGACGAGTCCGACCCACAGCAGGAACTGGAGCGACTGCACCAGTCCTCCGGTGATCGCGAGGATCACAGCGATGACGATGACGATGATCAGGAGGATGTTCATCGGTCTTTCCCTTCTTCTGGGGCGCAAGCGCCCGACTGCGGTGCCCCCAAGGTAGCCGCAGGCAGCCGAGCGGCCGAGGGGGTTGACTTCCACCCTCCGAGTGCGCGAAGGAGCAGAACCAATGCCAGGACGACGCAACAATTCACTGAAGGACCCCGAGCTCTACGAAGAGCTGCGGGACGACGGCGCCTCGAAGGAGAAAGCGGCGCGCATCTCGAACGCGGCCGCGAAGGAGGGACGCAGCACGATCGGGCGGCGCGGCGGCGAGCACGGCGATTACGAGGACTGGACCGTGCCCGAGCTGCGGGCCCGCGCGAAGGAACTCGGACTGACCGGCTACAGCGGCAAGCGGAAGTCCGAGCTGATCTCCGCCCTCCGGAATCACTGAGGCGCGCGATGACGCGCTTCGGCATCGAGGAGGAGTTCCTGTTCCTCGATGAGAATTCGCTGGTGCCCGTGACGTTGGCCGCGGGCACGCGGGAGCGCATCACCCGCCTGCGCACGGGTGGCGAGGTCACCAAGGAGTACCTGACATCGCAGATCGAGTGCCTCACGGAGCCGGTGGAGACGGCCGCCGAGGCCGAGGAGCAGTTGCGCCATCTGCGTGGGCTCGTCGGCTGGCACGCGCAGGATCAGCACGCGATCGCGGCTGCGACCGGCGCGCCCTTCGCGACCACCCGCTCATCGGCCGTGTCACCGTCGCCGCACTACGACGAGGTGTCCGCGCATCTCGGTCAGCTGACGCGGGATCACGAGGTCAACGGTCTGCACGTGCACGTCGAAGTCGGCGACGACGACGAGCGGGTCCGCGCGCTCGACCGGGTGCGCGGCTGGCTGCCCGTCCTGCTCGCACTCACGGGGAACAGTCCGTTCTCGGGCGGCCGCGACAGCGGTTTCGCGAGTTGGCGCAGCATCCTCATCCGCCGACTCCCGGGGTCGTGGAGCCCTCCGCGGTTCCGCGACTTCGCCGACTACCGTGCCGGAGTGCAGACTCTCATCGATCTGCGTGCCGTCGCCGATGCGGCGTCGCTGTCGTGGGCGGTGCGTCTCTCGGAGCGCTTCCCGACGGTCGAGGTGCGTGTCTTCGACGCGCAGCTCACCGCGGAGGATGCGGTCTTCGCCGCTCTCCTCTCGCGAGCGATCGTGCACACCGACGACCACAGGCACGTCGACATCGGCGTGGACGGCGTCGACGCCTCGCTCTGGGCGGCCGCGCGACACGGGATGGATGCGCGTCTGCTCGATCCGACCAACGGTGAGGTCGCCGCCGCGTGGGCCGTCGCGGAGCGGATGCTGGAGACGATCGGCCCCGCGCTCCGCGAGCTCGGCGACGAGGATCGGGTCGCCGCGGCCATGGACCGGCTGCGCACTCTCGGCACGGGCGCCGACCGACAGCGCCGGACCTTCGACGACGGCGGCACCCTCGCACTCGCGCGACTCCTGCGCGCGGGCACGCCGGCACCGCTGCCCGGCGCTTCTGGTTCGACGCGCACGTCCTGACCCGGACCCGCCCCGACGTCCGTCCCCGGGAGTAGGGTCGGCCTGTGGCATCCTTCGCCCCGCTCCAGCGGCTCGTCATCTCCATCGCCGTGCTCGCGTCGTTCGTGACCTTCCTCGACGGCACGGTCGTGAACGTCGCGCTGCCCGCGATCAGCCGCGAGCTCGGCGGCGGTATCACCACTCAGCAGTGGGTCGTCGATGCCTACCTGATCACCCTGAGCGCGCTGATCCTGCTGGCCGGCTCCGTGTCGGACGCCTACGGCCGCGTGCTCGTGATGCGCATCGGACTCATCGCGTTCGGGGTGGCATCGCTCGCCGTCGCCGCGTCGGTCGATCCGCTCATGCTGATCATCGCGAGGGCCGCGCAGGGTGCTGCCGGCGCACTGCTCGTACCCAGTTCGCTCGCGCTCATCACGGCGACCATGCGCGCCGACGTGCAGGCCAGGGCGATCGGCGTATGGACCGCGTTCACGACCGGGGCACAGCTGGTGGGTCCGCTGCTGGGCGGACTGTTCGTCGACTATCTGTCCTGGCGATTCGTTTTCCTCATCAACGTGATCCCGATCGGCATCAACCTGCTCCTCCTCGCCCGCCTGCGCCTGCCCGAGCATCCGCGCGGCATCCGGGTGGACTGGTGGAGCGGCGCCCTGTGCGCTCTCGGCCTCGGCGCCGTCGTGTTCGCCCTCATCGAGCAGCCGAACCTCGGGTGGGGGTCACCGGCCATCTGGATCCCGCTCGTGGTCGGGGTCGCGCTGTTCGCCCTGTTCCTTATCCGCCAGCAGACCTCCGCGTCGCCGCTCATGCCGCTCTCGCTCTTCCGGGTGCGCGACTTCGGATGGGGCAACCTCGCCACCTTCTTCGTCTATGCGGCACTGTCGCTCAACGGCTTCGTGGTCGGGGTCTACCTGCAGCAGGGCGCGGGGCTGAGCGCCACCGCGGCGGGGCTCGCGATCCTGCCCATGACGATCCTGATGATCCTCGTGAGCTCGCGCGCCGGGCAGTGGGCCGGGAAGTGGGGTCCCCGCATCTTCATGACGATCGGGCCGCTGATCATGGCGGTCGGCGCGCTCATGCTGCTGCTCGTCGCGGCCGACTTCGACTACTGGTGGCAGGTGCTTCCGGCGATGATCGTGATGGGCCTCGGTCTCTCCCTGACGGTGGCCCCACTGACGGCCGCGATCCTCGGTGCGATCGACGAGGGGCACTCCGGCATCGCCTCGGCTGTGAACAACGCCGTGTCCCGCGTCGCCGGTCTGCTCGTGGTCGCGATGCTGTCGACCATCGTCGGGGGCACCCTCGACCTCGACGGGTTCCACAGCGCCGCCTGGGTCACCGCGACCCTGCTCGTGCTGGGCGGGATCGTGTCGTGGATCGGCATCCGCCGGAACCCGGGTGAGCCCGCGCCGGTCGACGCTGCCGCCCTGAGCGGATCCGACCCGCATTGACCGTGTCGGTGGCCACGCGCAGACTGGACGCACCGTCGATCAGCAGCCGGAGGTCACCGTGAGCACAGGACAGACGCCCCTTCCCCCCGTCGTGGACGCCGAGACGTGGCGCCGCGAGCTCGAGGAGCTGCGCGTGAGGGAGAAGGCCGCCACACGTGAGCTCGATGCGATCGCCGCGCAGCGACGACGGCTGCCCATGGTCGAGCTGCCCGAGTACACGTTGATGAGCGCCGATGGCCCGGTGCGTCTCGTCGATGTCTTCCGCGACAGCCCGCAGCTCATCGTCTACAACCACATGTGGTCGGACGGGAGCGAGTGGCAGTGCCCGGGGTGCACGGGGTTCACGTCGCAGTTCACCCGCCTCGATGTGCTCGAGCGCTACTACGACGCGCGCTTCGTGATCGTGACCAACGGTCCGATCGAGGAGGCGCTGGCCTATCGCGACCGCGTCGGCAACCGGATGGAGTGGTACTCGAGCGCCGACAGCACGTTCGGAGCCGATGTGGATGCACCGCCGAACGCGGGATTCGGGGTGAACGTCTTCCTCCGCGACGGCGACACGGTCTACCGCACCTGGCACACGAACGGTCGTGGCACCGAGCGTCTCAGCTCCCTGCAGGGACTCGTCGATCTGCTGCCTTACGGCCGCCAGGAGGAGTGGCAGGACGTACCAGAGGGCTGGCCGCAGCATCCGACCTATGCGCAGGGCATGGGGTCGAAGGAGATCGCGGAGCTGTACGGGGCGACACACTGAACCGGGCGGTCCGGAGCACGATCGGCGCGGTCGTGGTAGCGGGGTCGCTCGCTCTCGGCGGATGCGCGATGTCGACGACTCCCTCGTCCGCGCCCGCCGCGGTCGCGCTTCCGCCCGTCGGCGTCGTTCCGGACTATCAGCTCGGCGGCGCCTACGACCCCGCGCCGGAGGTCGGCATCGTCGGGCGGGACCGCAGCGCGACGCCCGCGGAAGGCGTGTACTCGATCTGTTACGTGAACGGCTTCCAGACGCAGCCCGGCGAGCTCGGTTCCTGGGCCGATGACCTGCTGCTGCAGCACGACGGCCGGACCGTGTTCGACCCGGACTGGCCGGACGAGGCGCTGCTCGACACCTCCACCGCCGATCGGCGAGACCGCATCGCGGCGCAGGTCGTCCCGTGGATCGAGGGGTGCGCGGATGCCGGTTTCGACGCCGTCGAGTTCGACAACCTCGACTCGTACTCCCGGTCGGATGGGGCGCTGTCGCTCGACGACAACGTGGCGCTCGCGGTGCTGTATGTCGACGCAGCACATGCGGCAGGACTGGCGGCCGGACAGAAGAACGCCGCCGAAGATGCCGCCGTGCTGCACGAGCAGGCCGGATTCGATTTCGCGGTGACCGAGGAGTGCGCCGCCTATGGGGAGTGCGGTGCGTACACCGCGGTCTACGGAGAGCACGTGATCGACATCGAGTACAGCGACGAGCTCCCCCGCCCGTTCGCGGAGATGTGCGGCGACGACGAGGCCCCGGCCTCGATGGTGCTGCGGGATCGGAACCTCGTCACGCCCGATGACCCGGCCTACGTATTCGAGACCTGCGCCTAGCGCGACGCGGGAGACGCCTTGAGGTGGGGAGCTCAGCCCTCCGGCCAGTAGTGGCTGTCGGGCACGGCGCGTGCGCCGAAGATCGCCTGCCCGACGCGCACGCAGGTCGCGCCTTCTTCGACCGCGATCTCGTAGTCGCCCGACATGCCCATGGACAACTCGCCCGCGCCGATGAGTTCGGGTGCCTCGTCCCGCGCCCGGTCGCGCAGGGTGCGGAGCAGCGAGAAGCACTCGCGTACACGAAGGTCGTCGGGGGTGAGGATCGCAAGTGTCATCAGCCCGCGGACCCGCAGCGTCTCATACGAGGGCAGCACCTTGAGGAACGCGGACAGCTCTTCGGGCGGCATCCCGAACTTGGAGTCCTCGGCGGACGTGTTCACCTGCACGAACACGTCGAGGCTGCGCCCGGCGGCTTGTAGGCGGCGGTCGAGTGCTTCGGCGACCCGCAGCCGATCCAGCGCCTGGAACTCGGTAGCGATCGCTGCCACGTCGCGCGCCTTGTTGGTCTGCAGATGCCCGATGATCGACCACGACACGTCGAGGTCCCCCGTCTCGCCGTGCTTGCGCACCGCCTCCTGCACCTTGTTCTCGCCGAGCAGACGCATGCCGGAGTCGATCGCGACCCGGACGCGGTCGGTGGGAACCGTCTTGCTCACGGGGAGCAGCGTCACCTCTTCCGGCGCGCGTCCTGCGCGCCGTGCGGCATCGTCGATGCGCGCGCGCACGCCGGCGACGTTGTGCCGGAAGTCGTCGACCGTGAATGCCGTGGGGTACCGATCATCCGCCGCGACCACCTCTTCACCTTTTGACATAGGCCAAACGCTATCACGGCGTGCTCCGCTGACCGCACGACCTTCGCAGAAGTGCAGAGACTTCGCAGGACTCCCGGGGGGGTTCCTGCGAAGTTCGCGTCGATCTGCGTGGTTCTGATCGGTAGCGCTCCTGGAAACTCCCAGGAATCGCCACCTCATCCGTGGGAGAATTTGGCATAGGCCAAAATATTGGCACGTCGTCGGCGAGCCATAGACAGGAGAGACATGCCCACTCGGATCGCCATCAACGGACTCGGTCGGATCGGCCGCAACCAGCTGCGACTTCTACTCGCACGCACGTCGGGACTCGAGCTGGTCGCGGTGAACGACCCCCGCAGCCCGAGCACCCTGATCGACCTGCTCAAGAGCGACGCGAGCGGCGGACCTCTCGCGCGCGGCGCACGCGCCGACGACACGCACCTGTTCGTCAACGGGCACGCGATCCCCGTGTTCCACGAGCGCGACCCGGAGCTGCTTCCGTGGGCGCAGCGCGGGGTCGACATCGTGATCGAATGCTCCGAAGCCGCGTCGCGCTGCGAGGTCGCGAGGAAGCACCTGGCCGCCGGGGCCAAGAAAGTCATCATCAGCGCACCTGCGGTGGGCGACGACGGCACCTTCGTGCTCGGAGTGAACGAAGACTCGTACGACACCGCCCGGCACCACGTCATCTCCAGCGCGTCGTGCACCACGAACTGCCTCGCGCCCGTGGCGAAGGTGTTCCACGAGGCGTTCGGGATCGAGTCCGGGCTGATGACCACGATCCATGCCGGCCCCACCGAGCTGTTCGAGCAGGACATACCGCATTCCGATCCGTGTGCTGCCGGCGGCAAGATCAAGGCCGGCAGCGCCGGCACGGCCCAGGCGATCGGACGAGTGCTTCCCGAGCTCGACGGACGCCTAGACGGATTCGCATTGGAAGCGCCCGCGCTCTGCGGCTCGATCACGCACCTGACCGTCACCGCGTCGCGCCCCGTGAGTGCCGACGAGGTCAGGGCCGCGTATCTCACCGCGTCGGAGGGGCCGCTCAAGGGGATCCTGCGCTGCGCCGATGACGAGATCGCCGTCGCCGAGACGGTCATCGACCCGCACTCCTCGATCCTGGATGCCGGGTTGATCCGGGTGATCGGATCCCAGGTCAAGATCTCCGCCTGGTACGACGACGCCTGGGGGTACTCGCACCGTCTCACCGAACTCGCCGAATACGTGGCAGAAAGGCTGTAATCCCGCAATGACCATCGACTCCCCGTCGCGCACCGCACTCATCTTCCGCCACATCCCGTTCGAGGATCTGGGGATCCTCGAACCACTCCTGCACGAACACGGATTCACGATCGAGCACATCGATCTCGGGCTGGAACCGATCGATCTGCAGCGCGTCGACGACGCCGACCTGATGATCGTCCTCGGCGGCCCCATCGGCGTGCACGATTCCGATGCCTACCCGTTCCTGCACGAGGAGAAGGAGGCGGTTGCACGTCGCCTCCGCATCGCGCGTCCACTGTTGGGGATCTGCCTGGGGGCGCAACTGATCGCCGAGCAGCTCGGCGCGGAGGTCGGCCCCATGGGAACGGTGGAGGTCGGATACGCGCCACTGACCCTCACGCCGGAGGGACTCGACTCGCCGCTGCGTCCCCTCGACGGCATGCCGGTGCTGCATTGGCACGGCGATGCGTTCGCGATTCCGGCGGGTACCCGCCACCTCGCCCGCAGCGCGGCCTTCCCGAACCAGGCGTTCAGCACCGACACCGTGCTCGCACTGCAGTTCCACCTGGAAGCCGACTACCGCGCCATCGAGCGCTGGCTGATCGGAAGCGCGCACGAGCTGCACCACCACGGCATCGAGACCGAGACCATCCGCGAGCAGGCCAAGACGGTCGGCCCGCGGCTCGAGAGCGCGGCGCGCGCCGTGATCAGCGCCTGGCTCGATGAGGTGCACAACTGAGCCTGTTCGGGATGGAAAAGGGGCCGGGTTCTCGCGAATCCGGCCCCTTTTCCGTCCCGTCGTTCAGCTCGCGCGGCGCAGAGCCACGCTCGGGAAATCGATCGGCACGTCGAGGGCGATGTTCACGTAGTTCGTGAACAGGTTCAGCGCCACCTGGGCGATCGTCTCGACGATCTCTTCATCGGTCCAGCCGTGCGCGCGGACGGCGTCGACATCGGCGGACGACACCTGACCGCGCTCGTCGACGAGCTTCAGCGCGAAACCGAGCAGTGCTGCCGTGCGCGGGTCATCGGACTCGCCGGTCTGCGCTGCCGCAAGCGCGTCGCGGGAGAGCCCCGCCTTCGTCCCGAGCGCCGTGTGGGCGGCGAGGCAGTATCCGCAGGCGTTGCGGTCGGCGACGGCGACGGCGATCTGCTCGCCGAGGGCGGGGCCGAGGGCTCCTCCGCCGAAGGCACCGAACGCGCCCCACATGCTGGTGAGTGCGGCCGGCGAGTTGGCCACGGCACGGAACATCGCGGGGACTCCGCCGAACGTCGCCGCGATCTGGTCGAGCTGGTCCTTGACGTTTCCGGTGGTGTTGTCGCGGTCGATGAGAGGGACGTTGGGCACGAGATGCTCCTTCAATCATGGGATGAACCCGGCGCGGGCTCCCTTCCAGTCTTTCGATCACGCGCGGACGATACGCACCAAATAATCTTGATTACTTACCGGATCGTCCAGAGAATGTACTCATGCCTCCCGTAGACCGCCTCACGCCGCTGCTCGAGCGCTTCCGAGTGCGCACCCGCCTGTTCCACAGCGGACCTCTGTGCGGCACCACGACATTCCCGGCGAGCGGCGGCCACGGCTTCCTGCACGTGCTGCGCCGCGGCGAGATGGAGGTGACGCACCGCCGCGCCGACGGCGGCCTGGCACGCGAGAGCATCACGCAGCCGAGCCTCCTGTTCCTCCCCCGCCCGCTCGACCACTCGTTCCTCAACGCGCCGACGGAGGAGTCGGACTTCGCGTGCGCCACGCTGGACTTCGAAGGCGGTGCCACGCACCCGCTCGTGCGCGCGCTCCCCGATGTCATCGTGCTCCCCCTCGACGAGGTCGCAACCCTGCGTCCCGCACTCGACCTGCTGTTCACCGAGGTCGACAACGTGCGCTGCGGGCGCCCGCTGCTGGCCGATCGCCTGTTCGAGGTGGTGCTGATCCAACTGCTCCGGTGGATGCTCGATCACTCCAGCGCGCTCGACCTGCCGCCGGGCCTGCTTCCCGGTCTCGCCGATGAGCGGCTCGCACCGGCACTCGTCGCGATGCACGAGGCCCCGGGCGAGACCTGGACCCTGGAGACTCTCGCCCGCACCGCGACCATGTCGCGCAGCGCCTTCGCCGCCCGTTTCAAAGACGTTCTGGGGCGCTCCCCCGGCGACCACCTCACGGACTGGCGGCTCACTGTGGCACAAGAGCAGTTGCGCGCGGGCAGGTCCGTCACCGCCGTCGCCGCAGAGCTCGGGTACGCGAGCCCCTCCGCGTTCTCGCGGGTGTTCGCCCAACGCATCGGGCGGTCGCCGCGTGCCTGGCGCGAGTCGGAGTCGGCTCCGTCGAGCCCGGTCTGAGGTGGAGGCAGGAATCGAACCTGCGTGTACGGTCTTGCGGACCGCGACCTGGCCACTCGGTCACTCCACCGGGTCGGAGGCGTTCAGCGGCCGGGCGGCGAGTACCCGCTCAGGAACGACCCGAAGCGCTGCAGCGCATCGGTGAGCACCTCGGCTTCCGGAAGGAACGCGATCCGGAGGTGGTCGGGCGAGAACCAGTTGAACGCCGTGCCTTGCACGAGCAGGATCCGCTCCGCGTCGAGCAGATCGAGCACCAGCCGCTCGTCGTCGTCGATGCGGTGCACCTCGGGATCCAGGCGCGGGAAGAGGTAGAGCCCGCCGCCCGCCTGCTGCGTGTGCACCCCGGGGATCGCCTCGAGCGCGGCGAGGGCGGCATCGCGCTGCATCGTGAGCCGACCGGTCGGCGCGACCAGGGCGTCGAGCGAGGTGTCCTGGGTCAGTGCCGCCGTGATCGCGTGCTGTGCCGGAACGGACGCGCACATCCGCATCGACGCCAGCAGACGCACGCCGGACAGGAACGGGTCGTCGGCGCCGAACCCCGTCGTCGTCATCCAGGCGGCGCGGTATCCCGCGACACGGTGGGTCTTGGAGAGCCCCGCGAAGGTGACGCACGGCACATCGGGGGCGACCTGCGCCAGGGAGAGATGTGTGAAGCCCGGGTACACCACACGGTCGTAGATCTCATCCGACAGCAGCAGCAGGCGGTGGCGCCGCGCGAAATCGGCGATCCGTTCCAGCACCTCGCGGCTGTAGACCGCGCCGGTCGGGTTGTTCGGGTTGATGACCACGATCGCGGCAGTGCGCGGGCCGATCATCGCCTCCAGCGCGGCAAGATCCGGCGTCCAGCCGTCTGCCTCCACGCAGGGATAGTGCAGCGCACGCCCGCCGGCCAGCACCGTGGACGCGGTCCACAGCGGATAGTCGGGGCTGGGGATGAGCACCTCGTCGCCCGGTTCGAGCAGCGCCTGCAGGGTGAGCCCGACCAACTCGGACACGCCGTTGCCGACCGTGATGTCGTCGATGCCGAGCGCGGGGAATCCCGACCGGGCGGCATAGTGCGCGGAGATCGCCTCGCGCGTCTCGGGCAGGCCTGCGGAGTCGGAGTAGCCGTGCGCATCGGGGAGCGCCGACCGCAAGGCCTCGACGATGACCTCCGGCGCCTCGAATCCGAAGGGCGCGGGATTGCCGATGTTGAGACGGAGGATCGTCTCGCCCCGCTGCTCCAGCTCAGTCGCTCGCGCCGCCACGGGGCCGCGCAGGTCGTACAGCACACCCTCCAGCCGTGAGGACCGGCCGATCCGATGCCCGAGTCCCGCGGTCATGCCACGACCCCCGACGGCAGGGATCCGACGGCAGCGAGGATGTCGTCAGCCAGGCGCACGAGCTCCGCATCGTCGAGGTCGTGCACCGTGAGCCGCAGGTGATCGGCGCCGGGAGAGGTGCCGGGTTCGAGCGCGAACTCGGCACCGGAGCGCACCAGCCACCCCCGCGACGCCAGACGCCGCCCCACCTCGGCGGCGTCATCGCGCACGTCGACCCACACGTTGAGGCCGCCGTCGCTCTCCGCCGTCAGTCCCCGCTGCTCCAGCAGCGACACGAAGAGGGCGTTGCGTCGGGCGTAGTGCTCACGCGCGGCGACGATGCCCTGCTGGACCGTCTCATCACGCAGCAGGCGCACCGCGAGACGCTGCATCACGTGGCTCACCCACATCGTGCCCGGGCTGAGTCGCTGCGCCAGCCGATGTGCGGTGACCGGATCGGATGCCGTGACGGCAAGGCGCATGTCGGGTCCGAGGAACTTCGACACCGAGCGGACCAGAGCCCACCGCTGCTGCGTCGGTCCGATGATGCTCGCATACGGCGTCGGGGCGAGCATGGAGAAGTGATCGTCTTCGATCACGAGCACGAGAGGGTGGTCGGCGAGCACCGCGCGGAGCTCCTCGGCACGGGCCGCGCTCGTGCCGACGCCGGTCGGGTTGTGCGCTCGCGGTGTGCAGACGATCGCACGCACACCGCTGTCGAGCGCGGCGCGCACACCCTCCACCGTCATCCCCTCGCTGTCGACCGGGATCGCGACGGGCACGTACCCGGCGAGACGCGCGGTGTGGATGCTGGAGAGGAAGCACGGGTCTTCGAGGCCGACGCGGTCGCCGTGCACCAGGGTCTGCGCGAGCAGGCGCTCGACCGCATCGACGGCCCCGGCGGTGATCGACAGGCGGAATGCGCGGGGGTGGTCGGCGGCGATCCACTCGGTCGCCCACTCCGCCAGATCGGGGTCGATGACCGACTCGCCGTACAGCACGTGCGCGGGGGCCACCGCGGCGAAGGCCGGCGCGAGATCGGGCAGGTGCGCGGCGTCGGGGTTGCCGCTGGCGATGTCGCGCAGCACCGACCCCGCGGCGAAACCTTCGTCGGGGTTGCTCTGCGGACCGAGCACGGTGGTACCGGTGCGTCCGCCCGTCACCGCGATGCGCGCGGTCACCAACGATCGGTACGCCGCCAGCACCGTGTTGCGGTTGACGCCGAGTCGCGCGGCGAGCGCGCGGACCGAGGGCAGGTGGTCGCCCGGGATGAAGCCGCCGCTCTCGATGAGATCACGGATGCTCTCGGAGATCTCGGCGGCCGTGGATCCGGTGATGCCGTCGGAAACTTCGACGCGATTCCCTGCCTCTGCCATGCTTCGACGGTAGGGGAATCATTGACCTATGTCAAAGCGGAATACTGCCGCGCCGACCGGACGTCACACCGCGGCGCGCGCATCCTCCAGCGACGGGTAGTCGATGTAGCCCTCGGCCGTCGACCCGTAGAACAGCTCGGGGCGCGGCTCGTTGAGCTCGGCACCCCGACGCCACCGCTCGACCAGATCGGGGTTGGCGATCACGGGACGGCCGGCGGCGACGGCATCCGCCCATCCCTCGGCGAGGAGAGCCTCGGCTCCTTCGCGGTCCGTCATGACGCCGAACCCGGTGTTGACGATCAACGGGGCGCCGGCCGTGCGACGGATGTGCTGCACGATCTCGCTGGACGGATCCGCATTCAGCACGTCGATGAAGGCCAGCCCCAGCGGCGCCAGCCCCTCCGCGACCGCCGTGTAGGTGGCGCGCACGTCGGCGTCGTCCTCTTCGAGCACGCCCTGGATGTTGTGCTGCGGCGAGAGGCGGATGCCGGTGCGGTCGGCTCCGACGGCCGCGGCGACCGCGGTCGTGACCTCGATCGCGAAGCGGGCACGGTTCTCGGGCGTGCCGCCGTAGCGATCCTCGCGGACGTTCGACACCGGGGACAGGAACTCGTGCACGAGGTAGCCGTTCGCGCCGTGCACTTCGACGCCGTCGAAGCCCGCCGCGATCGCATTGCGCGCGGCCTGCGCGAACTGCTCGACGACCTCGGGGATCTCGTCGAGCGTCAGCGCGTGCGCCACCGGGAGGTCGGCCTTGCCCTGCGGGGTGCGCGTCTGCCCCGGCGCGGCGAGCGCGCTCGGCGCCACGACGCGGGGCTGCCCGGAGATCGCGGGGTGTCCCACGCGTCCCCCGTGCATCAGCTGCATGACGATCGTGCCGCCGGCCTCGTGCACCGCGTCGGCGATGCGGCGCCATCCGTCGACCTGCGCCGCCGTCACGATGCCCGGCTGCCCGGGATACGACTTGCCCTCGGCGGCGGGCCACGTGCCCTCGGAGACGATCAGGCCCTGTCCCGCCCGCTGGCGGTAGTACTCCACCATGGTCGCGGTGGGAACGCCGTCGTCATCCGCACGGGTACGGGTGAGCGGCGCCATCACGACGCGGTTGGACAGCTGCAGGGCGCCGAAGACGGCCGGATCGAAGAGAGTCACAGTGAGGGGTAAGGCGCGAGCGCGACGCGCTATTCCCTCAGCCGCCGAGGTCGGCGAGCAGGTCGGCGAAGTGGTCGAGGTCGGCCGCCGTCCAGTTGCGCAGCCGCGCGCCGATGCGCCCTTCGTAGCGGGAGCGGGCGAGGGCGACCCGCTCCTGCGCGAGTTCGGTGGCCACGAGCACGCGGGCGCGGCGATCCTCGGGATCGGGGATGCTCTCGACGAGGCCGAGCTGCTCGAGCTGGCGCACCTGGCGGCTGACGGCGGACTTGTCGGTCTGCAGGCGCTCGATGATCGCGCCGGCCGAGGTCGCCTTGCCGCTCGCGATGGACGTGAGCACCTGGTAGCCGAGGGGCTGCAGGTCGGGGTGCACGGTCACGGCGGCCTCGCGCCAGCCGATGCGGATCCGCGCGAAGAGGCGGCCCATCTCGTGCTCGACCCTGGTGATCGCCTGCTCGAGATCCGACTCCGCCAGGCGCGCTGATGCGTTGCTGTTCGCGGGGGTTTCGGCGGGGGCGTCGGAGGAGGCGCTCATGCTCGCCAGTGTACGGCGAAGCCCCGCTGTCCCCTGCGACAGCGGGGCTTCGGGTCAGACCTCTGCGAGTAGCCGGAAGGCTTTCGATGCGGCGCGGATCTCCTCGGGCGTGAGCTCGTCGATCACGGCCTGCAGGCGGGTGCCGTACGCGCGACGGACCTCGGCGAGCGCACGGCACGCCGAGGTCGTCGCGGTGAGCACGCGGAGCCGCCCGTCGTGCTCGTCGGGGTGCGACACGAGGAGCCCGAGCTCCTCGAGCATCCGCACCTGACGGCTGATCACCGACTTGTCCATCTCGAACCGCTCGGCGATCTCATGCGCGTTCGCGGTCCCGGCCCGATCGATGAACGTCAACAGCTTGTACCCGGCGACCTGCAGGTCGGGGTGCACCCGTGCGGCCGACTCCTTCCACAGCGACCTGGTCCTCGCGAAGATGAGGTTCAGGTGCGCCTGGAGGTCGCCCAGCGCGCTGTCGACGTCCGACGACTCGACCGCTGCGGACGTCATGGCTCAGCGCTCCCCGTCCCGATCCTCGCGTTCGAGGACGCTGACCGATCCCGTCGCGGTGGAGACCGTACCGGTGCCTTCGAGACGGATCGTCTCCGTGGAGAGGGAGGCACCGACCTCGGCCTCGGAGACCTCGATGACGGATTCCTCCGCCTGCTCGAGCATCTGCTCGGCGGCCGTCTTGGTCGACAGCGGCTTGTTCTTGATGAACGCGATCGCGATGATCGCGATGACCGCCAACGGGATCGCGATGATGAAGGCGTCGGCGATGCCGTGGCCGTAGGCGCCCTCGACGATCGCGCGGATCGTGTCCGGCAGCTGGCCGACCTTGGGGACGTCGCCCGAGGCCAGGTGCTTGAGCGCCTCGATCTCATCGGGCGAGCTCGGCACGAAGCCGTCCAGGCCGTCCTTGACGTAGGTGGCGACGCTGGTCGACAGCAGCGATCCCATGACCGTCACGCCGATGGTGCCGGCGATGGTGCGGAAGAAGTTGACGTTCGACGAAGCGGCGCCGAGCTGTCGCGGGTCGGTGTCGTTCTGCACGATCAGGGTGAGGTTCTGCATGACCATGCCGAGCCCGGCACCCAAGACGAACATGTAGAGCGCGACGAGGGTGAACGGGGTGTCGTAGCGGAGCGTCGCCATCAGGCTCACACCGATCGTCGCGAGCACGGAGCCGGTGAGCATCCAGCCCTTCCACTTGCCGAAGCGGCTGACGAGCTGGCCGATGATGATCGATGCGCCCATCTGGCCGATGATCATCGGGATGGTCATGAGGCCGGACTCGGTGGGCGTGGCGCCACGGGCCAGCTGGAAGTACTGCGCCAGGAACACCGAGGTGGCGAACATCGAGACGCCGATCGCGATGGACGCGATGACAGAGAGGGTGAAGGTGCGGTTGCGGAACAGCGACATCGGCACGATCGGTTCCTTGACGAAGAACTCGACGGCGATGAACCCGGCGATCGCGACACCGGCGATGACGGCGAGCATGATGCTCGTCGAGGAGTCCCAGTCGAACTGGCTGCCGCCCATGGAGACCCAGATGAGCAGGGTCGAGACGCCGACCGCCAGCAGCACGATGCCGAAGTAGTCGATCGACACCTTGGTGCCGCGCTGCGGCTTGGGCAGGTGCAGGGTGAACTGCAGCAGGACCAGCGCGACGATCGCGAACGGGACGCCGACGAAGAAGTTGGCGCGCCAGCCCCAGGCGTCGGTGATGACGCCGCCGAGCAGCGGCCCCCCGATGGTGCCGAGCGCCATGATGCCGCCGACGACACCCATGTACTTGCCGCGCTCGCGCGGCGAGATGATGAGGGCCACGGCGATCATGACGAGGGACATGAGCCCGCCGACGCCGATGCCCTGGATCACGCGGACCGCGATGAGCATGTTCGTGTCGGTGGAGAAGCCTGCGATCACGGTGCCGACGGTGAAGAGGATGAGCGAGATCTGGATGAGGACCTTGCGGTCGACCAGGTCGGCGAGCTTGCCCCAGATCGGGGTGGAGACGGCGGTGGCGAGAAGGCTCGCGGTGATGACCCAGGTGTACTGGGACTGCGTGCCGCCGAGGTCGGCGATGATGACCGGCATCGAGGTCGACACGACCGTGCCCGAGAGCACGGCCACGAACATTCCGACGATGAGGCCGGAGATCGCGGTGAAGACCTCGCGGGCCGAGCGCGTCTCGGATGCGGGGGTTGAGGTGGTTGTCACGTGTGGGATGCTCCTGCGTAGAAAGTTGATCGAGGTCAACCATACGCCGATAGTTGCGAAAGCGCAACTATCGGCGTCCACCGGCGCGCATCCGCACACCCGCGGAGGCCGAGCGGTACCTTGTGAGCGTGTCGGCAGATTCACGGAGTGACCGGGCCCCTCTCGCCCCGGCATCCCTCGACGCGGCCATCGGGGACATCGACTGGACGGTGCCGCCGACCGGGGCGACGAGCTCCCGATTCGCAGCACCGAGCGGCGAGCTCGCGGTCGTCTCGCTGGGCGATCCCGCGCACCCACGGGTGGTCCTGGTTCCCGGAGCGACCGGATCCAAGGAGGACTTCGTCCTGATGCTGCCGCTGCTGGCGCAGGCGGGGTACTTCGTGCAGTCGTTCGACCTCGCCGGCCAGTACGAGTCGCACGCGGCCGGCACGGACTCCGCCTACACGTACGACCTCTTCGTCGACGACCTCGTGGCCTTCCTCGAAGCGGGGCAGCCGGCGCACCTTCTGGGGTACTCGTTCGCGGGCACCGTCGCGCAGCTCGTCGCCGTCCGCCGCCCCGAGCTCATCCGCTCCCTCACCCTCCTGACCACCCCACCCGGTTCGGGCAACGTCTTCGCGAGCATGAAGCTGCTGGGACCACTCGCTCCGTTCGCGAGCCCGCACCGCGGAGCCGGCCTGATGATCTGGGGCATCGTGACCAACAAGAACCGGGTGCCGCCGCGACGCCTCGCCTTCGTGCGATCACGGTTCGCCCTCACGAGCCGGCGCAGCGTCGACGAGATCGTCGGCCTGATGATGGCGAGCCCCGATCTGCGGGACGCCGTGCGCGCGCTGTCCCTCCCCACGCTCGTCGTCGCCGGATCGCACGACCTGTGGCCGCTCGCCGCCCACGAGCGCTATGCCCGCGCCATCGGTGCGGAGTTCCGCTCGTACGCGACCGGACACAGCCCCAGCGAGACGACACCGCACCAGCTCACGGCCGACCTGCTCGCGCTCTACGCCCACGCCGACGGCTGACTCAGCGCCCCATCGACGAGGTGTCCTCCTGGTGCCGCATCTGCCGCCGCCGGAGCCGCACCTCCCGCGGAAGGTGCAGTCGCACGGTAGGCAGCACGTAGCTCAGCCGACGCCGCAGCGACGCCCAGTCCTTCAGCGGGCGCGCGGACACCTCCACCACCAGGGAACGGTCGCGGAGCACGGTCATCCCCGGTCGCACATGGAACGACAGGTCGAAGTCGTCGTGGATGTTGCGCTCCTCGCGGTGCACCTCGCCGCTCAGGATCCGCCAGGCCGAGGCACGCATCGCCATGTTCGACCCGTACAGCGGCGCGTGGCCGAGGATCGGGGTCACCGTGGCGTACATGCCTCCGATGTAGAGCCGCTCCCCCATCCAGTGCACCAGCGGGGTCGCCCCGTAGAAGCGCGGCTCCCCCGTGAGGAAGTCCAGATCGTCACGCTCGCGGAACGCGCGCTCGATGCGCGCGATCCAGTCGGGGCCGGGGCGGGAGTCGGCATCCAGCCGTGCGATGACGTCGCCCGTCGCCGCGTCGTAGCCGGCCGCGGCGGCCCGCGGGATCCCCTGCACCGGCTCGGTCACGACGCGGGCGCCGTACCGCTCGGCCACGGCCACCGTGTCGTCGCTGCTGCCGTTGTCGACCACCACGATCTCGTCCGGCCTGCGTGTCTGCCGGTCGAGCGCGCGCAAGCACACGTCGAGCAGGCGGGCGTCGTCGCGCACCGGTATGGCCACCGAGACGGACCGAGGGAAGACGTCCGTCATCATCCTCGTATCGTCGTCATCGCGAGTCGCGCCGCCCACTAGGCGATCGCATCGTCCGAGCGCTCCCGCTTCCCGGTCTCGCCGTGCGGCGGGATCAGTCCGAAGTCGGTGAGCAGTTCGCCCATCTGGGTGTTGTCGAGCCGGTCGAGCAGGCGCCCCTTGACGAAGTTCGGCCCGGGGATGTGCACGGTCTCGCCATCGCGCAGCCGCGCCGTCGCCTTCAGCAGGTAGCGGATGTCATAGGTGGAGTTGAACACCTCCGGCACCCCGCGCTCGATGTCGAGCAGTTGGTAGGTCGCCTCCATCGCCGTGCGCACCGAGTACTCGGTCGTGAAGATCGTGTCGCGGGTCGTCTCGGCGAACTGTCCGAGGAACGCGAAGTTCACGCTCCCCTCCGGCACCACCTGCGGGCGATCTCCCGCCTTGCGCGGCAGGAAGAACGAGGTCACGTACGGCATCATCACCGGAACCGTCTTCGCGCCGGAGGCCGCCAGCTCCGGGATGTCCTCGACGGGAACCCCCAGGTGGTACAGCCACTCCTGCGCGATCTCCTCGCCCGTGCAGTCCTGCAACGGCTTCTTGACGAAGTCACCCGGCGTCTCCACGAACAGGCCGTACACCCACACCACGATCTCGTTCGGCTTCTGCGCCTTGAAATGCGGTTGCCGGTTGACGGTCCAGCTCATCAGCCAGGACGAGTCCTTCGCCGTCACGATGCCGCCCGTGACGACCTTGCCCGAGAACGGGTCGCGCTGGGCGATCCGCTCGATGTAGGCGGGGATGCGCTCGTCGACCGTGGTGACCGTCGCCGATTCCCACTTGGTCTTCGCGATGTCGTTGCAGAACACCTCGGGACGCCCGAAGTCCGGAGACTTCGCGGCGACCTTCTTCCAAAAGTCCCACGCCGGTGCCGGCCCTTCTTTGAGCTTCGCGGGCGTGTGCTGGTCACCATTGTCGGAGTTCTCGGTGAGTGAGCCGATCGTCATGAGGCACAGGTCGTCGGGGCCGAGGTCGACCCCTCCCGGCTCGCCGTCGGCGATCCAGTCGATGCGCGTGGCCTGCTTGCGGCCTTCCGCGATGTCGAACTGCACGTCGGTGACCGTGTGGTGGAAGCGGAACTGCACACCGTGGTCGTCGAGGAACTTCTGCATCGGCAGCACCAGCGACTCGTACTGGTTGTACTTCGTGAACTTGAGCGCGGACAGATCCGGCAGCCCGCCGATGTGATGCATGAAGCGGTGCAGGTACAGCTTCATCTCCAACGCGGAGTGCCATTCCTCGAACGCGAACATCGTGCGCCAGTACAGCCAGAAGTTGCTCGCGAGGAAGTCCTCGCCGAACACCTCGTCGATGCGCTTGCCCTCCATCTGCTCCCGGGTGGCGAGGATGACCTTCACGATCTCCTGCTGCGCCTTCTCCGACAGCGTGAACAACTTGTTCGTGTGGGCGTCCTGGCCCTGTTTCTCGGTGACCCGGCAGAGAGAGGAGTTCGGATCGTCCTTGTTGAGCCAGTAGAACTCGTCGAGCACGCTCGCGCCGTCGATCTCGAGCGAGGGGACGGAGCGGAACATGTCCCACAGGCACTCCATGTGGTCCTCGAGCTCGCGGCCGCCGCGGATCACGAAGCCCTTCTCCGGATACTTGATGCCATCGAGCGCACCGCCCGGGAGCCCGAGCTCCTCGAGGATGGTGATCCGCTCCCCCGCGATCTGCCCGTCGCGGATCAGGAAGATCGCCGCTGCCATCGCCGCGAGGCCCCCGCCGACGAGCCACACGGTCTTGTCATCGGCTCCTTCGGGTTTGCGCGGCCGTGCGAATGCTTCGTAGTTGCCATTGCTCCGATACATCGATCTTCCTTCCCCTCACCGGTCGATTCGCGTCCAGTAGATCGCAGTGCGGCGCACAGCGGAGGGGGTGGCTCACCCTTCGTCGGTGAGCGCACGGGGTGATCGACGGAGACCTCAGTCGCGGTGCACGGGGTCTGCCCGCGACGTGCGCCGACGGAGGAGCGGCAGCAGCCCGGCCGCCGCGGCCACCGCTGCGGCGACGAGGACAGCGGTCGCGTACCCGCCGGTCGCGACCGTCGCGACTGTTCCGAGGATCGCGATGCCGAACCCGCTGCCGAGCGAGAAGGCCACTTCCTGGATGGCGCCGACCTGCCCGGCGTCGTCCTCTGTCGTGGCATCGAACAGGGCGGTCGCGGCGAGCGTCGCGGCGATGCCGAACCCGAGGCCGACGAGCGCAAGCGGCACCGCGACGAGATCGGGGTCGGTGAACAGCCAGGCCATGCCGGCGGCCTGCAGCAGCAGCGCCAGCACGGTCTGCACCTCGGACGCCACCCAGCGGAGCGCGATCGGCGCAATCACCCCGCCGAGCGCGATCGCGACCGCCTGCGGCAGGATCGCGAGGCCCGCCTCGGCCGCGGTCCATCCCCTCGTGTCCTGCAGGTGCAGGCTCACGAGCAGCACGGATGCCGCCGAGACACCGCTCGCCGCGACGATGCGCACGATCGCCGGACTGAATCCGGGCAGCCCGAACAACCGCATGTCGATGAGCGGTTCGGCGAGACGCCGCTGGCGGAGGATGAAGAACACCAGGCTCGCCACGGCGACGACACCGGCGATCGTGGCGGGCACCGGTGCCGCGAGCGCCTCGTGCAGCGCATAGGCGAGAGCGCCGATCGCGACGATGGACGTGAGGATGCTCGCGACATCCCAGGACGGAGGCCGCGAACTGCGGGATTCGGGGACCAGCCAGATCGCCAGCGCGCCGGCCAGCACCGCGAGCGGCACACTCCCCAGCAGCAGCCATCGCCACCCCGGCCCTTCCGCGAGCAGACCGCCGAGGACAGGCCCCAGCGCGCTTCCCGCGCCGAACGTCGCGGTCCACAGACCGTAGGCGAGCACGCGCTCCCTGGCCTGGTACTTCGCCCCGATCGTGGAGACCACACCGGCCACGACGAACGCTTCCGCCACCCCCAGCAGCGCGCGGATCACGATCAACAGCAGCGGGCTCTGCGCGAAGCCGCCGATCGCGTTGAGCACCGCGAACCCGGCGAGCCCGATCAGGACGATCCGCTTGCGCCCGAACGCGTCGCCGATCCGTGCCGCGAGGATGAGGGTGGCCGCGAGGGACAGCGCGTAGACATCCGCGAGCCAGAGCGCCTCGGTGTCGCTCATGGCCAGGTCGCCGCGGATCGCCGGCAGCGCCGTCGACACGCTGCTGATGGCGAGCGCACCGATCAGGATGCCGAGCAGCAGCGGCACCATCGCCAGCCAGAGGCGGAGCGTGGAGCGGGGAGCGTCGGTCGTGGAGGACGCGCTCACATCGACTCGCCGTCGAGGAAGACACCCACGCTGTCGCCGTCGAACACGAACTGCAGCGCACCACCGGACGGGAAGCGGGTGGTCAGCTCCTTCGGGGCGTTGCTGTCGATCGGCATCTCGACGGTGCTGGGGAACACGCCGACGGCGCATCCGGAGTACACCGGGCCTTCGATCGACCACCCCGACGACGAGTCGTAGTCGTCGCGGTCTGGGACCGCACTCGTGGCGATCACGAGGAAGCAGTTCGTGCCGCCGCCGAACCCGTAACTGTAGCCGCTGCTCGTCTCGACGAGCGTGAGCCCATAGAACTCGAACACCGCGGAACTCGGCCCCGCTCCCATCCACCCGGGCGGGATCGCGGCGCCGGGCAGCGGCTCGAGCGTGGCGATCTGCGGGGCCCCTGCGGATGCGGCGACCGGGGTGACGCTCACCAACCCGTAGGTGATCGCCGAGGCGATGGCGGCCGAGGCGGCGATGGCGGCCGCCCACACCACCCGGCTTCCGAACGACGCGGGCCACAGAGGGCGACGCGGGGCGGGTTCATCCGACGTGGCTTCCGGCACCGAGGAATCGCCGTCGGAGGGGGCCGACGGCGCCGGGTCGAACACCTCGAACGCGCGATCCCAGCCGGCTGTCGCAGGCTCCGGATCGCGCACCTCCTCCGGCTCGACCACCGCCGGGGATGCCGTGGAACCACCGCCGGACGCCGCCGCATGCTGCATCGCCTCGAGCTGTTGGAGGCGGCGGAGCGCCGCGGGGTCCTTCTCGATGTCGGCCATCGGGCCGTACGCTCGGGCCCGCAGCGCGCGGAGTTCCTGATCGGTCGCGGTGTCCATCTTCGGCATCGTCCCACATCCCCCGTTCTCAGCCGCAGAGCGCCGAGAGGGAGTCCTTCAGCTGGTCGATCGCCTCGATCGTCTCGGGCGCCTGCAGGTCGGTCATCCTCCCGATCTGCTCGGCGCCGGAGCGGATCACATCGCCCAGCTGCCCGTCCACATCACCGGCCAGACCGTCGAGCGTCGCCACCAGGTCGTCGCGCGCCGCATCGACCTGCTCGGCCGTGGCACCACCCTGGTCGAGCAGGGTCTGATACTGCGCGTAGGCCTCGTCGATCGTGGTGCAGGTCGCGTGCACATCGACGCCGAGCGCATCACCGGCCAGCTGCGTGACGTGCGAGCATCCGGCCAGGAGCCCGACGGCGAGCACGAGAGGAACGACCACGATTCGGCGCATGCACCGAGAGTATCGGCTCCCCCTGACGGTCAGGGCCGGATGGGGGCGGCCGGCGCATCGAGCGGCACGCGCGCGTTGAGCACCACCAGCGCGATGCCTCCGATCGCGGCGATCACGGCGGGGATCCAGAACAGGTGAGGCAGGCCCAGCCAGCTCGACCCGACGCTGCCGAGGAATCCGCCGACCGCGCCGTTGATCGCGTAGGCGCTGAGGAAGACGCTGGTCGCCATCCCCACCCGGGTCGGGACCAGGCGCTGCGCCACGGTGATGCCCAGCACGCCGAACGACGCGATCACACCCGCCATGAGCAGCTGCCCGACGACGAGCATGACGAGGTGTGGGCCGATCGTGTCCGCTGAGGCGTACGACACGTGCGCGGCGACCGCCATCACCGCGCCGCCGAACAGCACGCGCGAGGTTCCGTACCGGGTCGCCAGTCGCGCCGCCACCGGCATCAGGAGGAGTTCGACGAGCGGCTGCAGCCCGATGATCGCGCCGCGCACGCCCGCATCGACGTGGAGCTCGCCGTCCATGTACAGCGGCAGATACGCCAGCTTCACGGTCTCGCCGCACATGATGAGCACATAGATCGCGGTGAAGACCAGCAGGGGCAGCATAGACGTCTCCCGGCGCGGAGCAGATGCGCCGCCGACCGCCGTCTCCGCTTCTTCGCCCGGGTGCCGGAGACGGGTGACGGCCGCGCTCCGCTCCGCGAGGGACGGCGCCTTCGCGCCGATCAGCGGGAGGATCGAGATCAGCACGCAGATCCCGGTCACGAGGAGGAGCGGACGCAGCCCGAGCACGGCGCCGAGCACAGCACCGATGACCGGACCGACGATCCACCCGAATGCCATGGCCATCCGCATCACCGCGACGACCTCGTTGTCGGCGGTCGTGGGCGTGCGGTTCAGCTCGTCGCGCACGGCGGCCTGCAGTTGCGCCGCGCCCGCCCCGGCCATGCTGAGCAGCAGCATGTTGATCGCGAACGGCATCCACGGCTGCATCGCGAACGCCATCAACACCCAGCCGAGGGCCCCTGCGAGCGCGCAGAGGCGGAACACCAAGAGCCGGGACCCCGCACGATCGGACAGCGACCCCACCACGTAGCCGGCGATCGGTGCGGTCAGGTTCGTGAGGAAGTAGAGGCCCGCCTGACCGACGGAGAAATGCAGCTCGTCGACGAGGAAGAGCGTGATCTGCGGCACCGTGATCGAGATGCCGATCCCCGAGATGACCAGGCTGATGAACGCCCCACGCAGCAGGCGCGAGCGCAGGATGTAGCGCGATGCGGAGGGCGGACGCCCGCCAGAGGTGACGGTTCCAGACTGCCGAGCCGCCACGCGGAACCGTCCTTGCTTGCCGGGAGAGAGGGGACGATCCCAATGTATCAACGTGGCTCGCTAGTGGACTCCCCTGGTCCAAACAGTGACGCCATTGCCGGGTGCATCACTCACGCGGAGACGATCATCCGAGGCCACAGAGTCAGTACACCCGGCGGATCTGCTGCGGCCAGCCGCAGGCTTCGGCGAGCCTGCCGCCCCACAGCTTCGCTTCTTCTTCATCGGCGACGTCCACGATCGTCAATCCCCCGATGTACTGCTCCTCGGGGGCATACAGCCCATCGACGATGGTTGCCGAGCCGTCGGAGATGTCTGCCGTGATGGCGGCGTCGGGGTCCTCGTCCACGCCTGCTGCGAAGACGAGAACCCCGGCATCCCGCATCTGCGACACGACGGCGTTCGCGAGAGGGCCGCGCGAGGCGAACCACTCCGGGGTGTGATCTCCGACCCACTGCTGGTTGAAGTAGATGATGTACTGGGTCATCCTGCTCCTCCTCAGGCCATCGTGACGGACGCCGTCAGGAGCTGCCGACGGTGGACTCCAGCTTCTTCATGACCTGGTTGATCGTGAACGAGGCCGACTCCTGGCGGGCGGGGAACTCCGCCAGCGTCGCCAGCATCCGGGCGACGTACGCCTGCGCGGGGATCATCAGGAACACGTGGTCGAGCACCCAGTCCCAATAGGTGTTCGACGTGATGTCCGCACGCTCGAACGGGTCGGTGCGCAGGTTGAACAGCTTCGGGAACCGCAGCTCGATGTACGGCTCCTGCCACACCTGCAGGGTTCCCGCGGCGCGCTGCTCCAGGAACACGAACTTCCAGTTGTCGAAGCGCAGCGCCGTGAGGTCGCCGTCGTCCGACACGTAGAAGAAGTGCCGGCGCGGGCTCTCATCCACGGCCCCGGTGATGTAGTCGAGCTGATTGTGGCCGTCCAGGTGCACGTGGAACTCGGTGCCGTGCAGCGTGGTGCCCGCCTTCAGCCGCTCGGCGATGTCATCGTCCCCCACGGCCGCGAGCAGCGTCACGAACCAGTCGTTGTGGCTCACGATCCCGTTCAGCGTGGTCCCGGCGGGGACGTAGCCGGGCCAGCGGACCATGGCCGGCACGCGGTAGGCGCCCTCCCAGTTGGAGTTCTTCTCGTTGCGGAACGGTGTCATGCCGGCATCCGGCCAGCTGTTCATGTGCGGGCCGTTGTCGGTCGAGTACATGACGATCGTGTTCTCGGCCAGGCCGAGCTCGTCGAGCAGGTCGAGCAGGCTTCCCACCACGTCATCGTGGTCGAGCATCGTGTCGTGGTAGTTCGACTGCCAGCGTCCCGCCCGCCCCTTGCTCTCTTCCTTCGTGTGCGTGCGGAAGTGCATGTGGGTGGAGTTGAACCACACGAAGAACGGGGTGTCTTCCGCGGCCTGCGCCCGGATGAAGTCGGCAGCCGCATCGCGGAACTCCTCGTCGACCGTCTCCATCCGCTTCTTCGTGAGCGCCCCGGTGTCTTCGATGCGCTGCGTGCCATCGGCGTTCGCCCACGAGTGGATGACCCCGCGCGGGCGGAACCTCTCGCTGAACCCGGGGAACTCCTCGTCGGTCGGATAGTCGGGGTGCTCCGGTTCCTCCTCGGCGTTGAGGTGGTACAGGTTGCCGAAGAACTCGTCGAAGCCGTGCGCGGTGGGCAGGTGCTCGTCGCGGTCGCCGAGGTGGTTCTTGCCGAACTGGCCGGTGGCATAGCCGTGGTGCTTGAGGGCATCGGCGATCGTCGGATCCTCGGGCTGCAGACCCAGCTTCGCGCCCGGCATGCCCACCTTCGTGAGCCCGGTCCGATACGGGTTCTGGCCGGTGATGAAGGCTGCGCGACCCGCCGTGCAGCTCTGCTCGCCGTAGTAGTCGGTGAACTTCACGCCCTCTGCGGCGATCCGGTCGATGTTCGGGGTGCGGTAGCCCATCAGCCCGTCGGAGTACGTGCTGAGATTGGCGATACCGATGTCATCGCCCCAGATGATGAGGATGTTGGGCTTCTCCGACATGCGTCGCTCCTTGCGTCACCGGTGAGTACGGGCGGATGCCCTCAGGGGAAGCGAACCAGAAGCCGTCGGCGAAACCCAGCGCCGCTCACTCGGAGCGGGTGAGGCGGAACCCGATGTGCGACATCCCCGTGTCCTCTGCCTGCGGCGAGCGCGCCGCGGGCCGGAAACGCAGGCAGTAGTCGGGCGAGCAGAGGTGGGATCCGCCCTTCAGCACGCGCCGAGGGATATCGGGGAAGCCCTCCTGCGCGCTCGCGGCGGCGAGCAGATTCGTGCGCTTGCCCGCGTCGACGGGGTTGTCGGACAGGCGGATGTGGCGCGGCGTGTAGAAGTCGGTCGTCCACTCCCAGACGTTGGCGATCATGTCGTAGAGGCCGTATCCGTTGGGCGGGTACGAGCCGACGGGTGCGGTACCGCCGACGCCCTGGTTGTCGTAGGGGAAGCGTCCCAGCCACGAGTTGGCCTGCGCGACGCCGCCGGGATACGCCTCGTCCCCCCAGGCGAAGGGCGCGCCGTCGAGTCCTCCGCGCGCCGCGTACTCGTGCTCGGCCTCGGTGGGCAGGCGCATCCCGACCCAGTCGGCGTAGGCGGTCGCGTCCTCGAAAGCGACATGGACGACCGGATGCTGCATCCGCTCGTCGATCGACGAGTCGGGGCCGAACGGCCGACGCCAGAAGGCGCCCGGCTGCCAGCGCCACCAGTTGCGCCAGTCGCGCAGGTCGGTCGGGCCGGCGGTGGGGGTGAACACCATCGACCCGGGGACGAGGTCGGCGGGATCGGCGCCGGCGAACGCGGCCGGATCGAGTTCGCGCTCGGCGACCGTCACGTAGCCGGTGGCGTCGACGAACGCCGCGTACTGCTCGTTGGTCACCGCATAACGGTCGATGAAGAACGACGCGACCTCACGCTCGTGCACCGGCCGTTCATCGGGGTAGAAGTCCTCCGACCCCATCCGGAACGTGCCGCCAGGTATCTGGACCATGTCGCGCGAGTTCGTCACGGGACTCACCCTAGTGTCAGGGTGCCGTGCCGAGGCAGGTCTGATCGCCCTGTCTTCTTCGACCTACGCCTGCGCCCACAGACGCTCGATCGGCACCGGGCGTCCGAGGATGCGCTCGGCGGCGCGGTGCCCCGAGAACAGGGCGGCGGGCACCGTCGCGGGGTCGTCGGTCCAGGTGGCCTCGCCGGCGATGTGCAGCACGTCGCCGACGGGTGTCGCGAGGTCGTCGTGGTCGGCCGTGGTCGATCCGAGCTTCATGTACGCGTAGGAGCCGTGCGAGTAGGGGTCGTCCTGCCAGGCGGTGCGGTGCAGCCCGGTCGGCGCGACGACGCGGTCGCCGTACAGCCGCCGCAGCTGCGCGAGCACCGATTCGACGACGCTCTCGTCGTCCCAGTCCCGGGTGCCCGTGGCGGCGGGTCCCGCGGCGAAGGTCAGCAGCGTGGGCTCGCCGTGCAGCGCGGTGAGGTCGTACCAGGAGTGCCACCACCGGCTCTCCGGTCCCTGCTGGCGGATCGCGTAGACGCCGTCGTCCCAGAAGCGCTCGGGGAACCGCAGGAAGACCTTCTCGAACGCGTTCATCTCGAGTCGGGCGAGCGCGTCGGCGTTCACCGCGGGCAGCGGGGGCACGATCTCGACCGCGCCGGCATGCAGCACGCCGACCGGGAGCGTGACGACAACGGTGTCGGCCGCGAACTCCCCGTGCGAGGTGCGCACCCGCGCGCCGTCCGACCAGTCGATGCCGGTGACGACGTGTTCCAGGCGCACGTCCAGTCCTTCGGCCAGTCGGTCCGGCAGCACACCGTAGCCGTCGGGGAACACGACCTCGTCGCCGTCGATCGAGTCGTCGTCGAGGCCGTGCGCGGCGAGGTCTTCGATCCACGCGCCGTACTGCTCCTCGGAGCGGTGCTCCAGATACTCGCGCACACGCTGCGCACGGTCGGCGCCCCAGTCCTGGCGTGCGAGGGCCTCCTCAGTGACGTCACGGTACGAGGCGTCGGGCACCGAGGCGGCGATCACCTCGACCAGGGTCGCATCGGCGGCGTGCACATCGGCGGCGAACGCCCGCGCCTCGTCGTCGGTGAGCTTCCGGCCGTCGGGGCCGTAGTAGGCGATGGGGCGGCTGTCGACCTGGTATCCGCCGACCGTGAACTCGACCGTGCGCATGCCGAAGGCGGCGGCGGCCGCGGCGACCGGGTTGTCGGTCACGCCGTGGATCCACGAGGCGCCGAGGTCGGTGGCCTCTGCCGTGCGGTCGGTGTGCACGCGGCCGCCCGTGCGGTCGCGCGCCTCGAGCACGATCACTCGACGTCCTGCATCCTGCAGCAGCCGTGCGGCGGTGAGCCCCGACACCCCAGCTCCGACCACGATGGTGTCGACGTGCTCCATGAGTCCTCCTCAGACGCGACCGTCGATCGTCGAGCGAAGCCCGCGATCCCGGCGGCTCCAGAATATCGTCGGGCGTGATGTGGGCGGAAGGCGCTCGGCGGGCGCAGGCTCAGTGCCAGTCGACGGCTTCCAGCACCGGCCACGCCCCGTCCGAGGTGTTCGCGATGACGGTCGCGGTCTCTCCCGAGAGCGGATCGTGCCAGGTGCGGGCCGAGACCCCGGCGTCGTACCCCTCGAGGATCACGAGCTCCGACTCCCATCCGCGCCAGAATCCGCGTCCGTAGCGGAGGTTCTCGTCCTCGACCCGATGCCGGGGCTCGAGGAGCGCCGACCGGGTGGCCGCCGAGACGATCCGGTCGCCGAAGAACGCCGCCCAGAAGGCAGCCAGATCGGCCGCGGTGGTCGCCGCACCCCCGTCCCCGCTGCCACGAACCGGCAGGTGCAGGACGTTCGTGCGGTCATCGTCGTCGCCGAGATAGCCGTGGGCGAGGTCGCCGGGCATCTCGTCGGTGCGCGGGTAGGAGGTGGATGCCATGCCCGCGGGCGTGAACACACGCTGGTGCACGAGGTCGTGGAACGGCACGCCGGAGGCTCGCTCGGCGACCAGCGCGAGCAGCACGAACCCGCTGTTGCAGTAGGCGAAGGCCGAGTCTGGCGCGCTCATCTGCGCACGACCGTCGAGCACCGGGATGTACGCCTCGGTGTCGACGAACTCGTGCACCGGGCGCTCCAGCACGTAGTCCGTGACCTCGCCGTCGGACTCGTCGAGGTAGTCGCCGATCCCCGAGGTGTGCGCGAGCAGGTGCCCGACGCTCACGGCGTCGTCGATGAGCGGAAGGTCGGCGCCGAGCAGCGGCCGCACCGGAGTGTCGAACGAGAGGATGCCGTCATCGATCAGCGCACCCACGGCGAGTGCGGTGAAGCCCTTCCCCACACTCGCCACCGCGCACCGGCTCCCGGTCTCCATGGGCAGCCGCCGTGCCCGGTCGGCGAAACCGTAGGCGCGGGCGAACGGCTCCTCCCCCGGCCGATCGACGCGGATGACCCCGCTGAATCCGCTGGTCTGTGCCGCATCGTCCAGGGTCGAAGCCACGTCGCTCGTCATGACCTCCACGTAACCATGCGGCGGGAGGGTCGGCAACTCAGCCGGCGGCGATCCAGGGGCGGGTGAAGCCGAGCACGGCGCTGCCGTCGGTGTCGGCGAGGGACACCCCCACGAACCGGCTCGCGCCCTCGGAGCTCTGCCAGCGGAAGCGGTACTCGTCGGCCAGGGCCGCCGCGGCGATGGCCGCCCCGGCGGACTCCGCGGACTGGGCGTTCGCGAAGGCTCCGGCGGTGCGGGCGAAGTAGGCGTCCAGCAGAGTGCCGTAGGGGCCCCCGAGCTCGGGGCGGACCGCATTCGCGACGAAGGCACTGGCGACCGCCGCGGGTTCCATCACGCTCACGCGCACCCCGAAGCGCTCGGCGACCACGGCGAGTGACTGCATGAACCCCTCCACGGCGAACTTGGCCCCGCAGTACGCATCGGCGAACGGCTGACCGACCGCGCCGCCGACACTCGTCACGGTGAGGATGCTGCCGCTGCCGCGCTCCCGCATCGCCGGGAGCACGAGCTTGGCGAGATTCACGGGCGCCAGGTAGTTGACGTCGAGCTGGGCCTGGATCTGCGCCATCGTCAGCTGTTCGGCGGTGCCCACGCTCCCCTGCCCGGCGTTGTTCACGAGCACGCGGATGCCGCCGACCTCCGCCTCGACGTCGGCCACGAGCCGAGCGGCCGCCTCGTGGTCGACGACGTCGAGAGCGCGCACGTCGATGTCGACGCCCGCCGTGGCAGCCGCATCTCGCAGCGCCCCGGCCCTCGTGGTGTCGCGCATCGTCGCGACGACCCGCAGCCCCCGCTCGGCCAGTGCCACGGCGGCGTGCAGCCCCATACCCGATGAGGTCCCGGTGATCAGTGCGATGTCATCCATGAGGTGACTCTATGACCGCTCTTGACCCGCGGGGAAAAACACATATAGTTAGGTCAATGCCTAAGTATCAGGATGACCTCGACGCCGTGCTCCGCGCTCTCGCGGATCCCACGCGCCGTGCCGTCGTGGAACGGCTGGCCGTGTCGCCCGCGGTCGTCTCCGAGCTCGCCGAGCCGTTCGCGATGGCGCTGCCGTCGCTCATGCAGCACCTCCGCGTGCTCGAAGACGCGGGAGTGGTCGTCTCGGAGAAACACGGGCGCGTCCGCACCGTGACGCTCCGTCCGGGGGCCCTCGACGTGTTGCACCTGTGGCTCGGCCAGCAGCGCACACCCGCAGAGCATCAGGCCGACCGACTCGGCATCCACCTCACCCGCACCGCTCCGAAGGAGAACTGACATGTCCCGCATCCGCATGGATCTCTTCACCTCGCTCGACGGCTTCACACCGTCCGATGCGACCCCCGACAACCCGATGGGCGAGGACTGGGGCCGGCTCACGGCCGCGTACACCGCGACCCGCACGTTCCGCGCGAAGATCTTCGGCGACGACAGCGGGAAGGGCACCACCGGCGTCGACGACCGCTACGCCGCGGCGTTCTTCGACGGTGTCGGGTCCGAGATCATGGGCGCCGGGATGTTCGGACTCCACAGCTTCCCCGACGATGCGGACTGGAAGGGATGGTGGGGCGCCTCGCCGCCGTTCCACACGCCCGTGTTCGTGATGACGCACACCGCACCGCGCCCCTCGATCCCCATGGAGGACGACACCACGTTCCACTTCCGCGACGACACGATCGAGAACCTCCTCGCCGAGGCGGTGCAGGCGGCGGGCGGACAGGACGTCCGCATCGGCGGCGGCTACCGTACGGCGCGCGCCTTCCTCCGCGCGGGCCTGGTCGACGACCTCCACCTCATGATCACGCCGATCTTCCTCGGCCGCGGGAATCGGCTCTGGGACGACCTGGTCGGCATCGACGCCACCCACCAGGTGACGTCCGAGGTCGCCGAGAGTGGCGTGATCCACGTCCGTCTGACGCGATAGGGCGCCGCGATGACGATCGAACGCCGGCTCGCCCGCTCCGGTTTCACCCTGACCCGCGACTACCCCGCCACAGTCGCGGATGTCTGGCGCGCTTTCGCCGACGAGCAGCAGAAGCGGAGCTGGTGGGGCGCAGGCGACCACGCCGAGACGCGCGAATGGGCCTTCGACTTCCGCGTCGGCGGACGCGACATCGACGAGGGCAAGTTCCACGACGGACCGCTCTCGCGCTACGAGGCCACCTACACCG
Source organism: Microbacterium sp. LB12 (assembly GCF_037150835.1). Taxonomy (NCBI): domain Bacteria; kingdom Bacillati; phylum Actinomycetota; class Actinomycetes; order Micrococcales; family Microbacteriaceae; genus Microbacterium; species Microbacterium sp. LB12. The sequence goes on along the minus strand of NZ_JBBCPF010000001.1, from coordinate 867,381 downwards.
ACATCGTCGAGCACACGCGCATCGTCACCACGTACGACATGTGGGTCGACGGGGAGCACATGTCCACCTCGCTGGCGTCGCTCGAGTTCGAGCCGACCGCGGACGGCACCCGCTTCACGCACACCGAGCACGGCGTGTTCTTCGACCGGTTCTGGGCCGACGGCGCAAGACGAGAGGCCGGCACCCGCGGACTGCTCGATGCCTTGGGGGCGTACCTCGCCGATTGACACCCCCGTACGATGGGGGTTCGCGTGAGGTGGATCGCCGCAACGAGGAGGGGGCGCGAATGAGTATGCCGGCTGGATGGTACGACGACGGTTCCGGGCGTCAGCGCTGGTGGGACGGCGCGCGGTGGACCGACCACTTCGCCCCGGGGCAGGCCGCGGGCCCCGCGGTACCGGCGCCGGGAGCGGCGGTGACGGGCGCTCCGCTCGCCACCACTCCACGATCGCCGGTTCTGGGGTTCGTCGGACTGGGCCTGGCCGCGCTGGGCACGGTCCTCGCCTGCATCCCGCTGCTGTTCGGCATCGGCGTGGCGGTGCTGCTGGCCGGTTTCGTGGTGTCGCTGATCGGTCTGTTCATGAAGGGCGCGGCGAAGTGGCCGTCCATCGTCGGCCTGATCCTGTCGGTCGCGGGCGGGGCGATCGGAACCATCGTGCTCGTCGTCACGCTCCTGGTGAATGCGCCCGGTCTGATCGACTCGGCTCTCCCCACGAACAACCCGCCCTCGGCGCCGGCCGAGGGGTCGGACCCACCCGCCGACGCGAGCGGGAACCGTCCGTCTCCCGCGGAGATCGGCGCGGCCGCCCAGGAGATCAATCGCGCGAACGGGCTGACCACCTATGACGACATGCCCGACTTCTACCCGTGCGTCGGACAGTACGTCTACGACTCCGAGCTTTCCGACGACAGCGTCGAACTCCTCGTCGCAGGCGCGGAACCGCTCGCGTCCGAACGCGAGCTCGCCGTCCAGGTGATCGGGGACGCCACCCTGACCTGCGATCCTCAGGGCTGATCCACACCCGACGCCGTCGGGGCGTTCCGAGAGCCGCAAACCCACCTCGTCAACCCCTGCGGTGCATGTCGCCGGGTCTCAATAGGGTGGAGGGATGACGAGCATGGTGGAACTCGATGACCTGATGACGAGCCTGCCGGCGCTGTTCGGTCGAGTGCAGCGCGAGCAGACGATGACACAGGAGCAGCTGCAGGCAGAGCTCGCGAACCTCGGCCTGCACAAGCCGGTCTATGACGACGGCCTGCCCGAAGACGACGAGGTCGACGAGCACCTGTGGGTGCGCGCGCCGCTGGCCGGGGTGGACGATGAAGCGGCAGCGGAACGGCGGCTGCGGACGGCGATCTCCCGGAAAGCGGGGAAGACCATCGGGTCCGACAAGCACTGGGACCTCGGTCCGTTCAAGGTGACCGCCCGGGTTCGCTCCGGCGGTGAGCTGGAGCTGTGGTTCGTCTCCACGTACTCGCTGCGCGTGCTGCGCGATGCAGCGAAGGACTTCCTGGACGGCGCGGACGGGATGACCTGGCTGCTGACGCACGGGCTGATCGACGCCGACACCGAGCCGAGCGAGCGCGGGATCTGGCCGAAGCCGGCGTGGGTGTCGCAGCATCCGACGGCCCAGATGCTCCCGGACGGATCCGTGAGTGCCAGCCTGTTCTTCCCGGCGGCTCGACGCCCGCCGGGTGTCACCGCGAAGACCGACGACGACGCGTACGCGGCCACCCTCGCCTACCTGGAGGAAGCGCTCGGCGAGCGTGACGACCCGTCCCCGAACCGCACACCGGTGTGGAGCCGTGGACGACGGAAGTTCACGTTCTATCGGATGCGTTCCTCCTCCCGGTCGGCCCGGTTCGGGCACATCGGGTCCGAGGAGTCTGGGGCGGGCGAAGCGGCGAGCGACTCATGAGCTTCACCCCGCTGCGGTCCCGCTCGCGGTCGCTGAGCCCGTGGTTCCGGTCGCACCCCGACCAGTTCGTCGCGGAGCGCTCCGGCCCGCAGATGATCTTCTGGGCCATCACCGCCGCGATCATGGTCGTCGTCGCCCTGCTCGTGTACCTCAACCCGAACGCGACGGTCGAGTTCCTCGGCGGACGCGTGAAGTCCGGGCTCGCGATCGCTGCGGCCTTCGCGCTCCCGCCCGTGATCTTCGTGGTGTGCGTCGTCATGATCCTTCGTCGGGCCCAGCGGTGGCGGATCCGTGGTGGCGCGGTGCTGTCCAATCCGGTCGTCGTCGGTGTGGATGCCTCGTTCCCGGTGGGAACCCTGGTCGCAGCGATCCGTGACGGCGAGGACGACGCGATCCAGGCGGCACTGACCTCCGCGCACCGGCGGCTCGGCGACGCATGGATCGTCACCGCGTACTCGTCCGAGGCCGACCGAGTGGTGTACGTCGGGGTGCTGCGAGTGGACGGCGACACCGTCTGGATCGACGACGAGCCCGTGCGCGTCGACCGGTACGTCGACCTGAAGCGCCTCGACGCTGCTGCGGTGCGAGCCGCGGGTCGAACGGAGGAGGCGCAGCCTCATGTCGACTGAAGAGTTGAAGAGCGGGCTGCACACGACGCTCGACGGGGTCGATTACCGCCTGGTCAGCACCTTCGGCTGGTCGGTGTGGTCGCCGACCCCCGCGCCGGGTTTCACGAAGCGTCCAGGGAAGACCGGCTACTTCCGGGCGATCGATGCTCGGGAGAAACTCCCCTGCTTCGACATCGCGAACCGCGGCACCTACCGCGGCATCGCGGTCGAGGTGGGGTCCAGCACGAAGGGGCGGGTGGTCGCATACGCGAGCGACCCGCGGGCCGGCTCGGCCGGGTTCACGCAGCAAGGTCGCTCCGAGTGGGTCGCACTGATCGACCGCTCCGACCCCGACCTGTCGTTCGAGGAGCGGCGGACCCCGATTCGCGCGCCATGGCTCGGCTAGGCACCCACCGCACTGAGCGCTACTGCACATGGCAGCCGACTTTCGTCAACTCCATCTGCGGCGCCCGGACGGGCTGAACGTTCACTCAGCCATGGACTGCTCAGCCCATCCGGGGGTCTTTGGGGGTCGGCAGGGTCCGGATGACGGCAACCGTCCCGGCCTGAACTCGGCGCGGGTTCATTGCGCACTGATGGCGGCGTCGAAGTACACGTAGTAGTTCGTCGCTGCGGCGTTCTTCACCCAGGCGGCCTCGATCGTGAGCACGTGTGCGCCGAGCGCAAGCCCGCTCTGCTGGAAGATCACCTGCTGGTATTGGTTCGGGGTTGCATACGCATCCACCGTGCCGGCGAACACGCCGTCGAGGTACACGTTCATCACGCCGGCCGTGGCCTGCCTGTTGGCGATGAGATCTATCGATGTCCCGTAGAAGGGGATCTCGACGGTCGCACCCGATGACTGGCCTCTGCGGAGCGTGCCGCCCGAGTACGCCGTACTGGAGAAGCTCGGCCAGTTCCCGGTGTACCGAAGCGAGGTGGAGTCATCCTGGATCGTTCCGCTCGTCGGTTGTACGACGAAGAGGGAGGACGATGGCGTCGACAAGTTGTCGTCGCCATCGACGGCGAACACCACGTAACTCCCGGTCGCGAGTCCGGTCGTGTCGATCGCGGTCGGCACAGCCGCAGTCGCCGGCGCCGTCGCGCCTGAACTCGTCGCTGCAGCGGCGACCGAGGCGACGTCCGCGGCCGTCCCTGCCGGCACGAGGTACAACTCCGATGCCTCATCCGCTGTGGCGACGACGTCTTCGCCCGTCACCAGCGGCCCGGTCGACACGGCGGACAGAGCGGGCGCCAGTGCGGCGCTCTGCACGACTTCGATGTAGTCGAGGGCGATGAACGTGTCCCACGCGGCGGGGCGCGCGGTCCCGGTCACACGCACACTGATCTCGTGCACGCCCTCGCTGAGACGCCCGGTGTCGAACACGAGGTCTTGATAGCGAAGCGGGTTCGCGAAGGTGTCGACCGTCGCCGCGAGTTGGCCATCGACGAACATCTCGGCGATGCCGCTTCCCGGCGTCACCTGCGCATACACCCGCGCCGCACTGCCGTAGAAGAGGAGGTCCGCCGACTCTCCGGCCGCACTGGCCCTCTTCGTCGAGCCCCCGTGATGACTCGCATCGGCGAATGCCCGCCACCCGCTGCTCAACCGCAGTCGTGGATCGGTGTCCTCGACCACGCCCATGTCGGTCGCCAGCAGCACCACCCCCGCGCTGCGCGAGATACCGCCACCGGCATCGATCGCATAGACCCGGTACTCCCCGACGTCGAGCCCCGAGGTGGGGATGCTCACGGAAACACCCGGGGACGCCCCGGACACGGACGCGCCGTCCGCGATCGCGGCCGCCGTGATCGCCGTGGCGTTCTTCGCCGTTCCCGCGGGCACGAGATACACGTCCGCCGCCTTCGAACTCGTGGCGCTGACCGGTTGTCCGGCACCGACGCCGACGGGGACATCGGAGAGCACGGGCAGAGACTCCGTCGTGAACGAGACGTCGATCGTCGCCGCGGGTCCCACCGCCACCGTCGCGGGTCCGGAGACGACATCGACGTAGCCGGACGCGGATGCGACGACGCGCCGCGTGCCGAGCGGCACGCCGCTGATCATGTATGTTCCGAGCGCGTCGGTGACGGCCGTCGCCGAGGGGAAGCCGCTCACCGAGACCGTCGCTCCCGCGACGGGCGCCGCGGCCTCATCCGTCACCGTGCCGGTGAGGGAGCCCGTGACCGGCGCATCGATGACCGGGGACGCGAGCGCGGCGCGGTCCTCGACCGTGTATCCGTGGGCCCCTGTCCACGCGGTGCGCGGGTAGAAGTCCAGTTGCGAGGTCGCGCCGTCGATCGTGAAGCCGGGATCCTGTGTGGCCAACGTTACTGCGGAACCCGTTCCGCGCGGGGCGACGTCTGCGATCTCGTAGCCGCGGGCGGTGCCGTCCGGATGACGAACGATCAGATAGCGACCGACCGCATCTGCCGGCACCGGGGCGTCCGTCACGATGACGTTCGCAGCATCGCCCGCGCTGACGCGCTCGGTGGAGATGACCTGTCCCGCCGCTTCTCCGTCGCCCGCGATCGCGGTCGTACCCTTGCTGAGTCCCGTTCCGTTGACGAGACGCATGTCGACGATGTCGCCATCCACGATCCGGATGAAGCCGAGCTCTCCCGTCATCGAAATGTCGCCGACGGTCATCTCCGACTCGGGATCCTCGGAGTTGCTCAGCAGGATGTCGGTGACGCCGCCGTACGTGATCTGCACCGCCACGGCGCCGTCGGGGCCGCGGTCCACGGGGAGGCGATCCGCCCCTTCGATCGTGGCGGCGGACCCGCTCGCATGCGCCTCGAGCACAGTGGTGAAGGTGCTCGACAGCGCGGTGCCCTCCCTGCGCAGCACGAGCTTGGGCATGGTCTGGTCCTCGAGGATGTCGTTCACGTCGCCGACACGACCCAGCTCACGCGTGTTCTTGATCGACGGTGCGCGCCCGAGGAACAGCTCGTTGTCGCCGTCCTCGAGGAGACCAGTGATCTCGAGGACCGCCCTCTCCGCACCCGTGTCGTCGTAGGTCTCGACCTGCACGTGGTACTGGTCGTCGGGCAGCGCCGCCTTCTTCACGTCGGTCACATAGATGTAGCCGGGGTAGTGGCCTTCCGCGTCACCCGTCTCGCCGGACCCCGTAGCCTCGGTCGCCTCGACCCCCGGAGGGAGGAGGCGGTCGCCGTAGTCGGTGAGCGTGAGGTCGGTCGAGAACTCGGCAGTACCTCCGGCGTAGCCGTTGAGGGTGTACTCGTGCCGCTCGCCGCCCTCGACGCGGAAGACGTCGAGCATGTAGCCGTCGTCGCTTCCGGGGAAGCGGACGAACCACGGCTCCCTGCTGTATTCGTCTGTCTGCGGGTAGGCGCTGGGCTGGGCGGCACGCATCACGCTGATCGGACCGCCGTCCGGCACGAAGCGTTCGATCTGTCCTCCGTCCACCGCGGCGCCGGCGGTGCGCATGTCCGCCCCGTCGACCACGACGGTGTTATGCCCGATGGTGGAAGTCGAGAAGTAGTAGTACTTCGAATGCGTGTATCCGAGGTCGGGCAGCAGCTCCTGACCTTCGTCGAAGAAGCTAAGTGTCAGGGGGTCGAGATGGTTGTGCCCGTACTTCGGCACGAATTGCAGGTAGGTCTGCGCCTGGCTCGCCCCTGTTCCCGATGTCGTGCGGGCGATTCCGGCGGACGGGTACAGGATCGGGGCGCCGGGCAGCGGTGAGGCCACCGTGTTCGCCGCCCACGTGTCCTGCAGCGGGAGCGTGTGCTTGTCCGGATACACGAGAGTGGGGACGAACTGCGACCCCGTCGACAACGCGGGGAAGGACGCCGCCAGGTCGAGGTCGTCGTAGCGCGTGCCGGTGCGCGGGGAGATGTACCCTGCCGGATCGGTATACCCATCGAGCCGCGCGATGGTGGCGAGCAGTCCGCGGTAGGTCTGGTTGTGGTACGAGGTCGTGACCTCGTACCAGGTCCCGTCGGTGAGGAATCGGTTCGCCATGAAGTCCTCGATCCACTCCACGGCGCGGTGGATGTAGTCGGGCTCTCCCAGGATCAGGCCGAGCTCGACGAGTCCATTCCAGATCGGATAGGTGAGGTTGCCGTAGGTGGGCGGGTAGCTCAGGACGTAGTCGAACGAGGGCCGCAGCATCTCCTCACGGACGTAGCTCTCGACGTCGACACCGAGCTCGACGCTGAGCACGTCGAAGGCATCGGTCTGCTGAACAGCGCGATACGCCTTGAGCAGCGGGTCGAGACTGACGAAGTCGTTCACCGACCAGGAGTTCCACATCCCGCCCCAGTAGTTGTAGGGGGCGCCGCTGCTGACGTCCATGGGGAAGTTGTGCCAGCGCTGGTCGGTCGTCGGGACGTAGTTCTGATAGGTCTGCGCGAAGCGATACAGGATGCGTGCCGTCCCGAGCGGGTCGGTGCTCGAGACCTTCTCGGTATCGGTCAGCGCCTTCTCGCGCTGCAGTTGCCAGAGCGCGGCCGAGAGGAAGTACCGTCGCCCCTCGGAGTCCTCGTAGTACGGGTAGTCGACGGGGTTGCCCGTCCGGTCGTACGCCCTGATCGTGTGGGTCTCCGGGTAGGAGGCGTTCGGGTAGACGGTCGAGGTCTTCGTCGCGATCATGCTCTGCCCGTCCGGGGCGAGCGCATAGTGCGCCTCGGGCGACAGCTCAGGCTGTTCGGGGAGCCCGACGAAGCGCATCCCGTTGTGCTCGGGGATGAGGTCGAGGATCGCCTGCACGGTCGGCGAGGCGGGTGCGGAGGCAACCGCGGTCGAACCCGAGGGCGGGGCGGCGGCGAACCCCTGTGCCGCTTCGCCCGCGGCGATGTACGCGGTGCGGTCGAACGTGAACTCGGCGATCCGCGCGGAGGACCCGGTCGTCGCCACCACCCGTACCCGATGCAGACCGTCGACCGTGACAGGGGGGTGGGCGAACTCGAGCGTGGTCCGACCGGATGCCGCGCTCACCGTCGGCGGGGCGAGCGTCTCCCACGCGGAGTCGGCAGCCTTCCACGCGAGCTCATACGTGGGCACGCCACTCGGCGTGTCGAAGCTCAACTCCTTCTGCTCGAGGCCGGTGAAGGCCAAGCGCGGGTCTGCCGGAGCCCACTCCGTCGCCCCCGCTGCCGGTGCACCGAGCATCAGCGTGCCCCACCGCCCCTGATCGACGAGATTCGTCGTGAAGTCGACGCTTCCGCCGTCGCGATCCATGTACCGAGAGGAGACCAGCGGGATCCACGACGCCATCGGCATCGCGCCCGGGTTCGGCACGTGCACGACGTTCAACTGCCACGTATCGCCCTCCGTCGGCGCACCCCCGCCGAGCTCACTCCACGGGATCGAGATCTCGATACTGGTCCGCCCCGAGGCCGTTGCGGTGGCGGTGGTCGCGGCGAGCGCGTTTCGTCCAGCCGCCGGGTCGCCGATGAGGGGGTCACTCCAGGCAGTCGTGAAGGGACCGCTCGGGTTCAGCGCGACCGAGGCCACTCCGTGAACGCTCGTGGCATCGGGGCCGCCGATCACGACCTCGACGGCGGCGATGTCCGCTGCCACCGCAGACGACACGGATCCGCCGATGTAGAGCCCGTCATCGCCGTAGCCGACCCGGTACTCGATCGCCCCGGCGGCCGGCGCCCCTGTGGCAGCGTTCGCGAACGAGGACAAGGGCGCACCGGTCGCCCACGCGGCTTCGGACAGCGTGCCGTCGATCGTCGGCGCCGCAGTCCACTCCTCGGCGATGGCCTGCTGCGTGGTGAGCGCGATCTCGCCGATGTTCGTGAAAGGTGAGAGGGGGGCGAGCGGCACGAGCACCTGCGCCTGCGCCTGCGCGGGGATACCACCGCCCGCGACAACGGCGGCGGACAGGAACAGAGCGAGAGGTGTGACGCGACGCATAGGGAGACCCTTCATTGGGTGTTCATGTACACGAACGATGTCCAGCTGTATGAACCAGAGCGTAGAGCGAGGTGCCGCCGCGCGTCAAGACTGCTGACGACCGAGGTCACTCAGCGACGGATGGACCGACCGGCGGCGAGGTCTGCACCGGCCGCCCCTCGACGCACCACCGGGCGTCCGCCCACGAAGACGTGCTCGATCCCCGTCGACGGCGTCACCGCGGCGAAACTGCCTCTGTCCGTGATCGTCCTCTCGTCCAGCACGGTGATGTCGGCGTCGAAGCCCACGGCGATCCGCCCCTTGCGCTGCATCTGCGGCACGAACGGCGCGAGCATCTCAGCCGGGAGGGTCGAGGTTCTCAACACGGCATCATGCAGCGTGAGGACACTGCGCTCGCGAACCAGTCGACCGAATGTCCGCGCGAACGTGCCCACGCTCCGAGGGTGGGTGTGCATGCCCGGCAATAGTTTCACGGCGTCCCGCACGTATGCACCGGACGCATCGACCAGAGGCATGGCATCCGAGGCCACAACGGTCCCCGCCTCCTGGAAACTGCGAGTCACGAGTCTCTCGTCCGCCGGAACACGCTCGTCGAGATAGTCGATGAGACACAGCCCTCCCGGATCCCGCTCACGCAGAAGCGCGAGCTCGGTTGCATCCCTGACCCGTCGTCCCGTCGGCAGATATGTGATCGCATCGGGTTCGATACCGAGCCGCCACAGCTGCGCGGGATCGAGGAATGCAGCACCGATGCCGGTGCTGGATGTCGTGTACGGATACGCCTCCGTCGTGATGCGCCCACCCTGTGCGCGTGCCCGCTCGATGGCGAGCATCACATCGTCGATCAGGCGCAGCGATGTGCTGTTCACGTGGCAGACGTGCAGGTGGACGCCGGTCTCAGCGGCGACATCGACCATCTCCGTGATCGCGTCCAACGACGACGCCGGTCCGGCATTGGACATGTATCGAACGTGCACGAAGACCGTCACGCCCGCCGCGGCGGCGAGCCGCGCGATGTCGAGGACCTCGTTCCGACCCGCCCCGGGACAATAGCCCAAGAGCATCCCGATCCCCAGCGCGCCGGCCTCCAACGCATCGGACATCGCACCGATGACGGCGGTCCGCTCTCGCGCAGAGGCCGGGTGCTGCCAGCGCGGCGAGCGCTGATTGCGCAGCACGAGCTCGGGTGATGACAGCAGACGACCGGACGGTCCCGTCCCTCGCAACGGCACGCCGTCCATCACGTGAAGCCGGGCGGAGGCCCAGCATGCCGAGAAGCCGAAGCCGATGGGTCGGCCTTCACGCTCGGCGTCCGCGTAGTGGTCGGGAATCGGAAGCGCCCCCGCCTCGAGATCGAGAGCGGATGTGACGCCGTCGAATGCCTGCAGCATCAACCCGAGCGGTGTCTGTGCATGGCTGTGCAGATCGATGAAGCCGGGGACCACGGTCAGCCCCTGCGCCTCCACCACCGTCGTCGCCTGGACGGCGGCCGTGCCCACCGCCACGATCCGACCGTCGCGGACCGCGACGTCGGCGACGCCGTCACGCCCGCTGCGCGGGTCAACCACCCTGCCGCCGCGGATGAGGAGGTCGGCATCGACCACCGGAGGGCTCTCGTGCGGCGTCAGCTCCATCGTGCGTCGGTCTCGAAGGGGAATGCGGGCCGCGGTCGATGCTCGTAGGCGAGCGCGGTGATGTCCGACCGGGTCGCACCCGGGGTGTCGGCCCAGATCAGCCGGCTGGCGATCGGCTCGAACGCCGCGCGTGGAGAGTGGACGCCCTTCGCGATGACGATCGGCGTGCGCTGAGGGTCGATTCCGACGATCGAGAACTGCACGCGGCTGAAGGTTCCGGTCCGGTACGACGAGAGAGCGAGGAGGATCCCGTCATCCGTGCGCACGCCGGCCGAAGCACCGACATCGAAGGTCGTCTGGCCGAGATGCGTCGGCGAGCTGTCCTCGAAGACGCCGTCGTGCAAAGCGATCACCTCGCCGTCGATGTCGAACGGCTCACCGTGCGCATCGTCGGTGCGTCCCCCGACTGATATCCGCACGCGCCCGCCCACTCCCACGCGCGCGCAGGCTTCCACGGCGACCGGATCGCTCAACGGCATGGCGACCCCTCGAACACCGAGTGCGCGTGCAGCATGCAGGAGATGCGTGGAGTCACCCGGGCTTCCGGCACCCACGTTGTCGCCGACGTCGAGGACGACCACCGGCCCTTGCCTCTCCGCCTCCGCCTCCGCCTCACGCAACGCGTCTTCGGGAGACATCCGCGAGCCGATCATCTCTTCACGCGCATCCCACACCGACCTCGCCAGTGCATGAGCAAGCTCGTCGGCGGCATCCGACGACTCGTCGGTGGTGACGAGCACGCACATCCCCATCTCCGCCACGTCGGCATAGGGGAACCCCTCGACCAGACTCACCGAGAGCACATCGCTCCGCTTCTCGACCTCCCGCGCCTGCTGCATGAGCGGCACCATCGGCCCTTCATCCGTGCTCTGACACAGAATGTCGATCGCGATCGGAAGCCGCACCAGCGCCATGTTGGGGCGCAACTGCTCGCGCACCATCCTCGCGACCAGACGAGCACAGTCGAGACCCCGGTCTGCAGCATCGATGTGAGGATTCGTCTGGTAGACGGTGATGATCGAGGACATCTCGACCAGAAGCTCCGACACGTTCGCGTGCAGGTCCAGAGTGACGCCGATCGGTACGTCGACGCCGACGACCTCCCGGACTCGACGTGCGAGAGCGCCGTCGGCGTCGCGTTCGACCTCGCTCACCGCGGCACCGTGCAGATCCAGCAGCACAGCATCCCACGGACCCTGCGCACGGATGCCGTCGACGATGCGATCCGCGAGGCTGGTGTAGGCCTCGTGGGTGCTGATGCCGGTGGGCATGATCATCGAGTGGACGATCGGGACCAGTTCGACGTCGTCCGCCTCTTCCTCGAGCAGCAGGAATCCGGCCGCCACAGTGCGTGCTCCACGATGACATCGACGGATCTCCTCCGCCTCGAACACGCCCTGACGCTGCCACGTCGCCAGATCGGCCCGCTCCGCGACGAAGGTGTTCGCCTCATGCACGAGACCTGCGATCGCGATCCTCATGCGACCCCTTCCTTTCCCTGTTCTTCCCGTTGTCCTCCGGTCCGCAGCGGATCACCCACGAGGTGACGGCGAAGGCGATCCGTCACACGGGCGCGTGCGCCGTCCGGCCAGTCGAAGATCCCTCCGCCAGTCTTGGCCCCCAGCCGCCCCTCCTGCACGCGGTCGCGAAGGAGTTGCGGCGTCGTGATCTCTCGAGACAGCGAGGGCGACAGGTACGTCATGATCTCGTCGACAAGATCGAGACCGATGTAGTCGGCGCTTTCGAGCGGACCGACCGCGCCCCACCGGCGACCGATTGTCTCCCGCGCCACCAGGTCGACCGTGTCCGGCGTCGCGATGCCCTCTTCGACGATGCGCACCGCCTCTCGGAGAAGTGCGAACTGCATCCTGTTTCCGACGAAACCCGGTGCGTCGCACACCGGTACCGGCATCTTGCCCGCGGCGCAGAGCCAGCCCTCGACACGGGCAAGCGTGTCAGCCGAGGTGTTCTCGCCCGCTACGACCTCCACGACCCTGATCAGGTGCGGAGGATTCCACCAGTGCACGCCGACGATCCGCTCCGGGGCGAGCGCCTCCGCGGCGATCTCGGAGATCCGCAGGACGGAGGTGTTGGTCGCGAACACGCAACCGCTCTCGACCTCCTCGACCTGCCGGACCAGGTCCTTCTTCACCTCGAGCCGCTCCGGCGCGGCCTCGCACACCAGGTCGGAACCCGCGACCGCGGCGGCCAGCGTCTCGCACAACTGCACCTCGACGGTGCGGTCCTTCCCCAGCGCCTCCAGGTTCTGGGCGATGCGTCCCGGCAGGTCGGCGAGCGCGACCGGATCCGGATCCCACACCCGCACGTCGGCTCCGGCGACAGCGAACACCTGCGCGATCGCGTGACCCATGAGCCCCGCACCCAGCACCGCGACACGAGGCAGGGCGTCGTTCGCGTCGGCCTGCCCGCCCATGTCGTTCATCGCAGCTCCGTGATCGGCGATGGATCCATGTCGTCGAACGACTGATTCTCGCCTGCCATCGCCCAGACGAACGAGTAGGCCGCCGTCCCGACGCCCGAATGCAGCGACCAGCTCGGTGAGATGACGGCCTGACGGTCCGCGATCAGGAGATGACGGGTCTCGCTCGGCTCGCCCAAGAGGTGAACCACCCGCGCGTCAGAAGGGAGGTCGAAGTACAGATAGCACTCCGTGCGACGGGCATGCGTATGCGCGGGCATGGTGTTCCACATCGATCCGGGGGCGAGTTCGGTCACCCCCATGACGATCTGACAGCTGCGCACGCCGTTCTGGTGGATGTACTGGTGCAGACGACGTTCGTTGCCCGTCAGCGGATTTCCGAGCGACCGCGTTGTCCCCTCCCCCGCTGCGACCAGCCGGGCCGGATACGCCTTGTGAGCGGGGGCGGAGAAGAGGTAGAACTGTGCGCCCGACGCGTCGGCCGCATCCGAGAAGATCACCTCGCGCACGCCGCGACCGAGGTAGAGGCACGAGCCGGTCGCGAGGTCGAAGCGCTCACCGTCGGCCTGAACGACGCCGGGACCGCCGACGTTCACGATGCCCACCTCGCGGTTCTCGAGGAAGTACTCGCTGCGAAGCTGCTCGTACGCTGGCAGCGCCAGCGCGGAGCCACCAGGCTCGACGCCCCCGAGCACGATCCGATCGTGATGCGTGTACGTGAGCCTGATCGCGCCGGGCGCGAACAGTCCGTCGACGAGGTAGGCGTCGCGAAGGTCCTGCTGCGTCATGCCTGACACCTGGTCGGGCGCCGTCGCGTGCCGGACATCGATCGCTGTCGCGGTCATGAGGTCTCTCCTGTCCTTCAATGTCTGCCTGTTGCTCATCGCACCAGCCACCCTCCGTCGACCGGCAGCACGACACCGGTCACGTATGCCGACGCGTCCGATGCGAGGAACACGAAGGCGCCCTGCACGTCGTCCGGCCGACCCCAGCGCTCCGCCGGGATTCGGCGGAGGATCTCGGCCTCCCGTGCCGGGTCCTCCCGGAGCGCGGCGGTGTTGTCCGTCGCCATGTAACCAGGGGCGACGGCGTTGACCGTCACCCCTCCCGCCGCCCACTCATTGGCGAACGCCTTGGTGAGCCCGGCGATCCCATGCTTCGACGCGGCGTATCCCGGCACCAGGATGCCGCCCTGGAACGACAGCATGGAGGCGACATTGATGATCCTGCCGTGGCCCTGCGCGAGCATGCGTCGCCCGGCGGCCTGGGTCAGGTGGAACACCGCGCTCAGGTTGACGGCGATGACCTCGTCCCAGTCTTCCGCAGCGTGCGCGACGGCCGGGGCACGGCGGATGGTGCCGGCGTTGTTGACGAGGATGTCGAGCCCGCCGAACACCTCCGCGGCCTCGGTCACGGCGGCATCCATCTCCGCCGGGCTCGCGGACGCCAGATCCAGGCCGATGCCGTGCACGCGCCGCCCGAGCGCCTGGACGGCACGAGCGGTGTCAGACGCGTCGCCGCGATCCACGAGGATCAGGTCGGCACCCGCCTCGGCGAGAGCGAGCGCGACGGCGCGCCCCAATCCTCGACGAGAACCCGTCACCATGGCCGTGCGCCCGTCGAGACGGAATCGCGAGACGATCATCGCCCGCGTCCATCGTCGAGGACCTTCGCGATCATCTCGATCTCCACAGGTGCGCCGAGCGGGAGGCTCACACAGCCGATCGCCGAACGTGCGTGCCGTCCACGCCCGCCGAGCACGTCACGGAGCACGCGGGAGCCGCCGTCGGCGACCGCAGGATGCTCGACCAGGTCCGCCGTGGCGTTGACGAACACCGTGAGCTTGAGGATGCGGTCGATGCGGTCGAGGGAGCCGAGTGTCTGTTCCAGACGATAGAGGCCGTTGGCGACCGCCAGACCGGCCTGGACGGCTCCCTCGGCGACCGTGAGCTCCCTGCCGACCTTCCCCGGAGTTGGATGCGCGGCGCCGCGGAAGGCGACCACGCCGGAGACGTACGCGATCCCGTCGCTCACGACGACGCCGTCGATCGTCGACTCGTCCGGCACGAGGGGCGGCGACACGTCGAGGACAGCGGCGAGGCGGGCGCGGGCCGTCATCGCGGCTCCCCCGGCTGTCCGACCAGCTCTGTCGTCGCGCGAAACGCCTCCCCCGCTGCGGCGACGGTGGCCGCGATGTCCGCATCGGTGTGCGCCGTCGAGAGGTACCAGCGACCGCCGGGCATCACGTAGATCCCGCGACGAAGCATCTCAACGATTCCCACGTCGTACCAGGCGGCGTCGATGCGCAGGAAGTCGTCGAAGGAATCGATCCGATCCACCCCGGGGCCCGTCTGCACGACCGGACCGATCTGATTGACGGCCAGGGGAACGCCCGCATTCGCCGCGGCACGGGCGAGACCTGTCGCCAGAGCGCGGCCCTTCTCTTCCAGCATCTGATACGTCCCTGGTCTGGCCAACTCGTCCAGAGTGGCTCTCGCCGCGGCCAAGACGATGGGGTTGCCGTTGTAGGTGCCCGCGTGCACGACTCCCGCACTCGTCTGATCGATGAGGGCGGCGGTTCCCGCGACGGCGGCGAGAGAGTAGCCGGCCGCGATCGCCTTCGCCAGGATGACGAGGTCGGGCACGACGCCGAAGCGTTCGACCGCGCCACCGTAGGCGACGCGGAAGCCGGTGATCACCTCGTCGAAGACGAGCACCGCACCGATGGCGGTGCAGGCGTCCCGGAGGCGCGACAGGAAGTCGTGCGACGGGAGGATCACGCCGGAGTTGCACAGCACCGGTTCCACGAACACGGCAGCGAGCTCGCCTCGGTGCGTGCGCATCAGTTCGAGTGTGGCCTCGATGTCTCCCCACGAAGCGAGCACCACATCGTCCAGCGCAGCGGCACTCTGACCTCGGGTGCCCGGCCCCGACAGCCGCCCATCGGCGTCGGGGCGGTAGCCGATCAGGGCGGGATCGCTCCACCCGTGATAGTGCCCCACGAACTTCATGTACTTCTGACGCCCGGTCGCCGCTCTGGCCAGCCGCAGAGCCACTTGGAAGGCCTCGGATCCAGTGTTCGCATACAGCACTCGGTCCATGCCGGGGATCGCATCCACGATCCGCTCCGCGACCTCGTACTCCAGCCTGTGCCCGTTGCCGTAGGTCGCGCCGTGCGGCGCCTGGGCCACGACGGCCGATGTGACCGCCGGATGCCCGTGACCGAGGATGACGGGTCCCCAACCGAGGACGTAGTCCAGATAGGAGTTGCCGTCGACGTCGGTCAGTCGTGCTCCGGAGCCACCGCTGAACGACAGCGGATGCGGCTTCATGGCGGCACGGAGACCTGTCGAGACACCACCGCCGAGGGTGCGCTTCGCCCGCTCCCAAGAGGACAGCGACGTGGGCCACGAGTCGATGAGGGTGATGGTCACGCTGCACTCCTGCCTGAGACCGCCTGAACGCGGTGGCGAACACGATTGGTGAGGGTGCCGATCCCCTCGATCTCCGACACCACGGCATCGCCCTCATCCAGGTGCGTCGGCGGGGACGCGAACTCCCCGCAGCCCCAGGGCGTGCCGGTGAGGAGCACATCGCCCGGCTCCAGGGTGAACAGGTGAGAACAGTAGGAGATGAGCGCAGCCACCGGGAAGAGCATCTCGGCGGTCGAGGAATCCTGGACGAGACGTCCGTTCACGCGCGTGCGCAGCGCGAGAGCCTGCGGGTCGACGATCTCGTCCGCTGTGACGATGCCTGGGCCGAGCGGGCAGAACGAGTCGAGGTTCTTGCCCCGGATCCACTGCCCGTCGGCGAACTGGAGATCGCGCGCCGACACGTCGTTCGCGATGGTGTAGCCGAACACGTGCTCGAGCGCCGACTCCTCCGCGACGTCGCGAGCACGGGAGCCGATCACCACGGCGAGCTCGGTCTCCCAATCGACCCGCTTGGCGACGGTCGGGTCGAACGCGATCTCGTCGCCGTCGGCGATCACCGTCGAGGGGAACTTGGCGAAGATCAGGGGACGGGTCGGGGGTTCGACTCCGGCTTCCCGGATGTGATCGAGGTAGTTCAGTCCGATCGCGACGATCTTGCCGGGGACGAGCGGGGGCAGAATCCGGGATGCCGGGTCGAGGATGGTCTCCTCGTGCGTCCGGGTGCCTGCGAGCATCTCGCGGATACCCGCACCGGGAGGAGCGATGGCCCGCAGGGTGCCGTCAGCCTCCCGTCGGACGAACTGCGCCCCATCGGGTGTTTCCCTTCGCTGGATGTGCATCAGCGGATTCCCTTCTCGTCGACACGGCGGAGTGCCGCGCTCGGTGCCGCCCCGACCCAGACGGGACGAGGCGATTCTGCGATCGTGGTGCGGGTCGCCGAGAGACGCCCCGTCTCGGCATCGATGTCCCAGGCGTGGACGGCATCGTCGTCGCGTGCCGCGCAGTAGAGGCGGCTCCCTCGAACCTCGAGCTTCATGGGCCAACGACCACTGGCGTGCTCGTCGACGACGACCAGTTCGGTGCCGCGGCGGACGATGTGGGTGATCAGGTCGGCGCCGCGCGTCGCCGCGAAGACGTGCTGTCCGGCGACGACGACGTCTGACGGATAGTCGCGCACTCCCGCGGAGGGCGAACCAGGGAGGGCGAGGCGCGCCACAGTCTGCCCCGGAGTGTCGCCGGAGCTGCGCCGAACCAGCGACAGCGACGCGTCGAGCTCGTTCGCGGTCAGGAGATGCTCGTCGGTGAGAACCGCGGCATGGCGCGGACCGGTCCCCGGGGGGAGGGTCGTATCGGCCGGTCGCCCCACGACGCCGGACAGCCCCCAGTCGTGGATATGCACGCGATCCGCGCCCAGATCGACGCTGAACAGCTTTCCCGGGGTGGCGAGGACGGCGTGGATGTGCGAGGCGTCCTGGCGGCGCCCGTCCGGTCCTCCGCCTTCGTAGAGCACGGTCTGGATGGCGTCGCCGGGAACGCCGTCGGTGAGGCGATGGATGCGCACCGCGCCCCGGCGATAGTCGGCGACGGCGAGCAGGTCGTCCCTGACGACCAGCGAGCACGGCAGGTCGCCACCGGAGGGTGTGCTCGCGATCGGTGACAACACGCCACCGGAGTCCTCGAGCGTCAGAATGCTCCCCTCATCGGCGGCGACGGCGATGTACAACCGCGCCCCGCGGCCTGTGCTCACCGCCGTCGCAGAGAACGCCTGGCCGGGGTGTTCCACGGTCGAGACCGTGCTCCATGCGGTGGTGCCGCGATCCTCGATCCGCGCGGCGGTCGTCTCGCCGACGACATAGAGGGACGCACCCATCGTTCGTTCCGTTCATTCGTGCGGCCGGAGCCGCGGGCGGGCGCGATGGACGACGCTCTCGCCGGGTGATCGCGGCAGAGCGCCGCTCGGGTCCGGGGTGCGCGCCGCGGCGCGCACCCCGTGTGACGATCAGCCGATCGTCACACCCTTCGTCGAGAACACGCTGCTCGTCGCCCAGGGCTCGAGCCCCTTCACCGTGGATGAGACGAGGAGGTTGTACCCGCCCCAGAGCACCGGGATGCGGGCGTACACGGCCTCGAGCTTCGATGCCGCATCGAGCAGAGCGGCGTTCTGCTCTTCTCCGGCGCTCATCTTCTCGGCGGCGGCGAGAGCCTTGACGTAGGCGTTCCACTCCTTCGGCGCGTGTTGGGCGATGATCTCTGCCTGCGCCGAAGACTTGTCCTGCGGGCTCAGTGCGGTGTCCGCTCCGACGGCCTGATACTCGGCGGTTGCGTCGGCGGGGAGCAGGAAGGTGCTCCAGCGCTGTCCCGCGGCCGATGTCGCGGCACGGTAGGCGGTGGGAGGTGTGAGGGAGTAGTTGATGTAGTAGAACCCGGCATAGTCGGCTTCATGCAGTTGCGCGCGCTTCTCGACGTAGACACCGGCCTCGACCACGTCCAGGGAGAAGGTCACGCCGAGTTCCTTGTTCCACATCTCACCGATGGCCTCGAGGAACGGCGCAGCCTGGCTGGTGAGGATCGTGATCGTGGGCATCCCCGCGCCGTCGGCATAGCCCGCGTCCGCCAGGAGTTCGCGAGCGCGCTCAGGGTCGTAGTCCGTCTGTGCGACGTCCTCGGAGCCGGGCACGGCATCCGGCACGAGGCTCGTGCCGGGAACGTCGGGGGCCTGGATGGACGCGAGCGCTTCGCGGTCGATGGCCAGTGAGAGCGCCTCGCGGACGCGGACGTCCTGCAGCGCCTCGTTCTTGCTCGACATGACCTGCAGGCTCCTGATCTGGTTCGCCGGAGCCGCGACCAGCTGCTCGAGGAGCTCAGGATCGCTCGTCACGGCGCTCAGGTCCGCTTCGACGCGCATGACGTCGATCTCCCCGGACTGGAAGGCGAGGAGCTGTGCGGTGTCACCGCCGTCCGAGAAACGGAAGTCCCACTCGTCGAGGTGGTACTCGTCGCGGTTCCAGTACTTCTCGTTCGGCACCAGCGTCGCTCCGGCATTGAGGCGGAACTCGTCGAGCACGTAGGCCCCGTTTCCGACCCAGTTCTCGGGCGTCGCCCAGGTGTCGGGGAACTCCTCGACGGTCGCGGGGTGGAGCGGGAGACCCCAGTGCAGCGCGAGCGTCGAAAGGAAGTCCGGGTTGGGACGCACGAGCGTGAACTCGAGCTCCTCGTCGGACAACGCCTTCACACCGACGGTGGAGAAGTCGGTCGTCGCCCCGGCGAGGAACTCGCTCGCCCCCACGACGCCGACGCTCGTCTCATAGGCCCTTGCTTCGGTGCCGGCTTCACCCGGCGTGAGCAGCCGCTGCCAGTTCCAGACGAAATCCTGCGCCGTCACGGGATCGCCGTTGGACCACTGGGCCTCCGGGTTGATCGCGAACGTGTAGACGGTGCCGTCGTCGGAGACCTCCCACGACGTGGCGGCACCCGGGACGACCTCGCCTCCGGGCTCGACGACGACGAGTCCTTCCAGCAGACCGGCGAGCATGATGTGCGCACCACCGGCACCGCTGCGGAACTGCGGATCCAGGTTGTTGACCGGCGTCATGCCCTGATGCAGCACCTGGGCGGCGGTGGAGGTCTCGTCGGGGGTGTCGGCCGAGAAGCTGCAGCCGCTCAGCACGAGTGCACCGATGATCATGAGACCGCTGAACTTCTTCATCCGGGTTGTGACTTTGTGGCCCACGGGGTTTCCTTCGTTGGTGTGGGGCTCGGCATCTTCGCCGATCCGTTGTTCGGGTATGGGAACAGATAACACGTAGACGAACACTTCGAGGCTAGACCGCTCCCCTCGTCCTGTCAATCGGCAGGCGGAGGGAGCGGTCTATGCGGTTCTCAGCCCCGGTGCTCCGGCTCGTCCGACGGCTGCCAGCCGACGAAATCGCGACAGAATGCCACCGCCCGCGCCATCGCCGTCGCCAGGATCCGCTCGCCGAACTCCCGGGTCGCAGCCTTCGGGTGCCCCCACACGCCGTTCGTCGTGAGGTCGGCGAAGTCCGCGGCGATGTCGACGTACCCGAGCGGTGGTCGCGCGGCCGCAGGGAAGGCGGTCACGAACTCCGGGTCCGGAATCCGTTCCGGACGCACGATGTCGGGCGCGAGGACGAGCGCGAGAGAAGTCTCCGATTCGCACGCATGGCCCCGCTCCGGACCGACAGACCCCGCATCGACGACATCGGGGGCCAGCCTCGCCCACATCATCGACGCCACGGGCAGGCGCAGCTCGGTTCGGGCGCGGAGCGAGACCTCTGCGAGGGATGCGATGTTCCCGCCGTGTCCGTTGACGATCACGACCCGGCGAACACCGTGCGCGTGCAACGACCGCAGGACATCCATGAGCAGAACGACGAACGTGTTCGAGGAGAGGCTGATCGTTCCCGCGAAGCGGAGGTGATGATCGGAAACCCCGTACGGCAGCGGCGGGCACAGGACGGCGAGGTCGCCCAGTTCGCCCACCAGCAGCTCGGCGAACTCCGCCGCGATACGCGCATCGGTCTGCAGCGCCAGATGCGGTCCGTGCTGCTCTGTCGCCCCCACCGCGATGACCGCGATCCCGCACGTCGGGAGGATCTCCGCCGCGTCGCCGGTGGTCATCTCAGCGAGACGCCGCACCGCGCTCATCGTGCCACCACCGGCCACGGCCGCACGGCTGTGAGCCGATCAGACGGCGTCCACCCGATCGCATTCGCCGTCTCGGAGAGATCGACATATTCTCCCGTGCGGTCGCCGCTGACCGGGACGACGAGGAAGTCGCCCCCCTCACGCTCCAACGCCGCCAGGAAGGCCGCGGCGACATCAGCGGGCGAGGTCGCGGTCGGATACACGGGACCGCTCCATTCCTCCGTCGTGGAGGGGTGCGCCAGCCGGAGCGCCGTGACGGTGAGACCCCATTCGCGCACGGCGGCTCGGCACACCTCCTCGCCGAGCCTCTTCGCCAGCCCGTACGCCCGGAAGGCATCCGGCGGCGTGGGGCTCGATGGATACCGATCGCCGGGAGGCGTCGCGAACACGCTCAGGCTGCTCGCATAGATCACCCGTGACGCGCCGCGACGCCCGGCCCAGTTGAGCGCGAGGTACAGTCCCCGCACGGAGATGTCGAACTGCCGTGCGGCGACGCTCAGATCGTCGGGGTCCGCCGTCGTCGGCATCGCGAGGAAGATCAGCGCATCCGCCGGCGGCATCGCCTCCCACGCCGCGGGGTCGGTGATGTCGAAAGGAACGTGCTGCGGCACGGGCTGATCGGATCCGGCGATGTCGGCGACGACGACCTCGTGGTCGCCGCCCAGCGCCGGGACGATGATCCTGCCGACCTTGCCCGCTCCACCGATGACCAGGACCTTCATGCCCGCACCTCCGCGACGAGAGCACGCGTGGTGGCCGCCTCGCGGATGCGCGCACCGGCGAACACCGCCATCGTGTCCAGGCGCTCGCTCGCCGCCGCGGCCTTCGCGACGATGTCGGCCCGTGCACCCGCGAGGTCGTCGAGGATGCGTGACGTCGCCGCCACGAGTTCGTCACCCGTGGCGTCCTCGACCTCCAGGATGCGATCCGAGAGGCCGAGGTCCGCCCACATCGCCCCCTTGATGGTGTCGGTCGGCTGCCGCACATACAGGGCAGGAACGCCCACCCGCGCAGCGAGGATCGGGGAGTGGCACTCCATGCTGACGACCACGGCCGCGTCGGCGTAGATCGCCGTCGCAGACTCGGGATCCCAGAAGTCGATCAATGCCGATACACGTTCCCGCACATCATCCGGCAGCTCGGCCGCGATCTGCGCACCCAGCGGACCGGCGTAGTCCATCTCGGGGCAGATCAGCACGCGGAGGCCGCGTTCACGGACCAGATCGATGATGACGGCGCGGAGCGCATCGAACTCTCGATCGGACGATGCCGCGTTGATGGCGTCCTTCAGCATCTCGGCCTGGCCGACCGGCAAGCCCAATGACCGGTGATACGGCGTGTACCGCAGTCGCGGAACAACGCAGGCGTACGGCTCGTTCCCGAGCGACAGGCTCCGCTGCAGCTCCAGGTGCGGACGCACCCCACCGGGCGGAGCGAATGCGAACACGGCGTCCGGCCCGAAGCCCACGGCCTCGCTCGGTCCGAGCCCATGCTGCGCGAGGTACCGGGCCGAGATCGAGTCGCGGCAGTACACGAACGACGCCTCCGAAAGCAGCTGACGGCGCTGCGCGGTCATGTGGGTGTCGCCGAGGTGCCGGACGATGTCGTCCATCTCCGCGAGCGGCCCCACCCAGCCGTGGGAGCCGTCGACCGGCGGCGAGAGCGGATCGACGGAGATGCCGAGAAAGCCGTACGGGCGTCCGGTGAGCTGCCTCCAGCGGATCACATCGGGCTCACCAGCGAGCAGACGACCGGATCCGTGCAACAGGAAGTCGCACGCGTCGAACTCCTCCTGCAACTCCGGTGTCGAGAGGCGTCCGAGCTCGTCCACCTCGCCCGTGACGATCCGGAGGCCCGGGTACCAGGACGTGAGCGTCCGGCGCTCCGTGTCGGAGATGCGTCGTGCCCACAGCACGACGTCGATGTCGGGAGCGTGCCGCGCGAGGAGACCGATGGCGGAGGGCGCGTGCGCCATGTCTCCGATGTTCGCCATCTGCCACGATGACCTCAACAGCACGCGCGGTCGCCGGGGATTCGTCGATGCCGAGGAGGTCGGGTCCATATGATTCGCAGCCTTCCGCAGAGTCGGGTGGGGAGAGATCGGGCTCATCGCCAACGCGGGCGATTCGTGAGTGCGCGGTGTTCGCGATCGAAGTCCGTACTGCCGTCGTCGGCGCGCACGGAAAGCCGCGCTCCCTCACCGGTCAGAGGGACGTTGCCGTACTCGCGGCAGTCGCGCCACATCTGCGCCATCGTGGTGTACTCGCGGATTCCACCGCCGGGCAGCGACAGGGACAGGATCGTGCGGGGATAGTCGATCCGATGGCCGTGATCGACTGCGAACCGCTCGATCGTCGACGTGTCGACGTCGACGCCGAGACCAGGTCCGTCGGGAACGTGTGCCAGTCCGTCGGCGATCCGGATCGGCGCGGTGGCGAGATCGTCCTGGTAGATGTTCATGGCTGTGACGAGCGGCCATCTGGCAGCGGGGAGCACGGAGGTCAGGTGGAGGGTGAACGCGGTGGTGAGCGCCGTGCCGACCATCTGCATCCAGCCGCTCTTGTTGAAGGCTTCCGCCAGGATGCCCTGCCGCAGCAGCCCACCGACACCTTCGCCCTGCGTGTTGGGAGAGAACACGTACCCGTCGTAGGCGTGAGCGAGCGCACCCGGCGCGAACGGACCCTGATCGAAGTGCTCGACGATCGGATGCCGCAGGCGCTCGCGCAGGAGCCGATAGTCGTCGAAGTTCCCGTCGGCCATCGGTGCTTCGAAGATGCCCACCTTCGGGTGCTCGTCCAGGCGCCCGAGAACTCGCAGCGCCGTCGGACGGTCCAGGAGCATCCTGTTCCAGTCGATGTCGAGCCGATAGTCATTCGGAGTCACCCTCGCGACGGCATCCACCTGCTCGAACGGATCGAACCACGGGCGAGCCTTGAACTTGTGGGCACGGTAGCCGCTCGCCACCGCGCGCTCCGCCTCCGCAGCGAGCGCCTCCGGGGGCATCTTCGTGCTCCACCAAGCGATCGGTGCGGCATCTCGGACCACGGGCAGGTTCAGCAGCCGCGACATCGGCACCTGCAGCTGCTTGCCGACGGCATCGAAGAGTGCCATCTGCAGCCCCATGCCAAGGCGAGCGTCCCAGAGGTACTCGGCCGCTCTCTCCCCGACGAGGGATGAGATGGCCTCATCGCTGACGGTCCGCGACGTGTAGGCGGGGACGGATTCCCCCCATCCGGTGATATCGGGGTCTTCCGTGCGGACCTCGACGAGTTCCACGACACCCCATTGACCGACCAGGAGCGCATTCCACTGCGCAGTTCCGGCCGTGAAAGGCACATGCAGCGTGTGGCGACGGACTTCGGTGATGCGCGGCGAACGGTGGATCATGCGCTTCTCGCCTCCTGAGCTTCGACCGTGTACCCCTCGCCGACCACGGGAAGCACCGCGGAGAGCAGCTGACGCGTGTACGGGTCCGCGGGGTTCCCGAAGACCTCGGCCGTCGGTCCGCTCTCCACGATGCGACCACCGCGCATCACGATGATCCGATCGCTGACGCGCTGCGCGACCGCGAGATTGTGCGTGATGAACACCATGGCGAACTTCTGCTGCGCCTGGATCTCGCTGAGCAGCTCGAGGATCTGTCCCTGGATCGACACGTCCAGGGCCGATGTCGGCTCGTCGCACACCAGCAGCGACGGCGAAAGCGCCAGCGCTCGCGCGATCGCGATGCGTTGTTGCTGTCCGCCCGAGAACTGTCTCGGATACGCGCGGGCGCGCGTGCGCGCAATGCCCACGGCTTCCAGGAGCTCCTCGGCGCGCGCCATCCGCTCGGCCGGCGTCCCGATCCGATGCACACGCAGCGGCTCCGCGACGTTCGCGGCGGCGGTGAGCTGCGGCAGCAGCGACCCGAGCGGGTTCTGGAAGACCATCTGCATGGACCGACGGGCTTCCCGCATCGCGGACGCGGACATCGCCGATACCGGCCGGCCGTGTAGGAGCACCTCTCCGCTCGTCGGCTCGATCAGGTTCAAGAGCAGCCTCGCCAACGTGGACTTGCCCGAGCCCGACTCGCCCACGATCCCGAGAGTCTCCCCCGACCGAAGCGTCAGCGTGGCGTCCTCCACAGCGGGGGGAACGGCGGAGGAGAACACCTTGGTCACTCCGCGCGCCTCGAGCAGCGGTGGTCCGGACTCTCGGGGTTCTTCGGGCGACACGGCAGCCGGGTCCTCGATCTCGACCGAGGCGGCGAGGAGCTTTCGCGAATACGGGTGCTGGGGATGCGAGAGGAACGCGGACATCGACGTGGACTCGACCGCCTCGCCGTGGCGCATCACCATGACGTCGTCGCACACATAGCGCGCCGCCGCGAGATCGTGGGTGATGAAGGCCATGGTGAGCCCGTCGCTGCGGAGGTCTCTGAGCAGGTCGAGCACTTGTCGCTGAATGGTCACGTCGAGGGCCGTCGTCGGCTCGTCCGCGATGAGCATGTCGGGCCGAGCGACAAGCGCCATCGCGATCATGGCGCGCTGGCGCATCCCGCCCGAGAGCTGGAACGGGTACCAGTTGATGCGCTCCTGAGGTTTGGGGATGCCGACGCGATCCAGCGCGGCTATCGCTCGTGCGAGTGCCTCCTCGCGAGAACAGAGACGATGCCACAGCAGATGCTCGGTGAGCTGCGTGCGCAGGGTGAGCGTGGGGTTCAGCGCCTGCATCGCGTTCTGGAAAACCATGCCGATGCGCGTGCCACGGACAGCCCGCAACTGCTCGGCGTCGGCACCGACCAGGTCGATGCCGTCGAAGAGTGCGCGGCCCTCGACCACGGCGTTCTCCGGCAGGAGGCCGAGCAACGATCGCATCGCGACCGTCTTCCCCGATCCGGATTCGCCGACGACGGCCAGCGCGCCGCCGCGAGGGACCTCGAAGGAGATGGATCGGACGATCTCGGAGGTGTCTCCTCGTCGTCCGCGGAACCCCACGGTGAGGTCGGTCACCGACAAGAGGGGCGAGGTGCTCATGAGTGATCCTCTTCGTTGGAATCGAAGGCGTCGCGGAGCCCGTCGCCCAACCAGGTGAAGGCGAGCATCGTCACGGCGAAGATGACGAGCGGGACGGCGATGAGATACGGCGAGGTGAGCACATAGCGGTAGCCGTCGACGATCATCCCGCCCCACGACGGCGTGGGCGGGGCGACGCCGAGTCCGAGGATCGCCAGCCCCGACTCGGCCATGATCGCGGCGGGGATGCCGAAGCTCGTCGTGACGAGCAGCGGGCCGATGGCGTTCGGGAGGATGTAGCGCACGGCGATGGTCGGGCCCTTCGCCCCGAACGACCTCGCGGATTCGACGAATTCGTAGTTCTTCACCTTCAGGACCTGTGCTCGCACGAGTCGGGCCTGGGTCACCCAGGATGTGATCGCGATGGCGATGACGATGGCGAAGACCTCACGTCCCATCACCACGACGATCAGCACGGAGAAGAGGTAGGCGGGGAATGCGTACATCACGTCCGTCACCGACATGAGGAGCTGGTCGAGCCGACCGCCGCGATAGCCGGCGAGCATACCGATGACGAGAGCGATCAGGAGCGCCCCGAGCTCGGCGGCGAACCCGATCGTGAGCGCGGTACGGAGGCTGAACAGCTGCCGCGAGAGCATGTCGCGACCGAGCGCGTCGGTCCCGAGCACGTGCCCCTCCGAGAGCGGAGGGAGCAGTCGTGCGGTGAGATCCTGCTCCGCGTATCCGTATGGCGCCAACAGGGGTGCGCACACGGCGAGGATGCACAACAGCCCCACGATCACGAGGCCGGCGAGGGCGAGGCGGTTTCTGCGGAAGCGCCGCCACGCGCGCATCGTCTCGCTCTGGGCGACGACGGTCTTCTGCGCGACGACGCGGAATTCCTCCGTGGTGACGGCATCCATCAGATCGTTGCCTCTCTCGCGATGTCGGCGCCCGTCTCTTCCCGATCGGTCCGGGCGGTGCGGAGGCGCCGCCTCACGACGCGGGTGAGGGGGCCCGCGTGGCGGATCCTCGGGTCGATGACCCCGTAGAGGACGTCGACGATGAAGTTGGTGAGCACCAGGATCAGGGCGAAGAAGAGCGTGGTTCCCATGAGCAGGGGGATGTCGCGAGTACGAGCGGCGACGGTGAAGAACATGCCGAGCCCGGGGATCCCCATGAGCGCCTCGATGAACACGGTCCCGGTCGCGAGGCCGGCGAAGAGGGGACCGACCACGGTGACGAGCGGGATCAACGAGTTCCGCAGTGCGTGCTTGACCAGGACGACGGGTGTGCGACCCCCTTTCGCGTAGGCCGCGGTGACGTACTCCTCGCGCAGCGACTCGAGCATGGAGGAGCGCACGTAGCGGGCGAGCATGGCGGTCGGCGCGACGGCGAGCGCGATCATGGGGATGATGGCGTTCTGCGGGCCGTCCCAGCCTCCGGTCGGGAGCACCCGCAACCAGGTCGAGAAGATCAGCACCAGCAGTAGCGCCGCGAGGTATCCGGGGAATGCGTGTGCGGTCGTGACGAGGAACATCGGCACGTAATCAGCCGGTCGATCCTTGCGGACGGCCGCGATCACCCCGAGCGGCACGGCGACAGCCACCGTGAGCAGGGTGGCTCCGACGGCGAGCGACAGGGAGACAGGGAAGGCGCCGGCGATGATGCTCTCGACGGTGGCCTGGGGGTACTTGAAGCTCGGTCCGATCTGTCCTGTGACGACGTTGCCCATCAGGGTGAGGTATTGCTCCCAGAAGCCGCGGGTGTCGGCGGTTCCGGTGCCGAGCTCGCCGCCACTGGAGCCTCCGCCGCCGAGGCCAGACCCTTCGATGTCGGCGAGTTGGTCGAACGACCCCGGCACGAGCATCAGGAGCGCGTAGGTGACGAACGACACCGTCAGCAGCGTCAGGATCAGCCGGAGAACGCGTCCGGCGACGTACTTCACCACGGGTGGTGCCGTTCACTCAAAGCCATCATTGCCTTCGTTCAGATATATGAACGCTTTCCGCGTTCTTGAACAGATGCTGCGATGCTAGAGCGCCCGGGCGCGATTTGTCAATCCGACCCGGCGGCTCGACCCGACAGGGCCGCGGTCATCCCGTGCGACCGACCCGCAGGTTGCGCGCGACGGTCCGGACCGCGTGCGAGAGGTGTTCGATCACGACCTTCTCCAACTCGTCGGTCACGCGGGCGGTGGGGATCTCGCAACTGATCGAATCCACCGGGTAGCCTTCCGACCCGGGGATCGCCATCCCGAAGCAGGTGATGCCCGGGGTGCTCTGGTCGCGCTCGCGGGCCCAGCCGCGCGTGCGAGCCTCCTCCAACGTCGCCTTGAGCTGCTGTCGGTCCACCACAGTCTCCGGGGTGAGCGCGGGCAGCGGGTCCGGCAACAGGGCATCGACCTCCTCCCACGAACGCTCGGCGAGCAAGGCCAGACCGAGTGCCGTGGCGTGTGCCGGCAGCCTGCCGCCGATCCGCGAGCCGACTCTGAGGTGATGATGCGTCTCCCGGCTCGCGAGATGGAGGATGGAACCGCCGTCGAGGCGCGCGAGGTTCACCGTCTCGTCGATCGCTTCGCTCAGCTCGGTGAGTGCGCTCGCAGACGCGGCCACGACCGGATCGCGGTCGAGGTACTCGGTGCCGACCCGAAGCGCCCGCAACCCGATCTCATACGTATGCCCCCGATCCCGGGATTCGATCCAGCCGCGACTGCGGAGGGTCTGCAAGAGACCCGAGAGACTCGACTTCGGCACGCCCATCGCCTTCTGTATCTCAGTGAAGGTGAGCGAGCGCTCGCTGTCGGCAAGGAGCTCGAGGAGAAGAATCGTGCGATCTGCGGACTTGATGCGCCCCGGGGCAGCGCCGCTCGGGTCGCCGTCGCTGTTTGTCATGACGCCACCCTAACGACAAGCAGCCCATTTCTCGGCACGACGTTCGCGGTTGCGAACAGGGACCCCGCACCCTGACGAGGCCCCAGGCCGTCCACCGATCCGATATGTTCATGTATGAGAATCATGTACCTGTAAGTGAACAAAGGAGTTTCCATGCCGAACATCCGCGTCGAGTTGCTCGCCGGACGGACCACCGCGCAGCGACGCGACTTCGCCGAATCAGTCACCCGTGCCGCCGTCGGTATCCTCGGCGCGCGGCGCGAAGACGTGCGCATCCTCTTCGAGGAGATCGCCGCCGAGAACGTCGCGAACGGAGGGGTCCTGGCATCTGAGGACGCCTCGCGGAGTGCACTCGTCGCACGCGTGACAGCGACAAAGGCATGAAGGTGTCCGGTCGTCGTTGGAGGGAGGTCTGACATGGCGCGCGCGATCATCATCGGCGCAGGAGTCGTCGGCCTGTCGACGGCGTGGCACCTCCAGAAGCGCGGCCACGAGGTCACCGTCATAGATCGCACCGGCATCGGCGCTGGATCCTCGTGGGGGAATGCCGGATGGCTGACGCCTGGCAAAGCGATTCCGCTGGCGGACCCGAGCCTGTGGTCGTACGGACCGAGGGCACTGCTCGACCCCGACGCGGCACTCCACGTGCCCTTCCGTTTCAACCCACGCCTGTGGGCGTTCCTCGTGCGTTTCGCCGCGCACGGCACGCACCGCGCTTGGGACCGGGCGATGGCGGCGCTGACGCCGATCGACCGCATTGCGCTTGCGAGCTTCGACGAGCTTGGCGATTCCGGCGTGGAGGTGACGACGAAACGCGGACCGTTCGTCATCGGCTTCACTCAGGAGTCGCACTCACGAGGATTCCTCCGTGAGCTCGCAGGGGTGGCCCGCCACGGTCAAGACGTGCCTTTCGAACGGCTCCCCCATCCGCGCGATCTGTCGCCCCAGCTCTCGGAAGCCGTGGTGGTGGCCTATCGCCTCGACGGTCAGCGATTCTTGGAGCCCGCCCCCTTCGTCGACGCACTGGCAGAGGCGTTCGTCGCGGAAGGAGGGACGATCCGCCTTGGGAGGAAGGTCCGCTCGGTCGAGGGAGGCGTGTCCCCGCGGGTGACGTTCGACGACGGGGAGACGGAGACCGCCGAGAGCATAGTGATCGCCACCGGCGCGTGGCTACCGGAACTCGCGCGCACCGTCGGCGTGCGGGTTCCGGTCTTCCCCGGCCGCGGCTACTCGTTCACCGTGCGCACGCAGCAACCGGCAGAACATCCCGTCTACTTCCCTTACCAGCGCATCGCATGCACGCCCTATCAGGGGCGCTTTCGGATCGCCGGCACCATGGAGTTCCGCGGTGCCGATGAGCCAGCGCACCCCCGCCGCATACAGGCGATCGTGAACCAGTCGCGGCATCTGTTGACCGGTGTCGACCTCGACGACCGTCGAGATGAATGGGTAGGATCGCGGCCGGTCACTCCTGACGGCCTCCCCGTGGTCGGACCGACGCGCTCGCCGGGTATCTACGTGGCCGGCGGCCACGGGATGTGGGGGTTGGTGCTGGGGCCTGCGACCGGAAAGCTCCTGGCAGAACGCATAGATACGGGAGAGACACCCGCCGCCATGGCACCATTCGACCCGCTCAGATGAACAGGGCTGGGCGTCGCTTCGTCCATTCCCGCGACGTTCGGGGTCGCCGGCTCGTTCGCGCATCGTTCGTCGCGGGACAGGCGTGGGTAGCGGCGGCCAGCGAGCAACTCCTTGTGAAGGGATGCAGTGAGGTCGCGCGCCACAGTGCACTACGGATGCACCACAACCCACTCCAGATACGGGAAAACCCCCGATTTCTCGGGGGTTTCCATGGCGGTGACGGTGGGATTTGAACCCACGGTAGGGGGTTACCCTACACAACTTTTCGAGAGTTGCACCTTCGGCCGCTCGGACACGTCACCGCGGAATAGCTTACGCGACGCGAGGCGAGCGCGCGAATCGAGAGCCGCGCGCATCACCAGGCGGCCGCGACCTCCGCGTGCGTACGCAGGATTCCTTCCGTCGAACCCGCGGGCGCGCGCCCGATTCCGCACTCGGTCGCGACGCCGAACTCCGGCACGAACGGGAGGGCCGCGGCGATGCGGCGTGCCGCGCCTTCCGCTCCGTCCTCGCGGTGCACGAGGCCCAGATACAGCTCCTCGACGGGGGCGAGGTCGGCGAGCGGGGCGAAGTACCCCTCGTCGTCGTGCGCGATCGGCACGGGCAGGTGGAGCCACGTGAGCGGACGGCCGGAAGCCACCACCACGGCGTTGGCGTACCGGACGAGGTTCGCCGCATCCGTCGGTTCGAAGAAGTGCTTCTCGCCAGCGTCGCCGTAGCAGAGGTGCACGCCCACCTCGACGTCGGCGGGCACGGCGTCGACGAGGGCGGCGAGGCGTGCGACGAGACCGTCGAACGGGTCGCCGGGCCACCACGCCTCCATCACCGCTCCGTACCCGGCCGCCCGTTCGATGATGCCCATCTCGCTGGCGACATCCCACTGGATCGCGAGGTCGTCGTGCGGGATCGCGGCGAGGATCTCGTCGAGCTCGCGCAGGATGGCGGCGGTGTAGACGGGCTCGATCGCGGCCCGGTCATCGCCAGGGAAGAACGAGGAGATCACGGCGAGCGGCGTCGGCAGCGACACCTGGAACCGGATGCCCGCCGGCACAGCCCCCTCGCCGCGCAGGCGCGTGTACACCGCATACGACTCGATCGCCGCGGCGGCATAGCCCAGGGGCGGCAGCTGGATGCTCGCCGCCTCCACTCCGTCGCTGATGCGCAGGCCGCGGGCGTCGATGCCGGCCGGGAACGGGATGGGCTTGTCGCCGATGCGCTCGATGCCGTCGGCCTGGCCGATCACGTCGGGCTGGAACATGATCCAGTGGAACCGCTTGCCGACCTCGCCATCCGGGATGCGGCGGAGCCGATCGCCGAGCGTCTCGATGGCCGCGCGCATCGTGGTCTCGGCGTCGTCGTAGTTCACACTGCCCACGAGGAGGGCACCCTGCGGCTGAGTCATGCCCCCAGGGTATCGCCGCCGCTTTCCCCCGCCGCCGCGCGAAGAGTTAGGATTGCCTAAGAACCCGCCGCCTGTGGGGGCAGCGATGACGGGAAGGACGCGCAGCATGGGCTTCATCACCTCGGAGGCACTCGCCGAGACCGGATACGTGGTGCTCGACGACCACTCCTCCCCCGCAGATCCTGCCGAATGGCTCGACCTGGAGTACGTCGGCTGGCGCTCCTCCGGCATCACCCGCTTCGCCCCGCTCTCGAGCTACGCGGGCGACGTCGACTGCAACGGGTTCTGGAACCACACCCCGCCTCGCGCCGACAAGGACGGCGTCTGGGTCGACTCGCAGGTCGCGGTCGCCCCGACGCTCCAGCGCCTCGCGCAGGAACCGGGCGCGGGCATCGGCCGCTGCCGCGTGATCGAGCTGCAGCCCAACGAGTACGCCGATGCGATCTACAACCTGCACCAAGACGACAACAACCGCCTCAACGAGGAGGGCACCGGCTGGGTGGTCCGGGGGTTCTTCAACCTCTCCGACGACACCGCGTCGATGCTCATCCTCCGCTCCGACCGGTTCGACCCGGCGACCGAGATCCGGCTCCCCCTGCGCGCGGGATCGAGGATCGTCGTCGATACGCAGCGCTTCTGGCACGCGGTCTGGCACCGGGGCACCGCACCGCGCTACGCGCTCATCGCCTCGTGGACGAGCGGCCCCGAACTCGACGCGTACATCGCCGCGCACCACGGCGACCCGCACCCGGCGACGGTCGACCTCGATCCGCAGTTCGTCGATGCCGCGCAGGTCGAGCTGCATCGCCGCATCGAGGAGCGCCGCCGTGCGTTCGAGGCGCAGGGCATCGTGATGGAGCCGCCCGTCGCGCTGTACAGCTGACGGCGCCCACAGTCCACTACCCGCGCGGTGCCGCCGTCGAGGCCCGCACGATCAGCTGCGAGGCGAGCGTGGCGACGTCGCCGAGCGCCGTGCCCGAGATCGCCTGCAGCAGCAGGTCGACGCCGAGGGCTCCGCTGCGTTCGATCGGCATCTGCACGGTCGTGAGCCCCGGCGTGACCGCGCTCGCGAGGTCGATGTCGTCGATGCCGACGAGGCTGATGTCGTCGGGGCAGCGGCGACCGAGCTCCAGCATGCCCGCCTCGAGGCCCAGGGCGACCAGATCGTTGTAGGCGACGACGGCCGTCGCACCGCTGGCGGCGGCGGGCGCGGCGGCCGCTCGTCCCCCTTGGATCGACGCGGCATGGTGGCTGAGGCGCGTGAGCCGGATGCCGTGCCGCTCGCAGGCCGCCGCGATGGTGTCGAACCGGCGGGCGTCGGCCCAGGATCCGAGTGGTCCCGAGGCGTACGCGATGTGGCGATGCCCGAGCGCGACGAGGTGCTCGATCGCCTGCGCGGGACCGTGCTCGGCGTCCATCAGCACACTGGGAACGCCATCGATCTGTCGGTTGACCACGACGGTGGGGGTGGCGCCGATCAGCGCGATCACCTCGTCGTCGGGGAGTCGCGGCGAGCACAGCAGCAAGCC
Organism: Microbacterium sp. LB12; assembly: GCF_037150835.1. NCBI lineage: Bacteria > Bacillati > Actinomycetota > Actinomycetes > Micrococcales > Microbacteriaceae > Microbacterium > Microbacterium sp. LB12. Next base: position 834,331 of record NZ_JBBCPF010000001.1, on the reverse strand, counting down.
GTCGAGCTTGCGGCCCAGCTCGATCTGCTCGCGCTCGCGGCGCAGGTCCTCGTCGGCGTCGAACAGCACGATGCGGTGGCGCCCGTGCCAGGCCTGACCCTGGATCGCCTTGAGGAGCTTGCCATAGACGGGGTTGGCGACGTCGGGGACCATGACCCCGATCGTGCGGGTGGCGATGCCGGCCTGTGGACCGGCGTAGCCGAGGTCGCCCGCCGCTTCGAGCACGCGTCCGAGCGTCGCGGGGGCGAGTCGATCGGGCTCTCCGAAGGCGCGGGATGCGGTGGCGATCGACACGCCTGCGCGCTTCGCCACGTCTGTCAAGGTCGCTGCCACGTTCGCCTTCCGCTTCGCCGCAATCCTAAGGCACGCACGCACGATTGAAAGCGGCTTGACAAGTTTGTACAACTCATACACACTGCTTTACATGACGATCAACGCCGATCTCCGGATCCTGAGCCGCGCCACCTCCGCCGCCATCGCGCCGCAGGTCGCCCCCACCGGCGCAGGCATCCTGCACCTCGGACTCGGCAGCTTCCACCGCGCACACCAGGCGATGTACACCGCCGCCGCGATCCAGCAGAGCGGCGGCGACTGGGGCATCATCGGCGCCTCCTCCCGCTCGCGCACGATCGTCGACGCGATGCACGCGCAGGACTTCCTCTACTCCGTCGCCACGATCTCCCCCGCCGGCACCTCGCTCGCGATCCCCGGCGTGCACACCGACGCCTTCGTCGCCGCGGAGCAGCCGGAGCGCGTGGTGACACACCTTGCCGACCCGCGCATCCGCATCGTCACGCTGACCGTCACCGAGAACGGCTACAGCTACTCCCCCGCCACCGAGCACCTCGACCTGGACGACCCGATCGTGCGCGCCGACGTGCAGGGCGGGTCCCCGCGCTCCACGATCGGCCAGCTCGCCCGCGGCATCCAAGCCAGGGCCGCGGCGGGCGGCGAAGCGCTCACGATCCTCAGCTGCGACAACCTCGCCTCCAACGGCACGCACACCGAGAAGCTCGTGCGTGAGTTCCTGCACGCACTCCCCGGCGGCGACGCCGCCGACGCGCTCGCCCTGCTCGACCGCTCCGTCGCGTTCCCGTCCAGCATGGTCGACCGCATCGTGCCGTCCACCACCCCGCAGCTGCGCGACGAGGTCGCCGCTCTGCTCGGTGCGCACGACCGCATCCCGGTCCCCGGCGAGCCCTTCACGATGTGGGCCATCGAAGACCGGTTCCCCGGCGGGCGCCCGGACTGGGAGGCCGGCGGCGCCGTGTTCACCTCCGAGGTCGGCCGCTACGAGCAGATGAAGGTGCGGCTGCTCAACGGCACCCACTCCCTCATCGCCTACCTGGGCGCCCTCCGTGGCGTCGGCACCATCCCCGAGGCCATCGGGATCCCCCGGATCGAGGATGCCGCCCGCACCATCATGCGCGGCGAGTACGAGCCCTCCGTCGAGGTGCCCTCCGGCGTCGACGTGCGCGCCTACGAAGCGGAGCTGTTCGACCGTTGGAGCAACAGCGCCCTCGGCCACCGCACCAGCCAGGTCGGGTCCGACGGATCGGTCAAGCTGCGCCAGCGCATCCCCGAGCCTGCGATGCTCGCCCTCGACGCCGGACGGATGCCGCACTTGATCGCCCTCACGGTCGCCGGCTACCTCTCCTGCCTCGCCCCGCTCCCCGGCTTCGACCCTGGCGTGCACGCGGCGTCGATGACGGACCCCGCCCGCGAACGCCTCGCCGCTCTGTCGGCCTCGGCCCGCGACGGAGACGAGCTGGCCCGCCGCGTGATCGGAGAACGGCAACTGTTCGGCGCCGACCTCGCCCACCAGGACGCCTTCATCGCCCGGGTCGGTGCTCTCGTCGACACGATCCACCGCCACGGCGTCGACGCCGCGATCTCGGATGCCGTCTCGGCCGCCGAAGAGAGCATGCTCGAGAAGAACCTCACGACCACGAAGGAGGGACGACGATGAGATCGCTCGTCATCCACGGCAAGGAAGACATCCGCTGGGAGGACCGGGACGCCCCGGAGCCCGGCGACGGCCAGGTGCGGCTGCGCGTCGGCTTCGTCGGCATCTGCGGCTCCGACCTGCACTACTACTTCCACGGGGCGAACGGCGAGTACACGATCCGCGAGCCCCTGGTCCCCGGCCACGAGATCTCCGGTGTCGTCGACCTCGACCCGTCCGGCCGCCTCGCACCCGGCACGCCCGTCACCGTGCATCCCGCGCGTTACGGCGCCTCCGTCCCCGGGCTCGAGGATCGACCGCACCTGCGTCCGGGCGGCGACTACCTCGGCAGCGCCGCGGCGAACCCGCACCGCCAGGGAGGGGCCTCCGAGCTCCTGATCGTCGAGGATCACATGATCCGCGTGCTACCCGCCGGTCTCCCGCTCGAACGCGCGGCCCTCGCCGAACCGCTCGCGGTCGCCCTGCACGCGGTGAGCCTCGCCGGCGACGTCTCCGACCGCCGCGTGCTCGTGATCGGCGCCGGCCCCATCGGTCTCCTCGTCGTCGCGGCCGCCGTGCACGCGGGCGCCGCCGTCGTCGGCGCGAGCGATGTGCGCCCCGAGCCCCTCGACCGCGCCCAGGCCCTCGGCGCGACCGAGTTCGCCCTGGTCGGTCGCGACACGATCGAGGACGAGTCGTACGACGTCGTCTTCGAATGCTCCGGAGTGGGCGCGGCCCTGACCCAGGCCGTCCGGGCGACCCGTCGCACCGGCACCATCGTGCAGGTCGGGATGCTCCCCAATACCGACACCGGTCTGAACCTGGCGCCGATGCTGGCGAAGGAGCTCACGATCCGCGGCGCGTTCCGCTTCTCCACCGAGATCGACGACGCCGTGCGGATGCTCGCCGAGTCGGATGCGCTCGACCCCGTCATCTCGCACGTCATCCCGGCATCCGATGCCGTCCACGCCTTCGAGGTCGCCCGCGATTCCGCGGCCTCGGCGAAGGTCCTCCTGTCCCTCTGACATCCACCCGTACTGCCCCGCGCGCTCCCTGCGCACGACACTTACAAAGGAGTAACCCGATGAGCAGCACCTCCGTACCCGGCGTGGACGCCCCGGCGCCCCCGCCCACCGCCAAGCGGTCGATGGGTGACCTCGTCCGCGCCGCCGTCTCCGGCTGGCTCGGCACCGCCCTGGAGTTCATGGACTTCCAGCTGTACTCGCTGGCCGCGGCCCTCGTCTTCAGCCAGTTGTTCTTCGCCGGCGAAGACCCCGGCATGGCGGTCGTCCTGGCGATGGCGACCTACGGCGTCGGCTACATCGCCCGCCCAGTCGGCGCGTTCGTGTTCGCCCGCATCGGCGACCGCGTCGGCCGCCGCAAGGTCCTCTTCTACACGATCCTCCTCATGGGCGCGGCGACCACGCTGATCGGCTTCCTGCCGACGTACCAGCAGGTGGGCATCATCGCTCCGATCCTCCTGGTCGTTCTCCGCCTCGCCCAGGGCTTCGGCGCCGGCGCCGAGATCTCCGGCGCTGGAGTCATGCTCTCCGAGTACGCACCCAGCAACCGCCGCGGCATCATCGCCTCGCTCGTCGCCCTCGGCACCAACTGCGGCACCCTGTTCGCCTCGGCGATCTGGGCCATCCTGCTCGCCGTCATGCTCGAGGCCGACGTGATCGAGTGGGGCTGGCGCATCCCGTTCATCGGCAGTGCGGTCATCATGCTGTTCGCCCTGTGGGTGCGGTTCAACCTCAAGGAGAGCCCGGTCTTCGAGGAGCGCACCGATGTCGTCGACGGCAAGGCCCTCTCCCGTGACGAGATGGTCAAGCTCGCCACCGAGACCAACGACATCCGCACGCTGGAGTCGCTCGACCGCAAGCCGATCAAGGCCGTCATCGTGTCGTTCTTCCTGCGCTTCGGCCAGGCCGGGAACTCGGGCCTGGTGCAGACCTACCTGATCTCGTTCATCACGATCACCCTCGCGATGTCGAAGGAGGTCGGCCCCGAGGTCGTCATCGTCTCGTCGCTCATCGGGTTCCTCACGATCCCGCTCATGGGCTTCCTCGGCGACAGGTTCGGCCGCCGCCGGATGTACATCATCATGACGTCGCTGTCGCTCCTGCTGATCGTCCCGACGCTGCTCATGATCAACACGGCAGAGCTCCTGTGGGTCTTCGTCGGCTACGCCCTGATCCACAACATCTCGGTGCTCGGTCTCGCGTCGATGGAGAACATCTCGATCCCCGAGATCTTCGGTGCCCGCAACCGCTACACGCTCACGGCCATGGTGCGCGAGATCGCTGCGATCATCGCGACCGGCATCGGCCCGATCATCGTCGCAGCCTGGGTCTCGGCGACCACGGGCAGCATCGTCCCGGTCATGATCCTGATGGGCATCTTCACCGCCTCGGCGCTCGTCGCCGCCATCTGGGCACCGGAGTGGACGGGGCGCGATCTCACCGATCCGCGCGCCGCCATGTGACCCGAACCCGACCAGACCACCCCGGGGTGCGGCCGAGCACCGGCCGCACCCCCGCACCCTGAGGAACCCCCGCCATGACCATCGAGCTCGTCGACGTCAACATCACCAGCCCCGGACGCAACTTCGTCACGCTCAAGATCACGACCTCGGACGGCGTGACCGGACTGGGGGATGCGACCCTGAACGGCCGCGAGCTCGCGGTCGCCGCGTACCTCTCCGAACACCTCGCCTCGATGCTCGTCGGCCGTGACGAGGACCGGATCGAAGACACCTGGCAGTACCTGTACCGCGGTGCGTACTGGCGGCGCGGGCCGGTCACGATGGCCGCGATCGCCGCCGTCGACATGGCGCTGTGGGACATCAAGGCGAAGAAGGCCGGGATGCCGTTGTATCAGCTGCTCGGTGGCGCCAGCCGTGACGGGGTCCGCGTCTACGCGCACGCCTCCGGCACGGACTACGCCGCGCTCAAGAACGCCATCACCGGCTACGAGGAGCTCGGTTACACCGCCGTGCGCGTGCAGACCGGTGTGCCCGGCCTCGGCTAGATCTACGGCGTCTCGTCGTCCGGCCCCGGCGTGCGCTACGACTACGAACCCGCCAAGCGCGCCGCGGACGGCCGCCCGAGCGAGGAGCGCTGGGACACCCGCCAGTACCTCAACCACATGCCCGGCGTGTTCGCGCAGATCCGCGAAGACTTCGGCACGGGTCTGCGCATCCTCCACGACGGCCACCACCGGATGTCGCCGATCGAGGCCGCCCGCTTCGCGAAGGACATCGAGCCCTACGACCTGTTCTGGCTCGAGGACTGCACTCCCGGCGAGGATCAGGCCGCGCTGCGACTCGTGCGCCAGCACTCGACCACGCCTCTCGCGATCGGCGAGATCTTCAACTCGGTGTACGACTACCAGACGCTCATCACCGAGCGGCTGATCGACTACGTGCGCTCGGCCGTCACCCACACGGGCGGTATCACCGCGATGAAGAAGCTGCTCGACTTCGCCGCGATCTACGGCATCCGCTCGGGCATCCACGGCCCGACCGACATCTCGCCGGTGGGCATGGCCGCGGCCCTGCACCTCGACCTCGCGATCCACAACTTCGGCATCCAGGAGTACATGCCGCACAACGCCGAGACGCTCGAGGTGTTCCAGACCTCGTTCACGTTCGACCGCGGCTTCCTGCACCCGGGCGACACCCCGGGTCTCGGGGTCGAGCTCGATGAGCAGGCTGCGGCCGGTCACGACTACACGAAGGCGTACCTGCCCGTGAACCGTCTGCTGGATGGGACCGTGCACGACTGGTGAACACGGATCGATGCCCCGGCCGCGCGCTCGCGCTGCCGGGGCATCGTCGTCTCCTGCCCGAGCGGTCGTGCGTTCAGATCGTGCGCCCGCCCTCGATCCGCACGACACGGTCGACGGTCCCGGGCGGCGGCGCCACGTGCGAGATCAGCAGCACCGACTGCTCCCCCGTCGCCTGCAGCAGGTCGCGCAGCAGGGCGTCGGAAGCATCGGGATCCACGCCCGCCGTCGGCTCGTCGAGCACCAGCACCGGGAAGCCGCGCAGCAGGGCGCGGGCGAGCGAGATACGCTGCGCCTGACCTCCCGATACGAGAGCGCCGCGGTCGCCGACCCGGGCATCGAGACCGCCGCGTGCACGCACCCACTCCCCCAGGCCCACCCGGTCCAGCACGTCCTGCAGCTCGGCATCCGTCGCGGTGTCCCGGGCGAACAGCAGGTTCTGCCGGATGTCCTCGTCGAACAGCTGCGGGCTCTGCTCGCACAGTCCGATCGTCCGGCGCAGTGTGGGTCCGGACAGGCCCGCAGCGTCGTGACCGTCGATCAGATACTCGCCCTCGACCCGCAGGAAGCCGACCAGCGCCGCCGCCAGCGAGCTCTTGCCCGCACCGCTCGGACCCGCGACCAGCACCCGTTCCCCGGGGCGGAGGTCGAGGTCCACACCCCGGAGCGCCGGGGCGCCGCCGGGCCAGTTCGCGCGCACGCCGCGCATCCGCACGGTGGGGGTGCCGACGACCTCGAGGTCTTCGCCCACGTCGGAGCGCAGCTCCTCCGGCATCCGCTCCGGCAGCACGTCGACGATGCGCTCCGCGCTCGATCGCACGCTCCGCCAGGATGCTGCGGCGATCGGCACCGCACCGAAGATCTCGAACACCACCATCGGCACGAGCACGGCGACGGCCAACCACGGACCGTCGATCGATCCGTCGGCGAGTCCGGGAGCCGCAGCGGCGAGCGCCCACACCGAGGCCGCACCCGCGACCGCGGAGACGACACCGGCGGCGATGGCCTGGGCGAGCGAGGCGCGGTCGACCACGCGACGCAGGGCCGCATCCGCCGCGGTGATGCGTGCCCGCGCCTGCTCCTCGGCACCGTAGGCGATCAGCACGTCGAGGCTGCCGAAGTAGTCGACGAGCGCGGCGGACAGGTCTGCCCGTCGCGCGGACACCTGCGCCTCGGCCCGCGAGCCGAAGACCCACCCGAGTCCGACCGCGGCGACCGCGGCGATCAGCAGGCATGCGGCCAGGGTGAGCGCGGCAGGCGGCGAGACGAACGCGATGAACCCGACCGCCCCCAGCGCGACGAGCGCGGCGACACCGAGCGGCTGCACGACCCGCAGCGGCAGATTCTGCAGATTCTCGACGTCGTCGACCAGAGCCGTGAGCACGCGACCGCGGTCGGTCGCCCCGAGTCCGGCCGGAGAGAGCGGGGTGAGCCGGCGCACCAGGTCGGCACGGGTGCGGGAGAGCTGGCGCAGCGCGGCGTCGTGGCCGCTCAGCCGCTCCAGATAGCGGGTGACCGCCCGCGAGACCGCGAAGAAGCGCACGCCGACGACCGCGATCGACAGCGGCACGAGCGAGTCGACGATCGAGGCGCTCACGATGAGCCAGCCGCTGACCGCGAGCAGGCTCACAGCCGCAGCGGCGGAGAGGGCGCCCCAGATCAGCCCGGGCAGGAAACGACCGAACGGCGGCTGCGCGAGGCGGAGCGTGTCCCGGATGCGCGCGCTGCGACGGCTCTGCGGGCTGCCGGTGGACGCGGTCATGCGCGCACCCTCAGTTCGACGACCTGGTCGGCGATGTCCCTCGCGGAGCGGCGGTGCGAGACGAGCACGACCGTCGCGCCGGCATCCGCACGCTCGCGCAGCGACCGCCACAGCCGGCCCTCGGTCTCCGGGTCGAGTGCGCTGGAGGGCTCGTCGAGCGCGAGCACGCGTGCGGGGTCGGCGGCGTGGCGGTAGAGCGCGCGTGCGACCGCCACGCGCTGCGCCTGGCCACCCGAGAGACCGCTCCCCTGCACGCCGAGTTCGAGAGCGGGGTCGATGGTCTCGGCGCAGGCGTCGTCGAGTGCGGTGCGGACACCGCGGGCATCCGGCGCGGGATCGCCGAGGGTCACGTTCGCCGCCACGGTCCCCCGCGTCAGACCCGGTGCCTGTCCGGCCCAGGCCAGCCACGCCGACGGTGCGACGTCACGGACGTCCTGCCCGGCGAAGGCGGCTGTGCCCTCGAAGTCGGCCGCCCCGCGCAGTGCCGCGAGCAGGGAGGACTTCCCCGCACCACTCGGCCCTTCGATCAGTGTGATGGTGCCTGGCACCGCGGTGAACGATACGGGCGGCAGATCGCGCACACGGAGGTCCGCGACCACGAGGTTTCCGACCTCCCCCCGTTCCACTTGCAGGACCGATTCCCGGATGTCGGGTGCATCGACGGCGATCCCTCCGACATCCGTGAAATGGCCCTGCATCCGTGCCCGCTCCCCCGCCGCATCCAGCACGTCGAACACGTCCTCGGTCGCGGCGACACCCTCGGCGGCCGCATGGAACTGCACCCCCACCTGGCGGATGGGCAAGAACGCCTCGGGCGCGAGCAGCAGCACGAACAGGCCCACCTCGAGCGTCAGGTCGCCCGACAGCAGCCGAAACCCGACCGACACGGCGATCAGGGCCACCGCGATCGACGCCAGCAGCTCCATCGCGAACCCGGAGAGGAACGAGAACCGCAGCACCTTCATGGTCTCGCGGCGGTAGTCGTCGGCGGTGACCTCGATGCGGTCGGCCGCGCGGCGGTCTCGACCGAACAGACGCAGCGTCGACAGCCCCTGCACGGTGTCGGCGAAGCGCGCCGCCAGATGCTGCAGCGTCTGCCACTGCCGCGTCTGCACGGTGCGGGTGGCCATGCCGATCAGGATGAGGAACAGCGGGATCAGGGGCAGCGTGATGACCGCGGTCAGGCCGCTCGGCCAGTCCTGCCACCACATCACCGCGACCAGCACGGGCGTCGCGATCACGGTGAGCACGAGCTGCGGGATGTACCGCGCGAAGTAGGCGTCCAGCGCCTCCAGCCCGTGGCCGGCCGTGACGGCGAGGGCGGTCTGGTTCCGTCGCGCGAGCCATCCCGGCCCCAACTTCCCGACCGCGGCGATGAGCGCCGCGCGCAGCTGCATGCCGGTCTTCGCCGCGGCGCGTGTGCCGGCCGCGTCCGACGCGGCGATCAGCAGTCCGCGCAGCAGCGCCGTCAGCAGCAGCCAGAGCAGGGAGGAAGTGACGTCGCGGCCCGCGATCGCACCGGTGATGGCATCTGTCAGCAGCCAGGCGAAGGCGATCGTGACGGCGGTCTGCACGACGCCGATCAACGCGGATGCCGCGAGGAACACCCTCGCGGCACCCGCGTATCGCAGCAGTCTCGGATCGACGGGTTTCACGCGTGCGCCGGAGCCCCCTCGATGGACTTCCGGGTGACGCGCTTGCGGAAGACCCAGTACGTCCAGGTCTGGTAGGCGATCACGAGCGGCAGGGCGATCAGCGCCGTCCAGCTCATGATCTGCAGCGTGTACGGGGTGCTCGAGGCGTTCGCGATCGTGAGGCTGTACGCGGGGTCGATCGTCGACGGCATCACGAACGGGAACAGCGCCGAGAACAGCATGACCACGGCGAACAGCACTGTGAGGATGCCGGCGAAGAACGCCCACCCGTCGAGCTTGCGCAGCGAGAGGACCACGGCGCTCAGCAGGGCGACGGCGGCGAGCGCGCCCGTCCCGACCACGAGCCACAGCAGCGGCGCCTCACGTCCGGCGGCGATCATGATCGTCCACAGCACGGTGGCCGCGGCGGCGATCACGGTCGGGATGGCCGCGCGGGCGGCGAGCTTCTGCGCATCCTGGTGCACCTGTCCGTCGGTCTTGAGCGCCACGAACAGCACGCCGTGCAGGAAGAACAGCAGCAGCGTGGTGACGCCGACCAGCAGCGAGTACGGGTTCAGCAGCGATAAGAAGCCGCCGACGTAGATGTGGTTCTCGTCGATCGCGACGCCCTGCACGATGTTGCCGAAGGCGACCCCCCACAGGAGGGCGGGCACGACCGAGCCGATCACGATCATCCGGTCGAAGCCGGCCTTCCATTTCACGCTCTCGCGCTGATGGCGGTACTCGAACGAGACGCCGCGCAGGATGAGCGCGAGCAGGATGAGCAGCAGCGGCAGGTAGAACCCGCTGAACAGCGTGGCGTACCACTCGGGGAACGACGCGAACAGGCAGGCGCCGGCGACGATGACCCAGGTCTCGTTGAGATCCCAGACCGGGCCGATGGTGTTGATGACCTGGCGACGCGAGACGTCGTTCTTGCCGAGGAACGGCAGCGACATGCCGACGCCGAAGTCGAATCCGTCGAGCACGAAGTAGCCGACGAAGAGGAAGGCGACGACCCAGAACCAGAGTGTTGCGAGATCCATGATGCTCCTCCCTCTCAGTAGACGACGGACGGCAGCTGGGCCGACTCTTCGTGTGGTTGCTCGGTGGTGTCAGGCCCCTTCTGGGCGGCCTTGACGATGAGGCGGATCTCGACGACCGCGAGGGCCGCGTAGATCGCCGTGAACGAGATCAGCGAGATGAGGACCTCGAGCCCGCTGACGCCCGGCGAGACGCCGTCCTGCGTGGTCATCAGGCCGAACACGATCCAGGGCTGTCTGCCCATCTCGGTGAAGACCCAGCCCATGATGTTGGCGCCGAGTGCGAGCGGGAACGACCAGATCGCGAGCTTCCACATCCACTGCGCCGGGGGCTTCTTGGCGCCCTTGCGGGTGAGCCAGAGTCCGACGACGGCGACGAGGGCGGCGGCGATGCCGAGGCCGATCATCCAGCGGAACGTCCAGTACGTGATCCACAGCACCGGGTTGAACTCGGTCAGTCCGGTGGCCGCATAGGTCTGGGCGTATTCGGCGTTCAGGTCGTTGATGCCGTGCACGCAGGCGTCGAGCGTGTGCGTCGACAGCAGCGAGAGCAGATACGGCACGCGGATCGAGAACAGCTCCGAGGTGCCGTCCGGCGTGCCCAGCGTGAAGATGCTGAACGAGGCGTCCGGTCCGCAGACCGTGTTGAAGGTCGCTTCCGCCGCCGCCATCTTCATCGGCTGCGCGGCGTACATCGCCAGACCCAGCTGGTCGCCCGTGAGCACGACGCCCGCGGTCGAGAAGATCATGGCCCACAGGCCGAACTTCAGCGAGATGCGCATGGTGTCGAAGTGCTGGCCGCGGGACAGGTGCCAAGCCGAGACCGAGATCACGACACCCGCCGCGAACATCAGTGCGCCGAAGATCGTGTGCGGGAAGGCGGCGAGCGCGACCGGGTTGGTCAGCAGTGCCCAGAAGTCGGTGAGCTCGGCCCGGTTGGTGGCCTCGTTGAACGTGTAGCCGACCGGGTTCTGCATGAACGCGTTGGCCGCGATGATGAAGTACGCCGACAGGATGCTGCCGATCGAGACGCACCAGATCGTGGCGAGGTGCAGCTTCTGCGGGAGCTTGTCCCAGCCGAAGATCCACAGGCCGATGAAGGTGGCCTCGAAGAAGAAGGCGAGCAGTCCCTCGAACGCGAGCGGGGCGCCGAACACGTCGCCGACGAAGCGGGAGTAGTCGGACCAGTTCATGCCGAACTGGAACTCCTGCACGATGCCGGTGACGACACCCATGGCGAAGTTGATCAGGAAGATCTTGCCGAAGAAGCGGGTCAGGTGCAGGTACTGCACCTTTCCGGTGCGCACCCACGCGGTCTGGAAGATCGCGGAGACGAGAGCCATGCCGATCGTCAGCGGCACGAAGAGGTAGTGGTAGACGGTCGTCAGCCCGAATTGCCATCGGGCGAGAGCGAGCGGATCAAGCCATTCCATGCACGACTCCTGTTCTGTGATGCCGCTGCGTCGTGCTGTGATGCAGCCGCCCCGTTCGATCGGTCAGCTGCGCGGTGGTGTCGCGCAGCTGCACGGTGCAGTCCGACGGCAGCACCGCGTCGCGCACGCACTCGGCTTCGAGTGGTCCGCCGGCCTCGTTCAACACGCCCTGCATGAGCTCGAGGTGCACGCGGCACAGCAGGGGGCGGTCTTCGGGGCGGCCGGCGGCGTGCGGGCACGGGCTGAGGTCGACGGTCAGTCGCTGGTCATCGAAAACGGGCTCGAAGCCGCTCTCCTCGAGGTGTTCCACGAGGGCGTCGAGCTGGTAGGTGGCCTCGCGGCCGAGGTCGGTGGCGGCATCGGGCAGCATGCTGCGCATCAGGTCGCCACGGCGGGCGGCGGCCTTGGCCTTGTCGCGGGCGACCGGGCTGGAGGCGCCGGGCACCCCGGTGGCTGCGCTGTACAGCGTGCGCGGACGACCGCGCGTGGTGCGGTGCTCGATCGAGGGGATGACGTATCCGCCTTCGATGAGACGCTGCAGGTGTTCGCGGACCGTGTTGGGGTGCAGTCCCGTGGCCTCGCAGAGTTCCCCGATCGACAGCTCGCCGCGGGTCTTCTCGGATCCCGCTTCGAAGAGCAAGTGCAGGATCTGCACCCGGGAGTAGCTCGAGATCGGCCCGCAGACGGGCCCGCCGTTGGCCATGACCCCAGTATCCCGCGGGACTGCGAGTTTGCCGAGAGGATGGGCCGTGAATAAACACCTGGCCGATAGGGATGTCCGATCCCGGCGATAGCCTGAGAGCATGGCCACCCGGAAATCCGCTCCCCCTGCCTACGTGTGCACGGAATGCGGGTGGACGACGGCGAAGTGGGTCGGCCGCTGCGGCGAGTGTCAGCAGTGGGGCACGGTGCAGGAGCAGGCCGCGCAGACCGGCATCCTGCGGCGCGTGGGTCCGGTCGCGCCGACCGCCGATCGTGCGGCACGGCCGATCACGCAGATCACGACGCAGGATGCCCCGAGGCGCACGAGCGGCGTCGGCGAGTTCGACCGCGTGCTGGGCGGCGGCATCGTCCCGGGTGCGGCGATCCTGCTGAGCGGCGAGCCCGGCGTCGGCAAGTCGACCCTGCTGCTCGAGGTGGCGGCACAGGCCGCCAGGGGCGGACGCCGCGTGCTGTACGCCAGCGCCGAGGAGTCCCCTGGCCAGGTGCGGCTGCGCGCCGAGCGCACGGGCGCGCTGCACGACGAGCTCTACCTCGCGAGCGAGACCGACCTGGCGACGATCCTCGGCCACATCGACGAGGTCGATCCGCAGCTCGTGATCGTCGACTCCGTGCAGACCGTCTCGTCATCGATGATCGATGGCGCCGCAGGACAGCCGAGCCAGGTGCGCGAGGTCGCGGCCACTCTGATCCGCGTCGCGAAGGACCGGGATCTGCCGATCATCATCGTCGGTCACGTCACGAAAGACGGGCAGGTCGCCGGCCCCCGGATGCTCGAGCACCTGGTCGACGTGGTGTGCCACTTCGAGGGCGACCGCCAGACGTCGCTGCGCTTCATCCGTGCGCTCAAGAACCGCTTCGGCCCCACCGACGAGGTCGGCTGCTTCGAGATGACGGGCGACGGCATCGCCGAGGTGCCCGACCCCTCCGGTCTCTTCCTCTCCCAGGGCGCGACCGAACCCGGGACCTGCGTCGCCATCTCGCTCGAGGGCCGGCGCGCCCTCCCGGTCGAGGTGCAGGCCCTCACCGTGCCCAGCAACGCCCCGAACCCGCGACGCATCGTGAACGGACTCGACTCGTCCCGGGTGGCGATGGTGCTGGCGATCCTGGAACGCCGCGCGGGTGTGCCCACCGGCAGCCTCGACGTGTACGTGTCGACCGTCGGCGGCGTCCGCTTCACCGAACCCGCCGCCGATCTGGCGATCGCGATCGCGGTGGCGGGCTCCATCCAGCAGGTCTCGGTGCCGCGCACGGTCGCGGCCGTGGGTGAGCTGAGCCTCGCCGGAGAGATCCGTCCGGTCACGCAGGCCGCGCAGCGACGGTCGGAGGCAGCACGTCTCGGCTACGAACAGGTGGTCGACGACCGCTCGAAGACGCTCCGCGCCGCCCTCGGCGATGTGCGCGCTCGCAACACGTCCCGTCGCGCCGACCGCGACATCCCGCCGTTCTGACCGCGGCGGCGACCCGATCTCAGGCGTCGAGAGCCTTGAGCAGCTCGGCCGGGTCGGCCTGCATCGGGTGGGGCCCGGCGATGTCGAGGAACACCGTGGTGATCGGGTGCTGCGCGAGGAACTTCCGCAGCCAGTCCGCCGTGTAGATGCCGACGCCGGGCGGGAGGTTGTCCGGCTTGTTCTTCGCGTCGCTGAACAGCAGCAGCGCCAGGTCGCCGCTGTTCGGGTCGCGATAGGTCCACACCTCGCCGCTGTCGAGCGGGTTGTCGCGCGCTCCGGGCTTGATCAGCGGCACGACGGTGATGCCGTGGCGGAGCGCGAGGGCGACAGCGGCGACATCCTGCTTCTCCAGGGCCTGAGCCAGAGCGTCCGACCGGAAGTCCTCGGGTGCGGGCTTCTTCTTCGCGGTCTTCGCCTTCTTCGCTGCCATGCATCCAGCTTATTCACGGCGCGACGTTCAGCGCGCCGAATCGGCCGTGGATACGATTGGGGCCCTCTCGAGTCCCACATTGGGGACTGGGGTACTCGAGAGGGCCCTCGGACTCTCGAGCGGCGATGTCGAAGCGCTGGGGACGCTGTAGTTCGACGCCACTGGGGATGGCTTGTTGCCGCTAATGCGGAGAGTCACCTCTATGGTATCCCAAAGAATCGCGCCTGTCAGCCGTGCGTGCCGATGGTCCGCAAGTCGCGTCATTTCGCAGGGTGGTCCACATCGGGCAACGATTCTCGAAGCCCTCGGCGCTGATCGCTTCGATCTCCACAGGGATCAGTACAGCAGGATCTGCGCGGTGGTGACGCTGGCGAAACCGCCGATCGAGACGGCCACGTGGTACGAGGCGCCGCCGCCCGGAGCACGCTGGCGGTTCTCCTGCGCACATGTCTCGACGCTCGATCGTGTGCGATCCCAGGTGACCGGCTCCTTGCTGACGACCGTGGTGCCGGCGGTCAACGTCGCGATCATGCTGCTCGGATTCTCCTGGCAGTCGGTCGAGCGCCACCACACGTCGGCACCGCTGGAGACCGTGAACACCTGCGTCGTCGAGCCCACGTCGATCGTGCAGTCCTTCGCGCCCTTGTTGGTCAGCGAGATGGAGAGCTGGGGCAGGACGCCGGCCGCGTAGGTGTCGGAATCGGTCACGGCCGTGACCTCGATGTCCTTGGCCTCGCACGCCGCGATGGCCGGAGCCTCGTCGGTCGTGGCATCCGGCGACGGAGATGCGGTGTCGTCGATCGTCGGCGGCGCAGTCGGCGTCGATTCGGTGGTGGCGGAGGGCGTCGGTTTCGGCGCGGACTGCGCGGCGGCCCACGGCTGAGCGATGAGCAGCCAGACACCGACGCCGATGGCCGCGACGAGCAGGACGAGGCCGCCGATCACGACCATCCGCCGACGACGGTAGACGGCGGCGGAGCGGCGACGGGACATGCTTCCAGGCTAGGTGATCAGACGACCGCTCCCTGGGAGATCGAGGGGCAGTCGCGGGATGCGACGTGTGCTCAGAGCACCTTGAGCATGCGGGTGTTGCCCAGCGTGTTCGGCTTGACGTGCGCGAGGTCGAGGAACTCCTCGACACCGGCGTCACCGCTGCGCAGCAGTTGCGAGTACACGTCGGGGTCGACGACCTGTTCGCCGATGGGAGTGAAGCCGCGACGCCCGAAGAACTCGACCTCGAACGTGAGGCAGAACAGGCGCGACAGCCCGAGCATCCGGGCGTTCTCCTCGAGCCGGTCGACGATGGCACGACCGACCCCGTGATGCAGCCAGTCATCGCGCACCAGCAGAGTGCGCACCTCGCCGAGGTCTTCCCAGATCACGTGAAGCGCCCCGCAGCCGATCAGCAGACCATCGGCCTCGGCGACGACGAACTCCTGCACGGCGCCGTACAGCACCGCGAGGTCCTTGCCGAGCAGGATGCGCTGCTCCACGAGCGGCTGCAGCAGATTGCGGATGCCGACGATGTCGGCGCTTCGCGCCGGCCGGACGATGTACTCGCTCACCCATCCAGCCTAGAACCCGTCGCCCGCCGAGCCTGAGCCGCACACAGAGAAGGGGCGGATGCCGCAGCATCCGCCCCTTCTCATGATTCGGTCGAGGTCACTCCCCGCTGGCGATCGCCAGGTCGGGGGTGCCGGCGATCGCGCCGCCGCCGGTGTTGACGCCCACCGACACGGCCTCGCCGCGCGGGCCGTGCTCGAACAGGAACTGCCCGTCCTTCGCGTCGACCTTCACGTGGTCGCCCGAGTTGAGCTCGCCGTGCAGGATCTTCTCCGACAGACGGTCCTCGATCTCGTGCTGCATCGCGCGACGCAGCGGTCGGGCGCCGAGTGCCGGGTCGAAGCCGATCTCGATCAGCCGCTCCTTGGCCGCCTGCGAGAGCTCGATCGTCATGTCGCGGTCCAGCAGACGCTCACCGAGGCGCTTGGTGAACAGATCCACGATCTGCACCAGCTCCTCCTTGGACAGCTGCGGGAACACGATGATGTCGTCGACACGGTTCAGGAACTCGGGCTTGAAGTGCCGCTTGAGCTCTTCGTTCACCTTGCCCTTCATCCGGTCGTAGCTCGTCGAGTCGTTGCCTTCCATCTGGAAGCCGACCGGACCGCCCGCGATGTCACGGGCGCCGAGGTTCGTGGTCATGATGATGACCGTGTTCTTGAAGTCCACGATCCGACCCTGACCGTCGGTCAGGCGACCCTCTTCGAGGATCTGCAGCAGCGAGTTGAAGATGTCCGGGTGGGCCTTCTCGATCTCGTCGAACAGCACCACGCTGAACGGCTTGCGGCGCACCTTCTCGGTGAGCTGGCCGCCCTCTTCGAATCCGACGAATCCGGGAGGGGCACCGAACAGACGCGAGACGGTGTGCTTCTCACCGAACTCGCTCATGTCGAGCGAGATCAGCGCGGCCTCATCGTCGAACAGGAACTCGGCGAGTGCCTTGGCGAGCTCGGTCTTTCCGACACCCGTGGGGCCGGCGAAGATGAACGAGCCCGAGGGACGCTTCGGGTCCTTGAGGCCGGCGCGCTGGCGACGGATCGTCTTGGAGAGGGCGGCGATCGCCTCCTCCTGACCGATGACGCGCTGGTGCAGAGCCTTCTCCATGAAGACGAGTCGGCTGGACTCCTCCTCCGTGAGCTTGAAGACCGGGATGCCGGTGGCCTGTGCGAGTACCTCGGCGATCAGGCCCTCGTCGACGACCGCGGAGGTCGCGACATCGCCCGCACGCCACTGCTTCTCGAGGCGCAGGCGCTCGGCGAGGAGGCTCTTCTCCTCGTCACGGAGGGAGGCGGCCTTCTCGAAGTCCTGCTCCTCGGAGGCGATCTCCTTCTGCTCGCGCACGGCGGCGATCTTCTCGTCGAACTCGCGCAGCTCGGGCGGGCTCGACAGGATCGACAGACGCAGGCGCGCGCCGGCCTCGTCGATCAGGTCGATGGCCTTGTCCGGGAGGAACCGGTCGGAGACGTAGCGGTCGGCGAGGTTCGCCGCGGCCACGATCGCGCCGTCGGTGATCTGCACCTTGTGGTGCGCCTCGTAGCGGTCGCGCAGCCCCTTGAGGATGTTGATCGCGTGCGGCAGCGTCGGCTCGTTCACCTGCACCGGCTGGAAACGGCGCTCGAGCGCGGCATCCTTCTCGAAGTGCTTGCGGTACTCGTCGAGCGTGGTCGCACCGATCGTCTGCAGCTCGCCACGGGCGAGGAGCGGCTTCAGGATGCTGGCGGCGTCGATCGCGCCCTCGGCGGCACCCGCACCCACGAGGGTGTGGATCTCGTCGATGAAGACGATGATGTCGCCGCGCGTGCGGATCTCCTTGGTGACCTTCTTCAGGCGCTCCTCGAAGTCACCGCGGTAGCGGGAGCCGGCGATGAGCGAGCCGAGGTCGAGCGAGTAGAGCTGCTTGTCCTTCAGCGTCTCGGGCACATCGCCCTTGACGATCGCCTGGGCGAGACCCTCGACGACGGCCGTCTTGCCGACGCCGGGCTCGCCGATCAGGACCGGGTTGTTCTTGGAGCGGCGGGAGAGGATCTGCATGACCCGCTCCGCCTCCTTCTCGCGCCCGATCACCGGGTCGAGCTTGTTGTCGCGCGCGGCCTGGGTGAGGTTGCGACCGAACTGGTCGAGCACCGCCGACCCGCCCTGAGCACTGGCCTGCGAGTCGTTGGTCTGCGCGCCGACGGAGGCCGGCTCGCGGCCGGGAGCGCCGGAGAGCAGCTGGATGACCTGCTGGCGGACCTTGTTGAGGTCGGCGCCGAGCTTGACGAGCACCTGGGCGGCCACGCCCTCGCCCTCGCGGATGAGGCCGAGCAGGATGTGCTCGGTGCCGATGTAGTTGTGGCCGAGCTGCAGGGCCTCGCGGAGGCTGAGCTCGAGCACCTTCTTGGCGCGCGGCGTGAAGGGGATGTGGCCGGTCGGCTGCTGCTGACCCTGGCCGATGATGTCCTGCACCTGCTCGCGCACGGCGTCGAGGGAGATGCCGAGGCTTTCGAGGGCCTTGGCAGCGACACCCTCGCCCTCGTGGATGAGGCCGAGCAGGATGTGCTCGGTTCCGATGTAGTTGTGGTTGAGCATCTTCGCCTCTTCTTGGGCGAGGACGACCACTCGACGGGCTCGGTCCGTGAATCTCTCGAACATGCTGTGACTCCTTATTCGCACGGGGCGAAGCGCTGACACCTATGGCGTTCTCTGCGCCTGTACATCGAGAGTAACCACCGCGCACGGCCGGTATGCCCGTGTTCGCCGTGGGCATACCGGGGGTTGCCCGAGTTATCGACAGTCGTTATGTTAACGAAAGTCGATAACACCTACCTGGAGGAGGCAGGGATGCGCAGCACAGAAAGAAGGCCCTCGCTCGCGGATGGGATCGCCCTCGGCGTGATCGCCACCGGAGCGGTCAGCGTGGCGATCGGCACCATCGTCGCGGTCGTGACGTCCGCGATCGGCATCTTCGGTGCGGCGCCCACCGTGTCGATGCCGGTGCACGACGTCGAACTCACCGCCCTCGACGATGTGTCGGGTGTGAGCGCGGCCACCGTCGAGTCCGCGCTCGTCACGGTGCCGGCGATACCCACCGGCGCGCGCTGGATGCTGTTCCTCGAGACCGCCCTCCCCGCCCTGGCCACGGTGGCACTGTGCGCCGGCGTCTGGTGGCTGGGCGTTTCCTTCATCCGCTCACGCCCGTTCCGCGTATCGCTCGGCTGGATGTTCGGTGTCGCCGCGTGCCTGATGATCGCGGGCTCCCTCTTCGGCCAGCTGGCAGGAGGCGTCGGCCGGGCCATGATCGTGCAGGACCTGGCGACCACCGACCCCGGAGCCGAAGACGTGCTGTGGACCCTGCTCGTGCAGTTCGACCTCGCACCCGTCGGCTGGGCGTTCGCCCTCGCCCTCGTCGCCGGCCTCTTCGAGATCGGCCGACGCCTGCAGAAGGATACGGAGGGCCTGGTCTGATGCTCACATTCGGATCGGACGAGATCTGGCCGCCCCTGCTCAACATCGCGATCGGGCTCGCGGTGATCGCCGTCATCGTCGGACTCGTCGTCTGGAACGGACGTCGGCGCGGGAGTCGGACGATCGCGCTCGACGCCGCCCTCACCCTCTCCGGGTGGTGGATCCTGCTCTCCACCGTCGGCGCGATCATCATCGTCATCAAGGCGCTCACCGTCGACTGGGCAGAGCTCAACGGCTCGACCTACGTCTACCTGCCGTGGCCCGACAACCTCCCCTGCTCCGAGTTCGGGGACAGCGTCACGACGATGCTCACCTGCCGCGGCGAGAGCCTGTCGCAGTTCACCGTGACGAACGCCTCGCTGGGGCTCCGGCTGCTCGCGGCCGCAGCGCAGCTGAGCACCCTCGCTCTGACCGTCCTGCCGGCCGTGGTCGTCGCCATCATCTGTTTCTCCACGCTGCGCGGCCGGGTCTTCTCGCACACCGTGACCCGGGCGCTGGTCGGCGGTGCCATCTCGGTTCTCGTCCTCGGCGTCGCTTCCGATCTTCTGAACGGCATCGCCGCCACGACGGGCCTTCGCGAGGTCTTCCCGCCTGACAGCGAGTGGTACCCCGCGGCGTACCAGCTCACCGTGACACCTGTGCCGTTCGCCGCGGCGCTCGCCCTCGCCGCCCTCGCCGCAGTGTTCCGGCAGGGGATGCGTCTCGAACAGGAGAGGGAACGACTGCAGCAGGAGACCGAGCGCCTGCAGAAAGACACGGAGGGACTGGTGTGACTCCGGCCGAGAGCGACGACGAGTTCACCGGCATTCACTGCCGCCTCGACGAACTGCTCGCCGAACGCGGCATGACCCTCACCGAGCTGAGCGCCGCGGTCGGCGTGAGCATCGTGAACCTGTCGGTGCTGAAGAACGACCGCGCCCGGGCCATCCGCTACTCCACGCTGCGCGCGATCTGCGAGGCTCTGAACTGCTCCCCCGGCGACCTCCTGGTGCTCGCCCCTCCCGCCACTTCTTGAGCCCCGACCCACCCCTTTCCGGTCGACCCGGCCCCTTGCGTGCGCGCGCAGGGGGCCGGGTCGCGTGGATGGGGCCGGGTCGGCGCCACAGCCAGCGCCCGCGTCATGGTTCGTCATATCCACCCAGGGAATTCTCAGGCTCTCCTAGCGTTGACCCTCATGGCGTGCACTCGGCGCGCCGCGATTCCTGGAGTCCCCACCCCCATGAGCACCACCGCCCGCGCCCAGAAGGCGCCAGACACCCGCGGACCGGTCCGGAAGCTGCTGACCTCGTTCGGCTTCCAGATCCTCGCCGCCCTCGTCCTCGGCATCGCCGCCGGTCTGATCGGACGCCAGCTCGGCGCCACCGCAGAGAACCCGACGGGGCTGTCCGCCACCCTCGACACGATCGGCAACTCGTACGTCACGCTGCTGCGCGCGGCGGTCGTCCCGCTGATCTTCACCGCCATCGTCGCCAGCATCTCGAACCTGCGCCGCGTGCAGAACGCCGCACGCCTGGCCGGCCAGACCATCCTGTGGTTCGCGATCACCGCGTTCATCGCCGTGGTGATCGGCATCGGGCTCGGCCTCATCATCCAGCCCGGCAACCGCGCCGGCGAGGGCCTCGAGACCGGCGACCCGTACACGGTCGGCACCTGGTGGAACTTCCTGCTGGGCCTCATCCCGCAGAACTTCCTCGGCCTCACCGTCAGCACGAACCCCGGCGCCGTCGAGGGCACGTTCTCGTCGAGCGTCGGCTTCAACATCCTGCAGGTCATCGTCGTCGCGGCCGTCGTCGGCATCGCGGCGCTCAAGGCCGGCAAGAAGGCCGAGCCGTTCCTCGTCTTCACCGAGTCACTGCTCAAGGTCATCCAGCGCGTGCTGTGGTGGATCATCCGCATCGCCCCGATCGGCACGTTCGGCCTCATCGGCTCGGCCGTGATCAAGTACGGCTGGGAGAAGCTCGCCGCCCTCGGCTGGTTCGCCGCCGCGATCTACATCGGCCTCGCGCTCGTACTGTTCGTCGTCTACCCGATCCTCGTCCGCACGCACGGCCTGTCGATCAAGCAGTACTTCTCGGGTGTCTGGCCCGCCGTGCAGCTGGCCTTCGTCAGCCGCTCCTCGATCGGCACGCTGCCCCTCACCGAGCGCGTGACCGAGCGCAACCTCGGGGTGCCCCGCTCCTACGCATCGTTCGCCGTTCCCCTCGGCGCGACCACCAAGATGGACGGCTGCGCGGCGATCTACCCGGCCATCGCCGCGATCTTCGTCGCACAGTTCTTCGGCATCGAGCTGAACTTCGTGCAGTACCTGCTGATCGTGATCGTCTCGGTCGTCGGCTCGGCAGCGACCGCCGGCACCACGGGCGCGGTCGTCATGCTCACGCTCACGCTGTCGACCCTGGGTCTGCCGCTCGAGGGTGTCGGACTGCTGCTCGCGATCGATCCGATCCTCGACATGGGCCGCACCGCGGTGAACGTCGCCGGCCAGGCGCTCATCCCGACGATCGTCGCCAAGCGCGAGGGCATCCTCAACGAGGAGCTCTACAACGCGCCGCGCGAGGGCCTGCCCTTCGCCGACGACTCCGGAGACGACGAGGACGCCCCGGAAGCGGATGCCTCCTCCGACAAGGAGCCGGTCGGCGCGCGCTGACCCGACCCTCCCGAGAGCGCCCCGCCCCCTTCCGGGGACGGGGCGCTCTCGCGTTCCCGCTCCCGCTCCCGCTCCCGCTCCACCCTCCCTCCCGCCGAACCACCCCGTTCTGTGGGAACCGGCCCTTTGCGTACGGATGCAGAGGGCCGGATCGCACAAAAGGGGGTGGCTCGACGAGGACGAGGGGAAGAACGGGCGGGCGGTCAGGCGCGACCGGGCTGGCGCGTGGCGCCGCGGGTATCGAGCGCGAGCTCTTCGGCATCCATCGCGGCGATCAGCTCCCGCATGACCTCCTCATCGAGGTTGCCGGCGTCGCGTTCGGCGAGCAGGATCTCGCGACGCACCTGCAGCCAACCCCGCGAGAGCGACACCAGATCCTCGTACGACGGCCGGCTCGATGCCTCCTCCATCTCCTGCACCTGATCGGTGTCCTTCTCGACCCGGGTCATGCGCTTGGTGAAGGCGTCGAACACGCTCAGATCGACCTCGCCGTACTTCGCCTCCCACTCGACGCGCTTCTCGGCGAGGTAGGCCTTGCCGGCCTCGCGGCTCTTCTCCCTGACCGCGGCGAGCGCGATCCGGTCCTCTTCCTCATCGGCGTCGGTGGCGATGCCGAGGCCGCGGATCAGCATCGGCAGTGTCAGCCCCTGGATCAGGAGCGTGCCGACCGTGACGATGAACGCGACCACGACGATCGCGTGGGAGGCCTCGGTGTCGAGCGTGGCGAGGTCGGCTGCAGCCACCGCGATCGCGAGCGTCACCACCCCGCGCATGCCTGCCCAGGAGATGACGGCACTGTCCTTCCAGGTGAGCTTGAGCCCGGCCATCTGCTCGCGCACTATGCGATCGCGCAGTTCATCCGGCGTGGAGTCGCCCCACCGCCGTGACTTGCGATGCCGCTTCTCGAACTCCCCGGATTCGACGCCGCGATCCCAGCGTTCGAGCCGCTTGCGGTCTTGGAAGTTCGACCAGGCGCTGGTGGGGTAGATGTAGAGGGGACGGATGATGAGCACCACCAGCAGCACGGCACCGGCGAGGAGCAGGATCTGCTCGACCGACTCGCTGCCGAGGTCGCTGAGCACACGCGGGAACTGCAGCCCGATGTACGCGAACACGAAGCTCTCCAGCAGCAGGTCGGCCGAGAGCCACAGCGGCTTCTCCTGCTGACGCGTCGTGTAGTCGGTGCGCGGCGAGTTGTAGCCCACGAAGAGACCCATCGCCACGACGGCCAGGACGCCGGATCCGAGCAGGTGCTCGGCGATCGCGTACGCACCGAACGGGGCGAGGAGTCCGAACGTGCCGATCACGACTGGATCGCTGATGCGCATGCGCAGCTGGTGCAGCACGATGCCGAACACGAGGCCGACTGCCACGCCGACGCCGACCGCCACCAGGAACTGCCAGATGCCGCCCCACACGGAGACCGTCGCACCCGCGAGGATCGCGGCGAACACGCGGTACAGGGTGAGCGAGGTCGCGTCGTTGATGAGGCTCTCGCCCGAGAGCACGTTCATGATGCGTCGAGGCAGTCCGAGCCGTCGGCCGATGGCCGCCGCGGAGACCGCATCGGGAGGCGCGACGATCGCGCCGAGCAGCAGCGCGCCCGGAAGCGTGAGGGACGGGAGGATCCACCACGCCACGAAGCCGACCGCCACGGCTGTGAGGAGCACGAGCCAGATGCCGAGTCGGCGGATCTGCGGGAGGCTGCGCTTGAATCCCACGAACGAGACGTCGAGTGCGGCCGAGTACAGCAGCGGCGGAAGGACCAGGCTCAGCAGCACGTGCCCGTCGATGTCGAGATCCGGCACGAACGGCAGGAAGGATGTCGCGAGCGCGACCACCGTCACCAGCAGCGGGGCCGGCCACCCGCGCCAGCGCGCGAACGCGGCGACGGCGACGGACCCGACGAGGACGTAGAAGATGCCTGCTTCCATGGGGGAAGCGTAGCGGGGGCCTGTCCCCGTTCCCGTGCCGTCGAGACCCCGGGCTCCCGCGGAGGCCCCTGGGAGTCGGCGTGAAGGTGGGGTCTTGCGGGGAGGCGGCGGGGCGGGAATGGGGGTGGGGTGAAGCGCGTTGCAGACAAGGATGTCCGATACAGCCCTCTCCGTCCTCGACCTCGTCCCGGTCCGCGCCGGCCAGACCAGCGCCGAAGCCATCGCCGCCTCACTCGCCCTCGCGGAGACCGCCGACCGCCTCGGCTATCGCCGCTACTGGTTCGCCGAGCACCACAACATGCCGTCCGTGGCATCCACCACTCCCCCGGTGCTGATCGCCGCCGCGGCGATGCGCACCTCCCGTCTGCGTCTCGGCTCCGGCGGAGTGATGCTGCCCAACCACGCGCCCCTCATCGTGGCGGAGCAGTTCGCCGCGCTCGAGGCCATGGCACCCGGACGCATCGACCTGGGACTCGGCCGCGCGCCCGGAAGCGACCCCGTGATCACGCAGCTGCTGCGCGGCTCGGGGACCACGAGCGACGTGGAGCAGTTCCCGCGCCATGTGCAGGACATCGCGGCGCTGCTCTCCGCGGACGGCGCCGCCCTCCGCTTCACCTCGGGCGGCGAGTACACCGTGCGCGCGACTCCCGCGGCGACCGGATCCCCCGAGGTGTGGCTGCTGGGTTCGAGCGACTACTCGGCACAGCTCGCCGCCTCGCACGGACTGCCCTACGTGTTCGCGAACCACTTCTCGGGTCAGGGCCTGGAACGCGCGCTCGACCTGTACCGCACCGGCTACCGGCCGAGCAAGGAGCACCCGGAGCCGCGCACGTTCCTCACGGTCAACGCGGTGGCCGCACCCACACAGGAGGAGGCGGAGGCCCGCGCTCTCCCGCAGCTGCGGATGATGGCGCGTCTGCGCCTGAACCAGCCCCTTGCCGCACTGGAGACCGTCGAGCAGGCGGCCGCAGCCGTGACGGACGCGGCGACGGACGAGGTCGTGCAGGCCGCCCGTTCGCGCTGGTTCGTCGGCACGGGTGAGAGCGTCGCCGCCGAGGTGCAGGCCTTCGCCGAGCGCCACGGTGTCGATGAGGTCATGCTCTCTCCGGTGGCCGGTGCATACGATGCCGAGCCGAACGACGCCCCGACCGGCCGCGCCCAGACCCTCGAGCTCATCGCCACCGCCCGCTGACCGTCCCGCGCGGGTGCCCCCTCTCCCCCTGCCCGTTCCCGCGCCCGTGCGGGATCGAAAACGCACCTCCGGGGGCGCTCAGGGACACGTTTCTCATCCCGCACCGAAGGCACGAGTTGTACACAGTGGCCGAGTTCTCCACAAAGGCTGGACTTCGGCGTCAATAGCCCGGAGGAACGACCGATGCTCGGGCGACCATGGGCGGGTGAAACACCGGATCTCCCTCCCTCCTGAACTCGGTACGCGCTTCTCCGTCCGCGATGCGGAGCACCACGGCGTCGGACGCAAGCGCTACTCGGCGCGCGATCTCGCTCGACCCTACGCGGGTGTCCGAGCCCGGGAGATGCCCCTCACCTTCATCGAGCACGTCGAATGCTACGTTCCCCGACTCAGACCGGGTCAGCTCTTCGCCGGTCGCACGGCCCTGCGACTGTGGGGGCTGCCGTTTCCCGTGCGCTGGACAGCGACCGAACGCCTCGACATCGCGGTGGCCACGGGCACCTCCCCTCCCCGAACGGTCGGCGTACGCGGTCGTCGCATCGCGCCGGGGAGAGCTGACGCCTGGCAGATCGGCGAGGCTCCGGTGATCGACCCGGTGGCGGCACTCTTCCTGTGCGCACAGGAGCTCGCGCGCGTGCCGATGGTCGTCGCGCTCGACGCCCTGACCACCGCGGCCGACAACTATCCCGGACTGGTCGTCGGCCGTCCCGTGGCGACAGTGCCGATGATCGAGGAACGTCTGGCCGCTTGGGGCCGATTCCCCGCATGCGGGCAGGTTCGGGCGGCACTCCCCTGGGTCCGCGATGCGGTCGAGTCGCCGAAGGAGACCGAGACGAGGATGCTGCTCCTTGACGCCGGACTCCCCGAGCCCGACGTCCAGCACGTCGTCCGAGTCGCGGGACGGCTGGTAGCTCGCGTCGACCTCGCCTACCCGCAGTGGCGCATCGCGATCGAGTACGAAGGCGACGGTCATCGCACCGACCGTGAGCAGTGGCGCACGGACATCCGTCGCCAGCGCGACCTCGAGGACTGCGGGTGGATCGTGATCCGGATCACCGAGCTCGACCTGTGCGACGGCGGCGAGGCGCTCGTCGCACGCATCCGCCGGGCCATCGCCTCTCGCTGATCGCAGTGCCGGGATGCCGAGTTGCTGAGTTGCTGAGTTGCTGAGTTGCTGAGTTGCTGAGATCAAGAACACCCCTCGGCGAGGGCACCAAGGTGCAGCTCTGCTCCGGCAACCATGAGGAGGGGCGCGTCAAAGAACGAGCGCGCCACGGGGAAGAGCGTGTCAAGGGGTGTCGGGAGCGCATCGACGCGCGTAGCCTCGACTGCAGAGAGGGGTTCGACGATGAGCACCACCAAGACACTCGCACTCTGGGTCGCGTACGGTCGGAACGGCGTGGTCGGAAGCGTCCGCCACGACGACGACGGTTACCACGTCACGATGTCGGGAGCGGATGCCGCCGCCGGCACCTATCCCAGCCTCGCGTCCGCGAAGGGCGCCCTGCACGCGCGCATGGCACCGGGGAGCGACTGGCCCCGATTCCAAGAGCACTGACCGAGGTTCCGCCACCGCCGCCGCGGGATGAAAGCCGCTCCTCCGAGGGGCCTAGGAGGCACGCTTTTGATCCCGTCGACGCTGGGCGGGACGCGGGACGCGGGACGCGGGACGTGCGGACCGGGCCGGGATCAGGACTCGGGCTCGCCCGAGAGGATGCCGCGCAACCAGTCGCGCGCCTCGACGAACACGTCGTCGTCGTAGCGCTCCGGGTACTGCACGATCTGGCGGTCGGCCCGCGGATACGAGCCGAGGAACACCACGCGGGGGCTGAACCGGCGGATGCCGAGCAGCGCGTCGGCCATCCGCTCGTGCTCGATGTGGCCGTCGGCGTCGATCACGAACCGGTAGCGGCCGAGTTCGTCGCCGATCGGTCGGGACTCGATGAGCGACAGGTTGATGCCGCGGGTCGAGAACTGCTCGAGCATCTCGAGGAGCGAGCCCGGGTGGTCGTGCGGGAGCTCGACGATCAGCGAGGTCTTGTCGGCTCCGGTCGGCTCCGGGGAGCGGGTGGTGCGCGTGACCAGCACGAAGCGGGTCACGGCCTGGGCGTTGTCGCCGATGCCCTCCGCGAGCACCTCGACGTCGTAGTGGTTGACGATGCCGGGCGCCGCGATGGCCGCCTGCGCGGGCAGCGTGCCGTCGAGCACACCGATCGCGGATGCCACGTTGCTCGCCGCGGGGATGTGCGAGTGGGACGGCAGATGCTCACCGAGCCAGCCGTGGCACTGCGCGTACGCGACCGGGTGCGCGGCGATGACCTTCACCTGGTCGATCGTGGTGCCGCGCGGCGCGACCAGCACGAAGTTCACCCGCACCAGGTACTCGCCGATGATGCGCAGGCCGGGGAGCGTCGCCAGCGCGTCCTGCGTGGTGGAGACACCGCCCTCGATCGAGTTCTCGATCGCGATCATGGCCGCGTCGCTACGTCCCTCCAGCACGTCGGCAAGCGCCTCGCCCACGTTGTGCACGGGCCGCCATTCCTGGCCGCGGGCCTCGGCCACCTGATCGAGCGCCGCCTCCGTGAAGGTTCCGGCCGGGCCGAGATAGCTGTAGGTTCGGCGTTCAGTCACGGGTTTCACCTTAGCCCTCGGCGCACCGGCCGGGTTTCGGATGACATCTCGGATGCGGTCCCGCCGATCAGGGGGCAGACTGAAGACATGACCAGCCGTGCCGGCCTCCCCGCGGAGGAAAGTGACCTGATCGACGTCGACGAGCTGATCGCCGCGTACTACGACCGCTCGCCGAACCCGGACGTTCCCGCGGAGCGCGTGGTGTTCGGCACCAGCGGGCATCGCGGATCCTCGCTGTCGAACAGCTTCAACGAGAACCACATCCTCGCGACCACGCAGGCGATCGTGGACTACCGCGCCGCGCAGGGCATCACAGGGCCGCTGTTCCTCGGCCGTGACACGCACGCGCTGTCGCTGCCCGCCGAGCGCAGCGCGATCGAGGTACTGCTGGCGAACGGTGTGGACGTGCGCGTGGACTCGCGCGATTCGTGGGTGCCGACGCCCGCCCTCAGCCACGCGATCCTCACCTACAACCGGGGTCGCGCCGCGGACGACCCGGGGCGCGCGGACGGCATCGTCGTCACGCCCTCGCACAACCCGCCGCGCGACGGAGGCTTCAAGTACAACCCCCCGCACGGCGGACCTGCCGACACCGACGCGACCGGCTGGATCGCCGACCGGGCGAACGCGCTGATCGGGGCCGGGCTCGAGGGCGTCAAGCTCGAGCGGTTCGCCGACATCGACTGGGACGCGATCACCGGCTACGACTTCCGCGACGCCTACGTGCGCGACCTGCCGTCGATCATCGACATCGACGCGATCCGCACCGCGGGCGTGCGCATCGGCGCCGACCCGCTGGGCGGAGCATCGGTCGAGTACTGGGCGCTGATCGCCGAGATGCACGACCTCGACCTCGACGTCGTGAACCCCGAGGTCGACCCGACCTGGCGCTTCATGACCCTGGACTGGGACGAGAAGATCCGGATGGATCCGTCGTCGCCGTCGGCCATGGCGTCGCTGGTCGCGAAGAAGGGCTCGTACGACGTGCTCACCGGGAACGACGCCGACGCCGACCGGCACGGCATCGTCACCCCGGATGCCGGGCTCATGAACCCGAACCACTACCTCGCGGTGGCGATCGACTACCTGTTCTCGCACCGGCAGGAGTGGCCGCGCGACGCCGCGATCGGCAAGACCCTGGTGTCGTCGATGATCATCGACCGTGTCGCCGAGTCGCTGGGCCGACGTCTGCTGGAGGTCCCGGTCGGATTCAAGTGGTTCGTCCCCGGCCTGCTCGACGGCTCGGTTGCTTTCGGCGGCGAGGAGTCCGCCGGAGCCTCGTTCCTGCGCAAGGACGGCTCGGTGTGGTCGACCGACAAGGACGGCATCCTTCTGTGCCTGCTGGCGGCCGAGATCATCGCGGTGACGGGCAAGTCGCCGTCGGAACGCTACGCCGAGCTCGAGCAGGCGTTCGGCGCCTCCGCGTACCAGCGCGTCGATGCCCCCGCGACCCCCGAGCAGAAGGCCACCCTCGGCAAGCTCGCGCCCGAGGCCGTGACGGCGACGACGCTCGCGGGCGAGGAGATCACCGCGAAGCTCTCGCACGCGCCCGGCAACGGCGCGGCGATCGGCGGCCTCAAGGTGCAGACCGCGCACGCGTGGTTCGCCGCGCGCCCCTCCGGCACCGAGGACGTCTACAAGCTGTACGCCGAGAGCCTGCGCGGCGCCGAGCACCTCGCCGAGGTGCAGGCCGAAGCGCGCGCCGTGGTGTCCGCCGCCCTCGGGGGCTGACGAGCCTGCAAGGTCGGCCTGCGGAGTTGACACCTGCTGTCGGAAACGGCCAGTTGTTCCGACGGGAGGTGCCAGATCCGTCTGGCGCGGGGAGTCCGGGTCAGGATGCTGCGGCGCGAGCCAGTGCGGCTCCGGCGTCGCGCAGCCAGCGCGCGGGTTCGGCGAGCGCGGCGTCCGCCGACCCGGCGAGCACGGTGAGCGAGGCGGATGCGGCGAACAGAGACGTGTCGGAGTCGTCGGCGATGCGGCCGGCCGCGAGCATCGCGCGGGCTCCCGCGGAGGCGGCGAGGGATGCCAGGAACGAGGGCACCTTGCCGTCGCCGGACTGCCCATCGTAGGACCCTTCCCCCGTGATGACGACGTCGGCGTCGGCGATCGCATCGGCCAGCCCGATGAGCTCTGCCACCTCGGCCGCCCCCGGTGCCAGCACCGCACCCCAGACGACGAGCGCGCCGCCGGTGCCACCCGCCGCGCCACTCCCGGGAAGCGTCGCATCGAGGCCGAGCAGTGCCGCGAGACGACCCAGACCGTCATCGGCGAGTGCGATGTCGTCCGCCTCGCGCAGACCCTTCTGCGGCCCGAAGACCGCCGCGGCGCCCCGCGGACCGGTGAGCGGATTCGTGACGTCCGTGAGCACGCGCACCTCGGGGGCCGCGCGCAACCCGGACAGATCGACCGTGGCGATGTCGCCGAGACCCCGTGCGCCGCGGGCGACAGGAGCGCCGGCGGCATCGAGGAAGCGGGCGCCGAGCGCGGTGAGCATCCCGGTGCCCCCGTCGGTCGAGGCGCTCGATCCGATGCCGACGACGAGACGCGAGACGCCGTGGTCGAGCGCGGCGGCCATCGCCTGTCCGAGACCGGTTGTGTCGGCATCCCAGGGGCGCAGCTCGTCCAGCAGCTCGATGCCCGAGGTGGAGCCGAGATCGACGACCGCGGTTCCGTCCGGGGCGTCGGCGGTCGGCGGCAGCAGCAGCCAGAACGCGTCGATGACTGCACCCGTGGGACCTTCGACCGCGACCGGCATCCGCCGTGCGCCCGGCACCGCCGCCTCGAACGCGGCGACCGTGCCCTCACCGCCGTCGGCCATGGGCCGGTGCACGAACTCGGCGGTGGGATCGAGCGTCGCCCACCCCTGCGCCAGCGCCGTCGCGGCATCCGCCGCCGTGATCGTGCCCTTGAAACTGTCCGGGGCCAGCACGACCCGGGTCACGCCACGATCCCGGGGGTGCTCGCGCGCACGACCACCTCGAGCGGCAGCGGCGGCTGTTCCCAATCCGCATCGACGGTCGCGCGGAACGCCTGATATCCGACCTCGCTCAACGGCACGCGCACGGTCGTGAGCGCGGGCGTCACGTCGCTGCTGGCCGGCACGTCGTCGAAGCCGCACACGGCGATGTCGGCGCCGACCTCCCGTCCGGCGTCGCGGATGGCCGACATCGCCCCGATCGCGATCACGTCGCTGATCGCGAAGACCAGCGTCCCCGGGGCGACCCCCTCGGCGAGCGCGGCCGCCATGCCCTCGTAACCGGACTCGCGTCGGAAGTCCCGCCGGAGGGTGCTCGTGACGGCACCGCCCGCGCTCTCGAAACCGGCACGGAAACCGTCCAGACGGTCGTCCGAGGTGCGCGCGCCCTCGGCGGCTCCGAGAGCGATGGCGGAGCGGTAGCCGAGCTCGCCCATGCGCCGGCCGAGTGCCTCGGCACCGGCACGGTTGTCGATCACGACGCGGCGATCACCGGCGCCGTCCGGCCCGAAGGACACGCTCCGGCCGCCCAGCCGCGCGAACTCCGCCAGCTCGTGCGTGGTCTCGGCCTCCATCGGCTCCTGCGTGCGGGACGCGACGAGGATGAGGCCCTGCGGTCGCTGCCCTCGCAGGGCGCGGACGATCCGCGCCTCGCGGGCAGGATCGCGGTCGGTGATGGAAATCGTCACGACGAGGCCGAGCTCGTCGGCACCGCGGGCGACTCCGGACGCGATCAGACCGAAATAGGGGTCGGCGATGTCGGCGACCAGCAGAGCGATGACCGGCGAGGTTCCCCGAGCGGTCGCCTGCGCGGAGACGTTCGCCGTGTAGCCGAGGTCGGCGGCAGCGGACTCGACGCGCTCACGGAACGACTCCGCGACCTTGCGCTCGGAGCCGTTGAGCACACGTGATGCCGTCGCCAGCGACACCCCGGCCTCCCGGGCGACATCGTGCAGGGTGGGCGCGCCGCCGGGGTGACGACGGGCGCGCGACGCGGACGGTCGCTCCGCGGACGATGCGGGCTTTGTCATGCCCCAGAGCCTACTGGCCGAGGAACAGCGCCGCCGCCGACGGGCCGCACGCCCAGGACCTGCGTCACCGGAGGTGCGGGGACACCGCGGCGGCGAACGAGTCGGCTGTGCGGCGCACCACACGGTCCGGAGCATCCGCCCAGATGTCGGCGTTGAAGATCTCCACCTCGATGTCGCGGTCGTACCCGGTCGCGACCACCGCCCTCGTCAGCGAGCCGAAGTCGATCACCCCATCACCCGTGTAGTGCCGGGACAGCAGCACGTCCGCCGCGAGCGGCGTCTTCCAGTCGCACACCTGGTATGTGGCGATGCGTCCCTCGCGGCCGGCCCGCGCGATCTGGTCGAGCACCTGCGGATCCCACCAGATGTGGAACGTGTCGACCGCCGCACCGACGACCTCGGGCTCGAAGTCGGCGGCGATGTCGAGCGCCTGGCCCAGGGTCGAGACGACCGCCCGGTCCGAGGCGTACATGGGATGCAGCGGCTCGATCGCGAGCGTCACCCCCGCCGCCTTCGCCTCGGACGCCAGCACGCCGATCGCATCCCGGACGCGCTCGCGGGCGCCGACGAGGTCGCGCGATCCCGCAGGCAGCCCGCCCGCGACCAGCACGAGCACCGCCGTCGACCCGGCGGCCCCTGCGGCGGCGAGCGTCGCCGTCTCCTCGATCGCGCGGCGGTTGTCGTCGAGGGCGGCGTCACGTTCCGACCCCGCCGGCAGCGTGAAGAATCCGCCACGGCAGTGTGTCGAGAAGCGCAGGCCCGAGTCGTTCAGCATCCGGGCCGCGACGGCGAGGCCCACCTCGTTCACGGGCTCCCGCCACAGACCGATGGCCTGCACCCCCGCCTCAGCCGTGACGCGGAGGGCGGTCGCGAGGCCGGCATGCTTGATGGTCGCCTGGTTGATCGAGAGGCGCGGGTCCGGGCCGGCGGTCACGCGTCCACTCCGTTCAGGCGGAGCATCCCGTGCCACCGTTCCCGGGCGAGCTCGGGCTGCTCCAGGGCGAGCGAGGCGTTCGCCAGCTCGACGATGCGACTCAGATGCGGCAGGCTGCGCGCGGAGTGCAGGCCGCCGACCATCTGGAACGCCGACTGATGCCCGTTCAGCCATGCCAGGAACGCGACACCCGTCTTGTAGTAGAAGGTGGGCGCGGCGAACACCTGACGGCTGAGCGCCTCGGTCGGACCGAGGATGCGCAGGTACGCCTCCGCGTCGCCGGCATCCAACGCCTGGATCGCGGCCGAGGCCACCGGGGTGATCGCGGCGAACGCGCCGAGCAGCGCATCGGAATGCGAATCGCCCTGACCCACCGTGTCGCCGCCGATCAGACCGACGTAGTTGAAGTCATCGCCCGTGAACATGCGCACGCCCTCGGGAAGGCGCTCCCGCACGGAGATCTCGGACTCGGCGTTGAGCAGGCTCATCTTGACGCCGGCGACCTTGCCAGGGTTCTCCTTGATGACATCGAGCAGCACGCCGGACGCGGTCTCCCAGTCGTCGGCACCGAAGTACCCGGCAAGCTCGGGATCGAACGCCGTGCCCAGCCAGTGCAGCACCACCGGCACGGTCGCCCGCGAGAGCACCTCACGGTAGACGCGACGGTAGTCCTCGGCCCCCGTGGCCACCCGGGCGAGGTGCCGGGAGGCCATGAGCACGGGTCCCGCCCCCTGCTCCTCGGTGAAGTGCAGCTGTTCGAGGTACGCGGCGATGACCTGCTCGATCGAGATGTGCGTCTCGGCGATGTGGTCGGTGTTCACCCCGACCACGACCGAGCCGCCCTCCTCGCGGGCGACCTCGGCACTGCGGGCGATCAGCTCGCGGGTGGCCGCGGCGTCCAGCCCCATGTTGCGCTGGGCGGTGTCCATCGCGTCGGCGACGCCGAGACCCCAGGAGTACACGCTACGGCGGAAGGCGAGCGTGGCGTCCCAGTCGATGTCGGCGGGCTGACCCGGCGTGTTGTCGGCGTGCGTCTTCGGCACGACGTGGGCGGCCGCGTAGGCGACGCGGCTGCGCAGCGGCGCTGTCGGACGGGTGTACGAGCCACCGTCGTTCAGCACGGCATCCGTCACCGCACCGTCGGCGGAGAGGAGGCGGAGAGCACTCATCGCGTCAGTCCAGGGCCAGTGCCGACAGGGCGACCTTGCGGCCCTCGGCGCTGGAGGTCAGACCGGCCTCGGCGAACTGCACACCGCGGGCTCCGGCGAGCAGGTCGAAGGCGTACTCGGTGCCCTCGACGTACGAGACCAGGTACTCCTCCCACTGCTGGCGGAAGCCGTTCAGGAACACCTCGTTGGTCGGCACGTTCTGCCAGTCGGCGTCGTAGTCGCGGGTGTCTTCCAGGTCGGGGTTCCACACCGGCTTCGGGGTGGCGTTGCGCGGCTGGATCTTGGCGCCGAAGAGTCCGACGACCGCGGAGCCGTGCGTGCCGTCGACCTGGAACTCGACCAGCTCGTCGCGGTTGACGCGCACGGTCCAGCTGGAGTTGATCGTGGCCGTGATGCCGCCGGCGATCTCGAAGATGCCGTACGCGGCGTCCTCGGCCGTGGCGGTGTAGTGCTCACCCTTCTCGTCCCAGCGGTCGGCGATGTGCACCGCGGCCTGGGCGTAGACGCTGGTGACCTCGCCGAACAGGTTCTCCAGCACGTAGTTCCAGTGCGGGAACATGTCGGTGATGATGCCGCCGCCGTCTTCCGTGCGGTAGTTCCAGCTGGGTCGCTGCGCGGGCTGCCAGTCGCCCTCGAACACCCAGTAGCCGAACTCGCCGCGCACCGAGAGGATGCGGCCGAAGAATCCGGAGTCGATCAGGCGCTTGAGCTTCTGCAGGCCCGGGAGGTAGAGCTTGTCGTGCACGACGCCGGTCTTCACGCCGGCCGCATCGGCGAGGCGGGCGAGCTCCAGCGCCTCCTCGAGCGATTCGGCGGTGGGCTTCTCGGTGTAGATGGCCTTGCCTGCGGCGATGGCCTTGCGGATGGCGGTGGCGCGGGCCTTGGTCACCAGGAAGTCGGCGTAGATCTCCCACTGCGGGTCGGCGAGGGCGGCGTCGAGGTCGGTGGTCCAGTCCTCGATGCCGTGCAGTGCGGCGAGCTCGGCGAGCGTGGCCTCGTTGCGGCCCACCAGGAGCGGCTTGACCGTGATGCGCGAGCCGTCGGGAAGCTCGATGCCGCCCTCGTCGCGGATCGCGAGGATCGAGCGCACCAGGTGCTGGCGGTACCCCATCCGCCCGGTGACGCCGTTCATGATGATCCCGATCTCGCGGGTGCTCGCCTGTGCCATTGTGTTCCGTTCCTGTCGCGGGGAGAGTCGTTCCCGCGTCTTCCCCATCCGTGCAGGAAAACGCTTTCCAGGATCATGGCACGAGACTCCGATCGCGCGCAACCGCGCTATCGGATCAGCGGTTGTCGCCGACGCCCCAGCCGTACGCGAGCTTGTGCGCCTTCAGCACGAAGAACGACTCGGTCTGCAGCACGCCGGGGATCTTCTGCAGGGTGCCGAACATCAGCTCGGTGTAGTGGTCGATGTCGCGGCAGACCACTTCCACCATCACGTCGAAGGACCCGCTGGTGAGCACGACGTAGCTCGTCTCGGGCAGCGCGGACATCGCCTCGCACACGTCGGGACCGGTACCGGGCGCGCAGCGCACGCCGATCAGCGCGAGCCGGTCGAACCCGATGTTGAGCGGGTTCGCGATGCCCACGATCTGGAACAGGCCGCTGTCCTGCAGCCGCTGCACGCGGTAGCGCACCGACGATGCCGAGACGCCGAGATCCTGCGCGAGGACGCTGAACGGCGTACGACCGTCGATCTGCAGCGCGGCGATCAGCTTGCGATCGAGGTCGTCCAGGTCGAGGTGCGAGGCCGACTGTTCGCGATCCGGCATTGAGGCCCTCCTCGGCTCAGCGTGACGTCCCTCATCCTATAGACGGGCGGCGGCCGCACCGTGGTGCGACCGCCGCCCGATCATCGATCAGTCGCCGATGTGGATGACGGAGGTGCGCAGGTCGGTCATGTCCTGCAGCGTGTACATGCCGCCGATGCGACCCCATCCGGTGCCCTTGCCCCCGGCGCCGCCGAACGGCATGTTGATGTCCCACCAGCCGTTCGACTCGTTGAGCAGCACCTGCCCGGTCTCCAGCTCCTCGAGGAAGCGGAAGCCACGGGCGATGTCGCGGGTGAACACGGCCGACTGCAGACCGAGCGAGTCGGCGTTCGCGATGCGCAGCGCGTCGTCGTCGTCCTGTGCGGTGATGATGGGCAGCACCGGGCCGAAGGACTCCTCACGCGACAGCAGCGACTGCTCGGTCACGCCGTCGACGATCGTGAAGTCGTAGTACAGGTCGGTCGCGAAGCCGGATGCCCGTCCGCCGCCGAGCAGCACGTCGAACCCGAGCGCGCGGGCCTCGTTCAGGTGGCGGTCCATCTTCTCGGCGACGCCGGCGTTGTTCAGCGGGCCGAGGTTGGTCGACGGGTCGAACGGGTCGCCGAGCTTCACGGTCTTCGCATAGGCGAGCGCGGCCTCGACGAAGGCGTCGTGGGCGTGCCGGTGCACGATCACGCGCTCGGTGGCGCAGCACACCTGCCCCGCGCAGTAGAACGCCGAGTCGACCGCGGCCTTGGCGGCGCGCTCGATGTTCGCGTCGTCGAGCACGACGACCGGGCCGTTGCCGGAGCACTCCATGATGGAGCGCTTGAGTCCCGCCGTGGCCTGGATCTTCGCGCCGGTCGCCGACGACCCGATGAAGCCGACCGCGTGAATGCCGGGGTGCGAGACGAGCTGGGATCCGAACGCGCCCTCACCGGGCAGGATGTTGACCAGTCCGTCCGGGAGCCCCGCCTCGGCCAGGTACTCCATGGCCTTCAGCACCGTCAGCGAGGTGTGGATCGGCGGCTTCACGACGAGCGCGTTGCCGGTCGCGAGGCCCGGGGCGGCGAACTCGGTGAACATGAGCAGCGGGAAGTTCCACGGCGTGATGATCGCCCACGTGCCGACGGCCTGCCGCCAGGTGTGCATGCGCTTCTGCGGGTCGGAGGAGGGCAGCGTCTCACCGTAGAGGCGCAGTGCGTCTTCGGCGTGGAGGTGGAACAGCTGCGCCGCCTCGTTGACGTCGGCGCGCGACTCGGCGAGCGGCTTGCCCTGCTCGAGGGTCTGCAGCAGGGCGAGCTCCTCGACGTGCAGCGAGATGATGTCGCCGATGCGGTGGCAGATCTGCGCCCGCTCCCACACGTTGACCTTGCGCCATTCCCGCTGGGCGCGGTTGGCGGCGGCGACCGCGCGGTCGAGGTCGCCCACGGTGGGAACGGGGAGCGCGGCGATCCGCTCGCCCGTCGCCGGGCTGATCACCTCGAAGCGCTCGCTTCCGGTGCCGTCGGTGTAGGCACCGTCGATGAAGAGCTGAGGCGTGGGCGCGGGTACCTGCAGTGACATGACGCGAATCTCCTGTCGTCGTTGACCGTTGTGAGTGCTGGCCAGCCTAGTCTTTGCTTGCGGAATTGACAATAGATGTCGCGTTCTTTCGGTCGATCCAATAATCTTGAAGCAGACAACTTGCTGATCCAACATATCTTTGGCTCACTTCTGCTCGATGCATCATTCGTGCGGGACATCGGCCTCGGAACTCCCGCGACGGCGCGACGAGCTCCGCGCTGCGGCGGGACCCGGATCAGCACAGAGACGAGGAGGGCACCCGCCGTGCAGACACCGACGAGCTTCGAACGAGCCGAGCAGCATGCCGACTGGGGGAAGGCCGCCGCGGCGATCGCCGACGCCCGCCGCACCCCGTTCTGGCTGGACGATCTCGATCATCGCCCCTCCCTCCCGCGGCTCGACGAGGACACCACCGCCGACCTCGTCGTGGTCGGCGGCGGCTACGCCGGGCTCTGGACCGCGCTGCGCTCGAAGGAGCGGTACCCCGACCGCGAAGTGGTGCTCGTCGAGGCGAACCGCATCGCCTGGGCAGCATCCGGACGCAACGGCGGTTTCTGCGAGCCGAGCCTGACCCACGGCCGTGCCAACGCCGTCATCCACGTCGCGGGCGAGGAGAAGCTGGCCGCGAGGCTCGGCGCGCAGAACCTCGCGGACCTCCTCGCGACGATCGACCGGTACGGGATCGACTGCGACATCCAGCCGCACGGGGTGATCAAGCTCGCCACCGAGCCCCACCAGGAGGCGACCATCCGGAACCTCGCTGCGGCGGACTCCTCCATCGTCGTGCTGGCGGACGAGGAACTGCAGGCGCAGGTGCGCACGGCTGCCGCGCGAGTGGGCGGCTGGGCGACCGAGGAGGGCGTGACCCTGAATCCCGCCAAGCTCGCCATGGGACTGCTCGACGCCTGCATCCGCCTCGGGTGCCGGGTGCACGAGAGCACCCCGGCGACGCGGATCGTGAACCTCGGTCGCGGCGCCGGCGTGGCCGTCGAGACGCCGCACGGTCGCATCACCGCCCGACACGCGGCACTCGCCACCAACGGCTTCCGCTCGCTGCTGCGCCGCAACCGACTGTTCACGGTGCCCGTCTACGACTACGCGGTCGTGACCGAGCCGCTGACGCCAGCCCAGCGCGACAGCCTCGGCTGGGAGAAGCGACAGGGCGTGACCGACCTGAACAGCCGGTTCCACTACATGCGACTACTCAAAGATGCCGACGGCAACGACCGGCTGCTCCTCGGCGGCTACGACGCGATCTACCACTTCGGCAAACGGATCACCCCGGAGTACGACGCCAGCGAACCCACGTTCCAGCGACTCGCCGTGCACATGGGCGTGCTGTTCCCGCAGCTCGAGGGGGTGCGCATCAGCCATGCCTGGGGCGGCATGATCGACACTTGTAGCCGCTTCTTCGCGTTCTTCACCCGCGCGTTCCACGGCCAGGTCGTGTCGGCGTCCGGGTTCACCGGTCTAGGGGTGGCGTCGACGCGTTTCGCGGCGGACGCGATGCTCGACCTCCTGCACGGCGAGGACACGGAACGCGTCCGGTCGAAGCTCGTGCGCCGCCGCCCCTTCCCGTTCCCGCCCGAGCCTTTCGCGTGGCCGGCGATCCGGTTCACGGCGGCACAGATGGCGCGATCCGACCGCCGTGGCGGCAAACAGGGACTGTGGCTCTGGGTGCTGGAGAAGTGCAAGCTCGGCTTCGACTCCTGACCCGCGGTCACGCCTCCTGACCCGCGGCGGCAGAGAAGGGCCCCGATCGCAATCCGCGATCGGGGCCCTTCGTCGATGCGGCAGCCGTCAGACGATCACGGCCTCCTGCGGAACCCGACGGACGTCCTTGGCGAACAGCGCGCACACGAAGTTCAGCACGAACGTCGCCGCGACCATGGCCACGAAGCCGATCGTGTAGTCGCCCGTCGCATCCTTCACGACACCGAGCAGGTACGGGTAGACGAACCCGCCGACGATGAAGCCGATACCCAGGACGAAGCCGTTCACCGCGCCGATCATGCGCGTCGGCACCGATTCCGCAGCCAGGGCGAGCGCGAGCGGCATACCCGTGTAGACGCCGAGGCCGACGAGCGGCAGGAACAGCGCGACCAGGACGTAGTCGCCCGACGCCAGGCTCAGCGTGAGCGCACCGAGGAACACGGTCATCGCCAGTCCTGCCGCGACGATCAGACCCTTGCGACGCCCCATCCGGTCGGACACGAGCCCGAAGACGATCGAGGTGATCATGCCGATCAGCACGTACAGCGAGGAGAAGAGACCGGCGAGCGCGGGGTCCCAGCCGGCGCCTTCGATGAGGATCGTCGGCATCCAGACGGCGACCACGGCGAAGATGCCCCACTCGCCGATGAAGAACGCCGCGGCGATGAGCACGTTGCGGCTGAACAGCCAGCTCACGAGCGAACGCCCGGAAGTGTCCGCTTCCTCGGCCACGCCGGGAGCGTCGTCGCGCGGGGCATCCTTCAGGAACAGGGCGGCGATGAGGAACACCACGGCCAGCAGGCCCCCGCCGATCGCGGAGCCGGTGCGCCAGCCCACCGCGACCAGGAGCAGTGCGAAGACGTAGAGCGCGAAGGCCGTACCGATGCCGTCCGAGGTGAACATGACACCGAGGGCGATGCCGCTGCGGCGCTCCCGCTCGAACCAGTTGACGGCCATCGTGTACGGGCCGACGAAGAGCAGCCCCACGCCGATGCCGCTGATCGCGCGGCCCAGCATGAGCAGGGTGTAGTCGGGCGCCCAGGCGAAGAGCAGTTGTCCGACGATCGCGGCGGCGATGCCGACGAGGATGATGCGCTTGATTCCCCAGCGGTCGCCGATGATGCCCGCGAACGGCAGCACGAGGCCGCCGACGAGAGCGGTGATGGAGCCCAGGAGCCCCGCCTGCGCGGCGCTCAGGTCGAACTCCGCGGAGATGTCGAGCAGGCTGACGCTCCAGCCGATGTAGGGGATGAAGCAGGCGATCAGGACCAGATAGGACAGGCCGAGCATCGCCCACTTCGTCGTGGGTTTGGTCGAGTGCATGGTCACGTACTTTCCATTCGGTGCGGACGAGCCTCGGGCAGACTCATCGGCGAGCTACGAATACGACAATGTTGTAGAGCACTTGTTTGTGATCTGAGCGAGAATCTATACCCATGACTGCGCGATTGCTAGCCTCAAGGCGATTTCGATTGCGGAATCCGCATCGTTCTTCGGGAGCTTTCGCGGGCGCGGCGGAATGGGCATCCGGCGCAGATTCACCGGACGATGCAGCAGGGCTCAGCGCGGGCCGGCGCTCGCACGCTCGACGAGGCGCGTCGGCACGACATCCGCGCCCGCGAGCGCTCCGCCCGAGCCTTCGATCTCCGCGACCAGCAGGGCGACGGCACGGGCGGCCAGCGCCTCGAAGTCCTGGCGGATCGTGGTGAGCGGAGGGCGATAGTTCGCCGCATCCGGCAGATCGTCGAAGCCGATCACGCTGACCTGCTCGGGAACGCCCCGACCCGCCTCGGCGAGGGCGCGCAGCAGCCCCAAGGCCATCTGGTCGTTGGCGCAGAACACGGCGGTCGCATCGAGCAGCG
The DNA here is from genome assembly GCF_037150835.1 of Microbacterium sp. LB12. Taxonomy (NCBI): domain Bacteria; kingdom Bacillati; phylum Actinomycetota; class Actinomycetes; order Micrococcales; family Microbacteriaceae; genus Microbacterium; species Microbacterium sp. LB12. Next base: position 793,716 of record NZ_JBBCPF010000001.1, on the reverse strand, counting down.
CGCATCCTGCGGCGAAACCCGAATCGGCGCTCCAGTCACCGCGCACGACCTCCGGGCGAGGCACACCCGCCGCCGCCAGCGCCTCGCGCCAACCCTGCTCGCGCTCAGCCGCGGCGAAGGAGTCGGCAGGACCGGCGAGGTGATGCACGCTCTCATTCCCGAGCGCGAGGAGCCGGGCTGTGGCAGCCGCTGCGCCTCCGCGATGATCACTGTGGACGGACGCGAAGGGGCCGTCGGTGGGAGCATCGACCACGACCAGTCGCAGCCCGGGGGGCGGCTGCGCTCCCGGCACCTGCGCGGACGCCTCGTTCAGGACGATCGCCCCGTCGACCTCCTGCTCGGCGAGCCGTTCGAACGCCGCCCCGACGCCGTCCGCCGCGGTGACCACCGTGAGGGCATAGCCCCGTTGCGCCGCCGCCTCGGCCGTGGCCTGCAGCATGCGGGAGTTGCCGATCGTGGCGAGGGTGGTGACGACGAGGCCGATCGTCTGCGAGCGCCCGGTGCGCAGCGCCCGTGCGGCGCGATGCGGACGGTAGCCGAGGGCAGCCATCGCCTCCTCGACCCTGGCGCGGGTCGCGGGATCCACGCGCGGGCTGCCGTTGGCGACGCGCGAGACGGTCTGTCCGGAGACTCCGGCCCGAGCGGCGACCATGGCCATCGACACGCGTCCCGTGGGAGCCGTCGCGTTCGCACCGCGCTCGGTCATCCGCCGCCCTCCTTTCACAACTCCTCGATGTTGACGTTACCATACGGCCCTGCGTAGCATGTTGACGTGAACACGCCCGATCTTCCTGAGTTGCGAACCGACACTCTCGGCGCCGGCGTCGTCCGACGGACCACCACCCTCGCCGATGGCCGCGACCTGATCTACTACGACGATCCCGACACCGTCCTCGGGGCCGAGCGCGCCATCGACACCCGCGACCTCGATCCACGCCCCAGCACCGCCACCATGCGCCTCGACGTGCTCACCGGCGACTGGATCACGGTCGCCGCGAACCGGCAGAACCGCGTCATGATGCCCGCGGCCGACGCGGATCCGCTCGCCCCGCAGACGCCGACGAATCCGTCGGAGGTGCCGTCGCGCTACGACGTCGCGGTGTTCGAGAACCGCTCCCCCGCCTTCGGACCCGCACTCGCCCAGGCCGTCGGCGACGCCCCGGCGGCAGCCGACGCCCCGCGTGGGCTCGACGACCTCGCCACCCTCGACCTCGGCCGCACCCGCACCTCGGTCGGACGCTGCGAGGTCGTGTGCTTCAGCCCCGAGCACACCGGTTCCTTCGGCACGCAGACCGTCACCCGCGCCCGCACCGTGATCGAGGCATGGGCCGACCGCACGGCCGCCCTCTCGGCACTCCCCGGCATCGAGCAGGTGTTCCCCTTCGAGAACCGCGGCGAGGCGATCGGCGTGACCCTGCCGCATCCGCACGGACAGATCTACGCCTACCCCTTCGTGACCCCGCGCACCGCACGCGTGCTCGACGCGATCGACCGGACCGCCCCCGACCTGTTCGCACGCATCCTCGAGTCCGAGCAGGCATCCGAACGCGTGGTGTTCCGCGGCGAGCACTGGACGGCATTCGTGCCGTTCGCCGCACGCTGGCCGCTCGAGGTGCACCTGATGCCGCACCGCCACGTGCCCGACTTCGCCGAGACGAAAGCCGCCGAACTCGATGAGCTCGCTCCGCTCTACCTGCGGCTGCTGCGCGGGGTCGATGCGCTCTACGGCTCCCCGACCCCGTACATCGCCGCGTGGCACCAGGCCCCCGTGCACATCGGCCGCGACACCGTGAGACTGCACCTGCAGCTGACGAGCCCCCGCCGCGCCGCCGACAAGCTGAAGTTCCTCGCCGGTTCCGAGGCCGCGATGGGCGCCTGGACCGCGGAGGTCCCTCCCGAGGCGGGTGCCGCGCGTCTCCGTGAGGCGATAGAGCGCGCCGCGCGGCAGCCGGGCGAGGGAGGCGCCTCCGCATGACCGCCGTCCACGACGCTCGTGCCCTGTTCACTGCTCTCACCGGCCACGAGCCCGAAGGCTCCTGGTCGGCGCCGGGACGCGTGAACCTCATCGGCGAGCACACCGACTACAACGACGGCTTCGTCCTGCCGTTCGCCATCCCGCAGCGCACCGCGGCTGCGGTCGGGCGCCGTGACGACGACCGCATCCGGGTGAGCTCCACGTTCGCCCCCGAGCCGGTCGAGGTGGGCATCGACGACCTCGACAGTCTCTTCCCCACCGCGGCGGGCGCGCATCCGGCCATCGCGGAATGGGCCGCGTACCCGCTCGGCGTCGCCTGGGCGCTGCATCAGGCCGCACCCGATGCCGATCACATCGGCGGGCTCGACATCGCGATCGCGTCCGACGTGCCGGTGGGCGCGGGTCTCTCCTCGTCGGCGGCGATCGAGGGGGCCACGGCATCCGCCCTGAACGACCTGTGGCACACCGGACTCGACGGCACGGCCCTCGCTCGCGTGGGACGCCGCGCCGAGAACGAGGCCGTCGGAGCACCCACCGGGATCATGGACCAGATGGCCTCGATGCTCGGCGCCCCCGACACCGCGATCTTCCTCGACTGCCGCTCGCTCGAGACCCAGCCGGTGCCGCTCGGCGTCGCCGCAGCCGGACTCGCGATCCTCGTGATCGACACCCGCGTGAAGCACGCGCACTCGACCGGCGGCTACCGCGAACGCCGTGCCTCCTGCGAGCGCGGCGCCGCGATCATGGGCGTGCCCGCGCTGCGCGACCTGACCACCGCCGACCTTCCCCGCGCGCAGGCGCTCATGGACGACGTCACGTTCCGCCGTGTGCGCCACATCGTCAGCGAGAACCAGCGCGTGCGCGACACGGTGCGCGTGCTCCGCGAAGAGGGTGTGCGGGGGATCGGCGATCTCCTCGTCGCCTCGCACGCGTCGATGCGCGACGATTTCGAGATCTCGATCCCGGAGCTCGACACCGCGGTCGACTCCGCACTCGCGGCGGGAGCCCTCGGTGCGCGCATGACCGGTGGGGGCTTCGGCGGCGCCACGATCGCGCTGGTCGAGCAGGATGCCGTCGACCCCGTGTCGGACGCCGTGACGGCCGCGTTCGCGGCATCCGGATTCGCCTCTCCCGTCCTGTTCACGGTCATCCCCGCCGCGGGTGCCCACCGCGACGACTGAGAGAATGGTCCATCGGGCCGCGATGACGCCGCGGCAGGAGAGGAAAGCAATGTCCTGGATCGTGACCGGCGGCGCCGGCTACATCGGTGCGCACGTGGTGCGCGCCCTCGCCGACGCCGACCTCACCCCCGTCGTGCTCGACGACCTCTCCAGCGGCATCCCGTCGTTCGTGCCCCAGGGCGTGCCGTTCGTGCAGGGCAGCATCCTCGACCGCGCGCTCGTCGAGAAGACCCTGCGCGACCATGACGCGGTGGGCGTGATCCACGTCGCCGGGTACAAGTACGCCGGAGTCTCGGTGCAGCGCCCCCTGCACACCTACGCGCAGAACGTCGAGGGCACCCGGGTGATCCTGGAGGCGATGGCGGCCACCGGCGTCGCCAACATCGTGTTCTCGTCGTCCGCCGCTGTGTTCGGCACCCCCGATGTCGCGCTCGTCGTCGAAGACACCGCGAAGCGTCCGGCCAGCCCCTACGGCGAGTCGAAGCTCATCGGCGAATGGCTGCTGCGCGACCAGGGCATCGCGACCGCCGACTCGGAGCGGCCGCTGCGCCACACCTCGCTGCGGTACTTCAACGTGGTGGGCTCCGCTGATCCGACCGTCTACGACGTCAGCCCGCACAACCTCTTCCCGATCGTCTTCGAGGCGCTGCTCGCCGGCCGCACCCCGAAGATCTTCGGCGACGACTACGCCACGGAAGACGGCACCAACGTGCGCGACTACGTGCACGTCGGCGACATCGCGGCCGCCCATGTCGCGGCGGCTCAGCGCCTCGCCGACGGACGCCCGATCGAGCCCGCGTACAACCTCGGCTCGGGCGACGGGCTCAGCGTGAAGCAGATCATGGACGCGATGGTGCGCGTGACCGGCATCGATTTCACGCCCGAGATCGGCCCCCGCCGCCCCGGCGACCCCGACCGCATCGTCGCGACCGGCGAACTCGCCGCCCGCGACCTCGACTGGGCCATGCGGTACACGGTCGACGACATGGTGCGCACGGGGTGGGAGGCGCGGCGGGCTCAGTCGTAGTCGTCTCTTTCCGTCAGGCGTGCCGAGCTCAGAGGTCGCGGGTGCGGATGGGGTAGAGCCAGAAGCACAGCCACGCGAGCGCGGTGAACCCGAGCGGGATGACCGCGAGCATCAGCCGGATGCCACCGTCGACGGTGTCGGGCTGCGCGTCCTTCAGCGTGGCGTCGAAGCCGGACGCGGTCAGCACCACGGCGGCCACGATCGCCTGCAGCACCACCGAACCGCGCACCACGAAGCCGTTCACCCCGAAGTAGGCGCCCTCGCGGCGGTGGCCCGTGCGCACGGCATCGTCGTCGATGATCTGCGACAGCATGACCTCGAGCAGTTGGAGCAGTCCGCCGACACCGACGCCCACCGCCACGCCGACCAGCGCCGCGCCGAGCACGCTCGATGGCACGAGATACCCGAGGACCGCGACCCCGAACACCGCGACGCTCCAGAGCAGGGCGGTGCGCGGCGAGGTGCGCCGCACGACCGCGCTCCACAGCACGATCGACGGGATCGCAGTGACGAAGATGGCGCCGAGCAGCAGGCTCCCCTCCCCCTCGGGCGCGTGCAGGGAGTAGCGCACGTAGAACGGGATCGCGGCGAGGATCACGGCGATCGACGTCTGCACGAACAGCGAGCCGAGCACGTAGGGGACGAACGCCCTGTTGCGGAACGTGTAGGTCAGCTGATCGCCCCAGCTCATGGACTCCGCCGCCTCGGACGACACCTCGGGAGCGCGCCGCTCGATCATGCCCCCGAAGAACGACCACACCAGCAGCACGAAGCACACCACGGCCAGCACGATGGCCATGCCCGGCCAGCCGAGCGCGCCGTACAGGGCCGGCGCTCCCGCCGTGCCGAGCACCATCCCGAGAATTGCGAAGATCTGCCGCGGCACATTCCCCCGTGCGCGCTCCTCCGTGGTGCGGAAGATCTCGGGGAACAGTGCGGAGATGTTCAGCACGACCACCACGAACGCGATGTCGTACACCGCCACGACGACGAGGAACCACACGATGAGGCCGGCGACGGGCAGCTCGGGCGGCATCCACACCAACGCGAAGGCGACCACGAGCGGCACGATGCCGAGGCCGATCCAGGGGACGCGGCGCCCCCAGGGAGTGCGCAGTCGGTCGGACACGGCACCGACGATCGGGTTGAGCACGGCGTTCAGGATGCCGTGGGCGACCATGGCGACCGCCACCCAGGTGGCCGGCACGGCGAGGTGCGAGACGTAGAAGTAGACGACGAAGGCCGAGAACGTCTGCGCCATCAGCTGCGTAGGGAAACCCGATGCGCCGAAGGCGATGGTCTGCGATCGCCGGGGCGCGGCGTCCAGCCGGCGGTCGCGCAGCCGTTCGCCCATCGACGTCATCGCGCACCTCCTCGCTGCAGATCGCGCAGGTCGCGCCAGCTGATGCGCACGAGCGCTTCGTCCTCGATCGCCTGCAGCACCGCCGGGTCGTCGAGCAGGCGCAGCTCGTAGCCGCGCTTGGCTGCGCTGAAGTCGACGGCGGAACGGAGCTCGTCGTCGTCGACCATCGGGTGCAGGTAGATCTCGGTCACACCGGCGGGCACGGCACGCAGCAGCGCGATGAAACCGTCGCGCACCTGCTCGTACGGCTCCTCGTCCGCGGTGCCCTCACCGAGGAGTTCGAAGGGGTGCGACCACAGCCGGTCCAGGATCTCGACACCGAGCGCATCGGCCGCGGCAGCCGCGACGTCGAGCGTGGCCTGGAGCGCGGCATCCTCCCCCACGCCGTCCGTGTTGCGGGGCAGCCGGAACGGGAGGCCGTGGCGTGCGGCCAGTTCGAACACCGGCCGGAGGAAGTCGCGTCCGGTGACGAGGCCGTAGACCGACCCCATGTGGTTGTCGAGGTGGGTCACGTCCACGCCGGCATCGAGTGCGGCCTGCAGCTGGGCGGCGATCTCGGCGGCCACGTCGTCGGCGGCGGCGTTCTGTTCGACGGCGGCCACGTCGGCCGGGAAGAACCCGGCCTCGTCGACCAGGCTCGTCGCCGTTCCGGTGAGCGGGCGCCAGCGGTACCGCGACCACTCGCTCGTGAGCACGAGGTGCACGCCCACGTCGAGGTCGGTGCGGGACGCCGCGAACGCCAGCGCCTCGGGAGACCAAGCGCACGGGACCATGACGGTCGTGGAGTCGAGTCGGCCGGCGCCGAGCAGCTGGATGATCGCGGTGTTGGCCGCGTGGCACATGCCGAAGTCATCCGCGTTGAGGATGATCGCCCTGGCGCCGGGGGCGAGTCCGAGGCGGTCGGCGAGGTCGGAGGGAGCGGTCATCGGGGATCCTGTCGATGGGAGCGGACGTCAGCGGGTGGTTTTCGCCGGCGGTGTGAGGATGCGGGTGAACACGGCGCCGCGGAGCGCGTCGGCCGCTTCGCCGACCGCGCCGACGAGCGGGGCCTCGGGGCCGAACGAGGAGGTGTCGAACCGCAACGGCAACTGGGCGGCGTAGTCCTCTGCGATGCGTTCGATCGCGGCGACGAGCACGGGATGCGCGGCGTGGCCGCTCAGGATGAACACCTCGGGGTCGAGCACCAGCCCGACGCTGCCGGCGACGATCACGATGCGACGGGCGATCTCGTCGACGATCTGCTGGGCGGCATCGTCGCCGGCGGCGGCATCCTCGAGGTGCACCGGCAGCGGCGCATCGACGTCGCGCCCCACTCCGAGCGCCAGATCGTGCACGACGGCCTCGCTCACGAGAGGCGCCCCGATGGGAAGCGGCGTCTGCGGCAGATACATGACCTCGCCCGCGACACCCGAGAATCCGCGGTGCAGGGCGCCGTCGATCACGATGCCGCCGCCGAGTCCCTCGTCGAGGAGCAGCAGCGCGAAACTCGTGAGCGTGGCCCCGGCGCCCGCGGTGAGCTCGGCGACGGCGGCGAGGTTGACGTCGTTCTCGATGCGCACCGGGCAGCCGAGAGCGCTCTCCAACGCGGAGCGGAACGCCCCGCCGTCGGGTCCCTGATCGTCGCGGATCCCCCCGTCGAGCGTGACGATGCCGGGAACGGCGACGACAGCGAGCTGCACGGGCGACTTCACCGACCGTCGGCACGCGGTGATGAGGGCGAGGATGTGGGCGACCCGGTCACCGCCCGCGGGGAAGTCCGCGTGGCGTTCGGCGCGCACGGCTCCGGTCGGATCGACGAGCACGACGTGCGCGGCGTGGTGATCGACGTGCACGGCGGCGGCGAAGCCCAGTTGCGGATGCAGGCCGGCGCGTCCGGCCACGGGCCCTCGCGTGTCCCGATCGACGCCCGCAGCGGCAACCGCCCCTGCCCCTTCGAGCATGCGCAGCACCTGGGTGACAGCCGTGCGGGACAGACCGGTGGCGGACATCAGCTCGGCGCGTGTCTGCGGCCCGCTGTGTGCCAGGACATCGAGGATGGCACGACCGTTGAGGGTGCGGAGGAGGGTCTGCGGTCCTGCGAGAGGTTTCGACATCGCTTTCCGGAGTGCGCTCTCTGGTCGTGTCCCGCGTCGTCGCGGGGAAGTCCTGTGCGGTGCCTGAGAGAATGCCACATCGAGTCGTACTTGTCGACACTTCGAGTCATACTCGAGGAGCGCTCTCGATTTGACCCTCGGCGTTTCGCCACATAGATTACAGATCGGTAACGGTCCTTCCCGAGGGGATCGGCCCCTCGAGCACATCTGCTCCCCCGGAAGGATCCCGTCACGAATTCCCTGCCACCCGAGCGCGCCGACGGCGCCTCGGAAGCTCCCACCGAAGTCACGTCCGCACCCCGACCCCTGTTGCGCCGCGACCTGCGACGAACGGCCGCCGAACGGCCCCAGAGCGAACCAGCGAACCTCGCGACAACCGCCGCCACCGAGGCTCCCGCCGCCGAACCGGCCCACGAGACTCCGGCCACTGCGACTCCCGTCGCCGCTGAGACCCCGGCCGCCGCCGAGACTCCCACTGCAGAGGCCCCCGCCGCCGAGACTCCCGCCTCCGACACCCCCACCGACGATGCCGCGCACGAGCCCGCACGCGGGTCCCGACGCCAGGGCCACCCCGGGCCTCGCCCGCGTCACCGGTCCACGGCCGCTCAGCCCGCTGCCCCCGCTCCCCGCACGGCACACCGCCCGAAGCGCCGCTGGGTGAAGACCAAGACGCTCGGTGCCACCTTCGCCATCGGCGTGATGGTCACCGGAGCCGCGCTTCCCGCACTCAACCCCATTGGCGATCAGAGCGCCGCGTCGGCCGTCAGCGCCCTCGCCGGCGCCGACGGCGTCGCCCAGTCGTACACCTCGACGAGCGAGATCCGCACCGAGATCTCCGCGAGCGAAGGCTTCTCCGCGACGACGCCCGAGGAGATCAGGCAGACGCGCTCGCGCGCCGCTGCCGCCGCGATCGCCGCCGGCATGCCGCTCGGGAGCGCACTGGACATCCCGACCGCCGACAAGATCATGATGCCGATGGCCGCGGGGAGCTACACGCTCACCGACGGCTTCGGCGCCTCGCGCCCCGGTCGGTCCCACCTCGGCCAGGACTTCGCCGCACCCGTGGGCACTCCGATCACCGCCGCGATGAAGGGCTGCGTCTCCCGCTCCACCGAGAGCTACCAGGGTTACGGCGTGACCATCCAGATCGAGACGATCGTCGACGGACAGGCCGTCAGCACCGTCTACTCGCACATGACGTACGGGAGTCGTGCGGTCGAGGTCGGCGACTGCGTCGAGGCCGGCCAGTACATCGGCGACGTCGGGTCGACCGGCTACGTCTTCGGCTCCTGCCTGCACTTCGAGGTGCACATCAACACCGTGGCCGTCGACCCCAAGCCGTGGCTCGCGAAGAACGTCAACGCCTGACCCGAACCCCACCCCTCACCCTCCCGTAGGGTGAACGGATGACGCAGTTGGTGATCCGCGAGGGCCGCATCGATGACGCCGACGAGGTCGCCGGCGTGCACGTCCGCTCCTGGCAGGCCGCCTATCGCGGTCTCATCGACCAGGCCGTGCTCGACGGCCTGTCCGTCGAGGAACGCGCCGCGGGATGGCGGCATTTCCTCTCGTCGACACCGCAGAACGGATCGGGCCTCCTCGTCGCCGAGCGCGATGGTGTGGTCGTCGGGTGGACCTCGTTCGGCGCCGGACGCGACCCCGAGAGCACGGACGACGGCGAGGTGTACGGCATCTACGCCGACCCGTCCACGTGGTCGACCGGCGCGGGTCACGCGCTGCTCTCGGCGGCCGAAGAGCACATGACGGATGCCGGCCGCACCCGCGCCTACCTCTGGGTGCTCGACGGCAACGACCGCGCCGATGCCTTCTACGCCCGCCACGGCTGGGAGCTCGACGGAGCGATCAAGATCGACGAGCGACCGCAGCTCACGCTCCGCGAGCATCGCCGGGCGAAGCCCCTCGGAGCGTGATGCCGCCTCCTCAGTCGAGCGCGCTCATCACGTGCTTGATGCGGGTGTAGTCGTCGAACCCGTACTGCGAGAGATCCTTGCCGTAGCCGGAGTGCTTGAAGCCACCGTGGGGCATGTCCGACACGAACGGGATGTGGGTGTTGATCCACACGCAGCCGAAGTCGAGGTCGCGTGAGAAGCGCATCGCCCGCGCGTGGTCGGTGGTCCACACCGAGGCCGCGAGCGCGTAGGGCACGTCATTCGCCATGGCGAGGGCTTCCTCGTCGAGGGAGAACGCCTGCACGGTGAGCACGGGTCCGAAGATCTCGCCCTGTACCACCTCGTCGTCCTGGTGCACGCCCGAGACGATCGTGGCCTCCCAGAAGTAGCCCGCGTCGCCCTGACGACGTCCGCCGGTCTCGACCTTCGCGTGGGCGGGGAGTCGGTCGACGAATCCCTGCACCTGGGCGAGCTGCGCCGCACTGCTCAGCGGACCGTAGAGCACGCCGTCCTCGTGCGGGCCGCCGGTGCGCGCATGCGTGCGGGCGCGGGCGACCAGCGCCGCGACGAGCTCGTCGTGCAGCGACTCGTGCACGATGACGCGGGTGGCCGCGGTGCAGTCCTGCCCGGCGTTGAAGAACGCACCGGTGATGATGCCTTCCACCGTCTTCTCGATCGACGCATCCGGGAACACGATCGCGGGCGCCTTGCCGCCGAGTTCCAGGTGCACGCGCTTGACGTCGTTCGCCGCCGACCGCGCCACGGCCATGCCCGCACGCACGGATCCGGTGATCGCGACCATCTGCGGCGTCGGGTGCTCGACCAGGGCCACGCCGGTGTCGCGGTCGCCGAGCACGACGTTGAACGTGCCCGCCGGCGTGTGCTGTGCGACGATCTCGGCGAGCAGCAGCGTGGTGAGCGGCGTGGATTCCGCCGGCTTGAGCACGACCGTGTTGCTGGCGGCGAGCGCGGGGGCGATCTTCCAGACCGCCATGTTGAGCGGGTAGTTCCAGGGGGTCACCTGTCCGATCACGCCGATCGGCTCGCGGCGCACGAACGAGGTGTGTCCGGCGAGGTACTCGCCCGCGGCCCTGCCTTCGAGGCTCCGCGCGGCACCCGCGAAGAACCGCAGCTGGTCGACGGACTGCATGATCTCGTCCGCGACGAGGCTCGCCCGCGGCTTGCCGGTGTCCTGCGATTCGAGGTCGGCGAACTCCTCCGCCCTGGCCTGCATCTCATCGGCGATGCGGAACAGCGCCAGCTGCCGATCGGCGGGCGTGGTGTCGCGCCACACCGGGAAGGCGGCGGCTGCGGCGCTGTAGGCGGCATCCACGTCGCTGGCGTCGGAGACGGGGAGCTCACCGTACGTGTTCTCGGTGACCGGGTCGATGAGCGGCATGCGTCCCGTGCCGCTGACGGGCACGGAGCGTCCGCCGATGAAGTTCTGCAACGGCGCGGAGTTCTTCGGGAGGTGACTGGGCATGCTGTCATCGTAGCGAGTGCGATACGGAATCTGAAGATCTGATCATGTGAAACAACTGAATCAGTTGCAGAATCCTATCCCGGCTGACAATATCAACACATGAGCAAGCCTTCTCAGCCCGCCTTGGACGACATCTCGAAGCGCATCGTCGAGTTGCTGCAGGAGGACGGTCGTCGTCCGTACGCCGAGATCGCCCGCGAGGTCGGGCTCAGCGAGGCCGCCGCCCGCCAGCGCGTGCAGCGGATGACCGAGGCCGGGATCATCCAGATCGTCGCGGTCACCGACCCGATGCAGCTGGGGTTCCGCCGCATGTCGATGATCGGCATCCGCGTCTCCGGCGACCCGCGCGCGATCGCCGAGGAGCTCACCACGATCCCCGAGCTGGCGTACGTCGTCGTCACTCTCGGCACGTTCGACATCCTCGTCGAAGCGGTGTGCGAGGACGACGAGCACCTGATCGACCTCATCGCCACCCGCATCCGCACGATCCCCGGGGTCGCGCACACCGAGAGCATGCTCTACGCCGGGCTCTACAAAGACCTCTACAACTGGGGAACGCGCTGACGCGCGCCCCGCACACCACGGAGAGAACCAATGGGAACCACCGTCTTCGAACGCCAGCGGCCCGCGCAGTCCGTCATCGACGACGCGCTCCGCGACACCGCGCTGCAGGTGTTCTGGCTCGACGATGTCGAGCGGCCGACGCATCCGCGCCTCAACGGCACCGTGCGCACCGACCTCGTGATCGTCGGCGGCGGCTACGCCGGCCTGTGGACCGCGGTGCGCGCGAAGGAGCGCGACCCCGAGCGCCGGGTCGTGCTGTTGGAGGCGTCGCGCATCGCGTGGGCGGCGTCGGGTCGCAACGGCGGCTTCTGCGAATCGAGCCTCACGCACGGCCACGAGAACGGGGTGAACCGCTGGCCGGAGGAGATCGACCTGCTCGAGAAGATGGGCCACGCCAACCTCGACGGCATCGGCGAGACCGTCGAGCGCTACGGGATGGACGCCGAGTTCGAGCGCACCGGACAGCTGGCCGTCGCCGTCGAACCGCACCAGGTCGAGTGGTACCGGGACGAGCCGGGGTTCCTCGACCGCGAGGCGGTGCAGGCCGAGGTGCACTCCGAGACCTTCCTCGGTGGCGACTGGGACCGCGACGGGTGCGCGATGGTGCACCCCGCGAAACTCGGCATGGAGCTGGCCCGCGTGGCCGCCGAGCTCGGCGTCGAGATCTACGAGCACAGCCTGGTGCGCAGCATCGAGGGCGACGGCTCCGGCCCGATCACCGTCGTCACCGCGAACGGCCAGGTGGTCGCCGACGCCGTCGCGCTCGGCACCAACGTGTTCCCCTCGCTCCTCAAGCGCAACCGCCTGATGACCGTGCCCGTGTACGACTACGTGCTAATGACCGAGCCGCTCACGACCGAGCAGCTCGCGTCGATCGGCTGGTCGAACCGTCAGGGTCTCGCCGACAGCGCCAACCAGTTCCACTACTACCGCCTCACCGCCGACAACCGCATCCTGTTCGGCGGCTACGACGCGATCTACCATTTCGGCGGCAAGGTGCGCCCGGAGTACGAGGACCGCATGGAGAGCCACCGCAAGCTCGCCTCGCATTTCTTCACGACGTTCCCGCAGCTGGAGGGTCTGCGCTTCACGCATCGCTGGGCGGGTGCGATCGACTCGTCGAGCCGCTTCTGCGCGTTCTTCGGCACCGCACGCAAGGGGCGGGTGGCCTATGCGACCGGATTCACCGGCCTCGGCGTGGGCGCCGCGCGCTTCGCGGCCGACGTGATGCTCGACAAGCTGTCCGGTGAAGAGACCGAGCGCACGGCGCTGCGGATGGTGCGCGAGAAGCCCATCCCGTTCCCGCCCGAGCCCGCCGCATCCATCGGCGTGAACCTGGTGCGCGCGGCGATGAACCAGGCCGACCACAACGGCGGCAAGCGCAACCTGTTCCTCAAGACGCTCGACGCCCTCGGCATGGGGTTCGACTCGTGAGCGCCCTCGCCCCCGGAACCGGCGTGGATGCCAGGGCCCTCGACCTCGCGCACACCCCGCTGCCCGCCGATGAGGTGCTCGCCGGGTCTCCGACGACCGCCGTGCAGGAGCTGTCGACCATCGACGGCGTCGGCATCGGCGTCTGGGAGATGACCCCCGGCACCGCGACCGACACCGAGGCCGACGAGGTCTTCGTGGTGCTGTCCGGCCGCGCCACGATCGCCTTCGACGATGCGGCGCTGCCCGACCTCGAGGTCGGCCCAGGCTCGGTCGTACGGCTCGCCGAAGGACAGCGCACCGTCTGGACCATCACCGAGACGCTGCGGAAGATCTACATCGCCTGAGGGTGTGCCGCCCGCAGGAACCACACGCGCCGCTCCTGATCCCGCCGCAGCCACGGCAGGAACGCCCACCACAGCAGCAGCGCCACCCCGGCCCCGCCGATCAGCCCGGCGCACGTGTCGGTGAACCAGTGCGCGTTGATGAGTGTGCGCTGCCACACCATGCCTGCGGCCAACAGCACCCCGAGCACGATCCAGGCCCGGCGCGCCCAGACCGCGGATGCCGGGATCAGCGCGAGCACCGTGATGATGATCGCCGCCATGCTCACCGAATGGCCGGACGGGAACGAGCCGTGATCGACCTCGACGAGCGGACCGAACAGTCCCGCCACGATGTCATCGGCCGGACGAGGACGATCGACGAGGTTCTTCGTCAGCTGCGACAACAGCCCGGGGCCGGCGAGCTGCACGGCGATCACGAACAGGGCCGAGCGCCAGCGTCCGACCAACACGAGCGCGAGCGGCAGCAGCACCATCATCAAGACCGCACCGGGCAGCTGCCCGAGGTGCTGGAACATCTGCGCGAGCGCGAATCCGGGCAGCGCCGACTCCGGTCCGACGCCGATGATGCCGCGCCACAGGTCGTCGAGGCCCTGCGACCACGGCGCTTCCGGTGCGGCGAGCACCCCGACGGCGAGAGCGACGAACACGGCGAGGAGTCCGAGCGCGGTCCAGAGCATCTTCCGCGGGCGCACCACTGCGACCGACCGGGTCTCGTCCCCGGCCGTCACCGCAGCTGTCACGACCCCACCGCCAGCAACGGACGCACGGACGCATAGGCGTCGGCGACGTCGCGCGTCGGCACGTCGTAGACCCGCGCGATGCCCGTGGCCCCTTCGTGGCGCGGCCAGCCGGGATCACCCTCCGTGATGAACGCGACCGCGGCGCCGTGCACCTCGTCGGCGAGCTGTTGCGGCGGGTTCGGTCCCGCGAGGGGTTCCATGGCGGGACCGTCGAGGCAGTCGAAGAAGAAAGGCACGTCGAGGCAGTGCTCGGCGAACCCGAAGTGCCCCGACGGCCAGGAGAACCGGTAGAGCCACGTGGGTGCGGATCCCCGGTCGGCGACGACCTTCAGCAACTGCGAGCGGAACATCCGGTCGGTCAGCACACGGCCACCCACCCGGGCGTTGCCGAGTCGGGTGATGTCGGCATTGGCGGCGAGGTACTCCCGACGCACACTCTTCGGCAGCCCCAGCTTGTTGAGCAGCAGCGAGCGCGGCACCCAGCGCAGCTTCTTCTCGGACCCCGCGAACACCATCGTGAACTCGTCGTCGGTCGCCCCGAGCACGAGCGGCTTGTCGGCGCCGACTCCGGCAGCGAGGGATTCGCGTGTGGCGCGAGGCAGCAGATCTCCGTCCACGGCAGGCCCGAGGGGCAGGCCCTCGTCGACCACGCTCCCGAGCGAGTCCGGGCCGAGCTCGGTCGCCTTCTTCTGCAGTTCGAGGATGCGCTCCTCGGACAGCGATGAGAACCCGGCGACCGTGGGCTCGACGCCGGCCGCCGCAGCCAGATCGCGCCCGAACGCCTCGGACCGCGACGGGGCGACATCGGCGAGGGCACCCGAGATCGCGTACACCCCGTGGAACAGGTGCTGGGCCTTCTCCATCGCGAGCAGCGTCAACACTGCCCCACCGCCCGCGGACTGTCCCGCGATCGTCACGCGCTCCGGGTCGCCGCCGAACGCCGCGATGTTCTGCTGCACCCACTCGAGAGCGAGCAGCCAGTCCCGCACACCGCGGTTCGAGGGCGCATCCTCGATCCAGCCGAAGCCGTCGAAGCCCAGGCGGTACGACAGCGACACCGTGACGACGCCGTCGCGGTTGAAGTTGCGGCCGTCGTACCACGGGCTCGCGGGAGACCCGGCGAAGTATCCGCCGCCGTGGATCCACACCAGCACCGGCAGTCCCTCCCCCGGCACAGCCGGGAGCGGGGAGGGTGTGAACACGTTCACGTTGAGCGTCGAATCGCCCGCGATGCTCGGCTCGGGGATGAGCGTCACGCCGGGATCGCCGCGCTGGGCGGTGGCCGCGAACTCGAGCGCATCGCGCACTCCCTCCCACGGCGCCTTCGGCACGGGCGCCTGGAAGCGGCGCTCGCCGATCGGAGCCTCCGCGAACGGAATGCCGAGGAACGCCGCCGACCGTGGATTGCCGCGGCCGCCGGTGGTCGGACGCCAGCGTCCGCGCACGCGTCCGGCGGTGGTGGTCACTTCGACGAAGTCGGTGTCGGTCATCACAGCATTCTCCTGTCTCTGCGCGGTCATCAGCGCACTCCCTTGATCGGCGCGGTCGCCACGGCGGCGAGGATCACGAACACGATCGCGAAGACGAACAGCATCGCGTAGCCGCCGAGCGTCGAGATGATGAGCAGCGCGATCGCCGGGCTCATGGCCTGCGGGATGTTCGTGGCGACGTTGAGGATGCCGAGATCCTTCGCCGCGGCACTGCTCGCGTTCGGCAGCACCTCGGTCATCAGCGCCGCATCCACCGCCATGTACACGCCGAAGCCGATGCCGTTGATGATGCTCATCACGATCATCCCGGTCAGGTTCGGCATGACCAGCGGCATCACGAAGCCGACCGCCATGATCGCCGACGACACGTAGATGAAGACCTTCCGGCGTCCGACGCGGTCGCTCCACCAGCCGGAGATCCCGATCGCGAGCAGCGTCGGCACGAACGCCACGAGCGTGAGCGTGAGCACGGCTCCCTGCGCCTCGGCCAGCGACAGCCCGATGTACTTCTGCAGCATGTACAGCTGGTAGGTCGAGACGACGAAGTAGCCGAGGATCAGCAGGAAGCGCGCCGCGAACGCCCAGGCGAAGTCGGGATGCCGGCGCGGGTTCACCCAGAAACCTCGGAAGAACGCACTCCACCGGAACGGCTCGACCGCGGCGTCCTTCGACGACCAGTCGCGGTTGATGATCACGAACAGCACGGTGGAGAAGATCACGATCACACCGAACACCGAGTACGCGACGCCGAACTGGGCGGCGAGTGCGCTCGCGATCATGATCCCGATCATGCCGCCGACCTGCATGCCGATGCCCAGCATGGCGCTCGCGCCACCGCGCTTGGAGCGCGGGAAACGATCGGCGGTGATGGTGGTCAGCGGTGCCTGCAGGAAGTTCAGCGCCACCTGGATGACGACCCAGAACACCGTGATCCACACGAGCTGGGTGAGCGATCCCATGCCGAGCAGCAGGATGCCGCCGATGAGCGCGCCCGCGAGCATCCAGGGTGCGCGGCGGCCGAGTCGCGAGCGCGTGCGGTCGCTGAGGGCCCCGGCGAGGGGCTGCGCGAACAGCGTGAAGATGAACGAGACGGTGGTGACGACCGCGAGGTTGGCCTCCTGCCCTTCCTCGCCGAAGACGACCTGGATCTGCGTCGGGAGCAGGATGCCGAGGAGCCCGGCGTAGCTGGCGAAGAGCGTGAGTCCGGCGATCAGCATGCTGGGCAGGAGGCGCTTGTTCGCGGGCGGGCTCGCGGCCACCTCACCCGCGCCGGGCGGTTCGGTCGCGATCGCTCCGGTGGCGGCGATCTCCTGCGCGGGGTCGAGCGGGGGAAGGGTCATGGCTGCTCCTCGTCGAGCGGTTCGGGATGAATACCAAACACTGTTCGGGATTCAATCGTCATCGTGGCAGAACACCTGCCGACCCGCAATCCATTCACGAACGTTGTTTGGTTTTCGTGATCTCCCCGTGACGGATAACCTGGTGCCATGGCGACTCGAGGGGCATACGCGAAAGGCGTCGCCAAGCGCGAGGAGATCCTCGACGCCGCGCTCGCCGTCGTCGCCGAGCACGGCTACCGCAAGGCCTCCGTCCGCGAGATCGCCGACGCCGCCGGTCTCAGCCCGGCCGGGATCCTGCACTACTTCGGCTCCAAGGAAGAGCTGTTCGTCGCGATCCTCCGCGCCAGGGACGCCCGTGACGAGCAGCGCTACGCCGACGAGGACGATGCCACGACCGCGTTCCTCTCCGTCATGCGGCACAACGCCTCCGTCCCCGGACTCGTGCAGCTCTACGCACAGCTCGCCGCCGAAGCCGGCGACCCCACGCACCCCGCCCACGCGTACTTCCGCGAGCGGACCGCGCATGTCGAAGCCTTCATGCGCGGACAGATCCTCGACGACCAGCAGGCGGGCCGGATCCGCGCCGACCTCGATCCGGACTGGATCATGCGCGCCGTGCACGCCCTCGCCGACGGATTGCAGACGGCGTGGATGCTCGACCCCACACTCGACATGGCCGCCGAGATCGAACAGTTCCTGGTGCTGCTGCGGCCGGCCTGACGACGCGATTCAGTCGAGCGTCGTCACCTCGGCCCGCGGCATCCGCGCCTTCATGATGCGGACCGCCTCGGGGTTGTCGTCGACCAGCACGGCGTCGCGACCGAGCGTCGAGGCCACCGCGCCGGTCGTGCCACTGCCTGCGAAGAGGTCGAGCACGCGGTCGCCCGGACGGCTCGACGCCGTCACGATACGACGCAGGATCCCCTCGGGCTTCTGCGTCGGATAGCCGGTCTTCTCCCGCCCCGTCGTCGGCACGATCGTGTGCCACCACACATCCGTGGGGAGCTTCCCGCGGGCAGCCTTCTCGGCCGTGACCAGCCCCGGCGCCATGTAGGGCTCGCGGTCGACCTCGTCGGAGTTGAACACGTACTCCCGCGGGTTCTTCACGTAGACCAGGATCGTGTCGTGCTTGGTGGGCCAGCGGCTGCGCGACTTCGCGCCGTAGTCGTACGCCCAGATGAGCTCGTTCAGGAAGCAGTCGCGTCCGAACACCGCATCGAGCATGACCTTCGCGTAGTGCGCCTCCCGATAGTCGAGGTGCAGGTACAGCGTGCCGTCATCGGCGAGCAGCCGCCACGCCTCCTCGAGCCGCGGCATCAAGAAGGAGCCGTAGTCGTCGAAGCGGTCGTCGTAGGCGCGCAGCATCCCGCGCACCCGCTCGTACGCGTGGCCGTGGAAGCCGTGGCGCACCTCCGTCTCGGGCTCGGGGCGTTCGGGATTCAGGACGACGGAAGCGGTCTTGGCCGGTTCGACACCGGAAGCATCCGGATCGGACGGTTCCTCCTGAGTTGTGAACGTACGACGCGCGGTGACCACCTGTCGCTCCTGCGTGCGACCGGTGTTGAACGGCGGGTCGAGGTAGACCAGCGTGAACGAGCCGGACGGCAGGGTCGCCGCGACCGCGAGGTTGTCGCCCTCGATGATCGAGACCGAGCCGAGCGGCGTCACGGCACCCGATGCAGCCACGCCTCGGTGGCGAACTTCGACTCCACGAGGGCTTCGGCGTCGGCGTACTCGTCGGCGGAGATCGCTCCGGTCTCGGCGTCGGTGAGGGAGCGGAAGGTGTCCTTGAAGCGTTCGATGATCTCGGCGCGCTCGAGGCCGGTCTGGCTGCGCAACGGATCGACGCGCTTGGCGGCCGACGTGGTGCCCTTGTCGCTCAGCTTCTCGCGTCCGATGCGCAGCACCTCGGTCATCATCTGCCCGTCGATGTCGTACGACAGGGTCGCGTGATGCAGCACTCCCCCGTTGGCGAGGCGCTTCTGCGCGGCACCGCCGATCTTGCCGGTCGGGCTCGCGATGTCGTTGAGCGGCTGGTACACCGCGTCGATGCCGAGCGACCGCAGCGCCTGCAGCACCCAGTCGTCGAGGAACGCGTAGGAGTCGGCGAACGTCATGCCCGCGACGAGCGACGCCGGCACGTACAGCGAATACGTGATGATCTGCCCGGCGGCCATGAGCATCGCGCCGCCGCCGGAGATGCGACGGACGACGTCGAAGCCGTGGCGGGCCGCGCCCTCCGGGTCGACCTCGTTGCGGTAGGACTGGAACGATCCGATCACGACGGCCGATTCGTCCCATTCCCAGATGCGGAGGGTCGGGCGACGGCGCCCTTCGCCGACACGCGAAGTGAGCACCTCGTCGAGGGCGAGGTTCATGCGCGGCGACACGGCCTTCTCGTGCACGATCTCCCAGTCGAAGTCACGCCAGCCCGGCGCGGTCACGAGCGCGCGGCGCACCGCCGTGCCGACCGCCTCCGGCGAGAATCCGAGCAGCTGGGCACCCTCGGGGAGCGCCTCGCGAACCGCGCGGGCGATCGTCGTCGCGTCCGATTCGGCGGGAAGTCCGTTCACCGCGGCGTTGATGTCGTCCAGTGCCGTGTCCGGCTCGAGGAAGAAGTCGCCGGCGAGGCGGAAGCGGGCGATGCGGTCGTCTTCGATCTCGAGGTCGACGACGACGAGCTTTCCGCCTGGAACCTTGTATTCACCGTGCACGGTTCCAGCTTAAGGCGCAGGGCTGTGGTTGCGGCGGGTCAGCCTCCGAGCACGACCACGCGCTCGCCGGCACGGATCGGCGTGGAGTACCGGTTGCCCGCGGGCGGGAGCGGGCAGACGAACTGGTCCGAGAAGGCGCACGGCGGCAGGTATGCGCGGTTGAAGTCGATCACGGCCGTACCGTCCTCGGCGGGTTCGTCGACCGGCAGGAAGCGGAAGCGATACGTCTCGAGCCCGTTCGTCCCATCCGCGAAGACGGCACTGAGCGCCCCCTGCCCGCTCCGGGTCACGGTCAGCGTCTGCGGCGCCCCGGCCAGCTCGAAGCGCAGCCGTCCGGCGATGGGTGTATCCCGCTCCTCGCCGTCGACCGAGGTGATCACGATCTGCTCGTCCGGGGTCTCCTCGAACACGGCGGGCAGTCGCCAGCGCTCGTCGGGAGCGTACGCGTCGATCGCGGTGAACCACTCGCGCTGCGGGCGCGCGGGGTTCAGCACGCGCAGGGCGAGCGAGCCGTGGCGGTCGAACACCCGCAGCTCGCGACGACCGAGGCGGATGCTCTCGCCACCGCGCAGCGTGACGGTCGAGCCGGCCTGACCGAGCTCGCTGCCGCGGATGCCGCCGTCGCCGGTCAGAGCCCAGAGCCCGGGGATGCCGTCGACCGCGGCCGCCTCCGTGATGAGCCAGTTCGTCGACTCCAGCGCCGACGGGCCATACTCCGAACCCGCATAGCGCTCGCGTGATGCGTGCCAGTCCTGCCAGTCCTTGACGAAGCTCATCGGAGCGGGTCCTCCCTTGCCAGGGCGCCGCGCCGCGGGCCACCCTCGCTCATGCGCGGAATATTGCCCCGAATCTATGCGGCTCCTCGGCCCCGCGGCATCCCCCCGTCACACACCTTCATCCCACGTCATCCCACGTCACACGCCCCCGCCCGCGAAGCTCCCACGCACGAGTTCCATCCCGCAGCAACGCATCCCGGCCGCCACGCACCCGGGAGATCGAAAACGCACACCCGCGCCACGCCGCCCACGAACGCTGACGAGCTCAACAACGCACGCGCACGACGCTCACCACGCACGAATTCGATCCTGCTGCGACGCATCCCGGCAGCCCCAAACCGAGGGATCAAAAACGCGCCGCCGAGGGGGCTGCCCGGTGCGAAATCCATCCCGCGAACGGGCGCGCGCGAACGGGCGCGCGCGAGCGAGCGGGCGCGCGCGAACGGGCGTGCGCGAACGGGCGCGCGGGAAGGGTCAGCGGGCGGGGATGTGCTTGTCGAGCCACGCCAGCACGTCGGCACGCACCTCGTCCTGCTGCAGCTCATTGAAGATCTCGTGCCGCGCATCCGGGTACACCAGCGTGGTGACGTCGGTGAGTCCGGAGCGGTTGCGGTACTCGTCGGCGAGCTTGTGCACGCTGCGGGGACCGCCGACCGGGTCGTCACGTCCGACGAGCAGCAGCATCGGGATGTCGCGCCCGAGGTCCTTGGCCGGACGCCCGTAGAGCTTCGCGGCCTCGATCGGTCCGAACAGCTTGAGCAGCGGCACGTCGGTGGTCAGCGGATCCTCAGCGAACTCGGTCCATACGGCCGGGTCGCGGCTCAGCCACTCGAACCCGGTCGCCCCGTCGCTCGACCAGCGCGCATTCAACGGCGCGGCGTTGAGCGAGCCGGGCATCCGCAGCGCGGAACCGGAGAGGATGACGGCATCCCATGCCTCCGGGTGGTCGTTCACGAGCATCTGCGCGAGGAACGAACCCCAGGAATGACCGAGGAGCACGAGCGGCAGGTCGGGGTTGTCGGCGCGGATGATCTCGGTGAGCTGCCAGACGGCCTCTTCGGCGGCGCGGAGCCCGCCTTTGCCGAGGCGACCGAGCTTCTCGGGCCCGCCGTGCTGACGCAGGCCGGTGCGGCCGTGTCCGCGATGGTCGTCGGCGTAGACGTGGAAGCCTGCGGCGGTGAGCGCCGCGATCAGAGCGTGGTACCTCCCGGCATGCTCTCCGACGCCGTGCAGCAACTGCACAACGCCACGCGGCGTCCCCTCAGCGGGATGGACGTCGTAGACGATGTCGACACCATAGGCATCGGTGAACTCGCGGGTATCCATCACGGTGCGAGCCTACCCACCGGGTAGGACGGGCGGCTACCGCGCGAGCGCATCCCGGATCGCGAACGCGATGTCACGGTCGGTGACCTCGTACCCGCCGACGCCGTCGGAGGCGGAGCCCATGCGCACGCCGCCGTCCTCGACCACGGCCCGCTTGGCGGAGAAGTGGATGGCATCCACACCGGCCGAGGCGAGCACGGGTGCGCTTGCGACGTCGACCCCACTGCCGGCCATGATCTCGATCTCGCCCTCGGCCGCGGCGACGAGCGCGCGCAGGGTGTCGATGCCGTCGATCGCGGCGGATGCCCCACCGGAGGTGAGCACGCGACGCAGGCCGAGCTCGCGGGCGCTCTGCAGCGTCGCCACCGGGTCGGCGGTCACGTCGATCGCCCGGTGCAGGGTGGCAGGAGCACCGCCGGCGGCATCGCGCAGGCGCGCCATCGCGAACAGGTCGAGGCGCCCCTCGGCGTCGAGCGCGCCGATGACGACGCCGGCCGCGCCCGCGGCGATCGCGTGGCGCACGTCACGCTCGGCGACGGCGAGCTCATCGTCGTCGTAGTGGAAGCCGCCGGCGCGGGGGCGGATCAGCACGTGCACCTCGGGGCCGTCGGAGCCTGCGGCCTCGAGGGCCAGCTCGAGCGTCGCGGGCGAAGGCGTGAGTCCTCCGAGCGCGAGTGCGGTCGCGAGTTCGACGCGTGCAGCGCCGACCTCGCGGGCGATGCGCACTCCGGCGGGGTCCTGCACGGCGATTTCCAGGGCGAGCGTTCGGGTCACCTGTCCATTCTGCCCGCTGCCGCCCCCACGTCCGGAAAATTAGATAGACTAACTAAGTAATGTCTGCGTCTGATGAATCCCTCCACCTCACCGCCACAGACCTGCGCATGGCCACGTTCCGGCTGGCCCGTCGCCTGCGTTGCGCCCGCGCCGACGGTTCGATGAGCGATGCCCAGCTGGCGGTGCTCGCCGACCTGCGCATGAACGGCCGCCGCACCATCTCGACTCTCGCCGAGCGTGAGCGCGTGACCGCACCGTCGATGACGAACACGATCAACGGCCTCGAAGAGCAGGGCTTCGTGGTGCGCATCCCCGACGAGGACGACCGCCGTCGCGTGCAGGTCGAGATCACCGAGGCGGGCGCCGAGATCGTCGTCGAGACGATCCGCCGCCGCGACGAACTTCTGGCCGACATGCTGCGCGAGGTCGACTACACCGAGGCCGAGCTCAGCACGCTGCGCGAGGCGAGCGCCCTGATGAGGCGGGTGGTCGAGCGATGAGCGCCATGTTCCGCTCCTTCGCGAACGTCAACTACCGCATCTGGTTCGCGGGCGCCCTGGTCTCCAACGTCGGTGGCTGGATGCAGGCCACCGCGCAGGACTGGGTGGTGCTGACCGAGCTGACCGACAACGACGCCACCGCGATGGGTGTGACCATGGCGCTGCAGTTCGGCCCTCCTCTCGTGCTCGTGAGCCTCACCGGGTGGGTCGCCGACCGCTTCGACCGTCGGCACATCCTGTTCGCTACCCAGTCGGCGCTGCTCGCCCTCGCCATCGCGGTGGGCGTGCTGCTGCTGAACGACCTGATGACGCTGCCGATGATGTTCGGCTTCGCTCTCGGCTTCGGCATCGTCAACGCGTTCGATGCTCCCGCGCGGCAGGCGTTCGTCTCCGACATGGTCTCCACCGGCGACACCTCCAACGCCGTGGCCCTCAACTCGGCATCCTTCAACCTCGCCCGCATGGTGGGACCGGCCGTCGGCGGCCTGCTGATCGTCGCGATCGGTTCCGGATGGGTGTTCATCGTGAACGCGGCGACCTTCCTGGCGATGCTCCTCGCCCTGCTGCTCATGCGCCGGAGCCTGCTCGCTCCTCGCCTCAAGAACCGGCGACGCGGCGGGCTCGCCGAGGGCTTCCGCTACGTGTGGGGGCGCAGCGACCTGAAGGTCGTGTTCGTCACGGTGTTCCTGATCGGCGCGTTCGGCATGAACTTCCCGATCTTCGCCTCGACCATGGCGCTCGAGTTCGGGGCTGGCGCCGACGGATACGGCGTGCTCAGCTCGGTGCTCGCGATCGGTTCGCTCATCGGCGCGCTGCTCGCTGCCCGACGCGATCGGGCCAGGGTGCGCGTCGTGATCATGGCCGCGGGCGGATTCGGCATCGCCGCGTTCGTGTCCTCCGCGATGCCGACCTATGCGTCGTATGCAGTGACCTTGACGTTCACCGGCTTCATGATCGTGACACTGCTCACCACAGCCAATGGCTACGTGCAGATCACGACCGACCCCGCGCTGCGCGGCCGCGTGCTCGCGCTGTACATGGCCGTGATCATGGGGTCGACCCCGGTCGGCGCCCCGATCGCGGGATGGGTGGCCGATACGTTCGGGCCCCGTGCCGCGATCATGCTCGGCGGCACGGCGGGATTCGTCGCCTGCGCGATCGGCGTGATCTGGGTGGCGACCTCCGGACGCCTGCGACGGGACGAGAACCGCCGCTTCCTGCTGACGCTCGACGAGACCAGGCCCCTGCGCGTGATCGAGGTCGACCCGATCGAGTTCAGCGACGAAGCGGCGGTGACCACACCGATCCGCAGTGCCAAGAAGCGCGACGTCGACGATCTCTGAACCGGTCTCGCGTGTTTGTCAACGCCCTCGCCTGGTCGCGAGAGGCGGACGTAGCGTCGCGGCATGGACGAGAACACGGAACGCACACCCCACCCCGAGGATCCCGCCGAGGGAGTGGCTGAGGAGAACGCGGGTCAGGGCGACGGCACCGGCGGCGCGATCCAGGGCGACAGTGCGCGCGGCGAGTCGACCGGTGGCGCTATTCAGGGCGATGCCGGCCAGGGTCACCGCGCGGCTCTCGGCGGCGACGAGAACACCGAGGAGCAGCTCGACGCCGACAACGGCGCCGAGGAGGACACCCTGAAGACGCTCGACCCGGACTCCCCGCCCGCCTGACACGCCCCACCCCGCCCCACCGAACCACCCCTTTGTCGGCGAACGACCCCCTTGCGCACGTTCGCAAGGGGGTCGTTCGCACCGAAAGGGGTGGGTCGGCGGGAGCAGCTCAGGCGAGGACGAGCTTGAGCTGCTCCACCGCCCAGTCGAGCTCCGTCGCACGGATCACGAGCGGCGGCGCGATGCGCACCGTCTGACCGTGCGTGTCCTTCACGAGCACACCGCGATCGAGCAGCTTCTCCGCGATCTCGCGGCCGGTGCCCTTCGCCGGGTCGATGTCGACACCGGCCCACAGCCCCGCGATGCGCACGGCCGTGACGCCATGGCCGATCAGCGGCTGCAGCGCCTCCTCCAGGTGCGCACCCAGTGCCCGCGCCCGCTCCTGGAATTCGCCGGTCTGCAGCATCTCGACCACGCGCAATCCCACCGCCGCCGCGAGCGGGTTGCCGCCGAACGTGGAACCGTGCTCGCCGGGACGGATGACGCCCAGCACGTCACTGTTCCCGACCACCGCCGACACCGGGAGGATGCCGCCGCCGAGCGCCTTGCCGAGCAGATACAGGTCGGGGACGACGCCCTCGCGGTCGCACGCGAAGGTCTCGCCGACGCGGCCGAGACCCGCCTGGATCTCATCCGCGATGAAGAGGACGTTGTTCTCGTCGCAGATCTCACGGATGCGGCGCAGGTATCCCTCCGGCGGGATCACGACCCCGGCCTCGCCCTGGATGGGCTCGACCAGCACCGCGACCGTGTCGGGAGTGATGGCAGCGGCGACGACCTCGGGGTCTCCGAACGGCACCCGATCGAACCCCGGAGTGTAAGGGCCGAAGTCGTCGTGCGCGGTCTCGTCGTCGCTGAAGCTGACGATCGTGGTCGTGCGTCCGTGGAAGTTGCCCTTCGCCACGATGATGCGCGCCTTGCCCTGCTCGACGCCCTTGACGCGGTAGCCCCAGGCACGGGCGACCTTGATGCCGGTCTCGACGGCCTCGGCCCCGGTGTTCATCGGCAGCACCAAGTCCTTGCCCGCGAGCTCGGCGAGAGCGGCGGCGAACGGTTCGAGCCGGTCGCTCTGGAACGCGCGGCTGACGAGCGTGACCTTGTCGAGCTGCTCGGTGGCCGCGGCCACGAGAGCCGGATGACGGTGCCCGAAGTTCACCGCCGAGTAGGCGGCGAGCAGGTCGAGGTACCGCTTGCCCTCGACATCGGTGACCCAGGCGCCCTCGGCGTGCGCGATCATGACGGGCAGCGGGTGGTAGTTGTGTGCGACGTGCGGCTCGGTGGCCGCTTCCGTCGTCTCGTCGACCGCGGTCACTTCGCACCCCGCAGTTCGAGCGTGCAGCACTTGATGCCGCCGCCGCCGAGCAGCAGCTCGGAGAGGTCGACCGTGATCGGGTTGTATCCGCGCTCGCGCAGCTGCTTCTCGAAGCCCTTCGCGCGCGGCGAGATGATCACGTTGTAGCCGTCGCTGGCCGAGTTCAGGCCGAACACCGCGCCGTCCTCGTCCGACACCAGGATCGCGTCGGGGAAGCGCTCCTCCAGGATCGCGCGGCTGGCGTCGTCGAAGGCCCCCGGGAGGTACGCGATGTTCGCGCGCTCCGGCCCGCCGTTCTCGATGCCCTGCACCGGGTCGAGCACGGCGATCGCGGTGTCGAGGTGGTAGAAGCGCGGATCGACGAGGTTCAGCGACACGACCTCGCGGCCGAACACCTCGCCGACCTCACGGTGGCTGTCGCCGGTCGACCGGAATCCGGTGCCCGCCAGGATCACGTCGCCGACGAGCAGGAAGTCCCCCTCCCCCTCGTTGACCTCTTCCGGCATCACGGTGTCGTAGCCCGCGGCGCGGAACCAGTCCGCGAAGGCCGGCGCCTCGCCCTGACGCTCGACGAAGCGGAACTCGGGCACGTACGCGCGTCCGTCGATGAGGAACCCGCCGTTGGCCGTGTAGACCATGTCGGGATAGCCGGCGAGCGGCTCGATGAGCTCGACCTCGTGGCCCAGTTCGAGGTACAGGTCGTACAGCTTCTGCCACTGCGCGACCGCGTTGGCGGTGTCGGTCGGCTTCGTCGGCTCCATCCACGGGTTGATGGAGTAGTTGACGGTGAAATGCTCCGGCTTGCACATCAGGTAGTGGCGGTGATGCGCGGTGCGGGCGGGTGCGGTGGAGACGGCGGTTTCCGGCGTCGACATGGATGCTCCTCGAATGAACGGGCGCGGCGGACGCTGTCCAGGGGCCCGGCGGTCCTTCGACCCGCCGCTCGCGGGGAGCGGGGCGGGGAAGATGCGACTCGAGCACGCCGCGTCCATTGTGCCATCCACCCCTGTGCGCCGCCAGGGTCCGCGCCGTGCCCGCCCGCCGACTTGTGACGAAGGTCTCTGGCGCACAGCATCCTCACAGCGATACCTTGAGCTGTTTCTCTCCTCGTCGCGCTGAAAGGACCTCCCCATGCGACTTCTCGAAACGATCACGCCGATCAGCTACGAATACCAGGGCTTCTGGGGTTCGTTCTGGGACATCATCTGGTGGTTCCTGACGATCTTCATCTTCATCAGCTACCTGTTCGTGCTGTTCGCGATCATCGGCGACCTGTTCCGCGACCACAAGCTCAACGGCTGGTGGAAGGCGGTGTGGATCGTGTTCCTGTTGTTCTTCCCGATCATCACTGCGCTGGTGTACCTGATCGCGCGCGGTCGCGGCATGGGCGAGCGCAGCCAGGCGCAGGCCAAGCAGCTGCAGGAGGCGCAGTCCGAGTACATCAAGTCCGTCGCGGGCGCCGGTGCGGCGAGCCCCGCCGACGAGATCGCCAAGGCGCGGGCGCTGCTCGACGCCGGCACGATCGACCAGGCCGAGTACGACGCACTCAAGGCCAAGGCTCTGGCCTGAGCCACGCGCCGACCGACGGGTCCGTCGCCCTGCCGGGCGGCGGACCCGTCTGCGTTGTCACGTCTCCCTCAACCCCACACCCCACGCAACTTGGGTGTGGCCGCGCGGGTCAGGAAGCCCCGCGCACCACGACCTTGCCGACCGTGTGACCGCGCTCGAGGTGGGCGAGGGCGGTGGATGCCTCGGCGAACGGGTACTCGCGCTCGATCACGGGCACGAGCCGGCCTTCGGCCACGAGGTCGAGGAGGGCGGCGAGCACTTCCGGTCGCGGTGATGCCGCGAGCGGACGGATGCGTCGGGAACCGATGGAGAGGAACGCGGCGCAGAGCATCCGCGGGATGGGTCCGAGCACATGGCCACCGTCGCCGGTGACGAGCACCACCACCCCACCGGGGATGACGAGACGCTTCAGGGCGCGCAGCGGCATCCCGCCGGCGATGTCGATGATCGCGTCGAACCGTCCGTCCGGGAGCGCGCTCAGCGGCGACTCCCGGTGGTCGAACGTGTGCGCGGCGCCCAGCCGCTCGACCAGCGGTGCGTTGCGCGTGCGGCAGGTCGCCCACACCTCGGCGCCGCGGAGGGCCGCGAGCTGCACCGCGAACGTGCCGACGCCTCCCGAGGCACCGATGATCAGCACGCGCGGGGTGGTGCCGTCGGCCATGGCGCCGCCGGGAAGGCCCACTCCGGCGAGGTCGAGCGCCTGCCACGCGGTCCCACCGGCCACGGGCAGGCAGGCCGCCGCGTCCGGAGCGATGCCGGTCGGGATCGGCACGAGTCGCGAGGCCGGAACCCGCACGTACTCCGCCAGCCCCCCGCCGCCGACGAGCTCCCCGACGACCTCTTCGCCGACCTCGGCGCCGACCACGTCGGGGCCCACCGCGACCACGGTGCCGGCGACCTCCATCCCGCGCACCGGATGCTTGGGCCGGGTCAGACCGAACACGGGACGCACCAGGAGCGGGTCGCCGAGCAGCAGGCGCACATCACCCGCGTTCAGAGCCGTGGCCCGCACGCGCACCAGCACCTCGCCGTGTGCGAGCACCGGCACCGGGATGCTCTCGAGCTTCACGCCGTCGGCCGGGCCGTACGTCTCGCGGCGCCACGCCTTCATCGGCCGGCTCATGAGGATGCTCCTGACGTGTCGGGGTAGGCGAAGAGGTCGTCGAGGCCCACGCCGAACGCGCGGGCGATCTGGAAGGCGAGCTCGAGCGTGGGCGAGTACTTCTGCTGCTCGATCGCGATGAGCGTCTGCCGCGTCACGCCGATCGTGCGGGCGAGCTCGGCCTGGGT
The DNA here is from genome assembly GCF_037150835.1 of Microbacterium sp. LB12. Classification (NCBI taxonomy): domain Bacteria; kingdom Bacillati; phylum Actinomycetota; class Actinomycetes; order Micrococcales; family Microbacteriaceae; genus Microbacterium; species Microbacterium sp. LB12. The sequence goes on along the minus strand of NZ_JBBCPF010000001.1, from coordinate 764,832 downwards.
GAGCCCGGCCTGCTCGCGATGCACGCGGATGCTGTTGGAGACGAGGGTGGGCTTGACCATCAGACGAGCCCCCGCCGGTAGGCGATCACGCGGGCGATGCCGCCGACGATCGCCGAGACCGCGAACCCGGCGAACATCGTGTTCGCGATCCAGAACACGTCGGCCCCGACGGCGCAGAGCACGATCACGCCGAGCCCCGCGATCACGACGAACGCCTGTTCGACGCGTGCCCCCATGCGGCCGATGTCGCGATCGCGGATGTCGGAGCGACCCACGCCGTCGGGATCCTTCGCCCCGGCGATCATGCCCCACACGATGCTGAGCAGGATCGTCCCGAGGATGCCGCCGCCGATGACCCACAGCATGAGCGGGAACCAGTCGACGTCGGGGAGCGGCCCTCCGGCTGCCTGCTGCAGGACGAGGACGACGTACACGATGAGCACGATCGGGCTCACGATCAAGCCGGCCCAGACGTTCCGTTCTTCGTAGACCATGATGCCTCCATGTAAAAGATTCTTGACACGGTCAGCGTACGTCCACGCCGACGCGGTGTCAAGAATTCTTTACATGACGAACCGGTCTAGTGGCGTCAAGGAAGCACATCGCGCGACCATACCGAGATGACACGACATCAGCCAGTGCTGTTTTATGACTAATGTGTTACACATAAACCATGAAGCGACAACGACGTCTCACCTCCCTCGCACTCATCGCCCTCCTTGTTGCGTCGTCCTCCGCCACGAGTACGCTAGCCGCGTCCGCCGCCACGGCCTCAGGGCCGTGCGATGCGCACGTTGTCATCATCGGGGTACGGGGGACCAATGCACCAGAGGGATCTGGTCTTGCGTCAGGAGGACGAGTTTGGACATCAGGCGGCTTCGGCAGCAACGTCACCCCCGTTATCGAAAAGCTGAGGTCTGAGTTTCCAATCGACCTCAAGTCGTGGGTAGTGAGTTTGAACTATCCCGCCACGGCCGAAGTCAACCTCATCGACACAAGCAATTCATACATCAGCAGCCGAGACAGCGGCGTCGCGACATTGAGCGCGGAGCTCGAATCGTATAGCTCTTGCGCCATACGGCCCATGGTCCTGCTAGTCGGATACTCTCAGGGCGCCGACGTCGTATCCACGACTCTGGGAAGCGCCATGAACACGACGGCGCGGGGGCAAGTCAAAGGCGCCGTTGCGTTTGGGGACCCAGGATATCGCCCAAATCAGCCGGTCAACGCACCCGGCGTGAATCCTGGAGCTATCGGCATGTGGCCACGCCCAGACGCGGTGCAGGGCCAACTCAATGAGCTGAAGACGTATGGTTGGTCAATTGACACCAACTCAGACACCTCACGGCAAGTGCTCCGAATCTACTGCCGGTCGGGAGACGCCCCCTGCCAGAACAACCTGATCGCTGGCTGGGGTGTCCACAGCGACTACAGCATGTATGTCAATGATGCAGCGGCTTTTCTCGGCAACTTCATCCGATGGGGGTAATTCGCCGATGGCAAGCCCCGGAACGATAGAGACAGGAGGGTCGACGGTATTGCCGTGGCTCCTCACCGTCTTCGTCGCTGTCGGCACGCTGTTGGCGTCCGTCATCACGTCCATCGCAACGGTGAACATGCCGGGCGACTCACCCTCGCTCAAGGATGCCGCCAACACTGCTGCGCTGGTCTTCTGCGTGGTATCCGTCGCGGGCGGCGCGGTCGCCTCATTGCTCTTCCGTTCGAGCGCGACGAAGCGCCGCGTCATCGCTTGGATGGCTCTCGGCGTCGCTGTGCTCGGTGCGGTCGTGACCCTGACGCTCATGATGACCGCCACGAACTGAGCAGTCCCCCACCCGCCCGCCTCTTCCCGTCGCGCTTTCTGTCGGTATGCGCGCCGAGTACCGACAGAAAGCGCGACAGAACGGGACGCGTACGTCGCGATACAGAACGCCTGGCGATGGCCTCAGATCGCGGAACTGCTCCAGGGATCGAGGTTGCCGTAGCGGTGCGCCGTGATCGAGATCGACTGCTCGTGAACGAACGGCAGCAGCTCGATGCGGGCGGCCGCGGTCACCTCGCCGTCGTACACCGCGAGGTCGGGGTCACCGCCCGATGCCGTGGCGAGAGCCGTGTGCAGTGCGGCGACCGCAGCACGACCGCCCACGAGTCGCACCCGATGGCGGGACGCCGGAGCCGGAACGCCCTCGGCGACCTCGGCGCGGAGCACGCGCTGCATCCACTCCTCGTCGCTCTCGAGGAACACCGTCGCATCGAGGTCGCCGAGGGTGCGGCGCACCTCGCCCGGCAACCCGACCGGCGTCGAGATCACGAACTTCGCCCCGGAGCGCACACCGGCGATCACGACGCGCAGCAGATCCTGCAGCGCCGCATCCTCCGTCGCCCGCACCTCCACCGGAACCGGACGGTAGCGGAAGAGGTTGCGTTCGACGCCGAGCCGCGAGACGTCGCGCACCTGACCGAACTCGCGATCCCACGCCAGCGCGTCCGACAGCGCCGAGCGCCGCAACCACTCGAACGACTCGTACCCGAGCGACGACTGGGCCGACTCGATGAGCGCCGTGATGCGCGAGTCGAGCCCCCGCAGATGCAGGGTGCTGGATGCCGGCCCGCCCGGCTGCGACCGCCAGGACCCCAGACCGATGAGGTAGTTCGGGCCGCCGGCCTTGGCACCGGGACCGACCGCGGAGCGCTTCCACCCGCCGAACGGCTGCCGCTGCACGATCGCGCCCGTGATGCCGCGGTTGACGTACAGGTTTCCCGCCTGCACCCGGTCGATCCAGAACGCGAGCTCCTCCGGGTCCTGGGTGTACAGCCCCGCGGTGAGACCGTAGGCGACGGCGTTCTGCATCTCGACGGCTTTGGCCAGCGTGGGCGCGTGCATCACCCCGAGCACCGGGCCGAAGAACTCCTCGGTGTGGAACCGCGATCCCTCCTGCACCCCGACGCGGATGCCGGGGCGCCACAGTCGTCCGCTCCCGTCGTCGGCGGGGTCGAGGGCGGGCTCGATCAGCCACTGCTCGTCGCCCTCGAGCCGGCTCAGCGCCCAGGCGAGCTTGCCCTGCGGCGACTCGATCACCGGCCCGACCTCGGCCAGCGGATCGGTGGGGGCTCCGACGTGCAGCGAGCGCACGGCATCCGCCAGCTGCCGGGCGAACCGCGGCGACCGTCCGATCGGGCCGACGAGGATCGCCAGCGACGCGGCCGAGCACTTCTGCCCGGCATGCCCGAAGGCGCTCTTGACGAGGTCGGCGACCGCGAGATCGAGGTCGGCCGACGGTGTGATGATCATGGCGTTCTTGCCGCTGGTCTCGGCGAGGAGCGGCAGATCGGGGCGCCAGGAGCGGAACAGCGCGGCGGTGTCCCAGGAGCCGGTGAGGATCACGCGGTCGACGGCGTCATGGGTGATGAGCTCACGGCCGAGCTCGCCCTCCTCGATGTCGACGAGGGCGAGCAGGTCGCGCGGCACGCCCGCCTGCCACAGCGTCTCGGCGATCACGGCGGCGCAACGGCGGGCCTGCGGGGCGGGCTTGAAGACCACACCGGAGCCTGCGGCGAGCGCGGCGAGCACCCCGCCGGCCGGGATCGCGAGGGGGAAGTTCCACGGCGGCGTGACGACGGTCACGGATGCGGGCACGAACACGGCGCCCGCGATCGCATCCAGTTCCCGCGCCTTGGCCGCGTAGTAGCGGGCGAAGTCGACGGCCTCGCTCACCTCGATGTCGGCCTCCGCGAACACCTTGCCGGTCTCGGCCGCGGCGACCTCGATCAGATCGGCCCGCCGCGATTCGAGGGCGGCGGCGGCGCGCAGCAGCACCTCGGCGCGTTCGGCGGCCGGGCGTCCGCCCCACGCGGGGGCGGCGCGGCGCACGCCCTGCACGAGGCGTTCGAGGGCTTCGACGTCGGGCACGCGGGCCGCGTCGATCGTGGCGGCGCCGAGGCCGGAGGTGGAGATCCGCTCGCGCACGGTGCGGGCCCAGTCGCGGTTCGCCGGGAGAGCCGGGTCGGTGTCGGGCGTGTTCGAGAAGCCGGGCGCGCCACCGGCATCCTGTTCCACCTCGCGGGCGGAGTACACCGCGGTCTCGAGGAACGCCTCGCGACCGCCGTCGCCGTCCGAGCCCCGGGAGATCCCGAGCACCGCCTTCGTGAGGTCGGTCTCGGGCGCGGGCGCGAGCGGCGCGGGACGCACCGATTCGTGCACGGGCGCGCGCCGGTCCTGGGTGCGTCGCGGCCCGGTCCGGAGGGTCGCATCCGTGGAGCGGTCGAGCGCATCGAGGAAACGATCCTGCTCCCGCACGAACAGGGCCTCGTCGTCGCCGAGCCGGAATGCCGCGGAGAGGAAGTTGTCAGGCGAGGCGTTCTCCTCCAGCCGCCGCACCAGATAGCTGATCGCCACGTCGAACTCGGCGGGCGCCACGACCGGCACGTACAGCAGCACCGGGCCGACCTCACGGGACACGGCCTGCACCTGCCCCTGGGCCATGCCGAGCAGCATCTCGAACTCGACGGCCTCGCGCACGCCGCGCTCCCCCGCCAGCAGCCAGGCGTAGGCGATGCCGAAGAGGTTGTGTCCAGCGACCCCCACCTTCACGGCCGCCGTGTGCTCAGGCCGCAGTGCCCAGTCGAGCACCCGCAGGTAGTTCGCGTCGGTGTCGAGCTTGGTGTCGTAGGTCGCGGACGCCCAGCCGTGCATGCGCGCCTCGACATGCTCCATCGCGAGGTTGGCGCCCTTGACGAGTCGCACCTTGATGCGGGCGCCGCCGTGCGCGACGCGGTCCTGCGACCATGCGGTGAGCTCCTGGAACGCGGGCAGCGCGTCGGGCAGGTACGCCTGCAGCACGATCCCCGCCTCGAGTGCGGCGAGACGCGGGTCCTCGAGGAGGCGCGTGAACACCGCGATGGTCAGGTCGAGGTCGCGGTACTCCTCCATGTCGAGGTTGATGAAGGTGCCGTCGGCGGCAGCCGTGACGTAGAGCGGCAGGAGCCGGGCGACCACCTCGTCGACGACCTCGTCGAACGCCCACATCGACAGGTGGCTGATGATCGCCGAGACCTTGACCGAGACGTAGTCGACGTCGGGGCGACGGATCAGCGCATGGATGCCGTCGAGTCGACGTCGCGCCTCGGCCTCGCCGAGCACGGCCTCGCCGAGGAGGTTGAGGTTGAGGCGGGATCCACTCGCCGCGATCCGTTCGATGGCCGCACCGAGCTTCGCGGGGCGCGCATCGACGACGAGGTGTCCGACCATGTCACGCAGCACCCGGCGGGCGATGGGGACCACCGGCGCGGGGAGGATCTGCGCGACGCCGCCGCCGACCCGCACGACCGACCGCAGATACCAGGGCAGGAACTCGGGCACGATGGGCGCGATCCTGTGCAGCTGCGACGCGGCGGCGCTCAGGCTCTCCGGTCGCATGACCCCATCGACGAATCCGAGCGTGAACGGCAGTCCGTTGGCATCCTGCAGCACGCCCGCGAGTCGGGCGGCGGCGGGGTCGGGTTCGATCGCCGCGGCCTCGATCGCCCAGCGACGAGCGAGCTCGACGGCGCGGTCTGCGAGGGGTGCGGATGCCACGGCATCCGTGGGGGATGACGACGACTCTGCCATGGTCTCCACCCTAGGTCTGGATGCGCGCGCCGAACGGGATCCCGCACCCCTCGCCGCGACTCACAGCGCCGCGATGATGTCCTCCACGCGCCGCTTCGCGTCGCCGAACAGCATCGACGCGTTCTCGCGGAAGAACAGCGGGTTCTGCACGCCCGCGTATCCGGCGGCCATGGAGCGCTTGAACACGATGACGTTCTCGGCCTCCCACACCTTGAGCACGGGCATCCCCGCGATGGGGCTTCCCGGGTCTTCCGCGGCGGCCGGGTTGACGGTGTCGTTCGCGCCGATCACGAGCACGACCGAGGTCGCGGCCAGGTCGTCGTTGATCTCGTCCATGCTCAGGACGATGTCGTACGGCACCTTCGCCTCGGCCAGCAGCACGTTCATGTGGCCGGGGAGGCGACCGGCGACCGGGTGGATGCCGAACCGCACCTCCACGCCTCGCTCGCGCAGGCGGCGCACCAGGTCGGCCACCGGATACTGCGCCTGCGCGACGGCCATGCCGTAGCCCGGGGTGATCACGACGCTGCCGGCGGCGGCGAGCATCTCGGCCGCCCCCTCCGCCGTGATCTCGCGGTGCTCGCCGTACTCGGTGTCGTCCGTGGTCGCTGCCGCGATCCCGAATCCACCCGCGATGACCGAGAGGAACGAGCGGTTCATGGCCTTGCACATCACATAGGAGAGGTACGCACCCGACGATCCGACCAGCGCACCCGTGACGATGAGCAGGTCGTTGTTGAGCAGGAAGCCGGCCGCGGCCGCCGCCCACCCGGAGTAGCTGTTGAGCATCGAGACGACGACGGGCATGTCGCCGCCGCCGATCGAGGCGACCAGGTGCCATCCCAGCGCGAAGGCGAGCACCGTGACGGCGATCAGGAGCCACAACTGCTGGTCGTTCACGAACCACACGGTCAGGGCGAGGAAGGCGACGAGAGCGCCGATGTTGAGGCCGTTCTTGCCGGGGAGCATGAGCGGCTTCGACGACATCTTCGCCGAGAGCTTGAGGTACGCGACGATCGAACCGGTGAAGGTCACCCCGCCGATGAAGATGCCGATGAACACCTCGGCGTTGTGGATGCCGACCAGTGCGGGTGCGATCTCGGGGTGGGCGAGGTAGCCGTTCCAGCCGACGAGCACCGCGGCGAGGCCGACGAAGCTGTGCAGGAGCGCGATGAGCTCGGGCATCCCGGTCATCTCGACGACCCGCGCCCGCCAGAGCCCGATCGCCGCGCCGATGAGCACTGCGGCGACGAGGAGACCGAGTCCGAGGAAGGCACCGGTGGTCCAGGCGTCCGCGACGGTGAGGGCGACCGTCGCGACCAGCGCGATGGTCATGCCGGAGATGCCGTAGACCACGCCCGCGCGGGCGGACTCGTGGCGGCTGAGCCCGGCGAGGCTGAGGATGAACAGTAGCGCGGCGACGATGTAGGCCGCGCCGGCGAGCGCGTCGACCGTCACTTCTGGCCGCCCTTCGTGAACATGGCGAGCATCCGTCGGGTGACCGCGAAGCCTCCGAAGATGTTGATCGAGGCCAGCAGCACCGCGACAGCGGCGAGCACCTGCACGATCGGGAGCGGCGAGGTGATCTGCAGCATCGCGCCGACCACGATCACGCCCGAGATGGCGTTGGTGACCGACATCAGCGGGGTGTGCAGCGCGTGGTGCACCTTGCCGATCACGTAGAACCCGATCACGACGGACAGCACGAGCACGGTGAAGTGCTGCGGGAGAGGAGCCGGAGCGAACGCGTTCACCGCGAACAACGCGGCGACACCCACGACGATGAGCGCCACGCGACGCGCGACCGACATCTTCTTCGGCGGCGCGACCTCGATCGGGGCGGCCTCGGCCTTCGCGGTCGGGGCGGCGGCGACCTGCACCGCGGGCGACGGCCAGGTGACCTCGCCGTCGCGGACCACGGTGACCGAACGCTGCACGACGTCGTCGAAGTCGATCACCAGCTGTCCGTCCTTGGCGGGGGTCAGCAGCGCGACGAGGTTCGCGAGGTTGGTGCCGTAGAGCTGAGACGCCTGTGCGGCCAGCCGCGACGCGAGATCCGTGTAGCCGAGGATGATCACGCCGTTCTCGGTGACGATGCGCTCCCCCGCGACCGATCCCTCGACGTTGCCGCCCTGCCCTGCTGCCATGTCGACGATCACGCTGCCGGGCTTCATCTGCGCGACATCCGAGGCCGTGATCAGACGCGGTGCGGCGCGACCGGGGATGAGCGCGGTGGTGATGATGATGTCGACCTCGGCGGCCTGCTCTGTGTAGATCTCGGCGGCCCGGCGGTCGTAATCGGCACTCGTGGCCTTGGCGTAGCCGTCGGTGGATGCGGCGACCTCGACGTCCACGGGGAGGTACGAGCCGCCGATCGACGTGACCTGGTCGGCGACCTCGGGGCGCGGGTCGGTGGCGCGCACGATCGCTCCGAGGCTGGATGCCGCACCGATCGCGGCGAGTCCGGCGACACCGGCTCCCGCGACCAGCACCTTCGCCGGGGGCACCTTCCCGGCGGCGGTCACCTGGCCCGTGAAGAAGCGTCCGAACTCGTGCGCGGCCTCGACCACCGCCCGGTAGCCGGCGATGTTCGCCATCGAGCTGAGCACGTCCATCGACTGCGCGCGCGAGATGCGGGGCACGGCGTCGAGGGCGAGGGCGGTGATCCCCCGCTGCGCGAGCGCCTCGACCAGGTCGGGCCGCAGCGCGGGCGAGAGCAGGGCGATGAGCGTGGCGTCGTCGGCGAGCAGAGCGATCTCCTCCGCGCCGGGGGCCGTGATCGCGAGCACGATCTCGCTCCCCCATGCCTCCCCGCGGGACACGAGCGCGGCGCCCGCCGCCTCGTACTCCGCATCGGGATAGGACGCTGCCGCGCCGGCTCCCCGTTCCACTCTGACCGTGTGGCCCAGCTTCCCGAGCGACACGATCGTCGCCGGGGTGGCCGAGACCCGTGCTTCGCCCGCAGGCTCCCGCACGATGCCGATGACTGCCACTGCTTCCTCCTCCGCCCGTCTGCGTCGACGGGATCACCGGGGCGTCCGTGCCCCTGACTTCTCGCTCAGAGTACTGAGGCGCGCGCGGAGAACACCCCTCTTTCGCTCCTGTGACAGGGAAAGAAAAGGGGTTCTTACGGAAAGCGGAGGAGCGTGAGTCGTCAGTTCCAGACGCTCGGTGCGGAGGTGCGCACCGGCGGGAGGGCGGATGCTGCAGCCCAGTCATGCACCCACGGGTCGATCTCGGGCAGTCCCTCGGGCATACCGACCGCGGCGAACAGCTCCTCGTTGCTGACCGTGCCACCCGAGCGCCGCAGCATCCGAGCCCGTACGATGGCGCGGGCGTAGACCTCGCCGCCGACGACCGCACGGTGCTCGAGGAAGATGGCCTTGTCGTCGTGGCCGATGAACCGCGACTGCACGTCGAACCGCTGCCACAGCTGCAGCGACTTGCGGAACGTGACGGTCTCGCTGGAGACGACCGCGTACCAGCCGCGATCCTTCATCGCGTCGAAGAGCCCGGTGCGGATCAGCTGGTCCCAACGTCCGAGGTCGAACAGCGACAGGTACCGACCGTTGTTCATGTGGCGCAGGATGTCGAGGTCGGTCGGCAGGGTGGTGATGCGCAGGCTCCCCACGGCGGCCGGGTCGAGGGTCTTGCCCTGCCGCACGCGGCGACGGGCGCCGAGGATCACCAGGAGGGTCCGCCAGATCACGTTCACGAGGATCGATCGTAGCCAGACGCGCACGATCTGCGAACATCGTTGTGCGAAACCTCTAGGGGATGACGCTGGGTCTCATCGGGCATCCGCTCGATTTCCGGATCCGGTATGCCGCGCGTAGAGTCGCCGCATGAGCGCCGAAGCCCAGCCCGAAGTCATCGTCCGTCCGGTCCGTGATGTGGACGCGGAAGCCCTCGGTCGCGTGCATGCGCAGTGCTGGCATGAGACGTACGACCACCTGATCAGCAAGGCGGCACTGGAGAAGGTCTCGCCGCGGCGCATGGCCGAGCTGTGGACGCACTGGGCCTCGCAGGGCCCCGAGTTCAAGATGAACGCCGCGCTCGTCGACGGTGAGATCGTCGGCTTCGTCGGCTCGGGACCGGCCCGCGACAAGGACGCTCCGGCGTTCCGCGAGCTGTACTTCATCTACCTGCTCGACGCGTGGCACTCCACCGGCATCGGCCAGAAGCTGTTCGACGCCGCTGTCGAGAAGGATGAGCCGCTGTACCTGTGGGTGGCCGAGGACAACCCCCGCGCGCACCGCTTCTACACGCGCAACGGGTTCCGCCTCGACGGCGCCTCGCACACCGAGCCCTTCCTCGGCGAGACGCTGACCGAAGTCCGCTTCGTCCGCCCCTGACGCGGCACGCATCGATTCCACGAAGGCCGCCGCACCTCGCACGGTGCGGCGGCCTTTTCGCGCACGCCGGCAGTGCGGGGTGGGTACGGGATGGATTTCGCGCCCCGGAAGCGTCTCCCGGGCACGTTCTTGATCCCGATACGAGTTGCAGGCGGTGCGAGTTGCAGGCGGTGCGAGCTGGAGACGTACTGTGGGGACATGACCGTCGCGATCCTCGTGGGCCTCACCGGCGGGATCGCCGCGGGCAAGAGCACGGTCGCTCGCGCCCTGGCGAATCACGGGGCGCGCATCGTCGACGGGGATGCGGCCGCGCGCGCCGTGGTCGACCCGGCGACACCTGCGGGACACACGCTCCTCGCTCGGATCGCCGAGCTCCTCGGCGACGAGGCTCTCACCGCGGACGGGGCCCTGGATCGCGCCGCGGTCGCACAGCGCGTGTTCGGCGACGATGAGCTGCGCGGGCGGTACAACGCCCTGCTGCGCCCCGCGATCCTCGACGAGGTCGGCCGCCGCATCACCGAGGCCCGGAGTACCGGCGGCATTGTCGTGCACGAGATCCCGCTGCTGAACCGGACCACCGCGGCACTGCCCTGGACCTACGACCTCGTCGTGACGGTCGAGGCCGCCGAGCCGGAGCGGATGCGACGACTGATGCACGAACGCGGGCACGACGTCGCGGAGGCCGAGCGCCGCATCCGTGCGCAGGGGGCGGAGGCGGATCGGGTGGCGATCGCCGACGTGGTGCTGCGCACCGACGGGACGCACGACGAGACGCGGCAGGCGACAGCCGCCCTGTGGGAACAGCTCAGCGCAGCGCGTCCGCCGCGGTGACGATCTCAGCCAGCGCCCGCTCGACGTCGCCCTGCGCGTAGCCGAGCAGCGCCGTCTCCGCAGGGTCGGTCTCGTACGCGATCACCGCGCCGCGACCCTGCACGATGAAGCGGTCGGGCTGGAAGGGATGCTCCTCATCGCGCTCCTCGATCCGGTTCCCGCTGCCGGCGGCATCCGCCAGGGACTGGAAATACTCGCGGTAGGTGAGGTTCTGATCGCCGACCAGATAGGCGCGGCCGGCCTCCCCCGCGTCGAGCGCACCCTGCACCGCCTGGGAGAGGGAGCGGACCGACATGTAGTTCGTTCCCCCGGGAGGAGCGAACAGCGCGGGCTCGTCGAGCTCACCCCGCGTCCACGCGATCATCCGGGCGAAGCGGCGCACACCACGCTCATCCGCACCCACGATCGACGGCGGGTTCAGCGTGATCGCGGCGAAGCCGTCGTCGCTGAGGGCTCTGGTGCGCTCATCGGCGTCGCGGCGCGCGGCCACGTACGGGATGCGCTCCGCCCATTCCGGATGCAGCTGGTGGTAGTAGCTGCCGATCTGCACGAAACGGCCGACCCCGGCGGACTTGGCAAGCGCGGCGAACCGCGGCACTCCCCCGCTCTGCGTCCGCTCCCAGAACGTCTCGTCCTCCTGCTCGGCGGGTACGTGACGGATGTCGTTGCCGGCCGCGAACACGATCACATCGAAGCCGTCCACCACGCCAGGGGCCATCGACGGGTCGGTGTAGTCGCCACGCAGCCGCGGCATCCCCTGCACGGCCCGGGGGTCGCGGTCGGACGGATCCCGACGCGCCATCACCGTGACCTCGTCGCCGCGGGCGGCGAGGTCGGCGGCGACGTGGCTGCCGATCATCCCGGTCGCGCCGACCACCAGCACGCGGCTCACGCGAACACCGCGCGACCGTCGGAGATCGCCGGAGCACCGCCGCGCCGCACCTCGAACGCGCCGTCGGGCCAGGACTCGACCTCGAGGGCATCGCCGGGCACCACCGGTCCGCTGAACCGACCCTGCAGTGCGGTGAGGTCGGCGGGATGCGCACCCTGTGCCGCGGCGAGCACCAGCGTCGTGGCTGCCAACGTGCACAGGCCCTGCAGGATCGGGACCGGCTGACCGATGCGGGCGGAGGCCTCCGGGTCGATGTGGATGTGGTGCCGGTCGCCGGTCAGCCGATACAGCGCCGCCTGCGTCGGGAAGGTCTGCATCGTGGCTGTAGCGCCCGCCGGACGCTCCTCGGCCGCGGCACGTGCCGGCCCGCGTTCTCCCCCGAAGCCGCCGACACCCGGGGCGAACAGCGACCACGTCGCCGTGAACTCCGCGCACTCCACGATCACGTCGAAGATCGCCGCGGAGCCCTTGTCCCACACGTCGCCGACTCGGGCAGAGAGGTGCAGTTCGCCGGCACGCGGCAGCGGCCGGTGCACCTCCAGCGACTGCGAACCGTGCACGGCACGGTTGTCGAAAGCACCGGCCGCGGCGAGCACGTCGGGCGCCCACTGCGCGAGAGTCAGTCCGAACGTCGGCAGCACGCGCAGCCGATCCTCGAACACGAGGTCGAGGTCGGTCGCCGCAGCTCCCACCGCGAGCGCGTAGAGGATCGCATCCCTCTCGTCGTAGGCGACGGTCCGCTGACCGAGATCGCGGCCTGCCCACTCGCCCGCGCTCATGCGCCGTACACCGGCTCGGGGGCGACGCCCTCTCCGGCGAGCGCTCGCACGGCATCGCCGACCTCGGCGGCCGACCACCGGCGGTCGAGCTCGCGCACGGCGCCGTGCCGCCATCCCTCCTCCAGGCAGATGCGTCCGCCCTCGACCTCGATGACCCGTCCGGTGATCGAGCAGTCCGCACTTGCGAGCCAGGCCACCACGGGCGAGACGTTCGCGGGATCCATCCGGTCGAAGCCGTCGACGGGCGCGGCCATCGCGTCGGCGAAGGGCCCCTCGGTCATGCGTGTGCGGGCGGAGGGGGCGATCGCGTTGACCGCGACGCCGTAGCGTCCGAGTTCCGCCGCGGCGACGAGTGTGAGCGAGGCGATGCCGCCCTTCGCCGCCGAGTACGCCGCCTGTCCGATGCTGCCCTGCAGCCCGGCGCCCGACGACGTGTTGATCACGCGCGCGAGCGGCTGCCGTCCGTCCTTCGCCTCCGCGCGCCAGTACGTGCTCGCGTGCCGAAGCGGTGCGAAGTGTCCCTTGAGGTGCACGCGGATCACCGCGTCCCACTCGTCCTCGCCGGCGTTCACCAGCATCCGGTCCCGCACGAAGCCGGCGTTGTTGACCAGGATGTCGAGGCGCCCGAACGTCTCCACGGCCTGGTCGACGAGGGCGGCGGCCTGAGCGAAGTCGGCGATGTCGGCACCGTTGGCCACAGCCTCGCCGCCGGCCGCACGGATGATGTCGACGACCTCCTGTGCAGGCCCCACCGAGACCCCGGCGCCGTCGAGCGTCGTGCCGAGGTCGTTCACCACGACCGCGGCTCCCTGTCGGGCCAGTTCGAGCGCGTGCTCACGCCCCAGACCGCGACCGGCGCCGGTCACGATGGCGACGCGGCCTTCGAGGATTCCTGCCATGGGGACTCTCCTTTGAGACGGGGCGGCATGCGCGAGCGTCCATGCTCGCGGACGGCGGATGCGCTCGATCGTACCAACCAAGCAATTGCTAGGGCAAATGTCCGAATGGGGTTACGGGCCAAACCAAGCAAGTGCTAGGGTTCCCTGAGCAAACGTTAGGTTAGGTGTCCGATGACGATCACTTCCACCCTGCATCCTGCCGGTGTCCGCACCGTCACGATGGATTATCCGCCGGTGAACGCCCTGCCCGTCGCCGGCTGGTTCGACGTCGCCGCCGCGATGCGCGAGGCCGCCGCCGACACCGACACCCGCGTCGTGATCCTCCGCGCGGAAGGCCGCGGCTTCAACGCGGGCGTCGACATCAAGGAGATGCAGCGCATCGAGGGGTTCTCCGGGATCCTCGGCGCGAACCGCGGATGCTACGAGGCGTTCAAAGCCATCTACGAATGTGCCGTCCCCGTGATCGCCGCCGTGAACGGCTTCTGCCTCGGCGGCGGCGTCGGCCTCGTCGGCAACAGCGACGTGATCGTCGCCTCCGATGACGCGACGTTCGGCGTGCCCGAGGTCGACCGCGGTGCCCTCGGTGCCGCCACCCACCTGTCCCGCCTCGTGCCGCAGCACATGCTGCGCTCCATGTACTACACCAGCCGCACCGTCACGGCGCAGCGGCTGGAGGAGTTCGGCTCCGTCGCCGCCGTCGTCCCCCGCGACGAGCTCGACGCCACCGCACTCGCGATCGCCGAGGAGATCGCGACGAAGGACCCCCGTGTCATCCGTGCGGCCAAGGAGGCGCTCAACGGCATCGATCCGATCGACGTCAACCGCAGCTACCGGTTCGAGCAGGGGTTCACGTTCGAGCTCAACCTCGCCGGTGTCGCCGACCAGCACCGGGACGCGTTCGTGGCCACCGGCGAGAACCTCGCGACATGAGCGTCGTGGCCTCCTCCCCTGCGGAGGTCGCCACCCTGATCCACGACGGCATGACGATCGGGATCGGCGGGTGGGGCTCGCGCCGCAAGCCGATGACCCTGGTGCGTCAGATCGTGCGCTCCGGAGCCCGCGGCCTGCGCATCGTGAGCTTCGGCGGCCCCGACGTCGGCATCCTGTGCGCCACCGGGCAGGCGGCGGAGATGGTGCACGGCTTCGTGTCGCTCGACAGCATCGCGACCGACCCGCACTTCGCCGCCGCACGCCAGGCCGGCACCGTGCGCAGCGTCGAGTACGACGAGGGGATGCTGGTCGCAGGCCTCCGCGCCGCCTCCCGCCGACTGCCGTTCGAGGTCACCCGCTCCGGAGCGGGCTCCGACGCCGTGACCCGCAACCCGGACATCCGCACGATCGCCTCTCCGTACGCCGACGCGGAGGTGCTGGTGGCGATGCCCGCCGTGCCACTCGACCTCGCCCTCGTGCACCTCGACCGCGCGGATGCCCCCGGGACTGCGGTCTGCCTCGGCCCGGACCTGTTCTTCGACGACCTGTTCGCCGGTGCCGCCGCCCACACCGTGGTGAGTGTGGAGTCGGTGGTCGACACGGCCGCCCTACTCAAGGATGCCGGCCCCGCGGCATCCGTCCTCGACCGCACGCTCACCGGCACGATCGTCGCAGCACCGGGAGGCGCCGGCTTCACGGCGCACCCGCCGCACCACGACCGCGATGAGCCGTTGCAGCGGGCATACGTCGAGGCCGCGGCCAGCCCCGCCGCGTGCGCCGACTTCCGCGCCCGATTCCTCGACGTCGACGACGACACCTATCGCGCGAACGTGAACGCCATCCACGCGGAGCGCGCGTCATGAGCGCCACCCGGGCCGAGGTCGCCGTGGCCGCCTGCAGCGACCTGTTCCGCGGAGCCGGCACGATCCTCGCGAGCACGGTCGGCGTCGTGCCCACGATCGGCGCCCGACTCGCCCGCCTCACCCACGCACCCGACCTGCTGCTGAGCGACGGCGAGGCGACGCTGTACGCCGACACCCCCGCCGTCGATGAGCCGTTCCGCGAGCCGGAGGCACCCTTCCCCTATGCGCGCCTGTTCGAGCTGATCGCGCGCGGCCGCCGTCACGTGGTCATGAGTGCCGCGCAGCTCGACCGCGAGGGCAATCAGAACCTCTCGGCGATCGGCGATCGCGACCGTCCGACCCGGCAGCTGCTGGGCGCCCGCGCCGCCGCGACGAACACGGCCAACCATGCCACCAGCTATTGGATCGCGCGGCATAGCCCGCGGGTCTTCGTGGAGCGGGTGGATGTCGTCACCGGGGTCGGACCGGCGCGGGCGCGCACGACCGGAGCCGACCGGTTCCAGAACCTGCGGCGCATCGTCACCGATCTCGCCGTGCTCGACTTCTCCGGCCCGGGCGGCACGGTCGCCCTCGCGAGCGTCCATCCCGGCGTCGTGGTCGAGCGCGTGGTCGACGCCACCGGCTTCGCACTGCACCTCCCCTCAGACATCCCCGAGACCCGACTCCCCACCGCCGAAGAGCTCCGCCTCGTGCGCGAGCGCCTGGACCCGCGCGGACTCCGCGACCGAGAGGTGACCGCATCATGACCACTCCCCCGCAGCTCGCCACCCCGCTGACCCGGCTCACCGGCGTCGACCACCCGATCGTGCAGACCGGCATGGGCTGGGTCGCGGGTGCCCGCCTCGTCTCCGCCACTGCGGAGGCCGGCGCACTCGGCATCCTCGCCTCGGCGACCATGACCTACGACGAGCTCGAACGACAGATCATCGAGGTCACCGAGCGCACCGATCGACCCTTCGGGGTGAACCTCCGGGCGGATGCCGGAGACGCCGCCGAACGCGTCGAACTGCTCATCCGCCACGGCGTGAAGGTCGCCAGCTTCGCCCTCGCACCCCGTCGTGAGCTGATCGAGCGGCTCAAAGAGCACGGCATCGTCGTGATCCCCTCGATCGGCGCCGTGCGTCATGCCGAGAAGGTCGCCTCCTGGGGCGCGGATGCCGTGATGGTGCAGGGCGGCGAGGGCGGTGGCCACACCGGCGCCGTGCCCACGTCGATCCTGCTGCCCTCGGTCGTCGCCGCCGTCGACATCCCCGTCATCGCGGCGGGCGGCTTCCACGACGGCCGCGGCCTCGCCGCCGCGCTCGCTTACGGTGCCGCGGGCGTCGGCATGGGCACCCGGTTCCTGCTGACGAGCGACAGCTCGGTGCCGGATGCCGTCAAGCAGCGCTACCTCGGCTTCGGACTGGACGGCACGGTCGTCACGACCAAGGCCGACGGGATGCCGCATCGCCTGCTGCGGACCGAGTTCGTCGAAGGGCTCGAAGGCGGGAATGGACTGACGCGACTGGGCCCGACGCTGCGGCGGTCGCTGGAGTTCAAGAAGATGTCGGGGCTGAGCTGGCCCCAGCTGGTCAAGGACGCCCGGTCGATGAAGAAGGCCACCGGACGCTCCTGGGCGCAGATGACCCTCGCCGCGAACACGCCGATGCTGCTCAAGGCCGGGCTCGTCGAGGGCGACACCCAGGCCGGGATGCTCGCGGCCGGTCAGGTGGTCGGCATGATCGACGACCTGCCCAGCTGCGAGGAGCTCGTCGACCGCGTGGTGCGCGACGCCGTCGTGCACCTGCGCGCCGCGGCATCCTCCGTGATCGCCTGAGGCGCGGCGACAAAAAAACTCGGCCCCTGAGGGGCCGAGTGGTATGTCGTCAGCCTATCACCCCTTCACCATCCTGCGGGCCGGACGAGACGTCCGACAGACCGGGGCAACTGACTCGCCTCGATCTGCGCGGCAGTCAGTTGATGCCACCAGTGCTGGCCGACGCCGTCCATGGTGCTGCCGGCGAGCGCGCCGGCGCGATACGAGCGGGTAGGGTTCACGGTTCCGACCGGAACCCGCTTGCGTGCCTCCTGGATCGGTAGCGCCAGGTCACTGTCGTTGCTGACGACGATCGCGGCTTCGATCCGGCATTCCAGCACATCGAGGAGAAGGTGGGATGCGACGTTGACGTCGGACCCTTTCTCTTCGCGTCGCGCGACCGACGCCATGAAGGTCGCCGCCGGTTCATCGGCGCCCTCCGAGTTCCTGACCATGAGCGGCCATCTGGGCTGCGCGAGTACGGGCCGGTTTCGACTGCCTGCTGTCGCCAGTGGAGCAGTCGCCACTCGGGAGACGTAGGTGCCCATCGCCATGACATCGAAGGACTCGTTCGACGCGAGTGCGCGCAGGTAGGTGTCCTGATCTCGCTGTCCCGAGGGATTGTCAGCACCGCTGACACGGGCGGTGCAATAGACGATGCGACTCACGTGCGCGCCGTCCCAGCCTCTGCCCGGTCCCTCGACGAGGTTCTGCGACAACGCTCGAAGGTCGAGCCACCGCCATCCGGGGGCTCCTCTTCCGCAGATGCCCCGGGCGCCGTAGTAGAGATTGAAGCCATCAAGATACACGCCGACTCGCATGCCTCACCGTATGTCAGGTGGCACGGCTCTCGGGCGGGCTTTCCACAGTGCTCCCACCCTCGAGGGGCAGTCGTCAGAGGCGCTCGATGATCGTGGCGTTCGCCAGTCCGCCGCCCTCGCACATGACCTGCATGCCGTAGCGGCCACCGGTGCGCTCGAGCTCGTTGAGCATCGTCGTCATGAGCCTTGTGCCGGTGGCACCGATCGGGTGTCCGAGCGCGATGCCGCCGCCGTTCACATTGAGCTTCTCGCGCGGCACCCCGGTCTCCTTCAACCACGCGAGCACGACCGACGCGAACGCCTCGTTCACCTCGAACAGATCGATGTCGTCGAGCGACATGCCCGAGCGCTCCATCGCGTATGCGGTCGCCGGGATCGGCGCGGTGAGCATGAACACGGGGCTGTCCCCGCGCACAGACATGTGGTGGATGCGCGCCCGCGGCGTGAGGCCGTGGTCCTTCACGGCCTGCTCGCTCGCGATCAGCACCGCGCTGGAGGCGTCGCTGATCTGCGAAGCCACGGCCGCGGTCAGCCGCCCACCCGGGGTCAACGTCGCCAGCCCGGCCATGCGCTCCAACGAGGTGTCCCGGCGCACACCCTCGTCGTGGTCGAGGCCGTTCAGCGGGGCGATCTCGTTCGCGAATCGACCCTCGTCCTGCGCGACCGCCGCCCGCCGGTGGCTCTCCAGCGCGAACTGCTCCATCTCCTCGCGGGTGATGTCCCACTTCTCGGCGATCATCTCGGCGCCGACGAACTGCGAGATCTCCTGGTCGGGGTAGCGCGCCTGCCATCCCGGCGACTCGGCGAACGGCGTCGTGAAGCCGTAGGCCTCGCCCGCGACCATGGCCGACGAGATCGGCAGCTGCGACATGTTCTGCAGCCCGCCCGCGATCACCAGGTCGTTCGTGCCGCTCATCACGGCCTGCGCCGCGAAGTGCACGGCCTGCTGGCTCGACCCGCACTGCCGGTCGATCGTGACGCCGGGCACGTGCTCGGGGAAACCCGCGACCAGCACGGCGGAGCGCCCGACGTTGCCTGCCTGTCCGCCGATCGTGTCGGTCGCGCCGATGATCACGTCGTCGAGTGCGCCCGGATCGATGCCGGTGCGTTCGACCAGCGCCTTCAGACTGTGCGCGCCGAGGTCGGCCGGGTGGATGCCGGAGAGCGAGCCGCCGCGCTTGCCGACGGGCGAGCGGACCGCATCGACGATGTATGCCTCTGCCATGTTCTTCCTTCTCTCTGAACTCACGCGTGCTGACTGCTGACGGCGACGACCTCGCCGGTCATATAAGAGGAGTATGCGCTGGCGAGGAACACCATGACGTTGGCGACCTCCCAGGGTTCCGCCGCGCGACCGAACGCCTCACGGGCCTTGAGCTGCTCGAGCAGTTCGGGCGAGGTGACCTTCTCGAGGAACGGATGCATGGCCAGGCTCGGCGAGACGGCGTTCACGCGGATGCCGTGACCGGCGAGGTCCATCGCGGCACTGCGGGTCAGGGCCATCACCCCGGCCTTGGCCGCGGCGTAGTGCGCCTGCTCGACCTGCGCGCGCCAGCCGATCACGGAGGCGTTGTTCACGATGACCCCGGCGGTGCCGGCGGCGACCATGCGGCGACCTACCGCGCGGATGCACCGGAACGTGCCGGTGAGCGTCACATCGAGCACTTTGCCCCACTGCTCGTCGGTCATGTCGAGGATCGAGATCGACCCGCCGAGACCGGCGTTGTTGATCATCACGTCGATGGGTCCGCCGTCTTCGGCGAGATCGAGGAAGGAGGCGATCTGCTCCTCGACGGTCACATCGCACACGGCGGTGCGCACGCGGTCGGCGCCGAACCGGTCGCCGAGCTCCTGCTGCGTCTCGGCCAGGCGTCCGGCATGCGTGTCGCCGAGCACGACGAGCGCCGCGCCCTCCTCCAGGCAGCGGATCGCGGCGGCCTGACCGATGCCGGCACCGGCGGCGGCCGTGATGACCACGCGCTTTCTGGTCAGCAGGCCATGGCCGGGGACGTACTCGGGGGCGGTGGTACTCACGGGCGGGCCTCTCGGGGCAGGCCGAGCACACGCTCGGCGATGACGTTGCGCTGGATCTCGTCGGAGCCGCCGTAGATCGTGTCGGAGCGGCTGAACAGGAACAGGGTCTGCAGGTCATCGAGCGCGTAGTCGGCGCCGACGAGGAGGGAGGCGAGACCGGCGACGTCCATCGCGAGCTCTCCGAGCGCGCGGTGCCAGTTCGACCACAGCAGCTTGGTCACCGATGCGCTGTCGCCCTGCTCGCCGCCGAGCGTGCGTAGCGCATGCTGACGGATGACCTCCAGCTCCATGCGGGCGCGTACGAGCCGGTCGCGGATGACGGCGTCGTCGATCGCGCCGGTGCGGGTGGCCGTGTCGATCACGGCATCCAGTTCTCGGCGGAACGCGATCTGCTGCGCCAACGTCGACACGCCCCGCTCGAAGCCGAGCGTCGCCATCGCCACCTTGAAGCCGTTGCCTTCGCCGCCGACGACCAGGTCGGCGGCGGTGCGGGCGTCGTCGAAGAAGACCTCGTTGAACTCGCTGGTCGCGGTGAGCTGCAGGATCGGCCGCACCTCGACCCCCGGCTGCCGCATCGGTACGAGCAGGTACGACAGCCCCTGGTGACGGGTGGAGCCGGGTTCGGTGCGGGCGATCACGAAGCACCAGTCGGCGTGCTGCGCGAGCGATGTCCACACCTTCTGCCCCGTGATCGACCACTCATCTCCCACGCGCTGCGCCTTTGTCGAGACGGCGGCGAGGTCGGATCCGGCGCCCGGCTCGGAGTACCCCTGGCACCACAGCTCCTCGACCGCGACGATGCTGGGGAGGAACCGTGCCTGCTGCTCGGCCGTGCCGTGCGCGATGAGCGTGGGCCCGAGCAGCTCCTCGCCGAGGTGGTTGACCCTCGCCGGGGCGTCCGCTTTCGCGTACTCCTCGTGGAAGATCACCTGCTGGGCGATGCTGAGCCCGCGACCGCCGTGCTCGACGGGCCAGGCGACGCAGGTCCACCCGGCTGCGGCCATGTGGCGGTTCCATTCCAGACGCGCGTCGAAGTCCTCGTGCTCGCGTCCGGAACCCCCGCGTCCGCGCAGCTCGGCGAAGCGGCCGGTGAGGTTCTCCTCCAGCCAGCCGCGGATCTCGGCGCGGAAGCGCTCATCCGCGTCGTGCTGCGTCGCGTCCATCTGTGCTCCTCATCGAGTCGTGGTCTTCGGCGTGCTGTTCACGTATAGTATCAAACTAAACCAAGCGATTGTTTGGTTGGCATTGGGAGTTCAGAGAGGAACCCGTCATGACCGTCGAATCCGCCGACGCCGTGGTCACCTACGAGGTGCGCGGGTCCACAGCGATCATCCGCCTGAACCGCCCCCAGTATCGCAACGCGCAGAACTCCGCCGTCACCTATGCGCTCGACGCCGCCTTCACCCGCGCGGTCGACGACGACGCGGTCAAGGTCATCGTGCTCGGCGGCAACGGGAAGCACTTCTGCGCCGGACACGACATCGGCACGCCAGAGCGCGACATCGACCGGAGCTTCGAGCGCAAGGCCGTCATCTGGTGGGACCACATCGGCGCGCAGGGCGTCGACTCCCGGTTCGCCCGTGAGTCCGAGGTGTACCTGGGCATGTGCCGACGCTGGCGCGAGATCCCGAAACCGGTGATCGCGATGGTGCAGGGCGCGTGCATCGCGGGCGGCCTCATGCTCGCGTGGTCGTGCGACTTCATCGTGGCGGCCGACGACGCCTTCTTCCAGGATCCGGTCGTGGCGATGGGCATCCCGGGCGTGGAGTACTTCGCCCACCCGTGGGTGACCAACCCGCGCGCCGCGAAGGAGATGCTGTACACCGGCGACCGGATGCCGGCCGCCCGCGCGCACGAGCTCGGCATGGTGAACCACGTCGTGCCGCTCGATGAACTCGAGGAGCGCACCCTGGCGCTCGCGGAGCGCATCGGACGGATGCCGCGGCTCGGACTCGCCCTCGCCAAGAAGGCCGTGAACCAGGCCGAGGATCTGCAGGGCATGCGCGCCGGCATGGACTCGGTGTTCGGCCTGCACCACGCCGCCCACGCGCACAATGCCGAGGTCGGCGGCGACTCCCTCGGCGGGGTCGATGTGCGCTCGATCAAGGCCGACACGACGGGAGCCGCGCAGTGAACCTCGATCTCACCCCCGAGCAGGAGGCCTTCGCTGCCGAGGCGCGCGCCTGGCTCGCCGCCCACGTGCCGGCCACGCCGCTGCCGTCGATGGACACCGCGGAGGGATTCGCCGCACACCGGGAATGGGAGGCGACGCTCGCCGAGGGCCGGTGGTCGGTCGTGTCCTGGCCGGAGCAGTACGGCGGACGCGATGTCGGCATCACCGAGTGGGTGCTCTTCGAGGAGGAGTACTACCGCGCAGGCGCCCCGACGCGCGTGGCGCAGAACGGCATCTCGCTGCTCGCGCCGATCCTGTTCGAGCACGGCACCCCGGAGCAGCACGAGCGCTTCCTCTCCCCCATGACCGACGGCTCGCTGATCTGGGCCCAGGCCTGGTCGGAGCCGGGCGCGGGCAGCGACCTGGCCGCGATCCGCAGCACCGCCCGACGCGACGATGCCCGCGGCGGCTGGGTGCTCAACGGACAGAAGATCTGGAGTTCACGGGCCGTCTGGGCCGATCGCGGCTTCGGACTGTTCCGCTCCGACCCCGAGGCGACACGGCACCACGGCCTCACGTACTTCCTGTTCCCGATGGATGCCGAGGGCATCACGGTGCGGGCGATCGCGCAGCTCGACGGTACGACCGGATTCGCCGAGATCTTCTTCGACGACGTGTTCGTGCCCGACGCCGACGTGCTGGGTGCGCCCGGCGACGGCTGGCGGGTCGCGATGAGCACCGCCGGCAACGAACGCGGGCTCTCGCTGCGCGCGCCGGGACGCTTCCTTGCCGCGACCGAGCGGCTGATCGCACTGCAGTCGACGCGGGGCGCTGCGGCGGAGGACGCCGCGGTCGTCGACGCCTGGATCGGCGCGGAGGCGTATCGGCTCTTCACCTGGCAGACGGTCAGCACCCTGCTCGAGGGCGGCTCGGTCGGCGCGGAGGGCAGCATCAACAAGGTGTTCTGGTCGGAGCTCGACGTGCACATCCACGAGACCGCGCTGCGCATCCTCGGCCCCGAGGGCGAGCTGCGGGGCGCGTCCGCTGTCGACGACGGGCGTTGGGTCGACGACTATCAGTTCTCGCTGGCCGGACCCATCTACGCGGGCACGAACGAGGTCCAGCGCAACATCATCGCGGAGCGGATCCTCGGGCTCCCTCGCGGCGGAGACGGAAGGCGCGCATGATGCGGTTCCTACCCACGGAAGAACAGGTGGCGTTCGCGGAGGCGATCGACGAGATCGTCGAGGGGTCGGGCGGCGCGGACATCGCGCGCAGCTGGGCCGACGGCGACACCGCCCCCGGTCTGGCTCTGTGGGAGCAGTTCGCCGAACTGGGGCTGCTCGGCCTGCGGGTGAGCGAGGAGGCGGGCGGTTTCGGCGGCTCGCGCAGCGACCTCGTGGTCGTGTTCGAGCGCCTCGGATATCACGGCGTGCCGGGGCCCTATCTCGAGACGGTCGCCCTGCTGCCCGGGCTCGTCGACGACACGGTGAAGGCCGAGCTCGCGGCGGGAGCCATCGCGACTGCGGCGGTCGACGGCACGGCACCGGCGGCCCTCGATGCGGCGCTCGCGACCCATCGCTTCCTCGTGCGCGACGGCGCCCTGCACGCGGGTGACATCGCGGAGGAGCTGACCTCGGTCGCGCCGACCAGGCGGCTCGCACGGCTCACACCCACCGGCACCCCGACCCCGCTCGAGGCCGGTGCGCTCGATGCCGCCCTGAACGAGGCATCCCTCGCGGCGGCAGCGACCCTCGTCGGCGCCGGAGAGCGGATGCTCGACGAGGCCGTGTCGTACGCCAAGGTGCGCGAGCAGTTCGGCCGCCCGATCGGCGAGTTCCAGGCGCTCAAACATCAGCTGGCCGACGTGCGCATCGCCCTGAGCTTCGCCCGTCCGTTGGTGTGGAACGCGGCGCTGCGCGCGGCAGCCCCCGACGGGGACCGCGCGATCTCGGCCGCGAAGGTGGCCGCGGCCGATGCGGCACAGCGTGCCGCGCGCACCTCGCTGCAGGTGCACGGAGCGATCGGCTACACGGCCGAGCACACGCTGCGCATCTGGCTCGGCCTCGCCCCCGCGTTGGCCGCGGTGTGGGGCACGTCCGACTTCCACCGGGCGCGCATCGCCCGCGATATCCTCGCGAAGGAGCGGTGATGTCTTTCGAACCCGATGAGGATCAGCAGGAGCTCGTCGCCCTCGTGCGCGGCGTCCTGAGCCAGCGCGCCGACAGCGCCGCCACTCGCCGTGCCCTGGAGAGCGACGCACGCTTCGACGTCGAGCTGTGGCGCATGCTGTGCGAGGAGATCGGCATCGCCGGCATGGCGATCCCCGAGGAGTTCGGCGGCGCCGGGTTCACCCTCCGCGAGGCACAGCTGGTGCTGGAGGAGATCGGCTACGCGCTCACCCCTTCGCCGTACCTCGGCTCGGTCGCGATCGCCGCCCAGGCGATCCTGGCCACCGGGGATGCGGAGACGGCGGCACGGCTGCTTCCCGGCATCGCCGAGGGGTCGTCGTCGGCGGCACTCGCCTGGGCGGATCCGGCGGGACGATTCGCCCCGGAGCGGGTCGACGTGCACGCCGAAGAGAGCGACGGCTGGAGCCTCAGCGGAGCGTGCGGGTTCGTGCTCGACGGCGCCACCGCCGATGTGCTGCTCGTGATCGCGCAGACCGCCGAGGGGCCGCGCCTGTTCGAGGTGATCGACGCCGCCACGGTGACACGCACCGACAGCCCGACGATGGATCAGACCGTCCGCCTGGTGTCGCTGCGGTTCGATGCGGTTCCGGCGCGTCCCCTCGGCGCGGCTGATCCCGCGGTGCTGGCGACGGTCAGGGCACTCGCTCTCGCCGCCGTCAGCGCGGTCCAGGCCGGCACCGCGGCCCGTGCTCTCGACGACACCGTGGCCTACGCGAAGCAGCGGGTGCAGTTCGGTCGCGCGATCGGGTCGTTCCAGGCGATCAAGCACCGCCTCGCCGACATGCACGTGCGGGTGGAGGTGGCCCGCACCGCGTCGCGCGCGGCATCCGACGCCCTCGCCACCGGCGCAACGGATCGCTTCGCTCTCGCCGACATCGCGAAGGCCACCTGCTCGGAGGCGCTGGAGCATGTCGCGGCCGAGACGATCCAGCTGCACGGCGGCATCGCGATCACGTGGGAGCACGACGCGCACCTGATCTTCAAGCGCGCACACGCCCTCGGACAGCTGTTCGGCACAGCCCGCGAGCTGCGCGCGCAAGCCGAGGCGTGGGCGCTGACCCCCCACTGAGACCCCGGCCTCAGCGCCGCAGCGCGACCGACTCGGTCCAGTCGGTGTACTTGCGGCGCTCGCGGAAGAGCCAACCACCCTCGATCCGCACGAGCGTGTCGTCGTAGCGGTCGGCGAGGGTGAAGCGCGTCCTCCCACCCGTGGTCTCGCGGATGTGGTGCGCCATGCAGGAGGTGCGCGCCCGCGCGGTGTCTCCGTCGATCTCGATCTCGCTGGGGGCGAGCATGTGGCTCGTCACGGCGAATGCGGCGAGGGCTTCGAACGCCGCGATCAGCTGGGCACGGCCCTGCGGTGCCTCGGCGGGTTCGGCGGCGCGCGGGCGGAACATCACCATCCGCCCGTCCGGTTCGAACAGCTCCGCCATGTCGGCGAACCGCCGTTGATCCGCGTAGCGGCCGTATCGCGCAATGACCCTCCCGATCTCCCGCCAGTCAGCGAAATCGTCGCTCACGAGGACCCCTCGGCACGCTTCCGGTGCAGCGGCGTCGCGGCGTCCGGAGACCAGGTCGTGCGGCGGCGATCCGGCTCGACGGCACTGAGCGGCTCGACCGGTCGCAGCGTCTCCCGGCTGCGCTGCGCCAGCTCCTGGTAGATCCGCACGCCGTTGCGCTTCCATGCCATGGCCTGCTCGTCGAGGGGTCCGACCACCCTGGCCGGCGCCCCGAGCACCTTCGATCCAGGTGGGATCACCGCGCCCGCCGTGACCACCGCCCCGGCGCCGATGAGCGAGTCGGCGCCGATCTCAGCGCCGTCCAGCACGGTCGCTCCGATGCCGATGAGCGCGAACGAGCCGATCCGGCACCCGTGCAGCACGGCGCCGTGGCCGACATGGCTGTTCGGTTCGAGCACGGCATCGGCGCCGGGGAACGCGTGGATCACACACGAGTCCTGCACGTTCGACCCCGCGCCCACGATGATCCTGCCGAAGTCCCCGCGGAGGCTCGCGAACGGACCGATGTAGCATCCGGCGCCGATGATCACGTCGCCGATGAGACTGGCCGTCTCGTGCACGAACGCGGTCGGATCGACGACCGGCGCGACGTCGTCGAACGAATAGGCGGGCATCAGGCGACCTGGCCGCCGTCGATGATGAAGTCCTGTCCGGTGCAGTAGCTGCTCGCGGAGCTGGCGAGGTACGCCACGAGGTTGGAGATCTCTTCGGGTCGACCGACGCGCGGGATCGGGATGCGCGAGATGAACCCCACCCCCGCCCGGGTGTCCTCCGTGATCATCGGGGTGTCGACGGCACCGGGGCACACGGTGTTCACCCGGATGCCGGTGCCGGCGAGCTCCCGCGCCAGGGCGTGGGAGACGCCGCGCAGGCCCCACTTGGACGCGGAGTACGGCACGCGGTTCGCGTAGCCGGCGACCCCGGCGGTCGAGGCGATGTTGATGATCGACGTCCCCTCGGCCATCAGCGGCAGCAGTGCCTGCACCCCCAGCATCGGCCCGATCAGGTTCACGTCGAGCGTGAGCCGGATGACGCGCTCGGGGGTTTCGACGAGCGGACCCTCCGGGCAGAATCCGGCGTTGTTCACGAGCACGTCGACGCGGCCGAACCGCTCCTGCGTCGCCGTCGCGACCTGCGCCCACGCCTCGGCCGAGGAGACGTCGTGGGCGAGCCCGATAGCCCGGTCGCCATAGGCGGCGGCGACCTCGGCGACCGCCGCGCCGTCGAGATCGGTGAGCACCAGGTCGGCGCCGAGATCATGGAACAGGGCAGCGTGCGCGCGTCCCTGTCCTCCGGCGGCTCCGGTGATCACGGCGATCCGGCCGGTGAGGTCGATGATGGGCGTTGCGTTCATGGGTTTCCTCCGCGATAGTTGGCGAACAAGCATTTGGTTGGAACGAGGGAGTCAGGATGCCGCGGCTGCACCACATCGGGATCACCGTCAGCGACACGGCCGCGGCCACCGCGTTCTACCGCGCCGCCACCGACGGCGAGGTCATCGGTCCGCTCGCCAAGAGCGGACCGGCTGTCGAGGCCGCGACCGGCTACCCGGGGGTCGAGATCCTGTTGACCTTCATCCGCCTCGATGACGGCGTCTTCCTCGAACTCGCCGAGTACCGCGGCGCGGACGCCCCACGCATCGATCCGGACAACGGGCACATCGGCGCCGCGCATCCGGCCATCGTGGTCCCCGATATCGAGGCCAGCCTCGCCCGCGTGGCCGCACTCGGCCACCGACCACTGTCCGCGACCATGACGGCGACCGCGGGGCCCCTCGAGGGCTACCGGTACGTCTACGTGCTCGGACCCGACGACGTGCGGGTGGAGCTGCTGCAAGAGCCTCACTGACCCTCCCTGCCTACCCCGTCGAGCAGTCGCAGGTCGTCGGCGTCGAGGACGAGGTCGACGGCCGCGGCCGAGTCGCGCACGCTCTCCGGACGACTCGCCCCGGGGATCGGGATGAGCACGGGCGAGAGCGCGAGGAGCCAGGCGAGTGCCACGCGCTGCGGGCTGACTCCGTGCCGCTCCGCCACCGCGGCGACCGATGCCGCGGCGCCGGCGAGCCCCTTCGCCGCGCGCATCCCGCCCAGTGGGCCCCACGCCAGGAAGGCCAGGCCGTGCTCCTCGCACCGCCGCAGCACGGGCTCACTCGACCTCACCAGCAGCGAGTACTCGTTCTGCACGCTCACGAGCGCGTCGCCCACGACGCGGAGCGCGATGTCGAGCTGCGCGACGTCCACGTTCGAGACCCCGACGCGCACGACCACCCCCTCGTCGACGAGCTGTCGCAGCGCACCCATCGATTCCTCGAACGGCACCTTCACGTCGGGTCGATGGTGCTGGTACAGCGGCAGGGCGTCCACGCCGAGTCGTTGCGCCGAGGCGCGTGCGGCAGCAGCGAGGTGCGTGGGCGATCCGTCGACCCACCACGTCGCGGCCGGGCCCCGGGTGTGCCCGCCCTTGGTCGCGATGAGCACGCGGTCGAGCGCGCCGGGGCATTGCCGCAGCGCCGCGATCAGTGCACGCTCGTTCACGCCCATCTCCCCGGTCGGGCCGTACGAGTCGGCGGTATCGAACAGGGTGATCCCGGCATCCACCGCCGCCTGCACGGCACGCACTCCGCGCTCGACGTCGGCGTCCGGCACCTGGGTCAAGGTCATCGCGCCCATGCCGATCGCCGAGACACGCAGGTCGCCGATCGCACGAGAGGGCATCACTTCCCGACCGCCGTCCATCCGCCGTCGACCGGAAGGCATTGGCCGATCACATGGGTGGCGTCGCGCAGCATCCACACGATGGCGGCGGCGATCTCGGTGGGATCCGCGAGGCGTCCGCGAGGCGTGCGCCCTTCGACCGCGCCGAGGTCGTACCCGCCGTCCACCATGTCCTGCACCATCGGGGTGAGCGTGTGGCCGGGCGCGATCGCGTTGACCCGCACGCCCAGCGGCGCCCATTCGATCGCGAGGTTCTCCATGAGCTGGCGCTCGGCGGCCTTGGCCGGTCCGTAGTCGGCCTGGTTCGCCCAGCCGCGGTAGGCGGTGGTCGACGACACCATCACGATGGAGGCGGGCGCGCCCATGAGCCGGCGCACGAGGGCGCGGGAGACGGCGAGCGTGCCGACCACGTGGACGTCGTAGAGCAGGCGGAGCCGGTCGAGATCGATGTCCAGCGCGGGCACGAACGCACCGCGGATGCCGTGGCACGCGACCAGCCCGCCGACGGGGGCGGTACTCCACGCGGCCTCCATCGCCGCCTCGACCGCGGCTTCGTCCCGCAGGTCGACGATCGTGGTCTTCACCTCCGGGCGCGCACTCGGCGCGAGGTCGAAGACGGTGACGCGACATCCGCGTTCACGCAGCAGGGCGACGACTGCATCGCCGATCCCACTGGCACCGCCGGTCACGACGATGTGGTCCGCCATCGAGTCTCCTGGCATGTGCAGCTCCCTCGCTGATCGTCCTCCCGGGCATGCTACTGTGATTCCCAAACAAGCGCTAGGTTTAGTGCGAATCGCGCGAAGGAGCGGGGATGTCGGACAAGCGGGTCAGCATCGAGGAGGCAGTCGCCACCATCGAGAGCGGGATGACGATCGGCATCGGCGGGTGGGGGTCGCGGCGCAAGCCCATGAGCCTGGTCCGCGAGATCCTCCGGCGCGACATCACGGACCTCACCGTGGTGGCCTTCGGCGGCCCCGACGTGGGACTGCTCGCCGCCGCCGGACGCATCCGCCGCCTCGTCTACGGCTTCGTGTCGCTCGACAGCATCCCCCTCGACCCGCTGTTCACGCAGGCGCGCGAGCGCGGCGAGCTGGAGATCGAGGAGTACGACGAGGGGATGTTCGTCGCCGGGCTCCGCGCCGCGAACGCCCGCCTCGACTTCCTCCCGATCCGCGCAGGCCTCGGCTCCGACGTACTCCGGGCCAACCCGCGGCTGCGCACCGTACGGTCGCCCTACTCCGACGCCGAGTACGTCGCGATGCCGGCACTCCCGCTCGATGTCGCGCTCGTGCACGTGAACCGCGCCGACGCGCAGGGCAACGCTCAGTACCTCGGCCCCGACCCCTACTTCGACGACCTCTTCGCGATGGCCGCCCAGCGCACCATCGTCTCCGCCGAGAAGGTGGTGCCCACCGCGGCACTCCTCGACGAGGGCTCGTTCCACACGCTGCTGTTCAGCCGGATGTACGCGTCCGCGGTCGTCGAGGCTCCCCGCGGAGCGCACTTCACGACCTGCACGCCCGACTACGAGCGCGACGAGGCCTTCCAGAAGCACTACGCCGCCTCCGCCAAGGATCCGGACGCCTGGGCCGCGTTCGACCAGACCTTCCTGCAGACCGATGAGACCGGCTATCACGCCGCCGTCGCCCGCTTCCACGCCGACCGAGGAGAGTCATGAGCACCGAGACCATCACCGCCCCCGCGGCGACCGCCACGACCGCAGAGGTCTGCATCGCCGCCTGCGCGGACACCTACCGGGAGTCCGGCGAGATCCTCGCGCACGCGGTCGGCATCATCCCGGCGCTCGGCGCCCGGCTCGCGAAGCTCACCTCCGCGCCCGACCTCGTCCTCAGCGACGGCGAGGCGTTCTTCCTGAGCGGCCCTCCGACACCGGGCGACCCGGAGGCTGCGGCACCGACCATCGAGGGATGGGCGCCGTTCCGCCGCATCTTCGACATCCTCGCGACGGGCCGCCGGCAGAGCATGATGGGTGCGAGCCAACTCGATCGCTTCGGCAACCAGAACATCTCGCTCATCGGCGGTTGGGTACGCCCGACCCGGCAGCTCATCGGCGTGCGCGGCGCGCCGGGGAACACCGCCAACCACCGCGTGGACTACTGGATCTCCCGGCACAGCACCCGCGTGTTCGTGCCCTCGGTCGACATGGTCTCCGGCGTGGGCAACGACCGCGCACGCGAAGCGGGCCTCGAGCATCACCGCCTCGGCGTGATCGTGACGAACCTCGCCGTGCTCGGCTACGACGCCGACGGTGCCGTGACCGTGCTGTCCGTGCACCCCGGCGTCGACCCGCAGACGGTCACCGACAGCACCGGCTTCCCCCTGGACGCGTCGGACGCCCCGCTCACGCGGACACCCGATGCCGAGGAGCTGCGCCTGATCCGCGAAGTGCTCGACCCGCGCGGCACCCGCACCCGGGAGGTCGCGGACTGACGCGGCATCCGCTCAGTCGGCGAGGAGGCCCTTGTGGAGCAGATCCAGGTAGTTGTCGGTGAGGCTCGCCGCGGTGTGTCCGCGGCCCGGCCGGTACCACGCGACCGTCGACCACACCGCGTCGCGGATGAAGCGGTACGCGATGGGCGCGTCGATCGAGTCGCGGAAGACGCCGACCTTCTGCCCCTCGGTGATCTGCGACAGCCACAGCGCCTCGATGCGCTCGCTGTTCTCGCCGAGGAACTCGAAACCTTCCTGGCGAGCGAGGAACGACAGCTCGTTCTGGTACAGACCGACGGCATCGGGCTGGCTCTCGATGGTCGCGAAGGCGTGCGCGATCAGCTTGTCGAGGATGTCGCGGGGGCTGCCTCCCTCGGCCACGATCTCCTCGAATCGACCGAGCAGACCGGCCATGAAGCTGCGGAGGATCTCCTGCAGGATCGCTTCCTTGGAGGAGAAGTGGTGGTACAGGCTGCCCGACAGGATGCCCGCCTCGTCGGCGATGTCTCGAACCGTGGTCGCGGAGTACCCGCGCTTGGCGATCAGGCGCGCGGCGATCGAGATGATCTGGTCGCGGCGTTCGGAGCTCTGCTCCTGCCGGCCCCCGCTTTTGGTCGTTGCCATTGCTGCTCCTTCACAGAGAATCTCACAAGCGCTTGTTCAAGTGTGCCGCATGTGAGCGTTTTCCCGAAACATCCACTCG
Organism: Microbacterium sp. LB12; assembly: GCF_037150835.1. Lineage (NCBI taxonomy): Bacteria > Bacillati > Actinomycetota > Actinomycetes > Micrococcales > Microbacteriaceae > Microbacterium > Microbacterium sp. LB12. The sequence continues at coordinate 733,329 of NZ_JBBCPF010000001.1, read as the reverse complement.
GAGTGTACGCATGATATTGGAAAGGACGTCCATGACAGTCTCGGAAGCCACCACAGTGCCCGCCCTGCTCTCGGAGATGGCGGCCCTCGGCGAGCATCCCGCCATCGTCGACGGCGACGTGGTCATCGGATACGCCGAGCTGCGGGACCGAGTGCGCGCCGTCGCGGCCGCCTACCTCGCCCAGGGCGTGGTGCCGGGCGACCGGATCGGACTGTGGGCGCCGAACCGGCACGAGTTCATCCTCGCGATGCTGGGCGCGCAACTGGTGGGCATCGCCGTGGTCCCCCTCAACACGCGGTTCACCGGGCACGAGGCCGCCGAGATCCTCGCCCGCTCCCGCGCCACCGGACTCGTGCTCGCGGACGGATTCCTCGGCAAGTCCTACAGCGACATGCTGCGTCTGGCCGCCGCCGAGCGTGGCGACGACGGACCCGTCTTCCCCGGACTGCCCCACCTGCACACCGTGGTCACGATCGACGGCGCGGGCGGTGACGGCGTCCTGAGCTGGGCCGCGTTCCTCGCGTCCGGGGAGGCGGTCGACGAAGGCGTCGTCACCGCCGCCGCCGAGGCTGTGACCCCCGACGACATCATGGATGTGCTGTTCACCTCGGGCACCACCGGCGTGCCGAAGGGGGTGCTGAGCGCGCACCGCCAGACGCTCTCCGTCGCCCGCGCGTGGGGACTCGGCGCACGGCTGACCCCCGAAGACCGCTACGCCGTGGTCAATCCCTTCTTCCACGGCTTCGGCTACAAGGCCGGCATGATCACCTCCCTCATGGCCGGCACCACGATCTACCCGCTCGCGGTGTTCGACGCCGACCGCCTGCTGGAGCTCGTGCAGTCGGCCCGCATCAGCGTGCTCCCCGGTGTGCCGACGATCTTCACCTCGCTGCTCGACCACCCGCGCCTGCAGGAGTACGACCTGTCGTCGCTGCGCTTCGCGATCGCCGGCGCCACGGCCGCCCCCGCCACGCTCTTCCACGACATGGTGGACATCCTCGGCTTCGAGACGGTTGCGCAGGCGTACGGGCTCACCGAGTGCGTCGTGGCGACCCTCTCCCGCCCCGGCGAATCGTTGGAGCACACCGCGCAGACCACCGGCCCCGCGGTCGAGGGAGTGGAGATCCGCGTCGTCGCCGAGAACGGAGCGGATGCCGCACTCGACACCGACGGCGAGATCCTGCTGCGCGGCCCCAACGTGATGCTCGGCTACTTCGAGGACCAGGCCGCCACGGATGCCGTGCTCGACCCGGACGGCTGGTTCCACACCGGCGACGTCGGTCGCCTCGACGAGCACGGCTGCCTCAAGATCACCGACCGCCTCAAGGACATGTTCATCGTCGGCGGCTTCAACGTGTATCCGGCCGAGGTAGAGAACGCGCTGCGGAAGCATCCTGCCGTGAACGAGTCGGCCGTGATCGGCGTGGACGACGCCCGTCTCGGCACGGTCGGACGCGCCTATGTGCTGCTGCTGCACAATGCCGCACCGCGTCCCGATGCCGCCGAGCTCGAGGCGTTCTGCCGCACCCACCTGGCGAACTTCAAGGTGCCGCGCGAGTTCGTCTTCGTCGAGGACTTCCCCCGCAACGCGACCGGCAAGATCCTGAAGTCCGACCTGCGCGCACGGGCCTGATCCCCCTCACACCTCGTAGCGAGTGTAAAAACGTGCCTCCCCGGGCCCGGGGAGGCGCGTTTCTGCGCTCGCGACGGGTTCCGTCACGCCTGCGAGGCGAGGGCCGACGTGTATGAGCACCCCGCCACGCGCGAAGACACGCAGTTGACCAGAATCCCAGGATCCTGTCAGAGTCGTGCGGGGACCGGAGACGGGTCTGGTCTCGGATCGCAGTCGAGGGGCGCGACATGGTGGCAGGTGTGCGGAGAACGGAGCCGGTTCCCGCCGAGTTCCGGGTCCTCGGGCTGGATAGACGGACCTTCGCGGGCGCGATCTTCGTGATCGTCGTCTTCGTGCTGTTCTCCGTCGTCATGCCGAAGGTGAATGCCGCGATCCCGTGGAACGATGCCGTGGTCGCCGGCGAGGATCTCGCGCTGACGAAGGACATCGCATTCACGCCGGCCGTCGGCTGGAACGTCGAGGACGGACACCGGCTCGACGCCGACGGAACCGCGACCCAGAGCGGCGACGCCACTCTCACGGGTGCCGGAGTGGAGTTGTCCATGTCCACCGGCGCGTTCGATGGCACGCCTGCCGACCTGATCGCGCAGTTCGACACGTCCATGACTGCGACGAGCGACGGCACATTCCGGGCGAACGGGACAGCGACCACGACGCGCACCGACAGCGGCGAGGTGGGTGTGATCCAGCAGTTCGGCAGCCTCACCGACGACGGTCTGATCGCGGCGTTCGTGATCGACGGAACCGGCGTGAAGGTGACCGTTCAGGGAAGCCCCGCGCAGATGAAGGCCGCTGCGACGCAGATCGAGCAGATGATCGCCAGCCTCCGGGCGCTCGACACCAAGGAGGCATCATGACCGCGTCCGCCAGCGACATGACGAACACCAGCACCCTTGCTGTCGACCGCCAGCGTGAGGCGATCGAGATCTCCGGATGGGGGAAGCCGTTCCGCTCCGTCCAGCCGCGCAATCTCGCCTTCTGGGTCTTCCTCACCCTCACGGCGGTCGGCCTCTTCCAGATCTGGTCCTACTTCCGCGGCTCGGTCGCGTTCTATGCCGAGCCGTTCATCGTCGCCGCCGTGCTGTGCCTGCTGTGCGGCGCGGCCTGGGCGGGCTGGTTCCACCACATCGACCGCTGGGAACGCCAGCCCGCCGGGCTGGTCGTCGCCGCACTCGCCTGGGGCGCGATCCCGGCGACGTTCGCGTTCGCACTGCCAGTCAACTCGGCGATGCTCGGCATCTACCCCAAGCTGTTCGGACAGGACTGGGCATCGAGCTGGGCCGCGGGCCTCACGGCGCCGTTCACCGAGGAGACCGCGAAGCTGTGCGGCCTCATCCTGCTCCTCGCGCTCGCGCCCCGGCTCATCCGCACCGCGAACGACGGGCTCATCGTCGGTGCGTTCATCGGTCTCGGCTTCGCGGTGTTCGAGGACTTCCTCTACGCCGCGAACGCCACGATGACATCGTTCAGCAGCAACCCGGACAGCGCTGCCGTCACGATCTCGCTCACGCGCATCGCCACGAGCGCCGTCTCCCACCCGCTGTTCAGCGCGCTGGTCTGCAGCGGAGCGATCTACCTCATCGGCACTGCTGCTCAGCCGCGGCGGATCCTCCGCGGCGTGCTCTTCATCCTGGCCGGCATGTTCCTGCACTTCACCTGGGACGACGCGTCGGGCCTCGGCGGGAACAACGGGCTGGGCATCATCGCCGTCATGGCGGGATCCATCGTGCTGGCGCTGGTGATCCTGACGATCGCGTTCCGGATGGCCGCCCCGCGCGAGCACGAGTTCGTGCGCGATCTGCTCGCTCCCGAGGTCGAGTCGGGCGCAGTCACCGCCGAAGAGGTGGAAGCGCTCGTCGACCGCAAGGCCCGCAAGGCATGGCTCCGCGAGGCGCCGACGCACCGGGCGAGGAGCGCGAGGAAGCATCTGCGGCATTCACTGTTCGACCTCTGCCACGAGATCGCCCGGGCCGAGCGCGCAGAGACACCCGACCTCGCACACGCCCGATCCGAGGTCGCCCGCCTCCGCGAGCGCACGCAGGACTGACCGCGCCGGCTCCCTCTCCCCCCTCACACCTCGTCGCGAGTGCGAAAACGTGCCTCCCTGGGGCCCGGGAGGCACGTTTCTGCGCTCGCGTGGGCGGGCGGGTGCGTGGGCGCGGGGCGGGCACGGGCGGGCGGGTGAGCGGGTGGGCGGGCAGGTCAGCTCAGGCGCTCGAGCACCAGTGCCATGCCCTGGCCGCCGGCGGTGCACATGGTCTCGACCGCGAACTGCTCATCACGCTCGCGCAGCGCGTTGATCGCCGTCGTGGTGATGCGCGCGCCCGTCATTCCGTAGGGGTGGCCGAGGGCGATCGCGCCGCCGTTCACGTTCACGCGCTCCGGATCGATGCCGATGTCGGCGATGGAGGGGATGACCTGCGCGGCGAAAGCCTCGTTGATCTCGAGGATGTCGATGTCGCCGATCGACATGCGGGCGTGGGCGAGCGCGCGCTCCACGGCCTGCACGGGGCCGAGGCCCATGATCTCCGCCGAGAGCGCCGACACCCCGGTCGACACCACACGCGCGAGCGGGGTCAGCCCGAGCTCGGCGGCTCGCGTGTCGCTCATGATCACGAGGGCGGCCGCGCCGTCGTTCAAGGGGCAGCAGTTCGCCGCGGTCACGGTGCCGTGCGGACGGAACACCGGCTGCAGACCGCTGATCCCCTCCAGAGTCACACCCGCACGCGGACCGTCGTCCTTCGACACGACCGTGCCGTCGGCGAGGCGCACGGGCGTGATGTCGGTCTCCCAGAAGCCGCGGGCGGCGGCGGCCTCCGCGCGATTCTGGCTCAGCACCGCCCACTCGTCCTGCTCCCGACGCGACACTCCGCGGAACGAAGCCACGTTCTCTGCGGTCTCCCCCATCGCGATGTAGATGTCCTCGAGCTCGCCGCGAGCACGAGGATCCGACCAGACGAAGCCGGGATCCTGCGCCTCGCGGGCGGTACGCGCCGCCGCCTCCGCCCAGCGCGGGTTCTTGGTGTCGGGCATCCCGTCGGACTTTCCGGAGCCGAACTGCGACACCGCCTCGACGCCGGCCGAGACGAACACGTCGCCCTCGCCGGCCTTGATCGCGTGGAATGCCATGCGGGTGGTCTGCAGGGAGGATGCGCAGTAGCGGTTGACCGTGGTGCCGGGCACCGCATCCCAGCCGAGCTGCAGTGCGAGCATCCGGCCGATGTTGTAGCCCTGCTGGCCCGCCGGCTGCGCGCACCCGACCATCAGGTCGACGATCTCGTCCGGGTCGAGGCCGGGCACCGCGTCGACGGCCGCCCGCACCATCTGCACGGCGAGGTCGTCGCCACGCATGTCCTTCAGGCTGCCCTTGAACGCGCGCCCGATGGGCGAGCGCACCGCGGAGACGATGACGGCTTCGGTCATGATGAGGATCCTCCAGTGAAGTCGCGGCGGTCGGCCTGCTGCACGATGTCCGCGTTCGGGGTGTGGCTCAGGAACGCGGGCCATTCGCCGCCTCCGTCCACGGGGATGACGGCGCCGGTGATGTGCGCCGAGAGCGGCGAGGCGAGCATGACGCAGACGTTGCCGAGCTCTTGAGGCGAGGCCAGCCGGCCGCGCGGGATGGTGCGGGCGATCTCTGCATACTGCTCCGGGGTGCCGTAGTGGTCGACCGCGCTCTCGGTGTGCACGAGCCCGCTGCTGACCGCGTTCACGCGGATCTCCGGCGCCCACTCGACGGCGAGCGAGCGGGTCAGGCTTTCCAGCGCCGCCTTGGCCGCGCCGTACACGGCAGTCCCGGGGCTCGGGCGACGCGCGCTGATCGAGGTGATGTTGATCACACTGCCGGATGCCGCGCGCAGCGGCTCGAACGCGGCCCTGGTCGCGACGGCGGCGGAGAGGAAGTTGATCTCGGTGATCGCCTGGAAGTAACGGGGCGATCCGGCCTCGAAGCGTCCGAACGGTGAGCCGCCGACGTTGTTCACCAGCACGTCGAGGCGACCATGCCGCTCCACGATCCCGTCTATCCACGCCTCGTTCTGGGCGGCGTCTCGCACGTCGACCGGGCGGAACGATGCGCTGCGTCCGGCACGTTCCGGCAGCGTCGCCGGTTCCGAGCGGCCGCAGAACTCGACCTCGGCGCCCGCGTCGAGGAAGGCCTCGACCACGCCGCGACCGACGCCGCGTGCACCACCGGTGACCGCGACCACCGTGCCCGTGAAATCCATGACCAGGCTCACTCCGCCTCCTCCGTGAAGCGCTTCGATGCGCCGACCTGTTCATGCTACCAACCAAATGCTAGGTTTGTTGCATGAGTCACGACGACGTCCCTCAGCCCCGTCCGCGCACGGTCGTGGTCACCGGTGGCGCGCTCGGCATCGGCGGCGGAATCAGCCGACGCTTCGCCGCCGAGGGAGACCACGTCGTCCTCGTCGACATCGAAGCGGATGCTGCCGAGACCACCGCCGCCGAGATCGCCGATCAGGGCGGTCGCTGCTCCGTGCTCGTAGGCGACATCACCGATGACGACACGGTGGCCCGGCTCGCGGCGCTCATCGAGAGCGAGCACGGCCACGCAGACGTGCTCGTGAACAACGTCGGCGACTTCCGCCCCGCCAAGTCGTTCTTCGCCAAGAGTCCGCCCGAGCAGTGGCGACGTCTGCACGAGCTCAACCTCTGGCACGTCTTCACGGTCACGCATGCCCTCGTTCCCGGCATGATCGCGGCCGGCGGCGGCAGCATCGTCAACGTGTCGACGGTCGAGGCGTTCCGCGGCATCCCGGGCAACGCGGTCTACTCGGCCTACAACGCCGGGGTCTCCGCCTTCACGAAGAGCCTGGCCGTCGAGCTCGGCCCCTCGGGGATCCGGGTCAACGCGATCGCTCCGGACCTCGCCGACACCCCTCAGACGCCAGCCGCGCTCATGCTCGCCGGGCGCGACCCGGAGCTGCTGCGCTCCTGGCTGCCGGCCGGACGCTTCGGCACCCCGGAGGACTTCGCGGGCGTCGTCGCGTTCCTCGCCTCGCGCGACGCCGCCTTCATCACCGGCCACACGATCCCCGTGGACGGTGGAACGCTCGCGGCATCCGGCTGGTACGGCAAGGCCTCGGGCCGTGGCTGGACGAACATGCCGGATCAGGCATGAACGACCTGACGGACCTTCAGGACCGGCAGGAGATCCACGATCTCGTGCTGCGCTACTGCTCCGCAGTCGACCGCGCCGACGACCGCGCCATCCGCTCGGTGTACGCGCACGACGGCGTCGACCACCACACCGGCTTCTCCGGCACCGCCGACGACTACGTGGCGTGGCTGCGCGATCGCACGGCCGTGTTCGACGGCACGATGCACCTCATCGGCAACCACCGGGTCGAGCTGTTCGGCGATCACGCCTTCGCCGAGACCTACGGCACCGCCATGCACTGGGGTCAACCGTTCGACGACGAGTCCCGCAACTTCACGAGCGGGTTCCGCTACCTCGACCACGTGCGCCGCGACCCCGAGGGATGGCGCATCGTCGAGCGCACGGCCGTGCGCGAATGGACCAGGTCGGATGCCGGTCGACTGCGGCCCCCGGAAGGTGCGGGTCCGCGCGGCCACCGCGGCCCCGACGACCCGCTCGCCGCCGTCCGCGAGGGCGTGCGTCGTGCGGCGGACAGCCTGCTCTGACCCGTCGCCGCGGCTGTGGACAACCCCACACAGCGCTCCCGAGCGCTGCCTACCCTACCGGGATGACTCACGTCCTGCCCGACGACTACACGACCACTCTCGAGGACCTGAAGCGCCAGGTGCATGGCGCTCGGTTGCGGCTCCAACGATCGGCCAACAGCCACCTGGTGATGCTCTGGTGGCGCATCGGACGAACGATCCTCGAGAAACAGTCCGCGCAGGGATGGGGGTCGCGAGTACTCGACCGGCTTGCGACCGACCTTCGCGCCGCCTTTCCGACGATGACCGGGTTCTCGCGCCGTAACCTCGCCTACATGCGGGCATTCGCCGAGGCCTGGCCGGAAGCCGATGAAATTGTGCAACACCCCGTTGCACAATTGCCGTGGAGCCACATCATCGACCTGCTCGACAAGCTCGACGACGCACTGTTGCGCGAATGGTACGCGGCGAAGGATCTACAGCACGGCTGGAGCCGAGCGGTGCTCGCTCATCAGATCGCCACGCGACTTCACGAGCGCGAATCAGCAGCACCGAGCAACTTCGCTGATGCCCTCGGCACCGCCGACTCGGATCAGGCGAGCGAGATAGTGAAGGACCCCTATGCCTTGCAGTTCCTCGCGATAGACAGTGAGGCATCCGAACGTCGTCTTGAGCAGCGGATCGTCGATCGCATCATCGACACGATGCGCGAGCTCGGCCCCGGCTTCGCCTTCGTCGGGCGACAAGTGCACGTAGAAGTCGGCGACGCCGACTTCTACATCGATCTCCTCTTCTTCCACGTGGAACAACTGAGGTACGTTGTGATCGAACTCAAGACGACGCCGTTCGCACCCGCGGATACCGGGCAGCTCGGCTTCTATGTCGGTGTCGTCGACGAACGATTCCGCATCTCCGACAAGCATCTGCCGACAGTCGGCATCCTTCTTGTCGCAGGAAAGAATGACACGGTCGTCCGGTACGCACTTGCCGCCACCGCTCACCCTGTGGCCGTCAGCCGCTACGAACTGAGCGAGGATGCTCGGCAGGCACTGCCCGATGAGGGCACCATCAGCCGCGCCTTCGCCGCCGAGCTCGCTCGCGACACTGAGGAACGACCACACCGGTGAGCCTGGTCTGGCTCCCACTCCTCCTACACGACCGCGCCGAAGTAGGCCTTCTGCAGATCCTCGAGCGTGATGTCGGAGGCGGCGCCGGCGAGCGTCGTGCGCCCCATCTCGATCACGGTCACCTCGTCGGCGATCGCGACCGACTCCTGCACGGCCTGCTCGACGAGGAGGATGCCGATGCCGGTGCTCTTGAGCTCATGCACGCGTTCCATGACCTCTTTCACGATCACGGGGGCGAGGCCCTGGCTCGGCTCGTCGAGGATGAGCAGCTTCGGCTTGGCCATGAGCGCCTGACCGATCGCGAGCATCTGCTGCTGACCGCCCGACATGCTCGCGGCGTGCAGGGCGCGCTTGGTGCCGAGGATCGGGAACAGCTGGTAGATCTCGTCGACCGACGAGGCCAGAGCGCGCTTGCCGACTCCGCGGGAGAACCCGCCGAGGATCAGGTTCTGCTCGATCGTCAGCTCACGGAAGACCTTCTTGCCCTCCTGTACATAGGAGATGCCGCGCGAGACGCGCTTGTGCGGGGCATCCGTCAGCTGTTCGCCGAGGTAGGCGACAGTGCCACCGGACACCTTGTTGAGCCCGGTGATCGCTCGAAGGGTGGTCGTCTTGCCGGCGCCGTTGCGACCGAGCAGCACCGTGATCTCCCCGGTACGCACCGTGAGCGAGACATCGCGCACGACCGTCAGATCGCCGTAGCCGGTCTGCAGACCGGACACCTCCAGCAGCACATCACTCATGGTCGGCGCCTCCTGCCGCGTTGGTCTCCGCCGTGACACCGAGGTACTCCTCCATGACCCGCGGGTTGCTCTCGATCTGCTCCGGTGTGCCGTGCGCCATGACCGCGCCCTGGGCGAGCACGTAGATGTCGTCGGCGACGCGCAGCACGAGCTGGAAGTTGTGCTCCACCAGGATGACCGTCATCCCGGCGTCGCGCAGCCTCTTCACGAGGCCCTCGAGCACGTCGAGCTCGTCCTCGTCCAGGCCGGATGCCACCTCGTCGAGGAGCACGACCTTGGGCGAAGCCGCGAGACTGCGGGCGACTTCGAGCAGGCGACGGTTGCCGAGCGGCAGCGAGTCGGCCGGCTCGTCGCGCTGGGCGCTCAGCCCGACCAACGCCAGGGCGCGCTCCGCCGCCGCGCGGCTCTCGGCCCGACGGCGCCAGAACGAAGGCAGACGCAGAACCGAGGCGAGCACGGATGCCCGCTCCGTCGCGTAGCGTCCCGCCTCCACGGCCTCGAACACCGTCAGCTTCTCCGGGATGTTCGGCGTCTGGAACGTGCGCGACACCCCGGCGCGGGCGACGAGGAACGACGACAGCCCCTGGATGGTCTTGCCATCGAGCTCGATCGTCCCGGCATCCGTCTTGTAGAAGCCGGAGATCATGTTGAGCAGGGTCGTCTTGCCCGAGCCGTTCGGGCCGATGATCGCGGTGACCGCGCCCGGTGCGGCCTCGATCGAGACCTGGGACAGCGCCTGGTTGCCGCCGAACGCCTTGGAGACGCCCTCGGTGCGCAGCAGCGCGCCGTCGAGCTTCTCGACCACGGCCGGCGCCGCCTCCACGGGCCGCACGCCGGTCCGTGCCTTCGCCGCGGTATCGGCCTTGCGGACGAGGCTGCGCAGCAGGCCGGAGAGGCCTCCGGTGAAGGCGACGCCGCCGATGAGCAGGAAGGCGCCCGAGATGATGAGTCCGTACTGGCTGAAGTTCGTCGACTGATTCATGCCGAACTGCAGCACCGCTGCCCCGACGAGCGCTCCGTAGATGCTCGCCGAGCCGCCGAAGATCGAGGCCGCGAGCACCGTCATCGCGAACGAGAACGCGAAGGCCTCGGGCGAGATGAACAGGTCGAGGTTGGCGAACAGCACACCGGCGACGCCGGCGGGGATCGCCCCGATCGCGTAGGCGGTGAGCTTGGCGCGGAACACCGAGATGCCCATCGACGATGCGAGCACCGGGCTCTGCTTGAGCACTCGGAGGGCGGTGCCGTGCCCCGAGACGACGAGGTTGCGGATCAGCGCGAAGGCCACGATCGTCACCCCGACGATGATCAGGTAGTAGGTGCGGCTGTCGATCATCTGCCCGAACGACGTGGCGGGCATGATGCCGGCCAGACCGTTGCGACCCCCGGTCTCCTCCTTGAAGATCGACAGCACGTCCGGGACGATCAGGATCAGGAAGAACGACGTCATCGCGAGCGACCAGCTGCCCAGGCGCAACCCGGGGATGCCGGAGATGAGCCCGACCACGAGGGCCGCACCGCCGCCGATCAGCAGCTGCAGCCAGATGTCGGTGACCCCCGCCTTGTTGGCGAGACCTGCGGCGTAGGCGCCGGCCGCGTACATCGCGACCTGTCCCATCGCGAGCTCGCCGGCGTAGCCGAGGGACAGGTTCAGGCCCAGCACGATGAGGGCGAGGATGAGCGTGAGCTCGATCTGCCGCGTCACGGCGTAGGTGAGCCCGAGGAACGGGAGCACGATCAGCACGGCGCCGACGGCGAGGGGCCAGACCCATCCCGGGACGGCACGCAGTTTCAGCCAGAGAGCAGCCATGGTCACACCGTCCGTTCCACGCGACGGGTGAACAGGCCCGTCGGCTTGACCATCAGGATCACGATGAGGATGAGGAACACCGTCAGGCCCGCGTAGTCGGCGCCGATGTAGCGCGTGGCGAGGGCTTCGGCGAGGCCGACGATCAGGCCGCCGACGAGCACGCCGCCGAGGGAGCCGAACCCGCCGATCGCGAGGACCACGAAGCCCTTCAGCGCCAGCGAGGCGCCGAGGGTCGCGACCGCGTAGGTCTTCGGGCCGACGAACACCCCGAGGAAGCCGGCGAGCACGCCGGTGAAGATGAAGGCCATGAGCGCGAAGCGGCGCACGTTGACGCCGCGCAGCTGGGCGGCCTCACGGTTCTCGCTCATGCCGAGCAGGGCGATGCCGGTCATGCTGCGCTTGGCGTACTGGGTGAGGGCGATGACGATCACGATGACGAGCACGATCAGGGCGAGCTCGACCGGGTACACGCGGCCTCCGAGGAACTCCAGCACCTGATCGCCCATGAAGAACGGAACCCGCTTGGGCTCTCCACCCCAGATCACCTGGGCGACGCCTTCCATGATGATCGAGGCGCCGAGGGTCGTGACCAGCAGGTTGTGCGGGTCCTTGACGGGCCGGATGGCGACGCGCTCCTCGAGCGCGGCGATCGCTCCGACGATGACGGCAGCACCGATCGCGACGAGCCACCAGGGCAGACCCCAGACGACGATGCCGACGTACGCGAGGAACGCGCCGAGCATCATGAGCGCCGCCTGGGCGAAGTTGAAGGTCTTCTGCGAGAGGAAGACGATGTTGTAGCCGATCGCCACGAGTGCGTAGATCGCACCGAGCGCCAGGCCGGACCAGATGATGGTCATTGCGGTCGGGTTCCTTCCATCACTTCTTCGTCATGGTGTGCCGACGGCTCGGATCCGAATCGAGATCCGAGCCGTCGGCGATGGTCACGCGTGTCCGATTCTCACGGCTGGAACTGGCCGTTGACGAGCTTTCCCGGTGCGATGAACGCGAACTGGTCGGCGCTCACGTGCGGGCTGTGGTCGTCCTTGGTGAAGGCGTAGAGGCTGAGGATCGCGGTGTCCGCGGCCTTCTGCACCTCGGGGTCGATCAGCGCCTTCACGAGGGCATCCGGGTCGTCGACGCCGCCGGCCTTCTCCGCCGCCGCCTTGAACAGCAGGGCGGAGTCGTAGTTGTAGGCGAGGATCAGCGACGACTTGATCTCCCCCGCGGCGAGCATGCGCTCGACGGCGTCGTTCACCTTGGTGTCGTCGGGGTTGTACTGCGTGCTGGAGTACACCTGCATGGTGAGGTTCTTCACCTGGTCGGTGCCGAGCACGCCGTCGGGTGCCGGGGTGGCGATGAGGCCGGTGGCGGCGACCGAGGAGTTGCCGAGGACGGGCACGTCCCATCCGAGCTTCTCCAGGCTCTGCAGCACGTAGCCGAGCGGAGCGCCGTAGGCGTCGAGGACGAGCACGTCGGGGTCGCCCTGCTGCAGTGCGGAGAGCTGCGCGGTCATGTCGAGTGCGGCGTTGTCGAAGCCCTCGTTTCCGGTGACCGTGAAGCCCTCGTCGGCGAAGGTGGTGGCGGCCTGCGAACCGAACAACTCGCCGTAGGCGCTCGACCCGTGCAGGATGGCGACCTTCTCGTAGTCCTGGGTCTTGATCTCATCGACGAACGAGCCGAGGTAGTCGGGCACGGATGCGCTGAGGTTGAAGCTGTACGGGTTGGACTTCGGGTCGCCCGAGTTCGCGGTCGGGCCGATGTTGAACGAGAGGATCTTGTTCTGGTTCAGGATCGGCAGCGTCGCCTCGGTGATGGTCGAGGGTCCCGAGTTCAGCACGAGCGACGGCGCGCCTTCGGTCGCGATGTATTCGCGGAGCTTCGTCACGGCGACGGTCGGGTCGGCGTTGTCCTCCAGGTGGGTGATCTCCACCTTGCGGTCGAGGATGCCGCCCATGTCGTTGACGGCGTCGACGGAGGCCAGGGCGGCCGTCACCGACGTCGTGGCGTTGTTGGCGAGGATGCCCTCGGCACCCATGCCACCGAGCACGACGATCTTGATCGGATCGCCGCCTGCCGTCGCTTCGCCGCTGGGGGCCGGATCTCCGCTGCCCGAGCAGCCGGCGAGCACCATCGTCGAGACCACGATCCCTGCGGCAACCGCCGCGAGTCTGTTGAACCGCATATCCGAACCTCTCTCATCTTTGAGTTGGAGCGACCAAACGCTTGCTTAGTAAATCACACTCGACCACCCCGGGCAACGCCCAACCGGTCAATTGCTTGGTTACGATTCGAACACCTGTTAGATTCCGGCTCATGGACACTCCACAGACTCGTGAGACCCGCGCCCTGAGCGACATCCCCGGCATCGCCGTCGTGACCGGAGGGTCCGGGGGAATAGGCTCCGCGATCGCCCGGACGCTCGCGGATGCGGGAGTCCGCGTCGCGATCACGCACCGCTCCGACCCGTCCCGCGAGCTGGTCGGTGCCCTGGGTGCGCAGGGCGAAGCCCACCGCCTGGACGTGCGCGACCAGGCGGCGGCCGCGGCCCTCGCCGCCGAACTGCGCGAGCGGCACGGCGCGGTGCACACGGTCGTGCACGCCGCGGGGCCGCACGTGCCGATGGTGCACCTGTCGAAGGTCTCGGTCGAACAGTTCGCGCGACAGGTCGACGACGACCTGGTCGGCTTCTTCACGGTCGCGAAGGCCTTCCTGCCCGCTCTCCGCGAGGCGTCGGGATCGCTCACCGTGGTCACGAGCGCCGGCACCCGGCGCTACCCCGTCCGTGACGGCCTCTCGGTCGCCCCGAAGGGCGGCGTCGAAGCACTCGCCCGCGGACTCGCCGCCGAGGAGGGACGATACGGAGTGCGCGTGAACGCCGTCGGCCCAGGGATGCTCTGGGACGGGATGTCGGCACGCCTGATGGCATCCGGCGACCTCGACGAGCGCGCCCTGGAGGTGGCGATGGGCAACATCCCGCTGCGCCGCTTCGGCACCGCCGAGGACATCGCCGTGGCCGTCGCCTTCCTCGCCTCGCCGGCTGCGGGATTCATCACCGGTCAGAAGCTCGACGTCGACGGCGGCTTCGGGATCTGACCGGGAGGCAGGCCCGCGTCGACCGCATCATCGCATGCCACGCAGGCGTTCGATGAGCCAGTCGATGCGGGCCGCCTCGTCGCGGGAGAACCGCTCCGACCACTCGAGCGCGATCCCGGAGAACCGCCATGCGTCTTCGCGCTGCGCTCCGTGCGCGTGGGCAGCCGCCTCGTCGGCCGTCCGCAGCGCCTCGTCCCGGTACCCGATCAGCGCCTCGCGCAGGCGGTCGAGATCGCCGTTGTGGGCGGCCCACAGGCGCAGGATGTGCGAGTGCTTGAGCACGACCGGCTCCGCGGGGATCTCGTCGGACCAGCGGCGCATCCCCTCCCGTCCGAGTTCCGTGATCCCGTACAGGCGTCGGCTCTTCGCGGCGTGCGTCTGCTCGACGCGCGAGGTCGCCATGCCGAGCGCTTCCAGACGGCGCAACTCGGTGTAGATCTGGCTCTGCGAGGGAGCCCAGTAGAAGTAGGCGAGGCTCTGGTCCGCCCATTGTTTGACGTCGTATCCCGACAGCTCGGTGTCGAACGAGAGGATGCCGAGCACGGCCCAGCTCGTCGCCGGCAGCTCCGGCAGATCGTCGATGTGCGCAGGAACGGTCACTTGACCTCCTCGTCGATGAGTGAGATATTCCTGATCGTACTATGACTAACAGTCATACCGCAGCTGATCGGAGGAGATCATGTGGACGAGACGACGCGGATGCTGGACCTGCTCAACGCGACCTTCCCGCCGATCGCATCGATGAGCCCGCTCGACGGACGGGCCGCCGTCGACGCCCGGATCCGCCCGGCGACCAACCTCGACGACGTGGCCTCGACGCACGATGCGGTGGTGCACGCCGGCACGCACGACATCCCGATCCGGACCTACCACCCGCACCGACTCCGCACGGATGCGCCGACCACGGTCTACGCGCACGGCGGCGGTTTCCTGCACGGTTCGATCAACGGACACGACGGCTTCTGCCGACGCTGGGCACGAGCGACCGACGCCGTCGTGGTGTCGGTCGGCTACCGGCTCGCACCGGAGTCCGGGCCCGGCGCCGCCCGAGACGACCTGGTCGCCGCCGTGGACGCGGTCGTCGCATCCGGGCTCGCCCCGCACGGCACCGTGCTCGCGGGCGACAGCTCCGGCGGCAACGTCGCCGCCGGCGCCGCGATCGCCCTCCGCGACCGCGGGGCGAGCCCGGTCGTGGCGCAGGCGCTGCTGTATCCGTTCCTCGATCCGACGATGTCGACGCCCAGCCATCGCACGCGCGCCGACGGCTACTTCGTGACGTCGGCGCTCCTCGCGCACTACTGGCGCACGTTCCTCGGAGGCCGCATCGATCACATCGACGCCGATGTCACGCCCCTCGCCGTGGAAGACCTCAGCGGCCTGCCGCCGACGATCGTGGTGACCGGCGGCCTCGACCCGTTGTGCGACGAGGGCGGCGAGTACGCGCGACGGTTGCGCGCATCCGGTGTCCCGGTCCTCCTGCGCCACCATCCCGACCAGTTCCACGGCTCCCTGACCATCCCCGGCTACGGACCGGGCATCAGCGCCGCCGAGCTGCTCTGGAGCGACCTGCGCTCCCTGACCGACCCCGACCCGAAGGACCACCGATGACCCCCGCACACGATCTGATCATCGTCGGCGCCGGCTTCGCCGGCATGTACTCCACGATCCACGCCGCGCGCGCGGGACTCGACATCCTCGGCCTCGAGGCCGGAGCCGACGTGGGCGGCACCTGGTACTGGAACCGCTACCCCGGTGCGCGTTGCGACGTCGAGAGCATCGACTACTCGTTCTCGTTCGACGACGCCCTGCAGCGCGAGTGGCGGTGGAGCGAGCGCTACGCGACGCAACCCGAGATCCTGCGCTACCTGAACCACGTCGCCGACCGCTTCGGGGTGCGCCGCCACTACCGGTTCGGCGAGCGGCTGAGCGCGGCCTCCTGGAACGAGCAGGCACAGTGCTGGGAGGTGCGCACCGAGTCCGGGCTGCAGACGTCGGCGCGCTGGCTGATCATGGCCACCGGCGGGCTCTCCCAGCCACAGCTGCCCGACATCCCCGGCTGTGACGAGTTCTCGGGCACCGTGCTGCAGACCTCGGCGTGGCCCGAGGAGCCGGTCGACCTGCGGGGGCGGCGCGTGGCCGTGATCGGCACCGGCTCGTCGGGCGTGCAGGCGATCCCGCTCATCGCGCAGGATGCCGCGGAGCTGACCGTCTACCAGCGCAGCGCGAACTACAGCGTGCCCGCGTTCAACCGGATGCTCGACGATGCGGAGTGGCAGCGCCAGCAGGACGACCTGGAGCAGCGACGCACGCTCTCCTGGAACGGCGCGGCGGGATCGCCGTGGACCAGCCACCCCACCCCCTTCGACGACGCGGACGAGCAGGAGCGCGCCGCCGTGTTCGAGGAGAGCTGGACGCGCGGGGGCGTGCTCTTCGCGAAGGCCTTCCAGGGCCTCACGGTCGATCCGGTGATCAACGACGCTGCGCGGGTCTTCTTCGAGCAGAAGCTCGCGGCGCGCGTTCCCGACCCCGAGATCCGCGAGCGGCTGACCCCGCGCGACCACCCGGTCGGCACGAAGCGCATCTGCACCGACACCGGCTACTACGAGACGTTCAACGAGCCGCACGTGACACTGGTCGACCTGCGTGCCGAACCCCTCACCGCCGTCACCGCCACAGGGGTCCGCACGGCGTCCGCACACCGCGAGCACGACGTCATCGTCTACGCGACCGGGTTCGACGCCATGACCGGAGCGCTCACCGCGATCGACATCCGCGGACGCGACGACCGTTCGCTGCGGGAGGAGTGGGCGGGCTTTCCCTCGACATACCTGGGCATCGGGCTGCCGGGGTTCCCGAACCTGCTGGTGCTGAACGGCCCCGGCAGCCCGAGCGTGCTGTCGAACATGGCGCTCACCTCGGAACAGCAGGGCGACTTCGCCCTGCGCATGATCGACCACTGCCGCCGGCACGGCTTCTCCTCGATCGAGCCGCGCACGGACGCCGCCGAGGCGTGGACCGCGCACGCGCTCGAGCTCGCCGACCGCACGCTGTTCGGTGCGGCCCCTTCCTGGTACACGGGTGCGAACATCGCCGGGAAGACGCGCGGATTCCTGCCGTACATCGGCGGGTTCAAGAACTACATCGACCGCTGCGAGGAGATCGCGGCGGCGGACTACCGCGGCTTCGTCCTGTCCTCTCGGTGACCGCGGCAGGTCCCACCCGGGCCGACGTTCCCGGGGCTGGTCTTCGCGACCCTGCGGCGCTAGAGTCAAACAAGCAAATGCTTGGGCAAAGGAGCGCGGTATGGGTGCAGTCGATCTCGGATTCACGGCAGGAGACGCCGTCCTCATCACCGGCGCCGGGAGCGGCATCGGCCGGGCGACCGCCGTGCGCGCGGCGGAGCTCGGTCTCTCCCTCAGCCTGTGGGACCTGAACCCGACCGGCCTCGAGGAGACCGCGGAGCAGGTGCGCCGCATCGCCCCTGCCGTGCACACCTGGGTGGCCGACGTCTCCGACGATGCGGCCGTGGATGCCGGCTTCGCCGATGCCGGGCGCACGCTGGGCACCATCCGCTACCTGCACAACAACGCCGGTCCCGCCTCCAGCTCCGACATCCCGTTCGACCGGGCGCTCGAGATCTGCGTCGGCAGCGTGCGCCGGATGACCCAGGCCTGGGCGGCGGCCGGCCCCGGCGCCGACGCCGCGATGGTGGCGACGACCTCGGTCGCCGGCAACCTCGTCGGCACGGACAACGCCTGGTACTCGGCGTCCAAGGCCGCGATCATGGGCTACATCCGCCACCTCGCCGCGCACCGCGCCGGAGAGTTCCGCTCCAACGGCGTCGCCCCCGGCATGACCGACACCCCGCGCCTGGTGGGCTTCGCGGGCAGCGAGACCGGGCAGCGCGTGCTCACCCGCATCCCGCTGAAGCGCATGGCGAGCGCCGACGACATCGCCTGGGCGACCCTGTTCCTGCTCTCCCCGCTCGCCGGGTACATCAACGGGGTCTTCCTCCCCGTGGACGGCGGCTGGACGGTGACGCAGTGACGACGGCAGTGACGACGGTCGACGCGCGACCCGTCATCCACACCCATACGGTGCGCCTCAGTTACGCCGACACCGACCCCGCCGGCATCCTCTACTACGCGGCCTGGTTCCCGAAGATGGAAGCCCTGCAATCGGAGTTCCTCTTCCTGCAGGGGCTGCGGCAGGACACGCTGGTCGCGCGCTTCGGGTGGTGGACGGTGTCCCGCGCCACGACCTGTGAGTATCTGGCAGCCGCCCGGCTGTTCGACGAGATCCGGATCGACCTGCGGATCGGGCGGATCGGGTCCTCCTCGTTCCGGTTCGCGTTCGTGATGACGCGGGTCGACGACGGCGTGATCGTCGCGCGCGCGGAGAGCACCATCGTCACCGTCTCCCCGGCCCAGGATCCGGTGCCGATCCCCGAGGGGCTGCGCACGCACCTCGAGACCTGGGCCGGGGTCGCACCATGACGGCCGACCTGCGCGCGATCGGGGACCGCCAGGAGATCGCGATGCTCCTCGCCCGTATCGCCCAGCTCGCCGACGCCGGCGACCCCGACGACTACATCGCGTGCTTCACCCCGGATGCGACGTGGGATCTCACCGACGCCACGGATCTGCCGATGGACGTGCAGACCATCAGCGGCAGGGCGGCTCTCCTCGCCGGCGTGCACGAGCGCAGGGCCGCGGGCATCCAGGGCCCCGGCACGCACACCCGCCACGACGTGTCGAGCATCGCGATCGAGGTCGACGGCGACCGCGCCACCTCGCGCGCGTACTTCCGCTACTACCGCGGCACCGAGGGCGTCCCGACACTGGCGGCGATGGGTGTCTACGCCGACGAGTTCGTGCGCGATGACGACGGCTGGCGTCTGCACCGTCGCACGATCAGCCGCGGCTGAGCCAGGCGTCCGCCCGTCCGCTGCGCACGAGGCCGAGGTGCATCTCGGTCTGCCGCAGGGCCGAGTGCAGCCAGAAGCCGTCCAGCCCATCCCACCCCGACGTCCAGGTGAGCCGGCTCGCATACGTCCACACCGACCGCTCGCCGAGCTCGGCGACGAGCGCCGCGACTTCGCCGGTGCGCCGCAGATGGTGGGCGGCGATCCGCGCCCGCCGTGCACCGAGTCCGGTGAAGCGGAACTCGTGGCCGGGCAGCACGGTGTACTCGTCGAACGCGGCCAGACGGTCGAGCGAGGCGAGCAGGTCTCCCATCGGCTCGGTCCCGTCGAGCACGCCGATGCCCACGCCGGAGTAGATGCGCGGCAGCACGTGGTCACCGGTGAAGAGCAGCCGGGTGTCACGGTCGACGAGGCAGATGTGCCCGCCGGTGTGGCCCGGGGTCGCGATGACCTCGAGTCGGCGCCCGGCGACGTCGAGCACGTCGCCGTCCGCCACGAGCAGGTCGGGTTCGACATCGCCGGTGAGCGAGGGACGTGCGAACGAGGCGACGAGCTCGTCGTGCCGCTCCTCCGGCACACCCCAGTGCGAGAGCGTCGCGCGGTACACCTCCGGATCGCGGGCGGCCGGATCCGTGACGGCGGAGAGGATGCGGCGCTCGACAGCGGACATCACGATGCGCGCCCCGGTGAGCGTGCGCAATCGTGCCGCGAGCCCGAGGTGATCGGGGTGGTGGTGGGTGACGATGACGGTCCGGATATCGGCGCGCGTGCGGCCGGCGACCACCAGGGCGCGGTCGATGCGGTCGAGGTTCTCTGCCGTGTCCCAGCCGGGGTCGATCAGGTGCACGCCGTCGTCGCCGACCACGGCATACGCGAGGGTGCCCGGAAGCGTGCCCTCGGGGATCGCGACCGGGATGCTCCACAGGCCATCGCCGAGGTGCTCCGCCTCGCGCAGGATCCCGGCTTCCCATGCCTGACGTTCGGCATCGTCGACAGGGACGACATCGTCCGCTCGCGTCCTCATGACGCCACCCTAGCAATCGCTTGTTCATTCGACGAGATCTCGATACCCTGACGACAGGGACGGCGCTCCCGCGAAGTGGAAACGGTGACAGTGAAGTCGGAACGGGAACGGCACGAGCGCCTGGTCGTGGGCCTGCTCGCCGCGTGCGGGATGCTGACCTCGCTGCAGTTCACGCTCATCGTGCCCATCCTGCCGCTGATCCCGGACCTGCTCGACACGACACCCGCCGACGCGTCCTGGCTGATCACGGTCACACTCCTCGCCGGAGTGGTCGGCACCCCTGTGGTCACCCGTCTCGCCGACCTGCACGGTCGTCGGCTCCTGCTGCTCGCGTCGATGGGACTTCTCGTGCTCGGCTCGGTGATCGCCGCCGTCATCCCCGGATTCACCGCCGTGCTCGTCGGGCGCGCTCTGCAGGGGTTCGGGACCGCGGTCGTACCGATCGGCATCGCCCTGCTCAGCGCCCTCGTCTCCCGTCGACGCGCGGTGCTCGGCATCGCCCTCATGAGCGGCACGCTCGGGATGGGCTCGGCGCTCGGCCTCGTGCTCGCGGGTCCGCTCCTGGAATGGGGCGGTCTGCCGACCGTGTTCTGGTGCTCCGCCATCGTCGGAGCGGCGTTCTGCCTCCTCATCCGGCTGCGCATCCCCGAAGCGCCGACGGGCCCCGCCCGCGCCTTCGACCTCATCGGCGCCCTCCTGCTCGCGCTCGGCCTCACCGCGCTGCTGCTGGCGATCTCGCGCGGGCAGTACTGGGGATGGACGAGCACCCCCACCCTTGGTCTCGCCCTCCTCGCCGCGCTCAGCCTCGTCCTCTGGATGCTGTGGGAGCGACGCCATCCCGCCCCGCTGATCGACGTGCGCACCGCGATGCGCGCCCCGATCCTGCCCATCAACGTGGCGTCGTTCTTCGCGACGTTCGGCATGTACGCCAACCACCTGCTCACCACGCAGGAGGCCCTCGCGCCGACCTCCACCGGCTACGGCCTGGCCACTCCCACCGCATCCGCCGGGCTCTTCCTCCTGCCCTCCGCGTTGACCATGATCCTGCTCGCCCCGTTCGCGGCGCGCGTGATCACCCGGTTCGGAGGGCAGCGCGCGCTGCTGCTGGGTTCGTCGATCATGGCGCTCGCGTTCGTGTTCCGCCTGTTCCTGCACGGCGGCGCGCTGCCGGTCGTGGTCGGTTCCGCGCTGGTGGGTGCGGGTGTGGCGTTCGCGTTCGCCGCGATGCCGTCGCTCATCACCGCCTCGGTGCCGGGGGATCAGGTCGCGACGGCCAACGGCGTCAACTCCGTCATCCGCACACTCTCGGGCGCGGTCGCCGCCGCGCTGTTCGCGTTCGTGATCACGGCGCTCCCCGCCCCCGCCGATCCGTCGTTCCTGTCGGAGGAGGCGCTGCGACTGTCCCTCGGCTTCGCCGCCGCCTGCGGCATCATCACCGCGATCCTCGCCGCCTTCCTCCGCCTCCCGCCCTCCAAGGAACCCGCATGACGCTCTTCTCGCCGCTCACCCTGCGCGATGTCACTCTGCCGAACCGCGTCGGCGTCTCGCCGATGTGCATGTACGCCTCGCAGGACGGCCTCGTGACCGACTTCCATGTCGCGCATCTGGGCCGCTTCGCCCTGGGCGGCGCGGGGCTCGTGATCGCCGAAGCGACGGCCGTGCATCCGCGCGGTCGGATCTCGCCGTTCGATGCCGGACTGTGGAGCGACGAGCAGATCGCCGGATGGCAGCGGGTCACGGCGGTCGTCCACGCGGCCGGTTCGGTCCCCGGGGTGCAGCTCGGTCACGCCGGGCGCCGGGCGGCCGTGCGCGAACCGTGGCGAGCGGGTGCGCCACTGGATGCGGAGGATGCCGCGGCCGGCTTCGGTCCGTGGCCCCTCGTCGCCCCCAGCGCCCTGGCGGCAGGACCGGGCCATGCGGTCCCGGCCGCGCTCACTCCTGCGGAGATCGGTCGGTCCGTGCAGGACTGGCACGATGCGGCCGCCCGCGCGGTCACTGCCGGCTTCCGCCTCATCGAGCTCCATGGCGCGCACGGCTACCTGCTGCATTCATTCCTCTCCCCCGTGTCCAACCGCCGCACCGACCACTACGGCGGCAGCGCCGAGAACCGCCTGCGCTATCCGCTCGAGGTCGTCACGGCGGTGCGTGCCGCGATCGGCGACGGCATCCCCCTGTCGTTCCGCATCTCGGCGGTCGATGGTGCCGACGGCGGTCTCGGGATCGACGACACGGCCGAGATCGCGCGTCGGCTCGCGGGCGCGGGCGTCGATGTGATCGACACGTCGTCCGGGGGAATCACCACCGACCGCGTCGTCGACACCCGCATCCGCCGCGGTTTCGCGTTCCATGCCGACTTCTCCCGCCGCATCCGCACCGAGGTCGGAGTGCCCACGGCGACGGTCGGCTTGATCGTCGATCCGGAGCAGGCGGAGAACCTCCTCACCCACGGCGACGCCGACCTGGTGCTGCTGGGCCGCCAGCTGCTCGACGACCCGAACTGGCCGCATCATGCCAGGGTCGCCCTCGGCGACGACAGCTACGACGCGTGGTCCCCGCGGTATGGCAGCGCGCTCGGCCCGCGCGCCCGCACCCTGGCCCGCCTCGCCGCCGCCGGCGAGACACCACTCACCCGCTTCGAGTCCTAGCGCGCGAGCAGCTCCCGCGCGGCCGCGTCGCCGTCGAGCAGGCGGTTGCGGCGCGCCCGCACGCGCCAGCCCTGTGCCGTGCGATGCAGCTCCCAGCGGTTCGCGCTGACCCGTTCGCCGATCCAGCGCTCGCCCTCGCGCAGCATCACGACCGAGTGCGTCACGGCCACGGCGTCGTCGCCGTCGATCTCGATCCGCGGCGCGGACAGGATGTGCGCGCAGCCGCGGCGCAGGTACTCGACGTGGGTCGGGATCGTCACGAGTGTGCGGATGCCCTCGATGTCGAGCACGGTGTCGTCGTACTGGTAAGTGCCGCCTTCGTCCCACAGCGCTGCGACCGCATCGGCGTCGCCGGAATCCGCTGCGGGACCGTAGCGGGCGATGAGCTCGGCGATCTCCGCACGATCCTCGAGCGCCTGCACCCGCCGTTCCAGTGCCGCGCTCACCAGTCCTGCCACGGGATGATCGTGCCGGCAGGAGTGGAGAGCATCCGTTCGCCCGCCCCAGGGAAGGCATCCTCGACCGCGCGCAGCTGCGGCGTCACCTCGGCAGGGTCGCCCTCCAGATACACCAGGCGGATGCGGATGCTGCCGGGCAGATCGGACGGCGTCTCGTCGAACGGCAGCGAGGAGTGCCGCTGGGGGTGGCTGTACGAGAACGTCCAGGCTCCGGCGACGCCGTCCACCTCGAGCAGTGCCGGGATGAGCTCGCGATCCTCCCGCTGGTGCGCGGCGTGCGTGTCGGCGCCGTGCGGCTCGGCGAACCGGGTGGCGGTGAGGTGGATGCCGCGGTGCGGTCGGTACGGCAGAACCTCGGGATCGACCAGCGCCCGCGGGGCCGCGTAGCCCTTGACCGGGCGGAAGAAGGCGAGCATCGGACGGTGGATGCCGGGGATCAGCGGACCGCGACCCCACTGGAACGATGCCTCGCCGAGCGCGTCCCACGCGGCGACGGACTCCTCGACCGGGTCGCGGAACCAGTACATCGCCACGAAGTCGACCGCACCGGCAAGGGTGCCGTCGCCGAGGTCGGCGTAGGCGGGGCGCACGTCCCAGCGGTCACCCCAGGCCACGCCGGGCAGTGCCAGGTTCTCCGGGCGATGGTCGAGCTGGTGCCAGCGGTTGTAGTCGCCGTGCAGCGCGCGGTCGTCGAGGCGCACGAACGAGAAGAAGGCGAGGGGCGCGAACATGCCCTTAGTCAAGCGTTTGCTTGGTAGCGTGTCAACACCCGCGTCACCAGCCGCGGCGAGGAACCCGCGTCAGCGTCCGGAGACCTTTCCGAACGCCTTCGCGATCGGTGCGAGCACCAGCGGACGCGCCGCGACCCAGGCGATCGCGATCACGACGATCGAGACGACGAACACCCAGAAACCGGTCCAGGTCACGGCATCCTGCGAGGCGAACATGTGGTTCAGGTTGCGCAGGAATCCGGTCAGCATCACGAGCGCGACGTGGGCGATGATGAACGCCACGAAGTAGAGCATGATCGGGAAGTGCAGCGCCCTGGCCCACTCGACCGGGTAGGCCTTCGACAGCTTCTCGGCTTTCTTCGGCCACAGTCCCGACATCCGGAAACCGGTGATCGCCGCGAGCGGAGCCGCGATGAACACGGTCACGAAGTAGGCCAACTGCTGCAGGCTGTTGTAGTTGTTCCACCCGTTCTCGTGCGGCCAGTCGAACGAGACATATTGCAGCGCCGCCGACAGCGCGTTCGGGAAGACCTCCCAGCTCGTCGGCACGATGCGCACCCAGTGCCCGGTGACGAACAGCAGCACCACGAAGATCACGCCGTTCACCAGCCACAGGATGTCGAGGGACTGGTGGAACCACAGGTTCAGGCTGATCTTGCCCTTGGCGTTGCCGCGGGGCGTCCAGAACACGGTCGGCCGCTTCTCGGTGCGCACCTGCAGACCGGAGCGGATGATCAGCACCATCAGGAACATGTTGAAGAAGTGCTGCCAGCCGATCCACGGCGAGAAGCCGGGTTCGACGGCGATCGCGGGCGCGTACTCGCCAGGGAAAGCGGCGAGGAAGTCCTGCATGAACGGGAAGCTCAACAGCGTGCGCACGAAGGCGATCGCAGCGCCCGCGAGCACACCGAGCGCGGCCGCGCCGAACAGCACACCGATCGCCTGCGTCCACGTCGGGCGGCGACGGGCAGGAGCCGGGGCGGCGGCGATGTGCCGGGGCGCGCGGCCGTTCCAGACCGTGCGCGTCCAGGGCAGCGGCACGTCGACATCCGCATGAGCGGGAACGACAGCGGTGGGTGCCACGACGGGAGCAGCTTCCACCGCGAGGTCGGCCGGCCGATCGTCGGTCGACACCGCGGACGGCACGACCGCGACCCGAGGAGCCGTCCCCGCGGGCGGCCAGGGTTCCCCACCGACGACACGGGGCAGGCCACGGCGGACTCCGGTCGCGCCGGCACTCGGCAGGTCGGGGACGGAAGCGACGGCAGGCGCCACGACTGCAGCCGCGGCAGCAGAGGCCGACGCGACGACGGGCTCCGCGGACACGACGGGAGCAGCCGCGGCGCGCGCCACCACGGGAGCAGCACCGACCGGAGGCCAGGGCTCGCCGCCCGGCACGCGCGGGAGTCCGCGACGGAGGTGCGACGACGACGGAGCGACCGCAGCGGCGTCCTCCAGGGTCAGGGGCACCGACGCCTCGACCACCGGAACCACGGTGCCGGGCTCCGCGGCCGCGGCCGCCATGGTCACCTCGGCCACGGTCTCGACGACCGCCTCGACAGCCACCTCATCCGCGGGCGGCCACGGCTCTCCCCCGGGCACACGCGGCAGCCCGCGTCGCAGCATCCGCGTCGCCATGGTTACTTCTTCCGCGCCTCGAGCGCGGCGATCACCTGCGGCACCACGGCGAACACATCACCCACGATGCCGAAGTCCGCGACGTCGAAGATCGGCGCCTCCGGGTCCTTGTTGATCGCGACGATGTTCTTCGATGTCTGCATGCCCGCGCGGTGCTGGATCGCGCCGGAGATGCCGAGCGCGACATACAGCTGCGGCGACACCGAGACGCCGGTCTGCCCGACCTGGTGCGACTGCGGGATGTACCCCGCGTCGACGGCCGCGCGCGAGGCGCCGACGGCGGCACCGAGGGCATCGGCGAGCTCCTCGACCAGCACGAACTTCTCCTTGGAGGCGAGACCGCGCCCACCTGAGACGACCTTGGATGCGCCGCGGAGCTCGGGACGCGAGGAGGCGACCTCGACCGCATCCACGTCTCCCGCCGTCGCGGCGACCGCACCGGACGCCGGAACCGACAGCACCTCGACCGAGGGCGCGGCCACCGCCTCGGCGCGCGCATCCACCGCGCCCTGCCGCACCGTGATCACGGGGGCGCCGAACGTGGGGGCCGAGTCGACGAGGTACGCCCCGCCGTAGACCGAGTGGTGGGCCACGACGCCCTCGTCGTCGCGCGAGACGCCGACCGCGTCGACCGACAGCGCGCTCCTGGTGCGCACGGCGAAGCGTCCGGCCACATCACGACCGGTGATCGAGTTCGAGATGAGCACCGCGTCGGGGCGCACCTGGGCGGCCGCGGCGTCCAGGGCGTCGACGATCGGCACGGTGAGCGACGACGCGTCGCCCTCCGCGGTCAGCACCTCGGCGGCGCCGGCGGCCGCGGCCTGCTCGACGGTCGCAGGTGTGCCGCCGACAATGAGCGCCACGGGCGTGCCGATCGTCGCAGCCGCGCCGATCAGGGCGGCCGTGCTGCTCGCGGCGTAGCCGGACGGGTCGACGTCGATGAGGACGAGGATCGGGTTCTCGGGAGCGGTCATCTCACACCAGCCTGTTCTGCACGAGGAACTCGACGAGCTTGTCGGCCGCGTCGCCCTCATCGGTGATCTTCACGCCGGCCGCCCGCGGGGGCTTCTCCGACACCGTGGTCATGATCGTCCGCGGAGCGGCGGACGGATCGGCGGAGACATCCAGATCGGCGAGGGAGAGCACTTCGAGAGGCTTCTTCTTCGCGGCCATGATGCCCTTGAAGTTCGGGAATCGGGCGTCGGGGAGCGCCTCGGTGATCGAGATCACGGCGGGCAGCGGGGCCGACACCGCCTGGCTGCCGGCGTCCGCTCCGCGGGTTCCGGAGATACCGTCCGCGCTGATCTCGACCGACGTGAGCGCCGTGGCCTGTGCGAAGCCGAGGTGTTCGGCGAGCATCGCGGGGATGACTCCACCCGAGCCGTCGGTCGACAGGTTGCCGGTGATGACGAGGTCGGGGGCGCCGCGGCGGATCGCGGCGGCCAGCACTTCGGCGGTCAGGCCGAGGTCGGCACCGGCGAGCTGCTCATCCGCGATGTGGATCGCGGATGCGGCACCGATCGCGAGGGCGCGCCGCACCGACGCCGTCGAGCCTTCGGGAGCCATCGAGACGGCGACGACCTCCGTGCCCTCGTTCTTGTCGGCGTAGCTGAGCGCGACCTCGAGCGCGCGCTCCGTGATCTCGTCGAGCACGACATCACCGGCACCACGATCGGCGAGCCCTGTTTCGAGATTCAGCTTGCGATCGCCATAGGTGTCCGGCACCTCTTTGACCAGGACGAAGATCTTCATCGATTGCTCCTCACGACACGCTGAGTCTATCCGCATCGGCCTCTATGTAGCCAAAAGCAGAGATATTCACGGCCCGTGGCCACAGAATCGGCCGACAATGTATACATACTCCACAGTCCGCCGATCCTGCCCCACACCGCTCCGACACCGCCCTCCCCGCCGGTACCGTAGAGACGTGACCAGAACCCGTCCCCTTCCCGTGGATCCGCTCGCCGAGGCGAAGCGGCAGTGGATCGCACACGGGTGGACGGATGCCGCGGACGGCATGGCCCTGGTCACCTCGGTGATGCGCGCTCAGCAGCTGATGCTCGCCCGCGTCGATGCGGCGCTCAAGCCGTTCCGCCTCAGCTTCGCCCGCTTCGAGGTGCTGCGCCTGTTGGCGTTCAGCCGCGCCGGCAGCCTTCCCCTCTCCAGCGTCGTCGCCCGCCTCCAGGTGCATCCGACCACGGTCACCAGCACGGCCGAGCGGCTGGTGCGCGATGGGCTCATCGTGCGGGAACCGCACCCGCACGACGGTCGCGCCGCCCTCCTCGCCCTCACCGACTCCGGCCGCGAGCTGGTCGAGCGCGCCACGCGTGCTCTCAACGACGAGGTCTTCACAGACCCCGGCATGAGCGATGACGATGCCGCCGCGCTCGTGGCGATCGTCGCCCGCCTCCGCAAGAACGCCGGCGACTTCGCGGACCCCCGCCCACAGCCCGAAGCCCTCTGACATGACGCGGTTTGTCCTCGAGACGGTGATCGCCGCCCCACCCGCGACCGTGTTCGCCGCCTCACTCGACCCCGGCCTGCACGTGCGATCGATGACCCGCTACGGCGAGACCATGGTGGAGCCGCCCGCCGGAGGCGCATTCACCGAGGGCTCGACCGTGACGTGGCGGGCGCGACACTTCGGCATTCCGTTCCGGCTGCGCTCGACGGTGTTCGACATCGATCCTCCGCACGGGTTCTCCGACCGGCAGATCTCCGGGCCGTTCCGGTCCTTCCTGCACCAGCACACCTTCGACGCACACCCGCAGGGCACGCTCATGCGCGACGCGGTCACGTTCCACTCGCCCCTGGGGCCGCTGGGCCGCGCGGTCGACGCCCTCTTCCTCGCGAGGTACATGGAGCGGCTGATCGAGGAACGCAACAGGACGCTCCGCGCCGAGATCGAGGGCGGCGGGCGTACTCTGTCCGCATGAGCGAACTCCGCCTGCACACCACCCTCATCGGCCGCGGTCCCGCCGCGGCGATCCTGCTCAGCGACGACCAGGTCGCCGCCCTCGGAGCGGGCAAGGCCTTCCCGGTCGCAGTGACCATCGGCGGGCGCACCGCGCGGTTGCGACTGGCACGCATGGGCGGCGAGAACATGATCGGTTTCAGCAAGGCCGTCCGGGCCGATCTGGGCGTCGAGATCGACCAGGAGGTCGATGCCGTGATCCGCGTCGACAGCGCCGAGCGCACGGTCGACGTCCCGGCCGAGCTCGCGACGGCCCTCGACGCCGACCCCGCGGTGCGTGCGGCCTTCGACGCTCTGTCCTATACGCTGCGCAAAGAGCACGCCCGCTCGGTCGCCGAGGCCAAGCAGGAGGCGACGCGCGAGCGCCGCATCGCCAAGATCTTCGACGGCTTGCGGGCGTAGCCCCGGACTCAGCGGTTCTGGAAGTCGGGCGACCGCTTCTCGCGGAACGCCGACATCCCTTCCTTCTGATCGGCCGTGTCGAACAGCGCCGCGAAGGCGGTCTTCTCGTGCGCGAGGCCCTCCGCGAGCGTGGTCTCCATCGCGGCATCCAGGGCCGCCTTCGCCGCGTAGACCGACGGCAGCGACTTGGACGCGATCGTGTCGGCGAGCTTCGACGCCTCGGCGAGGAGATCCGGTGCCGGAACCACGCGTGAGACCAGTCCGGAGCGCTCCGCTTCCTCGGCACCCATGAAACGCCCGGACAGCACCAGCTCTGCAGCCTTGTAATAGCCGACCGCACGGATCAGACGCTGCGTCCCGCCCATGCCGGGGATCACGCCGAGGTTGATCTCGGGCTGTCCGAACTTCGCCGTATCGGCCGCGAGGATGATGTCGCACATCATCGCGAGCTCGCATCCGCCGCCGAGCGCGAAGCCGGAGACGGCCGCGATCACGGGGGTGCGCACCGCTGCGAACTCGTACCAGACACCGAAGTGGTCGGTCTCGAGCATCTCCGCCGCGGACATGCCCTCCATCTCCTTGATGTCGGCGCCGGCGGCGAACGCCTTCTCCGACCCCGTCACGACGATCGCACCGACGCCGTCATCCCCGTCGAAGGCGACGGCCGCCGCGGTGACCTCCTCCGCGAGCCGGCTGTTCAGCGCGTTGAGCGCCTCCGGCCGGTTCAGGGTGATCCACCCGACCCGTCCGCGCTGCTCGACAAGGATCGTGTCGTACTCGGTCATGTCGCCCTCTCCGTCGTGGTGGCTTCAGTATCTCGCGGGCGGGTCAGACGCGGTCGTCGCGGATGTCGGTGATGATGCCGGAGAAGTCGCGCGTCGCCCCGTCGCCCGCCGCGAATGCGGCATAGATCTCCTGCGCGAGGCGGCCCATGCGCGCGTCGGTCGAGGTCTGCTCGATCGCCTGCAGGGCGAGCCCGAGGTCCTTCGCCATCAGCGCACCGGCGAATCCCGGCTGGTAGTCGCGGTTGGCCGGACTCGTGGGCACGGGGCCCGGCACGGGGCAGTTCGTGGTGATCGACCAGCACTGGCCCGAGGCCTGCGACACCACGTCGAACAGGGCCTGGTGTTCGAGCCCCAGCCGCTCGCCGAGCACGAACGCCTCGGCCACCGCGATCTGCGACACCGCCAGCACCATGTTGTTGCACACCTTCGCGGCCTGCCCGAGTCCCGGTCCGCCACAGTGCACGATGCGCTTACCCATGACCTCGAGGAGCGGGAGGGCTGCCGCGAAATCGTCGTCCGATCCGCCGACCATGAACGCGAGAGTCCCGTTCTCCGCACCGACCACTCCGCCCGACACCGGAGCGTCGACGTTGCGGTGTCCCGCGGCGAGTGCAAGCGCATGTGCGGCTCTGGCTTCGTCGACGGCGATGGTCGACGACTCGATGAAGAGGGTGTCCGGTCGCGCCGCGGCGAGCAGCTCGGTGCGATACGCCTCGATCACGTGCCGCCCCGCGGGGAACATGGTGATGACGACATCCGCTTCGGTGACGGCGTCCGCGCCGCTCTCCGCGACCGTGATCCCGGCGGCCCGTGCCGCCTCGATCGCCGCGGGGACCAGGTCGAACCCATGCACCTCGTGACCCGCGGCGACGAGGTTCTTCGCCATCGGCAGGCCCATGTGCCCGAGGCCGAGGAACGCGACGCGAGTCACGATGCGCTCCGCAGCGAGGTGGTGGATCCGGCAGGACGCAGCATCTCGCGCCCGACGATCAGTCGCATGATCTCGTTGGTCCCTTCCAGGATCTGGTGCACGCGCAGGTCACGGACGACCTTCTCGATCCCGTAGTCCTGCAGGTATCCGTAGCCGCCGTGCAGCTGCAGCGCCCGGTTGGCGACATCGAAGCCGGCGTCGGTCGCGAAGCGCTTGGCCATCGCGCAGCGCATCGTGGCGTCGGGAGCGTGCTCGTCGACGGCCTGCGCGCCGTCGCGCACCATCAGGCGCGCGGCGTGGAGATCGGTGCGCATGTCGGCGATCGCGAACAGGATCGACTGCTTCTCCGCGAGCGGCTCGCCGAACGCCACGCGCTCGTGCACGTACTGCACCGCCCTGTCGAGCGCCCACTGCGCGCCGCCCAGCGAGCACGCGGCGATGTTCAGCCGTCCACCGTTGAGCGCCGACATCGCGATCGCGAAGCCGCGCCCCTCGTCGCCGAGCATGGCGGATGCCGGCACGCGGACACCGTCGAGGATCACCTGACGCGTGGGCTGCGCGT
This sequence comes from Microbacterium sp. LB12, assembly GCF_037150835.1. Lineage (NCBI taxonomy): Bacteria > Bacillati > Actinomycetota > Actinomycetes > Micrococcales > Microbacteriaceae > Microbacterium > Microbacterium sp. LB12. The sequence goes on along the minus strand of NZ_JBBCPF010000001.1, from coordinate 702,200 downwards.
GCCAGCCCATCTTCTTCTCGTGCGGTCCGAAGCTCAGCGACTCAGCATCACCGGGGACCAGGAACGCGCTGATGCCGCGTGCGCCCGGCTCGCCCGTGCGCGCCATGACGACATACACCGCGGCCTCGCCGGCGCCGGAGATGAACTGCTTGACGCCGGTGAGCACGTAGTCGTCGCCGTCACGCACTGCACTCGTGGCGACGTTCGCGGCGTCCGACCCGACCCCGGGCTCGGTCAGGCAGTAGCCCCCGAACTGTTCCATGGCGGTCAGCTTCGGCAGCCATTCGCCGCGCTGTGCGGCGTCGCCATACGTGTCGATCATCCAGACGACCATGTTGTGGATCGAGATGTAGGCGGCGACGGCGGGGTCGCCCTTCGCGAGCTCCTCGAAGATGGCGACGGTGTCGGCGCGGCTGAGGCCGGTGCCGCCGAACTCCTCATCGACGTAGATGCCGCCGAGGCCGAGCTCCCCGGCGCGGTGCAGCGATTCCCGCGGGAACAGGTGCTTCTCGTCGCGTTCGGCGGCGTACGGCGCGAGCTCGGTCTCCGCGAACTCGCGGACGGCACCGAGGATCGCTTCGCGCTCCTCGGCGGTGGTGCTGACGGTGGTCATGGTCATGTCGATTCCTCGTGGGATTTCCGCGGCCTAGTGCATGGTGGGGATGACGAAGCTGGCACCCTCGCGGATCCCGCTGGGCCACCGGCTCGTCACCGTCTTGGTCTTCGTGTAGAAGCGGAACGCATCGGCGCCGTGCTGGTTGAGGTCGCCGAAGCCGCTGCGCTTCCATCCGCCGAACGTGTAATACGCGATGGGGACGGGGATCGGCACGTTCACACCGACCATGCCGACCTCGACGCGCGCCGCGAAGTCGCGGGCGGAGTCGCCGTCGCGCGTGAAGATCGCGACCCCGTTGCCGTACTCGTGCTCCGAGGCCATGCGCAGCGCCTCCTCGTAGTCGGCGGCACGGGCGATCACGAGCACGGGTCCGAAGATCTCCTCGCGGTAGATCGCCATGTCGGTCGTGACGTGGTCGAACAGCGTCGGTCCGAGGTAGAACCCTTCCTCTTGGCCTTCGACCGTGAACCCTCGTCCGTCGGCGAGAAGCGTCGCCCCTTCGTCGACACCCTGCTGGATGTAGCCTTCGACGCGCTCGACCGCGGCGCGCGTGACCAGGGGGCCGTAGTCGACGTCCGCGGCGAGCGAGGGTCCGACGCGAAGTTGGGCGACGCGCTCGGTGAGCTTGGCGGCCAGCGCATCCGCGGTCTCCTGCCCCACCGGCACGGCCACCGAGATCGCCATACAGCGCTCGCCCGCCGAACCGTAACCCGCGCCGATCAGCGCATCCACGGCCTGGTCGAGGTCGGCATCCGGCATCACGATCATGTGGTTCTTCGCGCCGCCGAAGCACTGTGCGCGCTTGCCGTGCGCCGCGGCCGTCGCGTAGATGTACTCGGCGATCGGCGTGGAGCCGACGAAGCCGACGGCGCGGATGCGGTCGTCGGTGAGCAGCGTGTCGACGGCTTCCTTGTCGCCGTGCACGACGTTGAGCACGCCCTCCGGAAGTCCCGCTTCCCGGAACAGCTCGGCGAGACGCACGGGCACCGAGGGGTCGCGCTCGCTGGGCTTGAGCACCACAGCGTTGCCTGCGGCGAGCGCCGGTCCCGCCTTCCACAGCGGGATCATCGCGGGGAAGTTGAACGGGGTGATCGCGGCGACGACCCCGAGCGGCTGACGCATCGAGTACACGTCGATGCCCGCTCCGGCGCCCGTGGAGTACTCGCCCTTGAGGAGGTGCGGTGCGCCGGCGGAGAACTCGATAACCTCGAGTCCGCGCTGGATGTCGCCCTTGGCGTCGTCGACCGTCTTGCCGTGCTCGCTCGCGAGCAGTTCGGCCAGCGACTGCATCTCGCGCTGCACCAGATCGAGGAAGCGGAGCAGCACCCTGGCGCGCTTCTGCGGATTGGTCGCCGCCCAGCCGACCTGCGCTTCCTCGGCGTTCGCGATCACGCGACGCACCTCGTCTGCGGAGGCGAGCGGCACCCGGGCCTGCACGGCTCCGGTGCTCGGGTCGAACACGTCGGCGAAGCGGCCGGAGTCCGGGGTGAGAAGCGATCCGCCCACGAAGTGCGGGATAGTACGAGTCATTGTGTGACATCCCTCCGTGCCGTCGTTGGCACATTGGGGAGTTTACTCTGAGGACCGGATATTTACTAGGACATCCTTGTATCTGACGCTCTTCGGCTGCTGCCCGTGCACGCGGTTGTTCGCGCCCCGTTCACCGCCGCGTCATCTGGCCCGAGTACAACTGCAAGTGCGCGGACAGAGACTCAGACCGGATCGGGTGTCACGTCATCCGCGCGAACGGTGAGCATTCTCGCTCCCGTCGCGGCGCCCACGCCGCGAGACCCCCGCCGAATCGGGTCGGCGGGGGTCCTCTTCGTGCGGTGGGCGGGCGGCCGGGGACGACCCGCATCCGAACTAGAATCGACGGTGCGCCGCGACCCCTGGCGCAGCCGCTTCGGCGTCCCGATCCCGGACGCCCGACATCGAGGACTCCCCATGTCCGAACCACTCACCGTGTCCATCCGCCGCGAAGTCGACCCCGAGCGCATCATCGAGGCGACCGCCTGGGTGCAGACGGGGGTGAATCTCGCGACGAAGTATCCCGGCTTCCTCGGCTCGGGCTGGGTGCGCGCCGGCGAGGACTCGCAGGTGTGGCACATGCTCTACCGCTTCGCGAACGAGGATGCGCTGACCGCGTGGGAGCAGTCGGCCGAGCGGACCTGGTGGCTCTCGATGGGCGAGGGGTTCGTGCGCAGCGAGCGCTCCAAGCGCCGCACCGGGATCGAGGGCTGGTTCGACGAGCCGACCACCGGCACCATCACTCTTCCCGCCGCCGACGGCACCACCGCCACGGTCGCGGTCGCCCCGGCGCCGCCGCGCTGGAAACAGGCCGTGTCGATCTGGCTCGGCTTCTTCCCGGTCAACCTCGCCTTCACCTACGCCCTGAGTCCCGTCCCCGGGTGGAACGAACTGCCGATCTGGTTGCGCGTGCTCGTGACGACCCTCGTGCTCACGCCGATCATGGCCTATTGGGTGCTGCCGGTCGTGACCCGCTCGCTGCGCAGCTGGCTCAACCGCTGACCTCGTGCGCTGACGTCAGCCAACCGCACTCGCACGCAGAAGCGCCCCGCCGACGGATCGGAGGGGCGCTTCTCTTGTCGATGCGGGGTGTCAGCCCTCGATGTGCCGCTCGTCGGGGCCGTCGTAGAACGACAGCGGACGGATCAGCGCGTTGGATCCGGCCTGCTCGATCACGTGAGCGGTCCAGCCCGTGACGCGCGCCGCCACGAACAGCGGCGTGAAGGTCAGGGTGTCGAAGCCGATCAGGTTGTAAGCAGGGCCGGACGGGTAGTCGAGGTTCGGGTAGATGCCCTTGCGCGCCACGAACTCTGACTCGAGCGCGTCGTAGAGAGCCGCGACGTCGGGGCGGTCGTAGTGCTCCACGAGTGTGTCGAGCGCGGCCTTCATGGTGGGCACGCGCGAGTCGCCGCGCTTGTACACCCGGTGGCCGAAGCCCATGATCTTGCGCTTCTCGGCGAGAGCCGAATCGAGCCACGGCACCACGTTGTCGGCCGTGCCGATGTCGTCGAAGATGTGCAGAACGGCCTCGTTCGCTCCGCCGTGCAGCGGGCCCTTGAGCGCACCGATCGCCCCGACGACCGCCGAGTAGATGTCGCTCAGCGTCGAGGTGATCACGCGCGCCGTGAACGTGGAGGCGTTGAAGGAGTGCTCGGCGTACAGGATCATCGAGCGGTTGAAGGCGTCGACCACGACGTCATCGGCCTCTTCGCCGAACGTCATCCAGAGGAAGTTCGCGGAGTAGTCGAGGTCGTCGCGCGGAGGGATGACCTCCTGGCCGCGCCGGCGCCGCTGCCCGTACGCGACGATCGCGGGCAGCGCCGCGAACAGTCGGATGCTGCGCTCGAGGTTCTGCTCGGGACTGCCGCCCGCATCCAGCACGGAGCCGCCCGCGGTCGTGTCGCACGCGCCGATCAGACTGACCGCGGTGCGCACCTCGTCCATCGGATGGGCATCGAGCGGCACCAGGTCGATCGCGGCCTTCACGTTGTCGGCGAGGGCGCGCTGCGAGCGCTCCGCCGCACGGAACGCGGCCAGCTCGTCCGGCGTCGGTAGCTCGCCGTTCCAGAGCAGATACGCGACCGCCTCGAACGGCTGCGTGGCTGCGAGCTCCTGCACCGGATAGCCGCGATACAGCAGGCTGTTCGTCTCGGGGTTGACCTTCGAGATGGCCGTCGTGTCGACGACGACGCCCGCGAGGCCCTTCTTGATGTCCGGCTCGGTCATGGTCACTCCTTCGTGATGGTGAAGTTGAAGACGCCGGAGTCGAAGTGGTTGTACGACTCGTAGTCGATCAGGTCGTAGAGATCGGCGCGGTGCTGCATCTCGCCGAGCTTCGAAGTCAGGTGCCCCTCGTCGTTCAGAGTATCCAGTGCACGCCCGGCCGCCCCCATCGAGATGCGCAGCAGCGACACCGGCCAGATCACCAGGTTCACTCCGGCGTCGCGCAGCTGGTCGACGGAGAACAGCTCGCTCTTGCCGAACTCGGTCATGTTCGCCAGGATCGGCACATCCAGCCCCTCGGCCATGGCCTCGAACTCGGCGAGTGTGCGCATCGCCTCGGGGAACACCGCGTCGGCGCCGGCATCCACCAGCGCCTTGGCCCGGTCGATCGCGGCATCCAGTCCCTCGACCGCGCGGATGTCGGTGCGCGCCATGATGAGGAAGTTCTCGTCGCGGCGAGCGTCGGCGGCGGCACGGATGCGCTTGATGGCCGTGTTCTCGTCGACCACCGCCTTGCCGTCGAGGTGACCGCAGCGCTTCGGGTTGATCTGGTCCTCGATGTGCGTGCCGGCGAGGCCCGCGTCTTCGAGCTCCTGAATCGTGCGGGCCACGTTCATCGGCTCACCGAAGCCGGTGTCGGCGTCGACGATCGCGGGCAGGTCGGTCATGCGGGCGATCTGCTTGGCGCGCCCTGCGACCTCGGTCAGGGTCGTGAGGCCGATGTCGGGGAGTCCGAGGTCGGCGGAGAGCACGGCTCCGGAGATGTACACACCGTCGAAGCCCTTCTGCTCGATCAGGCGTGCGCTCAGCGGGTTGAACGCCCCGGGGAGACGGAGCAGTTCGCCGGAGCGCAGCCGCTCCCGGAACAGCCGCCGCTTCTCGGTCGGGGTGACGGTGGAGTACAGCATCAGAACAGACCCTTGGGGGCGTCGGCGGCTTCGAGCAGACCGGGCTTCGCGACGATCGACAGCTCGCCGACCTCGGCCGCCGTGAGCTCGGGCAGACGCTGCACGAGGGCGAGGAACCGCTCGATCTCGGCCGGCTCGAGCACCGGCTCCGCCAGCAGACGGAACTTCGCGATGTAGTTCTCCCGGGCGAAGGGACGCGCACCGAGCGGGTGCGCGTCGGCCACCGCGATCTCGTCGACCACGGTCGAACCGTCCGCCAACCGGATCTCCACGCGACCGCCGAACGCCTTCTCCGCGGGGTCGTCGGAGTGGTAGCGGCGCGTCCACTCGGCATCCTCGGCCGTGGTGATCTTGTGCCACAGCGCGACGGTGTCGGCGCGACCCGCACGCTCGGGAGCGTAGGAGTCGACGTGGTGCCAGCCGCCGTCCTGCAGCGCGACGGCGAAGATGTACGGCACCGAGTGGTCGAGTGTCTCGCGCGACGCCGTGGGGTCGTACTTCTGCGGGTCGTTCGCGCCGGAGCCGATCACGTTGTGCGTGTGGTGGCTGGTGTGGATCACGATCGACTCGATGTTCGCGGGGTCGCGCAGTGCCGGGTTCTCGATCCCGAGCTTGCGGGCGAGGTCGATCAGCGCCTGCGCCTGGTACTCGGCCGAGTGCTCCTTCGTGTAGGAGTCGAGGATCGCCCGCTTGGGCTCGCCCGCGGCGGGCAAGGGCACCTCGTACGCGGCGTCCTTGCCGTCGAGCATCCAGGCGATCACACCGTCTTCGCCTTCGTAGATCGGGGCAGGGCTGGTCTGCCCGCGCATGGCCCGGTCGACCGCTTCGACGGCCATCTTGCCCGCGAACGCCGGAGCGTGCGCCTTCCAGGTGGAGATCTCGCCCTTGCGGCTCTGACGCGTTGCGGTCGTGGTGTGCAGTCCCTGTCCGACGGCCTGGTAGATGGTCTCGACGTCGAGACCGAGGAGCGTGCCGATGCCGGCGGCCGCCGACGGGCCGAGGTGGGCCACGTGATCGATCTTGTGCTTGTGCAGGCAGATCGCGCGCACCAGGTCCATCTGGATCTCGTAGCCGGTGGCGATACCGCGCACGAGAGCGCGGCCATCCCTGCCCGCGTGCTGCGCGACCGCGAGGATCGGCGGGATGTTGTCGCCGGGGTGCGAGTACTCCGCGGCGAGGAACGTGTCGTGGTAGTCGAGCTCACGCACGGCGACGCCGTTGGCCCACGCCGCCCACTCCGGGCTGGTGCGGTGGTCGAGCGCCGCACCGAACAGGTTCGCGCCGAGCCCGCCGGTCGAGACCGGGTGGCTGAAGGCCTGCGCGCGGGCGGCGTTGATCGGGGCGCGGGTGAGGGATGCCGCAGCGACCGAGGCGTTGTCGATGATGCGGTTGATGATCATGTCGACGACGTCCTGCTCGACCTCGACCTGGTCGGCGGCGACCTCGGCGATCTTCCAGGCGAGCTGATCCTCGCGGGCGAGGTTCTCTTCGCTGCGGTGGACGCGGACGTGGTGGGTGACGGTCATGAGAGTCCTTCGGTCGTGGAGCGAGACGAGATGTCTTCGGGCAGGGAGTCGAGGATGCCGGCGAGTGCGTTGTGCAGGTGCACGTGCGTGGCATGGGCGGCGAGGTCGCCGTCGCGTGCGGCGAGCGCCTGCGCGATGGTGCGGTGCTCGGCGGCCGAGGCCGCGAGCCGCGCAGGCTTGTCCCGCGCCATCCGGCGCACCCGCACGAGGTGGGTGCGCACGGTGCGCAGAGCGGCGGCGATGTAGTCGTTGGCGACCGCGGCGTCGAGCGCGGCGTCGAAGCGGGCGATCAGCGCATAGTACGCGTCGCGTCCGGCGGGAGCGGTGAGGTCGACGCGCGCGAACTCGTCGGCGAGAGCGGCGAACAGGCGCGCATCCCCGCGGGCGGCGGCGAGTCGTGCGGAGCTCTCTTCGAGCGCACGGCGGATCTCGAAGAGCGAGCGGATGTCGTCGGCGTCCAGGTCGGCGACCACCGTGACCCGCGGCGACTGCTGCACCACGAGCCCGTCGGCGGCGAGCCGACGCAGCGCTTCGCGCATGGGGGTGCGGCTCACGCCGAGGCGCTCGGCCTGGTCGACCTCGCCGAGCACGAAGCCGGCGGGAAGGGCGCCCGACTGGATGTCGTCGAGCAGCGCGGCGTACGCGCGATCGCTCGCGGAGGTGCGCTCGACGGGGAGGGTCATCCCCTCAGTGTATACATAAAGCAGGCGAGAAGGCTCGACCTGTCTCATCGAGACGTTCCGCGTATACATTCCTCGCGCAGCTGATGCCGTCGAGCCACCCCTTCCGCGCGAACCGGCCCCCTTCGTGCGCGCAGAACGGGCCGGGCCGCACGCGAGGGGGTGGTTCGGCGCGAGAGGGCTGGGCTAGGGAGTCGGGTCGGGGAGGGGCTCGACGAACTCCGGCGGCACGGGCTCGCCGAGCTTGACCACGATCACCCCGGCGAGCACGAGGACGCCGCCGACAGCCTGCAGCAGGTCGGGGAGCTGTCCGAGCAGCAGCCACCCGAACAGCAGCGCGGCGACCACCTCGGCGAGCGCGACGAACGATGCCAGCCGCGAGCCGAGCATCCGGGTGGAGGCGATGCCGAGCAGATACGCGACGGCGGTCGACACGAGTCCCATCGCGAGCACCGGGACGAACCAGGGCACAGAGCCGAAGCGATACGCGATGTCTCCCGTGGTCCAGGCGAGCGGGAGCACGCCGACCAGACCCGCAGCGGTCAGGCCGAGCGCGCCGAGCAACAGCCCCACGCCGGCGAGCGCGATCGGCGGGAGCCCGGTGTCGGCCCTGGCGGAGAGCACGAAGTACGTCGCCGCACCCACCATCGCGCCGAGCGCCCAGAAGATGCCCGCGACGTCGACCTTCGCTCCGGTGACGATGTCGAGCATGAGGACGAGTCCGACGAACGCGATGACGGCCCCGAGGATGCTGCGCCCGCTCGGACGCTCCCCCCGGCGCAGCCAGAGCCAGAGGATCACGGCGACCGGTGCCGTGTACTCGATGAGCAGCGCGATGCCGACATCCATCACCGCGACGGCCTGGAAGTAGAACAGCTGGGTGGCCGTGACGGCGAGGAGACCGTAGGCGGCGACCATCCCTGCGCTCCGCCACAGCATCCGCCACCGTCCGCGCAGAGCGAGGATCGTCGGGATGAGCAGGACGAGCGCCGCCACCCAGACGCGCGCGGTGACCGCGGCCCCGGGAGTCCACCCGGCGTCGATGAGGCCGCGCGCCCATGCACCCGACATGCCGAACGCGAAGGCGGCGGCGATCGCGAGGGGGATGCCGAGGCGGACGCCGGATGCCGTCGCACGCGGACGGTCATCGACAACTGTACTCATGACCGATGACGCTACTCTCGCCCGATGTAAGCTGTCAACATGATCTTTGCCGATGACACGGAGGACGCCCTCCGCGCCGCCGTCTGGCTCGTGAACTCCGCCGAGGATCCGGATACGCTGACGGACCGCGCGGACGAGGACGCCTTCCTCCAGACGTTCCCCTACACGGGACGCATCGACCGCGACGACGACGAGGTCGCGGCTCTGCGGGCCGTGCGCCCCCGGATGCGGGCGATGCTCCTCGCCCCTCGCGACGACATGGCCGCGCACGTCAACGACGCCCTCTCCGCCGTGCGGATCACACCCCGACTGGTGCGGCACGACGACATCGACTGGCACATGCATGCGCTGCCCGACGAGCGACCCCTCGCGGAGCGCATCCTCATCGAGACGGCCATGGCCCTGATCGACGTGATCCGCGCCGACGAGGGTTCGCGCATCTCGGTCTGCGCCGACGACACCTGCCAGGCGCTCGCGCTCGACCTCTCCCGCAACCGCTCCAAGCGCTACTGCTCGACGACCTGCGCGAACCGCAACGCAGTCGCCGCGTATCGCGCCCGCCGTGCCGAGGCCTGACCCCGGCGCGAATCGCTTCTAGCCGACGCCGACGACGCCCTCGAAGAGTCCGATGTGGTTGCCGTCGGGATCGACGATGACCGCCCACGCGACCTATGAGCGCAGGCGGTTGCGTTCCTGCACCAGGTCTGTACGGATTCTGCAGCTCATCCATCTAGATCAGCCTTACCGTGCCTGAGCATAAGGTTCATCAAACTGGCATGCTCATCGCGATGCGGAGCGAAGGGACGAGAGCGCCGGTTCATGCGACGTATTCTCGCGGCGGTCTCGGACATTCGGTTGCAATGCCCGAGACCACCTGTGCGCGGTCACGAACCGGGGATGAGCCCTTCCGCCGCGAGGTTCGCCCACAGCGCGGCGGGGATCTCGGCGGCGGCGTACTCCGCGTTCTGATGCAGCTGCGCCGGACGGCTTCCGCCCACCACGACCGACCGCACCGCGGCGGCCTGCAGCGGGAACTGGATCGCCGCAGCGGGAAGCGGCACGTCGTGGTCGGCGCAGACCGCGGCGATGCGCACGAGGCGATCCCACAGCTCGTCGGGCAGCTGCCCGTACTCGTAGCGTCCGTCACGACGCGGCTCGCTCGACGCGAGCAGCCCGGAGTTGAAGACGGATGCCGCGACGATCCCGGTCCCGGTCTCGCGGCACGCGGGCAGCACGTCGACCGCGGCCGGCTGTTCGAGCAGCGTGTAGCGGCCGGCCACCATGATCAGGTCGAGGTCGGCCGAGCGCACGGCCGCGGCGAGAGCCTCCGACACCATCGATCCGATGCCGATCGCCGCCACCTCGCCGTCCGCACGAAGCTGCTCCAGCGCGGGCAGCGCCTCGGCCAGGGCGAGGTCGAGGTCGTGCCGCTCCGGGTCGTGCAGGTAGAGCAGGTCGATGCGCTCGATGCCGAGCCGCTCGCGCGACTCGTCGAGGCTTGCTCGGATGCCCGCCGCCGAGAAGTCCCACACGCGCTGCAGCTCATCCGGCACGTGGAAATCGTTCGCGGTGTCGAGGCCGCCGGCGTGGTCGGGATTCGGCCGCAGCAACCGTCCGGCCTTCGTCGACAGCACGTACTCGTCACGCGGCTTGGTCCGCAGGAACGCCCCGAGTCGACGCTCGGACAGCCCCAGCCCGTAGTGCGGCGCGGTGTCGTAGAAGCGGATACCGCTCTCCCACGCCGCATCCAGCACGGCCCAGGACTCGTCGTCGCTCAGCGGGCGGAACAGGTTGCCGAGGTTCGCGGCGCCGTAGCCGAGCGTCGGCACGGACAGACGATCAGGCGCCGACATGTGCACCGGTCCAGGTGTAGGCGGCGATGCTGTCGGCCTTCATCTCCATGCCGGAGCCCGGCGCGGTCGGCGCCATGTAGGAGCCGCCCTGGATGTCGGTCGGGACGACGAAGTGCTCGTGCAGGTGATCCACGAACTCGATCATGCGCCCTTCCCGGGTGCCGGTGACAGCGACGAAGTCGAACATCGACAGGTGCTGCACGGCCTCGCACAGGCCCACACCTCCCGCGTGCGGGCACACGGGCACGCCGAACTTGGCGGCGAGCAGCAGGTTGGCGATGTTCTCGTTCACGCCGGCGACACGCACGGCGTCGATCTGCATGACCCCGATCGCGTCGGCCTGCAGCAGCTGCTTGAAGATGACGCGGTTCTGCGCGTGCTCGCCGGTCGCGACACGGATGGGGGCGACGCCGCGGGCGATCTCGGCGTGGCCGAGCACGTCGTCCGGGCTGGTGGGCTCTTCGATCCAGGCCGGGTGGAACTCGGCGAGCGCGTTCACCCACTCGATCGCCTCGGACACCTCCCAGCGCTGGTTGGCGTCGATCGCGATCGGGAAGTCCGGTCCGCACACCTCGCGCGCCTTGCGGAAGCGTCGGATGTCGTCGTCGAGGTCGGCGCCCACCTTGAGCTTGATCTGCGTGAAGCCGTCGGCCATGGCCTCGCGGGCGAGGCGCTCGAGCTTCTCGTCGGAGTAGCCGAGCCAGCCGGGGCTGGTCGTGTAGCCCGGATATCCGGTCGCGAGCAGCTGCTGCTCCCGCTCGGCGCGGCCGGGCTCGGCGGCGCGCAGGATCTCGAGCGCGTCCTCGCGGGTGAGCGCGTTGGTGAGGTAGCGGAAGTCGACGAGGTCGACGAGCTCCTCCGGCGTCATGCGGGCGAGCAGCTGCCAGAGCGGCAGTCCCGCGCGCTTGGCCTTGATGTCCCACAGCGCGTTGATGACCGCGCCGATGGCCATGTGCATGACACCCTTCTCGGGGCCGAGCCAGCGCAGCTGCGAGTCGCCGATGATCTCCCGGAACGTGCCGCCCATGTCTTCGAGCAGCGGCTCGATCTCGCGGCCGACGAGGTGCCCGGCGAGGGCGTCGATCGCCGCGACCTGCACGTCGTTGCCGCGTCCGATCGTGAAGACGAACGCGTGCCCCTCGATGTCGTCGGCGGCGTCGGTGCGGACGATCACGTAGGCGGCGGAGTAGTCGGGGTCGGGGTTCATCGCGTCCGACCCGTCCAGGCTCAAGGACGTGGGGAAGCGGATGTCGGTGGTGTCGAGGGCGACGATACGGCTCACGGGGGGATTCCTCTCCATGCGTGGCTGCTTTCTTCCACGCGGATCTCTTGGAGTGTAAACATCCGATGTCTATACTGTCAACGAGACGGGCCGCGTCGTCGTGGCCTCCCGACCGATCAGGAGAAACATGAAGTTCGCGCGGCTCGGCACCCCCGGGACTGAGATCCCCGTCCTCGTCGAGGGCGACCGATACCTCGACCTCCGCGCCGTGACATCCGATGTCAACGGTGCTTTCCTCGAGAGCGACTTCGTCGCCCGGGTCACCGCCGCACGGGAGGCCGGAGAGCTCCCCGAACTCGCGGATGCCGCCGCGATGCGCATCGGCGCCCCGATCGCCCCCCCGAGCGCCGTGATCTGCATCGGCATGAACTACGCCGCCCACGCAGCCGAGTCCGGCTCGGAACCGCCGACCATCCCGATCCTCTTCCTGAAGACCCCGAACACCGTGGTCGGCCCGAACGACACGGTGACCATCCCCCGCGGGAGCGAGAAGACCGACTGGGAGGTCGAGCTCGGCATCGTGATCGGCACCCGCACCGCGTACCTCGACTCGCCGGAGGAGGCGATGGCACACGTGGCCGGGTTCGTCGCCGCGAACGACGTGTCCGAGCGCGACTTCCAGATGGCGGTCTCGGGCGGACAGTGGTCGAAGGGCAAGATCGCCGCCGGCTTCAACCCGACCGGCCCGTGGCTCGTCACCCCCGACGAGGTCGACCACCAGGCACTCGGCCTGCGCAGCTTCGTGAACGGCGAGCCGCGGCAGGACTCGAACACGAGCGACATGATCTTCACGGTCGAGCACATCGTGCATCACCTCTCGCAGTACGTGACGCTCGAGCCCGGCGACCTCATCCTCACCGGCACCCCGCAGGGCGTCGCCCTCTCGGGCAAGTACCCCTACCTCGCCGCGGGAGACGTGGTCGAGATCGAGATCGACGGCCTCGGCCGTCAGCGGCAGGAGTTCGTGGCATGGGAGGCCCAGAAGTGAGCGCAATGAACGGGCTGGTGGCGATCGTCACCGGCGGAGCATCCGGCATCGGCGCGGCCATCGCACAGCGACTGCACGCGGACGGCGCGACCATCGCGATCCTCGACCGCGACACCACCGCCGCCGACCCCGCGTTCGCGGCCTTCACCGCCGACGTCTCCGACCGCGCGAGCGTGGATGTCGCCGTCGCCGCGGTGGCCGAGCGGTTCGGCCGCATCGACATCGTCGTCAACAACGCCGGGATCGGTGCCCAGGGCGACATCACCGCGAACAACGACGAGGAGTGGGCGCGCGTGCTGTCCATCAACGTCACCGGCATCGCCCGTGTGACCGCGGCGGCCCTGCCGTGGCTGCGGAAGTCTCCATCCGCAGCGATCTGCAACACGGCATCCATCGCCTCCACGACCGGGCTGCCGCAGCGCGCCCTGTACAGCGCGTCGAAGGGCGCGGTCGCCGCGCTCACCCGCGCGATGGCCACGGATCACCTGCGCGAGGGCATCCGCGTGAATGCGGTCAACCCCGGCACCGCCGACACCCCCTGGGTGGGGCGCCTGCTCGACTCGGCCGCCGACCCCGCCGCCGAACGCGCCGCCCTGGAAGCACGCCAGCCGCACGGCCGACTGGTCAGCGCCGATGAGGTCGCCGCGGCCGTCGCCTATCTGGTGAGTCCGACCGCCGGCTCCACCACGGGCACCTTCATCGAGGTCGACGGCGGCATGGCGCAGCTGCGCCCTCGCCCCGAGTGACCCGCGCGCGCCTGTTCCGACTCCAGGTGCCAACTTCCTGACCACGACCCCAGCGAAGTTGGCACCTCGCGCCGCTATCCACCCTCGATTGCGACATCAGGTGTCAACTTCTCTGCGGGGAGGCGGGATGCGCGCGAGAAGGCAGGTGCGTGCGCGTCAGCTCCTCCCGCGGAGCCAGCGGCGGATGCCGGTGCGCGGGGTCTCCACGGAAGCCGTGCGGGGCCGCGCGGCCGTGCCGTAGAACTGCTCCGCCGTGGTCCACAGGAGTGCATCCAGGTCATGTCCCCGCGACTTCGCCCACGCGATGACGGCATCGGCCCAGCGGGAGCGGCCGGCGGGCTGATACGTGGCGGATCCGTCTTCGGGCGCGTGCGGGTCGTCCTGCTCTGCGGGGCCGATCACCGAGACGGGCCAGTCGCTCCCCCACATGAGCCGCTCCGGCCCGAACGCATCGGCGGCCACGTCGAGGAACGGCTCCAGCTGCGCGAGGCTCCAGTCGCCGGCGGCTTCCCCTGGCAGCCCGGAGATCTTGCAGAAGGCGTTCGGATGCCGGGCGAGCTCGGCGAGATCGCGGGCCCACTCGGCGGAGGGTGCGAGCGGCGCGGACGCCGTGCCGACGGCGGGCTTCCCGAGGTGGTCGAGGACGATCCGCAGCTCGGGGATGGCCCCGGCGAGACGCGCGACCTCGGGGAGCTGACTCGCCCGCACGCAGGCATCGAAGGTCAGGCCGCGCGCGGCGACCTCGCGCGCCCCCGTGACGAACGCGGCCGAGACCGCCAGCCCGTCCGGCTCGCCCTGCAGGTTGTGGCGGACGCCGACGACCAGCGGCTCCGCCACCAGGCCCTCCAGGTGCGCGATCGTGTCCGTGCCCCGGTCGAGGCGGATACCGCCGACGATCCCGACGATGCCCAGCGCGGGGGCGAGGGTCGCGACCCAGCGCACCTCGTCGAGGAAGTCGTCCTCCACGGTCTCCGCCTGCACGAACACGCACTTCTCCGGCGCAGCCTGGGGCAGGCGGGCGTGATCGAGTTCGAGGTCGGCGAACCGATAGGCCATCGGCCCCTCGAGCCACGTGTACGTCAGGATCTCCGGATCCCAGAGGTGCAGATGTGAATCGAGAACGCGCATGGCACCATCCTGCCGCAGACATCCGATCAATCGCTAGGATGACGCCATGGCTGTGACGGACGAGGCGATCGAGAAGATCAAAGCGATGATCGTGGCGGGCGAACTCGCCCCCGGTGATCGGCTCCCCCCGGAGAAGGAGCTGTCCGAACGGCTCGGCCTCTCCCGCAGCTCCATGCGCGAAGCCGTCAAGGCGCTCGAGGTCATCCGCGTGCTCGACGTGCGCCGCGGCGACGGCACCTACGTGACCAGCCTCGAACCGCACCTGCTGCTGGAGGCGATCTCGTTCGTCGTCGACATGCACAGCGACGACTCGATGCTGGAGATCTTCGCGGTGCGGCGGATGCTGGAGTCGCAGGCGACCGGACTGGCTGCCACGCTCGGCACGGATGAGCAGATCGCCGAGATCCAGCGCGAGGTCGAGAACATCGACGACTCGGTCAGCATCGACGAGCTCGTCGACCACGACATCCGCTTCCACCGCGACATCGCCGCGATGGCCGGCAACGCCTACCTGGCCAGCCTCATCGAGCACCTGAGCAGCCAGACGGTGCGGGCGCGGGCCTGGCGCGGCCTCACCGAGAACGGCGCGGTCGACCGCACCCTGTCGGAGCACCGGGCCATCGCCGACGCCATCGCCCAGCGCGACCCCGCCCTGGCGACCTCGCTCACCACCGCGCACATCGCCGGGATCGAGCGCTGGTTGCGGCACGCCGCCTCCGCGTGACGCCGGGCGCGGAGCCGAGGCGGGCGTACGACGCCCCGGGTAGGGTCGAGAGCATGAGCGACTGGACCAGCACCGCGATCGCCCTGCTGGAAGCCGATGCGAACCGCAGCGCCGACACCCACCTGCACCTGTTCCCGCTACCGCCCGAGTGGGGCATCGACCTGTACCTGAAGGACGAGTCGGTGCATCCGACCGGATCCCTCAAGCACCGCCTGGCGCGCTCGCTCATCTTGTACGGCCTGGTCAACGGGCGCATCCGCGAGGACTCGACGCTCGTGGAGTCGTCGAGCGGCTCGACCGCGGTGTCCGAGGCGTACTTCGCGCGGATGCTCGGGCTGCCGTTCATCACGGTCGTCCCGCGCTCGACCGTGCAGGAGAAGATCGACCTCATCGAGTTCTACGGCGGGACCTGCCACTTCGTCGACCGCGCGGAGGACATGTCGCCCGAGGCGCAGCGGCTCGCGTCCGACTGCCGCGGACACTACCTCGACCAGTTCACGTTCGCGGAGCGGGCGACCGACTGGCGCGGCAACAACAACATCGCCGAGAGCGTGTTCAGTCAGCTCGCGCAGGAGCGGCATCCGATCCCCAGCTGGATCGTCACGGGCGCGGGCACCGGGGGCACGAGCGCGACGTTCGGCCGCTACGTGAAGTACCGCCGCCACGACACGAAGGTCGCGGTCGTCGACCCCGAAGGTTCGGCGTTCTACGACGGCTGGGCCGGCACCGTCGATCCCCCGGCCGGACGCCCGAGCCGCATCGAGGGCATCGGCCGTCCGCGCGTGGAGGCGTCGTTCGTGCCGACCGTGATCGACGAGATGATCCAGGTTCCTGATGCGGGATCCATCGCGGCGATCCGTCTGCTGCGCGAGCGCACCCTGCACTGGGCGGGCGGCTCCACCGGCACGAACCTCTACGGCGCGTTCCAACTGATCGCCCGCATGCGGGCCGCGGGCGAGACCGGTAGCGTCGTGACGCTCATCTGCGACAGCGGCGTGCGCTACGCCGGCACGTACTACTCCGACGAGTGGGTTGCGCAGCAGGGGTGGGACCTCGCCCCGCACCGTGCACGCCTGGAACGCTTTCTCGACACCGGCACCTGGGCGGAGTGAGGGCTGCGGGCTACGCTGGCCGAATGACCACTCTGATCCTCACCGTCGCGGGTGCAGACCGTCCTGGCCTCGTGGCCGCCGTCGCCGATGTCGTGGATGCCCACGGCGGCAACTGGGAGAACAGCTCGCTCGCCGAGCTGGCCGGCACCTTCGCGGGAGTGATCGAGGTGTCGGTCGCCGAGGAGCGTGCCGACGAGCTGCAGACCGCGCTGCGCGGGCTCCAGGGCCAGGGACTCCTCACGCTCGCGGTGCTCACCGGCACGCCCGACACGGCGTCCGACGACGATCAGCTGCTCGAGATCCAGGTGCTCGGCAACGACCGCCCCGGTATCGTCCGCGAGGTCTCGGGTGTGTTGAGCGCACATGCACTGAGCATCGAGGAGCTGGCGACCGAGACCAGGGATGCCGCGATGGCCGGGGGCCGCCTGTTCGAGGCGTCGGTCACCGCGAAGGTCCCCGCAACGCTCGACCTCGACGCGCTGCGCCACGACCTCGAGCGGCTGGCGACGGAGATCCAGGTCGACATCACCCTCGGCTGACCCGCTTCATCCCTTTTATCCGCCGCCGACCCACCCCCTTCTCACCGAACCGGCCCTTTGCGAACGTTCGCAAGGGGCCGGTTCGGTCGTAGAGGGGTGGTTCGACCGCGGGGTGTTGGGGCTAGGTGTCGAGGCCCGAGTACCGACGCACCCAGTACTCCGTGTAGGCCACATGTGCGGAGGCCGCAGCGGAGGCGGCGACAGGATCGGCGGCGGCGAGGCCGCGCAGGATCGCCCGGTGTCCGGCATCCGAGTGGATCTTGAGCTCGGCGGCATCGTCGGGCTCGGAGATCCGGTAGGCGCGCGAGCGCGAGCGCAGCACGTCGATCAGGCTCGTGAGGGCGTCGTTGCCCGCGACCTGCGAGATCGCCATATGGAACTCGTGGTCCAGTCGCGACTGCACCTCGAAGTCGGTCGTCGCCTCGATCTCGTCGAGCACCCGATCCAGGGACGCCACGGTGTCCTCGTCGATGCGCGCTGCCGCGAGCGCGGCCGCATGGGGTTCGAGCACCCGGCGCAGTTCGGTGAGCTCCAGCACCCCGGCCATGGGCAGCAGTCCGACCGTGAGCGAGAGGCTGCCGATCAGATCGGCCGCGCGCAGCTCGCTGACGTAGCTGCCCGACCCGTGCCGCGTCTCCAGCACGCCGAGCGCGGCGAGCATCCGGATGGCCTCCCGCAGGGATCCGCGCGAGACGCCGAGCCGTTCGCAGAGCTCGCCCTCGCTCGGCAGCCGGTCTCCGGGGCGCAGCG
The DNA here is from genome assembly GCF_037150835.1 of Microbacterium sp. LB12. NCBI lineage: Bacteria > Bacillati > Actinomycetota > Actinomycetes > Micrococcales > Microbacteriaceae > Microbacterium > Microbacterium sp. LB12. The sequence continues at coordinate 684,434 of NZ_JBBCPF010000001.1, read as the reverse complement.
CGCCGTCGGCGATCAGGGCGCGTAGCCCGTGCAGCGCCGTGTCCAACGCGCCCATCGTGTTCCTCTCCGACACCCGACGACTTCCCTGCGAGTCTGTCGGAACCCCTCCGAACCACAAACTCGTATGACAAGTATGTTTTATTTGCTCGCCATCATGGCGATTTCATGACTCCTGTGGCAAAGTTGTGCAACAACTCGCCCGACTCACCGATGAGGTTCGATGCCCGCTCCGCTGTTCCCCGCACCGCTCACGCTGAACTCCGGCATGCGAGCGCGCGACGCCTGGCCCCTGGACCCGACCGTGATCCACCTCAACCACGGATCCTTCGGCGCGGTGCCGTCCGTCGTCGTCGAGCATCAGGACGCACTGCGCCGCCGCGCCGACCTCAGCCCCGTCGAGTGGTTCCCGCGCATCGCCGAACGCGTGCAGGAGGCTCGCGAACGCACCGCGCCGTTCGTCGGCGCCCGCGCCGAGGACAGCGTGTTCGTGCCCAACGCCTCCGCCGCCGCGACCGTGGTCTACAACGCGATGCAGCTCGAGCACGGCGACGAGATCCTCGTGACCGATCAGGGCTACGGCGCCATCACCATGGGAGCAGAGCGCCTGGCCCGACGCTTCGGCGCGACCGTCCGCACCGTCGCACTGCCGCTGCTGGCCTCGGACGACGAGATCGTGCAGCTCTTCGCCGACGAGCTCACTCCGCGCACGCGACTGATCGTGGTCGACCAGATCACCTCGCCCACCGCGCGACTGCTGCCCACCCGCCGCATCGCCGACCGCGCGGCAGAGCAGGGCGTGCGCACGCTCGTCGACGGCGCCCACGCGCCCGGCCTCGTGCCCGATGCCGCTGCCGCAGCCGGCGGCGACTGGTGGTTCGGCAACCTGCACAAGTGGCCCTGCGCCCCGCGCGGTTCGGCGCTGCTCGTCACCACCGCCTCGGATCGCGACGAGCTCTGGCCGCTGATCGACTCCTGGGCCGCGCGCGAGCCGTATCCCTCTCGCTTCGACACCCAGGGCACGATCGATGCCACGACGTACCTGGCCACGCCGACCGCGATCGACTTCATCGAGGACGAGTTCGGCTGGGCGGCCGCCCGCTCGGCGATGGCCGAGATCGCGGATGCCGGCGCCGAACTGATCGCGGAGGCGCTGCGTCCGTACGGCGACGAGGATCCGCTCACCCCGCTCCCCTCCCCGGTGCCGTCGATGCGGCTCGTGCGACTCCCCCTCGGACTCGGCGCGACCCGCGAAGAGGCCGACGCGCTGCGCATGGACCTCCTCGATGCCGTCGGCGTCGAGACGGCCTTCACGAGCTTCCGCGGCGTCGGCTACTTCCGGCTCTCGGCCCACCTCTACAACGAGGCCGCCGACTACGAGGCGTTCGTCGAGCGCTGCGTGCCGCAGATCCTGAGCCGTGCCGGCATCCGCCCCGCGGACGCCCTCATCCTCCCCTGACCCATCCGCCATCCATCCACCCGAACGCACACCCACCCCCAACCGAGAGGCACATCGTGAAGAACAAGGTCTTGACGACAGCAGCGGGATTCGGCACCGTCGCCGTCCTCGCTCTCACCGGCTGTTCCGCAAGCTCCGGCCCGTCCGCCGACGGCACCGTCACCCTGCAGATGGTCGAGAGCCTGACCAACCCGGCCCGCACCGAGCTCCTGCGCGGACTGCTCGACGACTTCGAGAAGGCGAACCCGAAGATCACCGTCAACCTGGTCTCGCCGCCCACCGAGCAGGCCGACCAGAAGATCCAGCAGATGCTGCAGTCCGGCAAGGGCGTCGATGTGCTCGAGGTGCGCGACATCACCGTCGGACCGTTCGCGAACAACGGCTGGCTGTACGACCTCGGCCCCGACCTCGAGAAGTGGGACGGCTGGGGCGCCCTCACCGACAACGCCCAGTCCGCGTCGGTGGCCGCGGATGGCAAGAGCTACTTCGTGCCGTACGGCTTCTACGGCCTGTCGCTGTTCTACCGCACCGACCTCGTGAAGGACGCCGGCTTCGACGGGCCTCCGCACAGCTGGAAGGACCTGCTGGAGCAGGCGTCCGCCATCCAGGACCCGTCGAACAACATCTACGGCTACGCGTTCCGCGGTGGCCAGAACGCCAACAGCAACGTGGTCGCGGCGATCGAGGCGTACACGATCGACGACCTCGACACCGACGACGCCTTCCTGATGAAGGACGGATCGACGATCTTCGCCGCCCCGGAGGCGCAGGATGCGGTCGACGACTACTTCGACCTGTTCAAGAAGGCCTCCCCGCCGTCGGCCGTATCGTGGGGCTACCCCGAGATGGTGGCCGGCTTCACGAACGGCACCACGGCGTTCCTGCTTCAGGACCCCGAGGTCATCGCGACCGTGCAGGACTCCTCGCTGACCGAGGACCAGTGGGACACCGCCCCGCTGCTCGTCGGCCCCTCGGGCAAGGCCGCGCAGCCGCTGGCCGTGGCCGGATGGGGTGTCGCGGAGAAGAGCGAGAGCAAGGATGCGGCGGTGAAGCTGGTCGAGTTCCTGTCGTCGGCCGAGCCGGCCACCGAGTTCGCGCAGGCCAACAGTCTCGTGCCGATCATCTCGGCCGCCGCCGATGACGACTTCTACTCCACGGGACCGTGGACCAGCTACGTCACCATGACGGAGGATCCCGACACCTACGTCAACGTGCGTCAGCCGCGCGGGGTCAGCTGGTGGACCGAGTGGATCCAGAAGTCCGACCAGGATGTGCAGAACGTGCTGCTCGGCAACATGTCGACCGCCGACCTGCTGTCTTCGTGGGATGCCTACTGGACCGAGAAGTACGCCGCGGAGAAGGGCTGACCCGTGGCCCGCACCGCACATGAAGGAGGCCCCGTCGGCACTGCCGTCGGGGCCTCCCCGGCATCGCGCCGCCGACCCTTTCGAGGCCGCCACGCGCTGACCCTCCTGGCGTTCCTCGCGCCCGCGATCGTCTTCGTGTGCTGGTTCACTTACTGGCCGATGCTGCAGGGCGCCCGCATGGCGTTCCACGACTGGAACCTGTGGGACCTCACCTCGACCCCGTTCGTCGGCTTCGACAACTTCCTCGCGGTGTTCCGCGACCCGGCCTTCCCGACCGTGGCCTGGAACTCCGTGCTGTGGGTCGTCGGATCGCTGGTGCCGCAGCTCGTGATCGGCTTCCTGATCGCCCTGGCGCTGCGTAAGAAGTTCCGCTTCCGCGGGCTCTACCAGGCGCTGGTGTTCTTCCCGTGGGCGGTGTCCGGCTTCCTCATCGGCATGCTGTTCCGCTGGATGTTCAACGCCGAGTTCGGCGTGGTGAACGACCTGCTCATGAAAGCCGGGCTGATCGACGCCCCGCTGCCCTGGCTGGCCGACCCGAAGCTCGCGATGTTCGCGGTGATCGTGGCCAACGTCTGGTACGGCGTGACGTTCTTCGCGATCATGATCCTCGCGGCCCTGCAGTCCGTGCCCGACGAGATGCTGGAGGCGGCGAGCCTCGACGGCGCCGGCAAGTTCCGGCAGCTGTTCTCGATCATCATCCCGTACATCTCGATGACGCTGCTGCTGACGATCCTGCTGCGCGTGATCTGGATCTTCAACTTCCCCGACATCATCTACGCGATGACCAACGGCGGGCCGGCGAACCAGACCCACATCATCACGACCTGGATGATCAACTACACCCAGCAGGGCAACTACGGCATCGCGAGCGCGATCGGCCTCATCGTGATGGCCCTCCTGTTCGTGTTCTGCGCGTTCTACCTGATGGCCATGCGGAAGGTGCGGCGATGACCATGACAGACACGTCCCTGCGGGGCTCCTCGATGACCGAGACCCGACGGATCACCGTGCCGGACCCGGCATCCGCGCCGCGACCGCGGCCCCGCGCGACCGTGGGCGGGGTGCTCCGCGTCGTGGGCCTCGGCCTCTGGCTCGTGATCACCCTGTTCCCGCTGTACTGGATCGCGCTGACGTCGATCAAGTCGCCGGGGACCATCAACCGGTTCCCGATCGAGTACTGGCCGAGCGAGCCATCGCTCGAGAACTACATCAGCCTGTTCCAGAAGAGCTCGTTCGGCGTCTTCCTCGGCAACTCGGCGCTGGTCGCGGTGATCGGCGGTGCGGTGGCGACGCTCATCGCACTGCTCAGCGCCTACGTGCTGGCCCGGTTCGAGTTCCGTGGCAAGGGAGCGATCCTGATCGCGTTCCTGCTGACGCAGATGATCCCGGCGTTCATCGCGCTGGGGCCGTTGTACTCGATGATGACCGATCTCGGACTGGTCGACACCAAGCCGGGACTCATCCTCGTCTACATCGCGATCTGCATCCCGTTCTCGACCGTCATGCTGCGCGGCTTCTTCGAGAACGTGCCCGATGCACTGGAAGAGGCGGCGATGATCGACGGATGCTCGCGGCTCGGGGCCCTGTTCCGGGTGCTGGTGCCCGTGATGACGCCCGGCATCATCGCGGCGTTCATCTTCAACTTCGTGAACTGCTGGAACGAGCTCTTCCTGTCGGTCGTGCTGATGAACACCGACGCGAACCGCACGGTGCCCTCGGCGCTGAACGGCTTCATCTCGACGTTCAACATCGACTGGGGTTCGATGAGCGCCGCCGCTGTGCTGACGATCCTGCCGACCATGGCGATGTTCGCGCTCGCGAGCCGCTGGATCGTGCAGGGCCTGACCGCCGGCGCGGTGAAGGAGTAGCCCTCGTCCTCCTGCTGCGCCGCCGACCCACCCCCTTCTCACCGAACCGGCCCCTTGCGAACGTTCGCAACGGGCCGGTTCGACCGCACGGGGGTGGGTCGGCGTGGCGGGGTAAGGAGGGGTCAGACCAGGCGGGACTTCGGGGAGACCGTGTAGGTGTTCTCCGCGTCGCGGTTGACCGTGTCGCCCAGAGCCGTGTCGATCGCGGCGAGGGTGTCGGCGTCGAGCTTCACGCCCGAGGCCTTCACCGTCTCGACGAGCTGCTCCGGACGGGAGGCGCCGACCAGGGCCGCCGCCACGTTCGGGTTCTGCAGCACCCACGCGATCGCGAGCTGCGGCATCGACAGGCCCGCCTGCTCGGCGATCGGCTTCAGGCGCTGCACCGCGGTGAGGATGTCGTCCTGCAGGAAGCTCTTGATGAAGTCGGCGCCGCTGTGCGGGTCGGTCGCGCGCGAGCCCTCCGGCACCGGCTGACCCGGCAGGTACTTGCCGCTGAGCACGCCCTGCGCCATCGGCGACCAGACGATCTGCGAGATGCCGAGCTCTTCCGACGCGGGCACGACCTTGCCCTCGATCACACGCCACAGCATCGAGTACTGCGGCTGGTTCGAGATGAGCTGGATGCCGAGCTGCTTCGCCAGCGCGTGTCCCTCACGGAGCTGCTCCGCGGTCCACTCCGAGACGCCGATGTAGAGCGCCTTGCCCTGACGGACCACGTCGGCGAAGGCCTGGAACGTCTCCTCCAGCGGGGTCTCGTAGTCGAAGCGGTGCGCCTGATAGAGGTCGACGTAGTCGGTGCCGAGGCGCTGCAGCGAGCCGTTGATCGACTCGAAGATGTGCTTGCGGCTCAGGCCGGTGTCGTTCGGGCCCTTCGGACCGGTCGGGAAGTAGACCTTGGTGAAGATCTCCAGGCCCTCACGGCGCTGTCCTTCGAGTGCCTTGCCGAGCACGACCTCCGCGGCCGTGTTGGCGTAGGTGTCGGCGGTGTCGAAGGTGGTGATTCCGGCATCCAGAGCGGCGTGCACGGTCTTGACGGCGGCATCGTCGCCGACCTGAGAGGCATGGGTGACCCAGTTGCCGTAGGTGATCTCCGAGACTTTGAGACCGCTGTTGCCGAGATAGCGATAGTTGACCATGGCTCAACGCTACTGGCTGCCCACTATGGCCGGGCCGGATGCGTCCGCAGACGTCAGGCGGCTGCCGCCTGCGGCCGTCGACGGGCCACCGTGACGACCGCGACGATGACGATGGCGGTGGCCGCGAGAGCGCTGACCCCATAGAGCGGCCGGGCCCAGGGCGAGTAGTCGGCGCCGCCGATCCCGAACGTGTCGGCGAGCCCCATGCCGGCACCGAATGAGGCGGCGAAGTAGCCGAGCGCTCCCAGCATCAGCAGGGCCAGGAACACCATCGCGGTCACGGCGGGATCCGCACGTCCGACCATCGACACGATCGCGACGGCGACTGCGAGGGCGACGCCGATCCCGAGGATGAAGAACACAGTCCCCCGCCCGAGATCCTCCCCGGCGCTCGACATCTCGGAACGGATCTCGTCGAGGGTGAGACCGGGGGCGGCGGCAAGCGGATTGAGCACCAGGATCTGCACCGCAGCGAGCACCGCATACCCCGTCACGGCGAGAACGCCGACGATCGAGATCCACAGTGTCTGCCGCCGCGTTCGATTCATGCGGTCATCCTAGGAAGGCATCCCGAGAGTCTCCCGATACTCGCGCCAGGCCGCGCCGAGTCGGCGGAGGCCCTCCGCGAGCACGTCGTCGGGGGCCGTGAAGGGGATGCGGATGTGGTCGTCGGGCGAAGCCGCGACGGCGAAGGCCGCGCTCCCGGCGATCGAGACACCGTGCGTGGCGGCCGTGCGCACGAGGGCATCGGCGGAGCCCGCGGGAACCTGCACCCACAGCGATAGTCCGCCGCGCGGCGGCTCCGGCGCCCAGTCCGGCAGGTGCTCGCCCATGAGGCCCTGCAGCAGCCGCAGCCGCTCCTGGTGGATGCGGCTGTTCGCACGGCGCAGGTCGTCGGCGCGGGCGATCAGGTCGAGGGCGAGCAGCTGCCCCGGCACGCTCGTGGACTGGTCGGCGAGCTGACGGGCGCCGCGCAGCCGCCGCACGAGCACGGGGTCGGCGCGCAGCCACCCGATCCGCAGCCCCGCCCACACCCACTTCGACACCGACTCGACCACGATGATGGGCGCATCGGCGCGCTCGGCCGCGAGCGTAGGCGGCACCACCCCGTCGAAGGAGATCCCCGCGAGCACACGGTCCTCGATCACGGGCACGCCGTACTGCGCGGCGAGCTCGGCGACCCGGTGCCGCGAGGACGCGGACAGGCGCGAGCCCGTCGGGTTCTGGTGGTGCGGATTGAGCGCGACGAGCGCGGGGCGCAGCCGGGCCAGCGCCTGTTCGAGGGCATCCACGTCGAGTCCGTCGTCCCCCATCGGGATGCCGTGCACCGTGCCGCCGCGCAGACCGACTGAGTCGGTGACACCGGGCCAGGTGATCTCCTCGGCGAGCACGATGTCGCCAGGACCCACCAGCGCGTTCACGATGAGGCTGATGGCCTGCTGCGCGCCGTGCGTGACGAGGATCTGCTCCGGCGTGGTCGGCGTGCCCTCCGCCGCGTACATCTCCGCGATCAGTGTCCGCAGGGCCGGGAGTCCCGCCGGGTCGGTCTCGGGCAGCAGGGCGAGGTCGAGCCGCGGTTTGTGCTCGCGGATGAGTTGCACCCCGAGATCGGAGATCTGCGGCACCGTGCGCAAGAGGTCGATCGCGTTGGGAAGGGCAGAGAACAACGCCTCGCCCCGGCCGGGTCGCTGGGCGGGCGCGAGGGATGCCGCCGCTCCGGCGATGCGGGTGCCACTCCCCTGCCGGCGCTCCACGAGACCGTGCTCGGCGAGGTCCGCGTAGGCGGAGACGACGGTGCCCCGCGAGACGGAGCTGACCGCGGCCAGCGCCCGTTCGGCGGGCAGGCGATCGCCGGGGCGCAGTTCTCCGCTTGCGATCAGTCCTTCGATCCCGCGCGCGAGCCGGGTCGCGAGCGTGCCATCACCCTGCGTCCAGCGACCGAGGCGCGCAGACAGCCCCTCGGAGGAGACCTCACCGGCATGCACCAGGCTTGCCGTCGCATCCGTGGCCGATCGATGGTCCACCGGCCGCGCATTGGCCCTGTCATCCACGCTCATGAGACCCGATTCTGGACCAATGAACACGCCGTTGACCACTCTCGATCAGGATCTTGGGCCAATCGATCCGAATTGGACCATCACCGAACTCGTCGCGTGGCTGAGCGAGGATTCGCGCCAGCACGATCCCGCGTTGCAGCGTCCGCTCGCCCTGATCGACGCCGCGCTCACGGGTGAGCCGTGGGCGCGGACGCCGTCGACGATCGTGCTGATCCGCTCCCTCGCCGTCGCGGCACGGAGCCACGGCTCCTCCGCGATCGCCGACCTGCTGCTCCCGTCGCCACCGCTGTCGCTCGTCGCGTAACCGAGGGACGCGGTGGCGGCGGGAGTGGGGGCTCCGACTCAGGTCGCCTGCGCGGAGGGTGGCGCGGGCGTCGCCGTCACGATGTCGGCACGGTCGCGGAACCCCTCGGCCGTGACCTTGTCGAGCGCCACCTGCTTGCGGATGGCGACGGCCTTCTCGTACAGGCTCGGGTCGCCGTAGCTCGTGAGCACCTTCACCAGCACCGGCAGCAGTTCGATCATGAAGAACAGCGCCGCGATGAGGATGTGCGCCCACAGGATCGAGGGCTCCTTCTCGCTCAGGCGGTTCAGGCCACTGATCTGACTCAGCAGGCCGACGGCTCCGGCATTGCCCTGCGCCACAGCATCGGCCCGCGCGTTGTACGCCGCGAGCGCCTGGTCATAGGTCTTGCGCGCGGTCGGCAGCTGCGACTTCGCCTGCTCGCGGTTCTGAGCCTCCGACGTCGAGGTGTTCTCCTTGGCGGCGGTGCCGGCGGCGGCGAGCTCGTCGTTGGCGGTGCGCAGCTGTGCGGCGAGCGCGTCGTAGGTCTGCTGCGCCTCCGCAAGCTGCGCCTTCGCGGCGTTGGAGCTCGCTCCCTGACCGTTCACTCCCGTGCAACCGGGCACCGTACCCGCGCCTTCGCCCGTGAGCTCGCACTGGTAGAGCGCACGCGCCTGGTCGATCACGGCCTGCTGCGCGGTCATCTTCGCGGTGACGTCGTCGACCGTGGCCTGTGCGGCCGACTCGGACGCCGAGGACGAGTCCGTCCCGGCCACGATGCCGGTCGCGGCCTGGTTCTCGAGCTCGGCGACCTTGGCCGTCGCGGCATCCAGCGCGATCTTCTCCGGGCCGCTCTCGAGCGCCTCCTGGTCGGACTGCGACTGGGTGATGTTGGTCGACGCCACCTCGCGGGCGATGTCGTTGTGGAAGATCTGCAGCACCAGCGGCTCCGCCACGACGAAGCCGATGATGGCGGCCATGATCACACGCGGGATCGCCAGGCCGATCAGTCGCCACACGTTCCGTGTCGAACTCATGGTCGACGTGAGGAAGCGGTCGAGGTTGAAGATGATGAGCGCCCACACGAGCGCCAGCGGCACAGCCAGCCACATCGCCGCCTGCACACCGGTGGTGAGGGCGAAGAGCATCGAGATGGCGGACACGAGCGCGGTGCCGGCCAGCACGAAGAACATCTGCACGAAGCGGGGCGTCTCGCCGGGGACGCGATCGAGGATCTCGCCCTCCGCGCCACCGAGGATCGCCAGGGTGCGTGCGCTCGAACCAGGTGCGCGCTTCTTGCGGGTCCGGCGGGTACGGGGCTCACGCGGGGGCTTCACCGGCGCCGGCTCCCCGGCAGCGATCGCATCGGCGATCGGCGTGGTCTCGGCGGGAGCGGAGACGGGAACCTCGCGGGTGGCGTCATCGGTGCCGGTGGGCTCGAACTCGCGCAGGAAGTCGAGGTCATCCGTGACGGCATCCGGGTCGCTGTCGAGGATGATCCGACCCTGCGAGTCGTAGCGACCCGGTCGGTGGGCGGAATAGGGCATCCCGACAATCTACGAAACCTCGCCTGTGCATCGCGTGGAAGAGTGCTTGGAGCGACTCCCAGGTTGCCTCGACGAGCGGGGCGGATCAGGCCGCGGGCAGCAGTCGGTCGAGCGCGGTCGAGGCCGCGGCGAGGGCGTCGTCGAGGGTGAAGTGACCGGCGGCGGCGAGGGTGCCGAGGCCGTGCACGAGACCCCACAGCGCGACGACGTCGCCCGGTCGGTCGAGGCCGGCGGCGAGCGCGGCATCGGCGAGCGCGCCTTCGAGGGCGTCGATCAGGGGCGCCATGGTCGCGGTCGGCGATCCCGGCACGCAGACGGTCGGGTCGTAGACCGCGTCGAAGGCGTGCGGGTGCTCGACGGCGTAGCGGATGTACGCGGTACCCCCCGCGGCGAGCGCGGCGCGGGGGTCGGGCGCCGCGGCGGTGGCCGAGCGGACCCGGTCGAGGAGGTCGGCCATGCTGCGCTCGGCGAGGGCCTTGAGCAGCCCGAGCCGGTCCGAGAAGTGGTGGTAGGGCGCGTTGTGGCTCACGTTCGCCGCGCGTGCGACCTCCCGGAGGCTGATCTCGGCCGCGGGCATGCGCTCCAGCAGCTGCATCGCGGCGTCTTCGAGGGCGCGGGCGAGGTCGCCGTGGTGGTAGCCGTCCTTCGAACTTGACATGCGCAACATCCTCTCTTATCTTGACAGTGTCCACCAGCTTGACAGTGTCCAGATTGGAATCCCAGATGTCCGCTCTCGTGATCGACGGCCACCCCGACGGCCGCTCTCTGACCGCCGCACTCGCCCGCCGCTACGCCGACGCGCACGGCGACGCCCGTGTGCTCGCGCTGCGTGACCTCGACTTCGACCCGCACCTGCGCTTCGGCTACCGCGAGCGGATGACGCTCGAACCCGACCTCGTCGACGCGAAGCGCGCCCTGCACGACGCAGACACGATCGTCGTCGCCACACCCCTGTGGTGGGGGTCGGTGCCCGCGGTGCTCAAGGGCTTCTTCGACCGCGCCCTGCTGCCGCAACAGGAGTACCGGTTCACGACGCTCGGCCTCCCCCAGGGGTTCCTGCCCGCACGACGCGGACGACTGCTGCTGCTCGCCGACACCCCTTGGTACGCGGCGCCCTTCACCGGACTGCCCGCGCAGCGTCAGGTCGCGCAGAACACGCTGCGGCTGTGCGGCGTGCGCACCGTGCGGACGCACCGCATGCTCGGCGTGAAGAACGCGGATGCGGCGACGATCACGCGCTGGCTCGACCGCGCCGAACGGCTCGGCGCGCGCGACGGACAGGATTCCGTCCAGGTTCGCCGCCGGGAGGAGTTGGCACCTGTCGTCGGAATCAGCGCGCCGTGACGACCACGGGTGCCACCTCGAGCACCCGACCGCCCGCCCTCAGACGGCGATGTGGGCGGCGAGCTCCCGGTCGAACGTATCCGCCTCATCCAGGTGCGGCGCGTGGCCAGCGTCAGGCAGCGACACCTCGCGGTACACGCCTCCTGCCGCGGCGTAACGGTCCAGCACGGCGCGCGTCTGGAGCACCATCGGCTGCGGCGGTGCGACCTCGGCGCCCGGCCATCCGGGGATCACGCCGAGCGCTCCGAGCTGGTTGAGGTCGAAGAACGACGCGTCCGACACGATCGCATCCTTCTCACCGCGGATCCAGAGGATCGGCGGCTTCACCGCCAGGTCGACGATCCCGGAGAGGTCGAGGTGCTGCGGAGCCATCGTGTTCAGCACACCCCGCGTCCCGGCTGCGAAACCAGGCCAGTTCTCCGATGCCACGCCGTCGCCCGGGTAGTTGTCGAGCCCCGTCTTCGTGGTGAGCATCGACGCCACCCAGGCATCCTCGTTCGCGGCCTGCTTCTCCGGTTGCGCGACATACGCGGTGCGATACACCGTTCTCGGCGAGGTCTGCTCGTCGGCACCGGTGTCCCCGCTCTCCAGTCGCGCCACGAAGTCGGGGTTCGCTCCACCTCCGCCCGTGCCCGCGCCGTCGGCGTCGTTGCGCACACCGTCGGGGCCGTGCGTGCCGCCGAAGCCGTAGGGCGAGACGGGCGACTCCAGCGTGAGCGAGAGCACCCGCTCGGGAGCATCGAGCGCGACCTGCAGCACCACTCCGCCACCCATGCTCCACCCCACGAGGTGCACGGCGTCGAGGTCGAGCGCGTCGAGCACCGCCCGCACGTCGTCGGCGAAGTCGCGCAGTCCGCGCGTCGCGTCCACCGGCTTGGTCTCGCTGTCGCCGAAGCCGCGCAGATCGATCGCCAGGGCGCGAACACCCGACGGCAGCGCGAGCATGGTCGGCTGGTAGAAGTGCGCGGACGAGACGTTGCCATGCACGAACACGACGGTCGCCGTGGGCGCCGAGGGATCCGAAGCCGCGCGCTCGAGCACGTTCGCGGTGTAGCGCGGGGTCTCCACCCGGTGCGCGTGGATGCCGTCGAAGAGGGCGGTGGTCAAGGTGACTCCTTCGTCGTGGTCTCAGTTGGCGATGCGAAGTGCGACGCCGCCGCGGCGACACGTGCCGCACCCCGGTCGGCGAACAGGATCGTGTAGTGGTTCACGTCGTCGACCTCGATGATGTCGAGCTGCGGCACGAGCGCGCGGAAAGCCTGGAGCGCACCGACCGGGTAGAGCGGATCCTCGTCGGTCAGCCCGCGCGGGGCACGCAGCACGACGACCGGCATCCGCAGCGATCGCAGTGCTTCGAGGTACCACTCGGGTCCGTAGAGCTCGGCGCCGTCTTCGAGCATCGCCGCCGCAACCGTCGAGGGGCGCAGTTGCGGGGCCTCGCCGTCGAGGTCGTACCGGGCGTAGTCCTCGACAGCCGTCGACCAGTCGCGCCGGAACGCCGGGTGCACCCGCCAGAAGTCGAGATAGGCGTCGTCGTCGGCGAACTGCATCGAGAGCCGCTGCGCTGCGGGACCGAGCAGAGCAGCGATGTCGAGGTCGTCGACGTCGTGCGCGTTCGCGGGGAGTTCCAGCGGGAGTCCCCCGTCGACCAGCACCAGGCGCGCGACGAGGTCGGGGCGGGACGCGGCGAGCGCGACCGTGACGAAGGCCCCCATCGAGTGCCCGAGCACGACGCGTGCACCGCCGCCGTCGGCGTCGAGCAGTGCCGCCAGGTCGGCGGCGTGCCGACGCAGGCCGTAGGGCCCCGGCATCCGGTTGCTCCGACCGCGCCCGCGGAGGTCCGGGGCGAGGAGGCGCTGTTCCGGGAGGTGCGCGGCGACGGTGGCCCAGGAGAGCCCGTTCGCCGTGATGCCGTGGACCGCGAGCAGCGCGGGGTGCGCAGCATCGGTCCCGAAGGCCGTGACCGCGAGAGCCTCGCCGGGCGTGGCATCGACGCTCATCGCGCGCTCCATCCGCCGTCCATCGCATACGAGGCGCCGGTGACCGATGCGGCGGTCGGCCCGCAGAGCCACAGTGCGAGGTCGGCGACCTCGGCGGGTTCCAGCAGTCGTTTGACGGCCGACTCGACGAGCATGACCTTCTCGACCACCTCGGACTCGGGGATGCCGTGCACGCGCGCCTGGTCGGCGATCTGCTTCTCCACGAGCGGCGTGCGCACGTAGCCGGGGTTGAGGCAGTTGCTGGTGACACCGTGCGCCGCCCCCTCGAGCGCCGTGACCTTCGAGAGCCCCTCCAGCGCGTGCTTCGCCGTCACGTAGGCCGATTTGTACTCGCTCGCCCTGATGCCGTGCACCGAGCTGATGTTGACGATGCGCCCCCAGCCTCGCTCGTACATGCCCGGCAGCACCGCACGGGTGAGCAGAAAAGGCGCGGTGACCATGATGTCGAGCATGCGCCGGAACGCCGACGGATCGAACTCGACGATGGGCGCGACGGTCTGGATGCCGGCGTTGTTCACGAGGATGTCGGCGTCGAACGCCCGGTCGGCGAGGGCGGCGAGGTCGGCGAGGTCGAGCACGAGCACCTCTCCCCCGATCTCGGCGGCGACGCGCTCGGCACCCACGGCATCGCGATCGGCGATGAGCACTCGGGCCCCGGCATGCGCGAGGGCGACGGAGCACGCGGCACCGATCCCACTGGCTGCGCCCGTGACGAGCGCGGTCCTGCCCTTCAGATCGATGCCGCGTGCGGCCCCCAGCTCTGTCATCGGGTATGCGTCCGCTCCGTTGCCATGCCTGCACAGTAGTTCAGGTCTCAGCACAGACACCAGGCAACCGGATATGCAAAACTGCAGACGTGATGGCGCATTTCCCCGCACCGCCGCTGAGCGCAGACGACCTGCTGGTGCTGCTCGCGGTCGCCCGCAGCGGCAGGTACACGACAGCGGGCCAGCAGCTCGGCCTCAATCACACGACGATCGCCCGCCGCATCGCCGCGCTCGAAGCGCAGCTCGGCGGGCGGGTGCTGAGCCGGGTCGAGGGCGGATGGGAGCTGACCCCGCTGGGCACGCGTGCGCTGACCGCGGCGGAAGACGTCGAACGCGCACTCGGCGGCCTCGACACCCACGATGATGCACGCGTGGCAGGGCTCATCCGCCTGTCCGCGACCGACGGCTTCAGCGGCTTCGTGGCCGCGCCCGCGATGGCGGCCCTGCAGGAGCGTCATCCCGACGTGCGGCTCGAGATCATCACCGGCACGCGGCAGGCGTCGCAGCAGCGTGCGGGCGCCGACCTCGAGGTCGTGGTCGGCCGTCCACAGGTGCGCCGAGCCCGCGCAGTCCACCTCGCCGACTACACGCTGGGCCTGTACGCCAGCAGGGACTACCTGCGTCACCACCGCGCACCGACCGCGGTCGAGGAGCTCGCCGGGCGGCCACTGGTGTACTTCATCGAGTCGATGCTGCACGTCGACTCGCTCGACGACGCCCGTCGCGCGGTCCCGGGGATGACGGATGCCGTCGCCAGCACCAACGTGTACGTCCATGTGGATGCGACGCGCGGCGGGGCCGGCTTCGGCCTGCTGCCGGCGTTCCTCGCGGATCAGCACGACGATCTCGTGCGGGTCCTGCCGGAGCTCGTCGAGGAGCGGCTGCCGTACTGGCTGGTGGCACGGCCGGAGGCGCTGAATCAGCCGGCCGTCTCCGCGTTCCTCGACGAGCTGCATGCACGCCTCGCCGCGGTGCGTCCGCAACTCCTCGGCGAGCGCTGAACAGTCCGCGCGGTGCCCGCGCGAGCGCGGCTCAGGCCATCGCGGCGGACGCGGCCTCGTCTTCCGTGGTCGCGACCAGCTGACCGCACGCCCCGTCGATCTCCTTGCCGCGGGTGTCGCGGAGGGTCGTCGGGATGCCGGCGTCGTTCAGGCGGCGCACGAACTCGTTCGTGACATCCTTCTCGGATGCGGTCCAGATCGACCCGGGCGTCGGATTCAACGGGATCGGGTTCACGTGCACCCAGCCGCGTCCGCGGGCGTTGAGCTTCTCGGCCAGCAGGTCGGCGCGCCAGGCGTGGTCGTTCATGTCCTTGATGAGGGCATACTCGATCGACACGCGGCGGCCGGTCTTGGCGTAGTAGTCGTACGCGGCGTCGAGCGCCTCGTCGACCTTCCACCGCGAGTTCACCGGAATGAGCTCATCGCGCAGGTGGTCGTCGGGGGCATGCAGCGACAGGGCGAACGTGACCGGGATGTTCTCGTCGGCGAGCTTCTTGATCGCCGGCACGAGACCGACGGTCGACACCGTGATGCCGCGGGCACTCATGCCGAGCCCCTCGGGCTGCGGGGCGACCATGATGCGCACCGCATCCATCACGCGCTTGTAGTTGGCGAGCGGCTCACCCATTCCCATGAAGACGATGTTCGACACGCGCTCCATGCTGTGGTCGTCGGCCTTCTTGCCGCCGAGCCCGCCCTCGGCGATCAGCCGGTTGGCACGCACGATCTGCTCGACGATCTCGGCGGTCGACATGTTGCGGGTGAGCCCCGCCTGTCCGGTCGCGCAGAACGGACAGTTCATTCCGCACCCGGCCTGGCTCGACACGCACAGCGTGATGCGGCCGGGGTAGCGCATGAGCACGGACTCGACCAGGGCGCCGTCGTGCAGCCGCCACAGGAACTTGATGGTGTCGCCACGGTCGGTCTCGAGGCGTCGTACCTCGGTGAGCAGCGGCGGCAGCATCCCCGCGACGAGCTGCTCGCGGGTGTCGGCCGGAAGGTCGGTCATGTGCTCGGGGTCGGACGTGTAGTGGCGGAAGTAGTGCGTCGACAGCTGCTTCGCGCGGAAGCCGGGGAGCCCGAGCTCCTTCACCTTCTCCGTGCGCTCGGCCGGGGTGAGGTCGGCCAGGTGCACGGGCGGCTTGCCCCGCTTCGGGCTCGCGAACTGCAGGAGCGGACGCCCCTCGGCGTCCTTCTGCTGGGTCCATCCCTCGGTCGCCGGGCGCACCTGCGGCGCGCGTGTCTCACGGACCGCCCCCGAACGGGACGACGCGGCGGCTGTCGCGGGGCGCGTCTCGCGCGTGCGGGGAGTCTCAGTCATACCCTCCAGGGTACGCGGTGGCGGATGGGAAGGCCCTGGGGCGGCGGACGGCGCCTCCGTAGACTGAGCCCATGGACGCCGTGCTGTGGATCATCGGGATCGTCGTCGGGGTGACCGTGGTCGTCGTGATCCTCGCCTTCGCGCTGCGCGGCATGCGTCCGAAGCTCCCGGAGCCCCAGACGTACACCCCGGCTCCGACGACGCAGCGCGCGACTCCGACATCCTCCGCTCCGCCGGCGGCATCCCGTCTGACTCCGACCGTGGCCGCCGAGATCGACCGGCTCGTGACCGCCGGGCAGAAGATCCACGCCATCAAGCTGTACCGCGACAACACGGGCGTCGGCCTCAAGGAGGCGAAGGACCGCATCGACCACTGGTCGGTGAGCACGACCGCCCCGCACCTCGCCGCTGTGTCGCACGCCACCGCCGCGCAGTCCGCCGTCATCCCGCCCGCGACGACGGTGTCTTCTGTGCGTTCATCGCTGCCCTCAGACGTCGTGTCGCAGCTCGACACGCTCGTCGCGGGCGACCAGCGGATCACGGCGATCAAGGTGCTCCGCGAGCAGACCGGGCTCGGGCTCAAGGAGTCGAAGCTGCTGATCGACGCCTGGGTGCCCGGCCGGCATTGAGACCCGGCGCTCGCCCCCGACAACGGGATGGCGCGGGCGGGGGAGAATAGGGGTGTCCCCCTCTCTAAGGAGCCTCATGCCCGACCGTCTCGACCGCGCCCGCGCCACCGGAATCCTCGCCGTCCTTCGCGCACCCTCCCCCGAGTCGGCACTGGAGGCCTCGGAGGCCATCATCCGCGGCGGGGTCACCGGCATCGAGGTCACCTTCTCCACGCCCGATGCTCCGGCTGTGATCCGCGAACTGATCGCACGCCACGGCGATGCGGCCTACATCGGCGCCGGCACCGTGACGACGGCGGAGCAGGCGACGCTGGCCGCCGACGCGGGCGCCGAGTTCCTCGTGAGCCCGGGCACCCTCCCCCACCTGACCCGCTCGATGCTCGACACCGGCCGCGTCGTCATGACCGGCGCGATGACCCCGACCGAGGTGATGGGGGCGATCGAGCTCGGCGTCGACGTCGTGAAGATCTTCCCGGCCTCCCTCGGCGGACCGTCGTACCTCGGCGCACTGCGCGGGCCGTTCCCCGACGCTCCCCTGATGCCCACCGGCGGCGTGAACCCCGACAACCTCGCCGCGTGGTTCGCTGCGGGCGCGGTCGCGGTCGGCGCGGGTGGAGACCTGGCCAACGGTGCGTCGATCGCGTCCGCCGACTGGGCCGACATCGAGCTGCGCGCGGCACGGTTCGCCGCAGCGCTCACCGCCGCCCGGGGCTGACCCGCCGCGCCCGCGCATCGTTCTGCCATTCCGGAGGCGTGCGTGTGCGATGGATGATGACCCTTCTACGCCCCCGCCGGAGCCCACCATGCCCGATGTGATCACCGAGTCCGCCCGGTGATCGCACTCGACCCCTGGGCATGGATCGCACTCGGCCTGGCCGCGGTGGCGATCGGCGTCTCGAAGACCGCACTGCCCGGCGGCAGCATCCTGGCTATCGCGCTGTTCGCGGCAGTGCTGCCCGCGCGCACCTCGACGGCGGCGAGCCTGCTGCTGCTCATGGTGGGCGACGCGTTCGCGCTGCTGGCCTATCGCCGGCACGCGCACTGGCCCACGTTGCTGCGCCTCGCACCCGCCGTGATCGCGGGGCTGCTGGTGGGATTCGCGTTCCTCGCCCTCGCCGGAGACGGCACCGTCCGCCGGGCGATCGGGGTGATCCTGCTGCTGATGATCGCCGTGACGTTGTGGCGGCGATGGCGGCAGCGCCGTGAGGATGCCGCGGCGCCCGCTTCCGGTGTCCTGCTCGCGGGGGCCTACGGCACCCTCGGCGGCTTCACGACCATGGTCGCCAATGCCGGCGGACCGGTGATGTCGATGTACTTCCTCGCCACCCGCACCCCGGTGCAGGTGTTCCTGGGCACCTCGGCCTGGTTCTTCGCGATCATCAACCTCGTGAAGGTGCCGTTCCTCGCCGGCCTCGGCCTGTTCGAAGCACCCGTGCTGCTGATGGACGCGGTGCTCGCCCCGCTCGTCGTGGTCGGCGCACTCGTCGGGCTCGCGGTGGCACGACGGCTGAACCAGCGCGTGTTCGACCGCATCGTGATCACGCTCACGATCATCGGCGCGGTGTACCTGCTGCTCTGAACCCGCGACCGGCCTCAGTCGAGGAAGATGTCGGGGAACAGCGCGCTGTCCGGGGTACCGGGGATCGCCGCGTAGCCCGAGAAGTCGGTCACGCCATCGGCCTCGAGCACGTCCTCGACGATGAGCGTCTGCCCGGTGTAGGTCGCAGCGGGCTTGAGGAGCACGGCGTATGCGGCGTCCGCGTAGATGTCGGGCGTGCGGCTGGCGGCCATGACCTTGTCTCCGCCGAGCAGGTTCTGCACGGCGGCGGTCGCGATCGTGGTGCGCGGCCACAGCGTGTTGGCGGCGATCCCGTCGCGGGCGAACTCGGCCGCGAGACCGAGGGTCGCCATCGTCATGCCGAACTTGGCGAGCGTGTAGCCGGTGTGCGCGCCGAGCCACTTCGGGCTGGGGTTGAGAGGCGGCGAGAGCGACAGGATGTGCGGGTTCTCGGCATCCTTGAGGATCGGGATCGCCGCGCGCGAGAGCATGAACGTCCCCCGCACGTTCACGTCCTGCATCAGGTCGTACTTCTTCGCGCCGAGGTCGAGCGAGCGTGACAGGTCGATCACGCTGGCGTTGTTGATGACGATGTCGATGCCGCCGAACTCGCCCTGGGTCTTCATGACCGCTTCGGTGATGTCGTCGTCGTCGCGCACGTCGCCGACGATCGGCAGCGCCTGCCCGCCGGCCGCGCGGATCTGCTCCGCGGCCGTGTGGATCGTGCCCTCGAGCTTGGGGTGCGGGGTGTCGGTCTTCGCGAGCATCGCGATGTTCGCGCCGTCGGCCGCGGCGCGCAGTGCGATGGCGAGGCCGATGCCGCGGCTGCCGCCCGACATCAGGATGGTCTTTCCGGCAAGAGACATGGGGGCTCCTAGGTTCTCAGCGGGGGAAGCGGGGGAAGCGGGTCAACGCGGGGCCATGCGGATGGCGCCGTCGAGGCGGATGGTCTCGCCGTTGAGGTAGCCGTTCTCGACGATCTGCTGCACGAGGGCGGCGTACTCGTCGGGGCGACCGAGACGCGAGGGGAACGGCACCTGCTGACCCAGCGAATCCTGTGCGGCCTGCGGCAGCCCCATCAGCATCGGGGTCTCCATGATGCCGGGGGCGATCGTGCAGACGCGGATGCCGTAGCGGGCGAGCTCGCGCGCCACCGGCAGGGTCATGGCATGCACGCCGCCCTTCGATGCGGAGTAGGCGGGCTGGCCGATCTGTCCGTCGAACGCGGCCACGCTCGCGGTGTTCACGATCACGCCGCGCTCCTCGTCGTGCAGCTCGTTCTTCGCGATCACGGCGGATGCCTGCGAGATGACATTGAACGTGCCGACGAGGTTGATGCGGATCACGCGCTCGAAGTCGGCGAGCACGGCCGGGTTGCCGTCGCGGTCGAGCACCTTCGCGGGAGGGGCGATGCCGGCGCAGTTCACCACGACCCGCAGCGGCGCGGCGGACTGGGCGGTCGCGACGGCCGCCTGCACCTCGTCCGCGTTGGTGACGTCGGCGGCGACGAACAGTCCGCCGAGCTCGTCCGCGATCTCGGCGCCCTTCGACGAGGCGAGGTCGATGATCGTGACGTGTGCGCCGGCGGCGACGAGGCGGCGCGCCGTGGCGAGCCCGAGGCCCGA
The DNA here is from genome assembly GCF_037150835.1 of Microbacterium sp. LB12. NCBI lineage: Bacteria > Bacillati > Actinomycetota > Actinomycetes > Micrococcales > Microbacteriaceae > Microbacterium > Microbacterium sp. LB12. The sequence goes on along the minus strand of NZ_JBBCPF010000001.1, from coordinate 664,475 downwards.
GGCCCCACCGGTGACGAGTGCACCCTGCCCACTGATCTGCATCTGAGGTTCTCCTTCGAACGTCGTCGTGCGACATGCCATGATGACACGCAGTCTCAGCCTACGTGGTTCCACGTCGCGCCCGCTGCGTGCACCGTCGGGCAGGATGAGAGCATGTCGATCCCCACCGAAGACGTCGCCGTTCCCGCGCGGGTCCGTGAGCTCGCCGCGGGCGCGGAGCTGGAGTGCGTGTGGCGGAACGACTACGGCGGGCTCACCTTCCGCGCGACCGGAACCGCCGCACCGTTCTTCATCAAGTGGGGTCCGCGGAACCTGGAGTTCACGCTTCGCGACGAAGCCGAGAGGATGCGCTGGGCCGTCCGGTGGATCACCGTGCCGACCGTGCTCGACAGCGGTGCCGACGAGACACACGAGTGGATGGTCACGGCCGCGCTCGACGGACTGAGCGCCGTGGACCCGCGATGGGTCGCTGAACCCGCTACCGCCGTACGTGCCGTGGGCGAGGGGCTCCGCGCGATGCACGAGGCCCTGCCCGTGGCGGAGTGCCCGTGGGAGTGGAGCGTTCCGTCGCGCATCGCGAACGCGGAGCGGCGGGGCATCATCGTGCCGGAGTCGTTCCGCACCGCACCCGAGATCGATCGCCTCGTCGTCAGCCATGGCGACGCGTGCTGTCCGAACACCCTCGTCGGCGACGATGGACGTTGGCTCGCGCACGTCGACCTCGCCCTGCTCGGTGTCGCCGACCGTTGGGCGGACCTCGCGGTCGCGTCGATGAGCACGGAGTGGAACTTCGGCCCCGGCTGGGAGGATGCCCTCATCGAGGCCTACGGGCTCGAACCCGACCGCGAGCGACTGGCGTACTACCGCGACCTGTGGAACGCGACTTGACGCCGGAGGGATCGTTCACGCCTCGGGGTGCGCGTCGCTGAGCAGACTCCCATCCGCCGGGCGCCGATCCCAGCTCGGGCGACGCGCCGCATAGAAGAGGAGCGGCGGGGCACCGAGCACGACGATCACGGCCCCCACGATCCACGGATACAGGGTGGGCGCGAACGCCGTGAACCCTTCCGGCGGGATGAAGGCGAGCAGGAAGGCGGCCAGGCATGCCACGAACCCGACCCCGGCGATCAGCGGCAGCGCCGGAACACGATATGCCCGGACGACCTTCGGCTCCTTGCGGCGCAGCACGATCGCCGAGGCGAACATCATCATGTACATGATCAGGTAGAGCGCGGCCGCCATGTCGATGAGCGCGACGAACGCCGCACTGACGTTCGGGACGACGATGAAGATGGCGGCGAGGATCGTGACGATCGTGCCCTGCAGCATCAGGATCCCCGACTGCACGCCCGCCTTGTTGCGCTTCTGCAGCAGCGGGGGCAGCAAGCCGGTCTCGGCCGCAGCCAGCACGCCCTTCGACGGACCTGCCACCCAGGTGACCACCGACGCGAGAGCCCCGGCTGCGATGAGCGCCGAGACGACCGCCGTGGCCCAGCCGATGCCCCAGTGGTCGAAATACACCCCGAACGCGAGCATGATGCCGTTGGTCAGGCCGAGCTCCTTCGAGGGGACGGCGACCGAGATCGCCAGTGTCGGCAGGATGAACACGAGCAGGATCAGGAACGCGGCGAGGAACACCGACCGCGGGAATCCCTTGCCCGGGTCCTTCATCTGATTCACGTGGACCGCGTTCACCTCCATACCGGCGTATGCCAGCACGTTCGACACGATCAGCACGATCGACGCCAACCCGGTGAAGGGCGGGATGAGGGCGGAGGCCTCCAACGGGACCTGGCTCTTCTCCCCGCCGAACACCCAGATCGCCCCGAACACGATCAGCATCACGGCCGGCAGCAGGGTGCCGAGGATGCCGCCCCACGAGCCCAGCTTCGCGAACAGGTTGCCGCCACGGAGCGTCACCAGCGTCGAACCCCAGTAGAAGACGATGATCACCACGGCTGTGAAGAAGCCGCTGCTCGACAATGAGGGATCGACGAACACGAAGGCCAGAGCCCCGGCGATGAAGGCCAGCTGCGTCGGGAACCACACCACGTTCTGGATCCACTGCAGCCACACCGCGGTGAAGCCCCAGCGGTTTCCGAGCGCCTCCCGCACCCAGACGTAGATCCCGCCCTTCCAGCCCGTGGCGAGCTCCGCAGCCACGAGCGCGGTCGGCACGAGGAAGACGATCGCCGGGATCAGGTACAGCATCACGCTCCCGAGTCCGTACGTCGCCATCGCCGGGAGGGAGCGCAGGCTCGCGACCACGACGAGCGTGAGGAGGGCGAGCTGGCCGACTCCGAGGATCGCGACCGCGGGGCGCGACACCTGCTTCGGCGGTGGAGCCGCCACCGGCGGCGCCGCTGACGAGGATGCCGGCGGGACGTGTTCCGCGTCGGATGCAGACATCGCGGCCTCCTAGTGGTGGAACGCCGAATCGGGGTGGTCGCCGGGCATCGGCGCGGTGAGCGCGTCGAGATGCGCGACCTCGGCGGCGATCGCATCGAGGAGGTCGGCGGCCAGGTCCATGCTGAGCCCGTTGCGCACCACGATGCGCTGCACCGTGATCTGCTCGAGGTCGGCGGGCATCGGATACGCCGGGACGAGCCAGCCGCGCATCCGGAGTCGATCCTGCAGGCCGTAGAGGTTCCAGTTCTTCGTGTGCCCGTCCTTGAGTCGCCACGCGAAGACGGGGATGTCGCTCCCGTCGTTCCACAGCTCGAACGCATCGAGCTTCGCGATCCCGGCCGACAGGAACTTCGCGACATCCTGCGAGGCCTGCTGCACGGCGCGATAGCCCTCGACGCCCAGGCGGAGGAACAGGTAGTACTGCAGCAGCACCTGCGCACCCGGGCGCGAGAAGTTCAGTGCGAAGGTGGGCATCTCGCCGCCGAGGTAGCTGACCTTGAACACGAGGTCCTCCGGCAGCCACTGCGCATCCCGCCACACGACCCAGCCGAGACCCGGGTAGACCAGGCCGTACTTGTGGCCGGAGGTGTTGATCGAGTGCACCCGTTCCAGTCGGAAGTCCCAGACGAGGTCCGGCTGCAGGAAGGGTGCGATCATCGCGCCCGATGCCCCGTCCACGTGGATCGGGATGTCGAGGCCGGTCTTCTTCTGGATCTCGTCCAGAGCCGCCGCGATCTCCGCCACCGGCTCGTACATCCCGGTGTAGGTGACGCCCATGATCGCGACCACGCCGATCGTGTTCTCGTCGACGTACTTCTCCAGGTCGTGCCCGTCCAGCGTCTTGTGATCGGCGCTGATCGGCACGTACCGGGGTTCCACGTCGAAGTAGTTGCAGAACTTCTCCCAGCACACCTGCACCGCGCTCGACATCACGAGGTTCGGCGTAGAGGTGTCCTTTCCCGCTGCGCGTCGCGCCTGCTGCCACCGCCGCTTGAACGCGAGCCCGCCGAGCATGCACGCCTCCGACGAGCCGATGGTCGACGTGCCGATGCTCTTCGCGGCATCCGGCGCATTCCACAGGTTCGCCAGCATGTGCCAGCAGTTGTCCTCGATCGCGGCGGTCTGCGGGTACTCGTCCTTGTCGATCATGTTCTTGTCGAACGAGGCGGCGTAGACCTGTTTGGCCTCGTCATCCATCCAGGTGCCCACGAACGTCGCGAGGTTCAGCCGCGCATTGCCGTCGAGGATCGTCTCGTCCTCGACGATCTGCCGTGCGGTCGCCGGAAGCGACCCTTGCGACGGGATGACATGTCGCGCGGCGACCGTCGCCTCACCCGGCCTGGTGAACATCGGCTCGTAGTCGGAATCGGGTGTGCTCATGATCGAAACCTCTCCTCTGATGGATGTCGCGACGCGTGTGCCGCCCACCGTAGTGATGCCGTCGAGCGGTTTCAACGGGTTCTCACCCCGCCCGGATGGCGGATGCTAGGAGGCCGGCCCGAGGATGAAGTTCCAGGCTCCGGTGGCCACGGCCGCGGCGATCGCGATGGCCGAGATCGCGGCGCCGATGCCGAGCAGCGTCCACTCCGCGGCGCCGAACCGCGATTCCCGGGCCCAGGTGCGCGGACCTGGCGCGCCGAATCCGCGAGCCTCCATGGCAGTGGCGAGCTTGGCGCCGCGACGGATCGACAGCACGAGCAAGGCGAACGCCATGCCGAGGAATCGGCGGATGCGGCCGCGGTCGGCCACACCTCGGGCTCGGCGTGCGAGCTCCAGAGCCCGCCAGTCGTCGAGGAAGAGGCCCACCATGCGCAACCCGGCGAGCGCGCCGAGCACGAACCGGGCGGGCAGTCGGAGGATCTGGCCGAGCCCGTCGGCGAGGTCGGTCGGATCGACCGTGATGAACAGCACCACCGACGGCAGCGCGATCGCCAGCACCCGCAGCATGGTCGCCAGCGCCAGAGCGAGCGACCCTTCGCTGATGCGCAGCACGAACCAGTCCACGTACACGACGCCGCTCGTCTCGCCGTACAGCGCGATCGTCAGACCGGTCAGCGGTGCGGCGAGCCACACCGGCCACGTGCGCACCCAGAACTCGCGCCAGCCGATCCCCGCGAACAGGAACAGCACGAACTCGAGGGCGAGCGCGACGGATGCCGACACCGGGTCGAGGGTCAGGATCAGGGGCACCGCGATCAGTGCGCTCACGCCGAGCTTCGCGACCGGATTCACTCCCGCGATCGCACCGGTGCGAGCACGCGTGTCGACGGCCGTCATGCCGCACCGCCGAGCTCGAACCGGGAGGCGTGCAGGGCGCGGGCGACCTCGAGGTCGTGGGTGATCGTCACGATCGCCGATCCCTCATCGCGGAGCGCGGCGAGCATCGCGACGAGTTCCGACCACGTGCGGGAGTCCTGACCGAACGTGGGCTCGTCGAGCACCAGCACGCGCGGCCGTGTCGCGATCGCCGCCGCGACCGTGAGCCGGCGCTTCTCCCCACCGGACAGGGTGTACGGGTTCGCGGCCGCGAGCGCCGTGAGTCCCAGGCGCGCGAGCAGTTCCTCGCTGCGCGCCGCGATCTCGTCCTCCGGCAGGCCGAGCGCGCGTGGGCCGACCGCGAGCTCGTCGCGGACGGTCTTGGCGAGCAGTTGATGCTCCGGCTCCTGGAACACCATCCCGATGCGGGTCAACAGCTCGCGGGATGCCCAGCGGATCGGCGCCGGATCGGCGCCGTCGGCCAGCGCTGCGGATGCGGTGACAGCCCCGGCGGCGGGGGGCAGGAGGCCGGCGAGTGTGAGGCCGAGGGTCGACTTCCCGGCGCCGTTCGGGCCCGTGATCGCCAGCGCCTCGCCCGCACGCACGTCGAGGTCGATCCCGGTGGCGACGGGACGGCCCTTCACCCGCGCGACCGCCAGCCCCCGGGCGGAGAGCAGCGTCTCACCGGGCGCCGACGACGGCGGCGACGGCACACGCGGCGGCCAGCCCGGCACCCACACGCCGTCCGACGAGAGCCGGGAGCCCTCGCGCACCAGCACCTCGCGCGGGGCGCCGTCGGCGACGACACCGCCCGCACCGATCACGATCACGCGCGTGATCAGCGGCAGCCACGCGTCGAGCCGGTGCTCCACCACGACGAGCGTCGCCGGCTGCGCCTGCAGCATCCGCTCCACCGCATCCCGCACCTCGATCACCCCGTCCGGATCGAGGTTCGCGGTCGGTTCATCGAGCAGCACCAGGCCGGGCCGCATCGCCAGCATGCCGGCCAGGGCGAGCCGCTGCTTCTGTCCACCGGACAGGGCCTTGGTCGGGTGGTCGATGGGCACGTCGAGGCCCACCGCGTCCAACGCCTCCGCCACACGCGGCCAGATCTCCGCCCGCGGCACCCCGAGGTTCTCGCACCCGAACGCGACGTCGTCCCCCGCTCGCGCGAGGATGACCTGCGAATCGGGATCCTGCAGCACCAGCCCCGCACGGCCGCGGGTCGCCGTGGCGGGAGCGTCGTCGACCAGCAGGTCGCCGGTGCTCTCGCCCTCCTCCTCGCCGCCGAGCACGCCCGCGAGCCCGTGCAACAGCGTCGACTTCCCGGCCCCGGACGCACCGAGCACCAGCACGCGTTCCCCGGGTTCGATGCGGAACGAGATGTCGTGCAGGGCCCAGGCGATGCGACTCGCATGACGCCATCCCCAGCCCCGCGCCTCGACCGCGACGGGGGCGGTCTGATCCGCCCGCATCAGACGCGGACGCGCGCCTCGCGCCCGGAGCCGAACCGGTCCAGCGCTCCGGTCGCGGCGATCCCGCGTGCCAGCACCCACGACAGCGCGCCCGCGATCACGGCACCCGAGATGACCGTGCTGATCAGGTAGATGATCGTGAAGGCCGGACCGGATCCGGCGTACCAGAGCACGAGGTTGTTGATCCCGCCGGCGAGCGCGGCGCCCGCTCCTGCGAGGATCGCGACCGGCAGCGACCACCGACGGTAGAAGAACAGCAGGAAGATCAGCTCGGCGCCCAGACCCTGCACGAGACCGGCTTCGAGGGTGAGGAATCCGCCCCACTGGTTGCCGATGAGGGCGGAGACGACCGCCGCGAGGAGCTCGACGTAGATCGCGGCCCCCGCCTTGCGGATGATGAGCCCGCCCAGCACGCCCGCGAACAGCCAGGGGCCGTCGAGGAGGCCCTGGACGCCGGGCAGCAGCGGCTCCAGCAGGGCCTTCGGCCCGAGGTAGCCGACGTTCCAGGCCAGGAAGATCAGCCCGGCGGCGACGCCGATCACGCTGGCGACGACGATGTCGACGATGCGCCAGCGCAGGAAGCTCCTGGCGGGTGCGGATCCCTGCGTCTTCGCGGATGCGGACGTGGATGTGGACGTACTCATCTGAACTCCTCCCTGCGCTGGCATGACCCAGATCAGGTTCGACGGTCGAAGCGCGATTCGCTCCCTCTCAGCCCGGCTCGCCGGACTCCCGTGGTTGTGGTGACGATCCTACCGCTCACGACACCGACGCGGCGACGGACCGTGCGCCGCGGATCGCGCCGGAGATTGGGTACTTTAAACGGGTGACCGCTTCAGATCCCGCCGACGAGGCGACGGGCGTCGTCCGCGACGGCAGCCCGGCGACCACCGCCCCCTCCGGACCTGTCGACGGCACGCCGTTCGCCTCGCACGCGTCCGTAGCCGCGTCGTCGGGTGCAGCCACGGGCGTCATCGTCCCGGACGCGCCGACCGCCCCGATCGCTCCGGATGCGGCCACGGCGCCGACGCCTCCGCTGACCAAGCCGCCGTTCTCGCCGCGGGCGCGCCCGGTGGTCGACGACGTCCCCGATGACGCGGCCGCACTGCTCGACGCCTCGGCGCCGAAGTGGGCGGACGAGACCACGACCGCCACCGCCCTCACCTGGGTCGATCCCGCGGAGGTCGCGGCGCACCCTCCCGTGGCCACGTTCGACAAGGTCGCCGACGACGAGCTCGCCACGGGGCTCATGCGCGGGGCACGGTTGCGCCCCGCGATCGCCCGTCCGGGGATCCTCGTTCCGCTGTGCACTCTCGTCGCCCTCCTCGGCGGGTACGCGGGCACCACCTTGCTCTGGCCGCTGCACGAGGTGGCACCGCAGGTCCAATCGGTCGAGTTCGCGACCACTCCCGCCCCCGCCGCCACGGTCGCCTGGCCGGCCCAGGGCAGTGCGGCCGTGGGGATCGCAGGCATCAGCACCGCGGCATCCATCCCCGATCCGGTGAGCATCGCGAGCATCACCAAGGTCGTGAGCAGTCTGATGGTGCTCGACCGGATGCCGCTCGCCCTCGGCGAGCAGGGACCGTCGTTCTCGTTCACGCGCAGCGACAGCACCGAGTACTGGCAGTACCGCAAGAGCGATCAGTCCGCACTCGATGTGCCCGTCGGCGGGTCGCTCACCGAGTATCAGCTGCTGCAGGGCACGCTCATGGGCTCGGCGAACAACTACATCGATCGACTGGCATCCGAGATCTGGGGTTCCGACGCCGCGTTCGCGAAGGCGGCCGAGGTCTGGCTGCGCGATCGCGGGCTGACCGGGATCACCGTGGTGACGCCGTCGGGATTCGATGAGCGCAACACCGCCACCCCCGAGGCCCTGGTCGCGCTCGGCGAGCGCGCGATGCAGAATCCGGTGTTCGCGGAGATTGTCGGCACCGTCTCGGTCGATCTCCCCGGCGCGGGCACTGTCGTGAACACGAACGGCCTGCTCGGCGACCCGGGTGTCATCGGCATCAAGACCGGCACGCTCGTCGGCTGGAACCTGCTCGCCGCGAAGGACATCACGGTGGGCGACACGACGGTGCATCTGTTCGCGACGGCGCTGAACCAGGACGACAACGACCAGCGTCTCGCGGTCACGCGCGGGCTGTTCGCCGAGACCGAGGCCGCCCTGCAGAGCCAGGGCCCCGCGGTCGCGAAGGGCACGGTCGTGGGCGAGGTGACGACGCTGTGGGGCGAGAAGGTCGACGTCGTCGCCGGGGAGGACGCCGACGTGGTGCTGTGGAACGGCGCACTCGCGACAGCGGAGACGGACTTCGCCCTCGGTGAGGTACGCGACAGCGGGGGCACCGTGGGCAGCATGACCACGACAGGTCCGCTCAACTCCACGAAGACGTCGCTGGTGCTCGCCCGCGACGTCGAGGACCCGAGTCCGTGGTGGCGTCTGACCCACCCGCTCGAGCTCCTCGGCCTCACCGCCGACTAGCTCCCCCTCCTCTCCTCCCTTTTCCTCTTCTCTGCCGAACCACCCCTTTCCGCGCGAACCGGCCCCTTCCGCCCGCTCGTAGAGGGGTGGTTCGCACAAAAGGGGGTGGCTCGGCGGCAGGGGACGGAGCGACGCCCCTCACTGTCGACGCATCGCGACGTGGTAGACGTCGTCGGGGTCGATCAGATGACTGTGATCGTCGTCGCCGAGGTCGAGCCGCACCCAGGCGATCCGGCCCGAGAAGCGACTCCCCCGCGCGTCGTAGTCGCCGGAGACCGTCGTCGCCATCTCGGCTCCGACGTCGGTGGTCTCATCCCCGGAGAAGATGAACGGATGCGTCGAGTCGACCCGCCCGCTGCCGACCGTATCCCCATCGACGAACAAGGTGACGCTCCCACCCTTTCCGACACCGCCGCCGTCGTAGGCGAACTCTGCGCGCACCTGATGCGTACCTGACGGCAAAGGTGCGTCCGCACGGACCGTATACCACTCGACGCCCAGCAGGTTGTAGCAGAAGCGGAGGGAACGCTCATGAACGTACAGCGCCCACCCGCCGAAGCGTCCGCCCTGCGCCACGATCGTGCCGTGCACCCCCGCTTCTCCCTCCGGCACCACGATCTCTGCGGTGACCGACCAGGAACGGTTCTTGATGTTGAGAACGGTGTTCTCCGGGAGACGACGCATCGACGGGAACAGCGTCTGCGAAGTCCCCGCGACGAGTTCCGGCCGTCCGGCGATCGTTGCGTTGAGGCGCTCAGCCTTGCGGTCATCGAGCGGAAAGACGTTGTAGCGGTCGGCCTGCAGCAGGAACAGTCGTTGCAGCTCGGCGAGCTTCTCCGGGTGCTCGGCGGCGAGGTCGTGCGCTTGGGACCAGTCGCTTGCACCGTCGTACAGCTCCCACCGGTCGTCGTCGAAGCCCTGGGTCATCTGAGGGATTCCCGGGGCGGTGGGGTAACGGTGCGCGGTGATCGCCGACCACCCCTTGTGGTAGATTCCACGGTTGCCGAGCAGTTCGAAGTACTGGGTCTGATGCCGCTCCGCAGCATCCGCGTCAGCGAACGTGTATGACATCGAGGTTCCGTGCAACGGCTCCTGAGTGACGCCGTTCACGGTCGAGGGCTCGGGCACTCCCACAGCTTCCAGAACGGTGGGAGCCACATCGATCACGTGTGTGAACTGATCCCGGATGCCCCCGCCGTCGGTGATGTGAGATGGCCAGTGCACGATCATCGCGTTGCGGGTGCCGCCCCAGTGCGAAGCCATCTGCTTCGTCCACTGCAGCGGCGTGCACATCGCATGCGCCCAACCGATCGCGTAGTGGTTGTATGCGTCAGGCCCACCGAGATCGTCGATCTTCGCGGCCAAGAATTCCGTCGTCTCGATATCGCCGCGGTAGTTGATGGAGATCAGCTCACTGAACGTGCCTTGCAGCGTTCCTTCGGGCGACGCGCCGTTGTCGCCGATGACGTAGTAGACGAGGGTGTCGTCGAGAATTCCGAGCTGGTCGAGCGAGTCCACCAGTTCGCCCACGTAGTGATCCGCGTACTCCAGATACCCCGCATAGACCTCCATCTGCCGCCGCAGGACCGGCTTGAGCTCATCGGGCATGTCGTCCCACGCGGGCATCACGGGGTCACGCTGCGTCAGGTCGGTGCCCTCGGGCACGATCCCGAGCTTCTTCTGGTTGGCGAATGTGCGCTCCCGCAGCGCATCCCAGCCGTCGTCGAACGCACCCGTGTACTTGTCGGCCCACTCCTTCGGCACGTGGTGCGGCGCGTGCGTCGCTCCCGGAGCGAAGTACACGAAGAACGGCTTGTCGGGGGTCATCGCCTTCTCCGCCCTGATCCAGCCGATGGCGCGGTCCGTCATGTCCTCCATGAAGTGGTAGCCCTCCTCGGGCGTGCGATCGGGTTCGATCGGGACCGTGTTCTCATAGATGGCGGGGTAGTACTGATTCGTCTCGGCACCGAGGAAGCCGTAGAAGTACTCGAATCCCCCGCCGGGCGTCGGCCAGTGATCGAACGGCCCGGTGGGCCCGGTCTCCCACACGGGAACCTCGTGGCACTTGCCGAACTGCGCCGTGGAGAAGCCGTTGAGCTTGAGGATCTCGGCGAGCGGTGCGCATGTGTTCGGGCGCATAGAGCTGGCTCCGGGCGCCGAGGTGGCCATCTCAGTGATCCCGCCCATCCCGACCGTCTGATGGTTGCGGCCGCTGAGCAGCGCCGCTCTGGTGGGCGAGCACATTGCCGTCGTGTGGAAGCGGGTGTATCTGAGCCCTCCTGCGGAAAGCCGTTCCGCCGTCGGCATCGATATCGGCCCTCCGAATGCACTCGACGCCCCGAAGCCGACATCATCCAGCAGGACCACGAGCACGTTGGGCGCGCCCGCTGGCGGTCGCAGTGGACGGATCGCGGGGAACTCGGTGTCAGGATCCTTCGCGTCGAAAGTCGTCAGCACGATCGAGCGCTGGTCGGGAATCGGCAGCACCGTTCGCTGAAGCTCGGGAGCTCCGGCAGCTTCCGCCATCTCGCACCTCCATGTTGGGAAAACGTCATCGGCGCGGTGCCGAACTCTCGGAAACTACGCTCGTCGCAGCGCCCACACGATGCCCCCTCACCTATCTGAGGCGATCACTCGGAGACACAGCGACGCCCCACCCCGCGTGAGCGGGATGGGGCGTCGTCGTGTGAGGCGGGTCAGTCGCGCGGCGCGGAGCCGTCGGCGCCGTCCTCGAACAGCGCCTGCGCGGCGGCGGTCTCCGCGGCCGGAACACTCGCTCCGACCGAGGCGCCGGCCACCGCAGCAGCGGCCTCTGCACGCACACCGTCCGCGTTGCTGGCGTCGCCGGTGACGACGACGGGCGTCGTGCCGGTGAGCGCGTCCTCGGCGTCGATGTCGGTGGCCGCCTGCTCGAACTGCGACTGGTACAGGCGCCAGTAGGCGCCCTGCGCGGCGATCAGCTCGTCGTGCGTGCCCTTCTCCACGATGTCGCCGTGCTCCATCACGAGGATGAGGTCGGCATCGCGGATCGTCGACAGACGGTGCGCGATCACGAACGACGTACGTCCTTCGCGGAGCGCGGCCATCGCGTGCTGCAGCAGCAGCTCGGTGCGGGTGTCGACCGCCGACGTGGCCTCATCGAGGATGAGGATCGACGGCTGCGCGACGAACGCGCGGGCGATGGTGATGAGCTGACGCTCACCCGCCGACACGTTCGCGGCATCCTCGTCGAGCACCGTGTCGTAGCCCTCGGGGAGGGCGTGCACGAAACGGTCGACGTAGGTCGCCTTGGCGGCGGCGAGAACCTCTTCATCGGTCGCGGTGGAGCGGCCGTAGCGGATGTTCTCCCTGATGCTGCCGGCGAACAGCCACGGGTCCTGCAGCACCATGCCGGTGCGGGAGCGCAGCTCGTCGCGGGTCACCTCGGCGATGTCCTGCCCGTCGAGCGTGATCCGCCCGCCGCTGAGCTCGTAGAACCGCATGATCAGGTTGACCAGCGTCGTCTTGCCCGCGCCGGTCGGACCGACGATCGCGACCGTCTGTCCCGGCTCCACCCGGAACGACAGATCGCGGATCAGCGGACGCTCCGGCGTGTACGAGAACGCGACGTTCTCGAACTCGATGACACCCTTGCCGTCCACCAGCTCGGGAGCATCGGCGTCGTCGGCCTCCTGCTCGTCCGCGTCGAGCAGCTGGAAGACCCGTTCGGCGGATGCCGTTCCGGACTGCACGACGGCAGCCATGCCACCCAGCTCGGACAGCGGCTGCGTGAACTGCTGCGAGTACTGGATGAACGCCTGCACGTCGCCGAGACGGAGCTGGCCGTTCGCGACCATCAGGCCACCGAGCACCGCGATGCCCACGTAGCTGAGGTTTCCGACGAACATCATGGCCGGCATGATGATGCCGGACAGGAACTGCGCCTTGAAGCTCGCCTGGAACAGCTCCTCGTTCTCGGCCTGGAACTTGTCCAGCGCGTCCTTCTCGCGACCGAAGACCTTCACCAGCGCGTGGCCGGAGAACGCCTCCTCGACGCGGGCGTTCAGTCGACCGACCTTGCGCCACTGCGTGCCGAAGGCCTTCTGCGAACGCGGTCCGATCACACCGAAGATGACGCCCATCAGCGGCAGGGTGACGAGGGCGACGAGCGCGAGCTGCCACGAGATCGAGAACATCATCACGAGCACGCCGATCACGGTGAGCACCGAGGTGAGCGCGCCCGACAGCGACTGCTGCATGGTCTGCGTGATGTTGTCGATGTCGTTGGTCACACGCGAGATCAACTCACCGCGCTGCACCTTGTCGAAGTACGACAGCGGCAGACGGTTGATCTTCGCCTCGACCGATTCACGCAGTCGCCACATGGTGCGGACCATGATCACGTTGATGACGTAACCCTGGATCCAGGTGAGGAACGCCGCCGCGACGTAGATCCCGAGGACCGCGGCGATGACCAGACGCAGCGCGTCGAAGTCGATGCCCTGGCCGACAGTGAAGTCGCCCAGCGCGCCGACCTGGTTCGCGAAGTCGTCCTGGCCCGCTTGGCGGAGAGCGTCGACCACCGTGTCCTGCGGCGTTCCGGCCGGGAAGCCGGGGAAGCCGTCGGTCGGCTGACCGAGCTGGATGGAGATGAACCCCTTGTAGACGAGGTTCGTCGCCTCGGCGAGCACCTTGGGCGCCGCGACCGTGAGGACCACGCCGATCGCGCCGAGGATCGACACGAAGACGAACCACAGCGCCGACGGCTTGAGCAGTCCGATCATGCGCGCGAAGCTCGGGCCGAAGTTGTCGGCCTTGCCCGGCGCGACGCTGTCCCAGTCTCCGGAGTTCTGCCGGGCCTGCTCGGCGAGCTCGGCCTCGTACTTCTCCTCGGCGGTCAGTTCGACCTCGGCCACTGCCGCTCCTGCCTTGCCACGGCCACGCTTGACCTTGCCCTGTTCGTTGCTCTGCTCGCTCATGCGTCCACCCCCAGCTGCGACTCGACGATCTCTCGATAGGTGTCGCTCGTCTCGAGCAGCTCCTCGTGCGTGCCGACGCCGACCATCGTGCCGCCGTCGAGGACCACGATGCGGTCCGCGTCGGTGATGGTGGAGATGCGCTGTGCGACCACGATCTTCGTGACGTGCGGGAGTTCCCGCCACAGCGCCTGGCGCAGACGGGCGTCGGTGGTCAGGTCGAGTGCCGAGAACGAGTCGTCGAACACGAGGATCTGCGGCTGGTGCACGATCGCGCGGGCGATCGCGAGACGCTGCCGCTGACCGCCCGAGACGTTCGTGCCGCCCTGGGCGATGCGGGAGTCGAGGCCGTCCGGCATCTCCTCCACGAAGTCGCGCCCCTGAGCGATGTCGAGCGCGTGCCAGAGCTCCTCGTCGGTGGCGTCTTCACGGCCGTAGCGAAGGTTCGACGCCACGGTGCCGGTGAACAGGAACGGGCGCTGCGGCACCAGGCCGATGCTGTCCCACAGCGATTCGACATCGGCCTCGCGCACATCGGTGCCGCCCACGTGCACGGATCCGCCCGAGACGTCGAACAGTCGCGGGATGAGCGAGACGAGCGTCGTCTTGCCGGAGCCCGTGGATCCGACGATCGCGACCGTCTCGCCCGGCTCTGCCGCGAAGCTGATGCCGGTGAGCACCGGGGAGTCGGCGCCGGGGTAGGTGAACTCGACGTCGTCGAGGGCCACGGATCCCGGAACCGGGAACTCGGTGACGCCGTTCTCGGGACGCACGAGCGTGGACTCGGAGTCGAGCACTTCGCCGATGCGCTCGGCCGAGACCGCGGCGCGCGGGATCATCATCGCCATGAAGCTCGCCATGATGACGCCGCCCATGATCTGGCCGATGTACTGCATGAAGGCGAACAGCGTGCCCACCTGCACTGAGCCGTTGTTGACCTCGATGCCGCCGAACCAGATGACGGAGACGACCGTGACGTTGAGGATGAGCATGAACAGCGGGAAGAGCAGCACGAACAGCGAGCCGACCTTGCGCCCGACGACCATGATGTCGGTGTTGGCGCCGCGGAAGCGCTCCTCCTCGATGCGCTCGCGCACGAACGCGCGCACCACGCGAACGCCTGTGAGCTGCTCGCGCATGATGCGGTTGACGTTGTCGAGCTTGCCCTGGTAGCTGCGGAACAGCGGCACCATGCGCCCGATCACGAGCGCGGCGAGGATCAGCAGCAGCGGCACCGCGACCGCGATGAGCCAGCTGAGGCCGGCGTTGGTCTGGATCGCGAAGATGATGCCGCCGATCGCGAGCAGCGGTGCGGTGACGAGCATGGTGGCGCCCATCATCGCGAGCATCTGCACCTGCTGCACGTCGTTGGTGTTGCGGGTGATCAGCGAGCCGGCGCCGAACTGCGACACCTCACGCTCGGAGAAGCCGCTGACCTTGCCGAAGACGTCGGCGCGGATGTCACGGCCGGCGCCCATCGCGGCGCGGGCGGCGAAGTAGGTCGCGGTGACCGAGGCGATGATCTGCCCCAGCGACACCGCGAGCATGAACGATCCGGTGCTCCAGATGTAGCCGGTGTCACCCAGGGCGACGCCCTTGTCGATGATGTCGGCGTTCAGTCGGGGAAGGTAGAGGGTTCCGGCCACGCTGACGAGCTGGAAGACCAGCACGGCAAGCAGGAGCCATCGATATCGAGACAGATAACGGAAGAGGATTTTTCCCAGCACAGGCGGACTTTCTAGGAAGGGTGGAACGGCGGATTTCTCGGCAGACGGATGCCGACCGACAATCGGCCACAAGACAGAGTGCCACGAACCGCCGACATTCGTATCCCCCTCAGGGAGGACCTTCGCTGAGAGCGAACCGGTTCCCGCTGCGATCAGCGCCGGTCACTTGTCGGGAGTTCGGGCCTCGACCCCGCCGGATCGGAAGAATCCGTCCGACATCCGGACATCCTCCCGACAGGTGCTAGTCCTGGAACAGCGGATGCTGCGGGACGTACTCCCGCGCGGGAGCGCCCGCATCCCCGGCGAGCTCGGCGAGCGTCGGCGGGTCCCACTTCGGGTTGCGGTCCTTGTCGACCAGCTGCGCTCTGATGCCCTCGACGAGGTCGGGGTGCTCGTTCACGAACCACAGCACGCGGCGGTACTCGCCCTCCAGCGCGGCCCGCAGCCCCGGCATGGCGCGCGCCTCGCGGACGGCGTCGAGCGTGACGGTCAGTCCGGTCGGGGCTAGTCCTTCCAGCAGGTCGGCCGTGGCGGCGGCCTCCGTCGTGCCGAGCGCCTGCAACCGCTCCACGATCGCGCCCACGGTCGGGGCGGAGAACGCGTCGTCGATCCACTCGCGCGATGCCGGCAGCGCCGACGGCTCGGGCGTCTCGTCGAAGAGCAGCACGATCTCGCTCGGCCCGGTCGGGTCGGCGCGGAACGCGAGTGCTTCGCGCAGTGCATCGAGGCGCTCAGACGGCACGACGTGATCGGCGAAGCCCAGGTACACGGCATCCGCGCCGTTCATGGTCGCCCCGGTCAGACCGAAGTACTCGCCGAAGCGTCCGGGAGCCCTGCCGAGCAGCCAGGTGCCACCGACGTCGGGTGTGAAGCCGATGCGCGTCTCCGGCATCGCGAGCTTGGACCGCTCCGTGACGATGCGGATCGCGGCGTGCCCGGCGAGTCCGATGCCACCGCCCATGGTGATGCCGTCGGCGAAGGCGACGACCGGCTTCGGGTATTCGGCGATCATGGCGTTGAGCGCATACTCCGCACGGAAGAACTCCGCCGTCTGCTCCGCCTGCCCCGCGACGATCTGCGCGTGCAGCGCACGCACGTCGCCGCCGGCGCACATGCCACGGTCTCCGGCGCCGTCGAGCAGCACGATCTGCACGTCGGTGTCGTCACGCCAGGCCTGCAACGTCGTGGTGAGGATCTCGATCATCCCGATGTCGAGGGCGTTGATCGCCTCCGGACGATTGAGCGTGAGCCTTCCGAGAGCTCCTTCGGTGCGGACGAGGACGCGGGGTGCGGCGTGAGATTCGGTCACGCGAGCCAGGCTACCCCTTTCGCGGTGGGCGGTTTTCCGCGCGAAATGCGGGATCCGACAGGGTTTTCCGGCAGGATAGGGAGGAACTGTTCAAATGCGACGAGAGGTCACGGATGCCTGAAGGACAGGTGCTCGAGTTCACGCACGTGACGAAGCGCTTCAATGAGGTGACCGCCGTCTCGGACTTCTCGGCGCGCGTCGAGCCCGGCGCCGTCACCGCCTTCCTCGGTCCGAACGGGGCCGGCAAGACCACGACGCTGCGCATCCTGCTCGGCCAGGTGCGCGCCACCTCCGGGACTGCGACGATCGGCGGCACCCCCTTCGCCGAACTCCGACAGCCGCTGCGCACGATCGGCTCCGTGCTCGAGGAGACCGTGTACCGGCCCCGTCGCACGGCCGAGCGCCAGTTGACCATCGCCGCGAAGGCGAACGGCATCCCGCTGGCGCGCGTCGGCGAAGTGCTCTCGATGGTCGGCCTCGACGGCGAGGGCGACTCGCGGATCGGCGGCTTCTCGCTCGGGATGCGTCAGCGACTCAGCGTCGCGCACGCGCTCCTCGGCGACCCGGGCGCACTCGTGTTCGACGAGCCGGCCAACGGCCTCGACCCGGAGGGCATCCGCTGGATGCGCCTGCTCATGCGTCGTCTCGCCGACGAGGGCCGCACGGTGCTGGTGTCGTCGCACGTGCTCAGCGAAGTGGAGCAGGTCGCCGACAACGTGCTCGTCCTCTCCAAGGGCAAGCTGGTGCTCGCCAGCGGGATCGAGACGCTCGCCGACCCGAAGGGCGGCTCGGTCATCGTGGATGCCGCAGATCGCGCAGCCCTCACGACCGCTCTCGCCGCCGCCGGCTTCGACATCGAGGTGCTGCGCTCCGGTCTGACCGTCCGCGGTGGCGACGCCGGCACGGTCGGTGCCGTCGCCGCCGACGCCGGGATCGCCCTGAGCACGCTCGTGCAGCGCGGCCCCACGCTCGAAGACGTCTTCATCGACCTGATGCGCGGCGGCCGGCGCGTGCCCCCTGCCGAGGCGACTCCCGCGCCGCTCGCCGCCGCAACGCCCGTCGAATCCCCTGCCGATGAGGCCTCCGCCCCCGTCGACTCGGCTGTGGCCATTCCGGTCGCCGCAGCAGCAGCATGGGCGGCCGAGGCCGCGTCCACCCCGGCGGATGAGACCGTCGCGGACGACCTCGCCGAGACCGTCTCCGGTGACGTGGACGCGCCTGTCGCGGACGAGGCTGTCGCGGAGGAGGCTGTCGCCGACGAAGGCTCCGACGAGGCTCCGGCATCCGCCGACGATGTCACCGTGGACGAGTCCGGCGACGAGGAGGCCTCGAATGAGGCCCCCGCCACGGATGACGCCCCGGCTTCGGATGACGCTCCGGCCACGGACGAGACTCCGGTCGAGGATGCCTCCGCCGACGACGCCACCGGCGAGGCGACTCCGGACACCTCTCCGACCGATGAGACCGAGGCGGCTCCGGCCCCGTCCTTCGACGAGATCCTGTTCGGTTCGCCCCTTGGCGCGGCAGCATCCGACGAGACCCAGACGGACACCGCTGACGCCGACGGTTCCGACGACCACCCCGGTGTCGAGATCTTCTCCGAGCTCGACGCCGCGTCCCACGCTGACGATGCCGCCGCCTCCGACGAGGATCCGCGTTCGGCTGCCGTGAGCTCGATGCTGGCCGCCGCCGCGAAGGCGTACTACGTGGACGAGCCCAAGGACTACCCGCTGGCCGGCTCCGAGGCGTCCGCGGAATCCTCCGACGACGGCGCGCACTGGAGCGTCGCCTCCACCGGCGTCATCGACACCGTGCCGCTGTCAGACGCGGAATCCGCATCGGGCGAGTCCGACTCGGACGAGAACGACTCCCCCGAGACGGTCGCCGACGAGCACACGGAGGAGAACGGCACCGAGGAGAACGGTGCCGAGGAGAACTCGGACGAGCACCACGACTCCGAGCGCCACGACGGAGGCGAACCGCACCACGACTGACCCTGTCGACGAGAACGCCCTCCGGACCGTGCGGTCGCGGAGGGCGTTCTGCGTGCGGATCAGGCCGGCCGGGGTCGGATGACGGGGCGGCGGCTCCCCTTCGTGACCGGCACGGGCGCGGTCGCCACGATCTCCTCGACGTTCGCCGGTTCGGTCGACACGTCCAGTCGCAGCGCCTGCGTGAGGGCAAGCCCATGCCGCGTGGTGAGGATGAGGCGGCGGTACTGCTCATCGCCTTCGAGGTCGATCACGACGCTGGGCCGCCGACGACGGATCAGCACGAAGTCGAGGCTGCCCGCCGCCTTCCAGCTGCCGGCGGCGAGAACACCGGGAATGTGCGTGCCCGGATTCGGCACTCCGCGCAGCCAGGTCCACGCGTCTTCCGTCAGCTGGACCTTGGTGATGGTGTCGCGCGAGATTCGAAGGTTGTCCCGGTGGAAGGTGGCTGCTCGTTCGATCGGTGAGAGCACGACTTCGAGTTGCGTCTGGTCCAGCAGCAACGTCACCATGTGACCCAGTCTGCCAGCGCGGCCCTGCCAGTTGTCTGGAAGTTGCTCACAGGAACGCAACGATCCCTTGTGGACTGACACCATTCATCACGAACTCCTCCGCAGTATCGAATATATGTACGATACTGCAGGAGTGGCCCCGAGCGCGCGCTGCGGGATTACGGGCGCGCCGCGGCGGCCGCCTCCGCCGCGACGGGGAGCGCCGCTTCGATGCGCTGCAGCTCCTCCTCGCCGTGCGCCGCCGTGAGGAACCAGGCCTCGAACACGCTCGGCGGGAGGGCGATCCCCTGCTCGCGCAGGGAGTGGAAGAACGGGGCGTAGCGGAACGATTCCTGCGCCTGCGCCTCGGCGTAGTCGCGTGGTGCGGACGCGCGGAACGACGCGTTGAACAGGTTGCCCGCCGTGGCGACCGCGTGTGTCACGCCCGCGGAGGTGAGCGCGGCGTCGAGTGCGGCGGAGACACGGGCGGATGCCGCATCCACGGTCGCGTAGACCTCCGGGGTCGCGAGCCGCAGCGTGGCGAGACCCGCGGCTACCGAGAGCGGATTCCCCGACAGCGTTCCGGCCTGGTACACCGGACCGAGCGGCGCGAGCAGGTCCATGACCTCGGCCCGGCCGCCGAGCGCGGCCAACGGCATCCCGCCGCCGACGACCTTGCCGAAGGTGACGATGTCGGGGAGGTAGTCCTCGCCCGCCTCGACCTGAAGCCCCCAGAACCCGGCCGGATGCACCCGGAACCCGGTGAGCACCTCGTCGAGGATCATCAGGGAACCGTGAGCGTGCGCGGTCTCGGCGATCAGACGGTTGAATCCGGGGAGCGGCGCGACGACGCCCATGTTCGCGGCCGACGCCTCGACGATGACGGCGGCGATGCGGTCGCCGTGCTCGGCGAACACCGCAGCCAGGGCGTCCGGGTCGTTGTAGCCGATCACGAGGGTCTGCGCGGCGATCGGCGCCGGCACTCCCGCAGAGCCCGGCAGCGCCAGGGTCGCGACGCCGGAGCCTGCCTCGGCCAGCAGGCCGTCGGAGTGACCGTGATAGTGCCCGGCGAACTTCACGAGCAGGTCGCGACCGGTCGCTCCGCGCGCGAGGCGGATCGCCGTCATCGTCGCCTCGGTCCCCGTGGACACCAGACGCACGCGCTCGATCGGACGGATCCCCCCGACACGCACGCGGTCCGCGATCAGCGCCGCGAGCTCCACCTCGCCCTCGGTCGGCGCCCCGAACGACAGCCCTCGCGATGCCGCCTCCTGCACAGCCGCGACGATCTCCGGGTGCGCATGCCCGAGCAGCGCGGGCCCCCACGAGGCGACGAGGTCGACGTAGTCGCGACCCGCGGCATCCGTGACGATCGCGCCCTTGGCCGAAGCGAGGAACCGCGGGGTGCCGCCGACCGACCCGTAGGCGCGCACCGGGGAGTTGACCCCGCCGGGGATCACCGCACGGGCGGCGGAGAACAGGTCGTCATTGCGGTCGGTCATGAATGCTCCTCAGCGATACGCGGAGTCGTCCCGGCATCCTCTCCAGGCTAACCGGCGATCTCCACAGGAATCAGTCGCGCAGCCAGCCCGCGGCCTCGGTGGCCCAGTAGGTCAGCACCGCATCGGCACCCGCACGACGGATGGACAGCAGGGACTCGAGCACGGCAGCGCGCCGGTCGATCCAGCCGTTCGCACCGGCCGCCTCGATCATCGCGTACTCCCCGGACACCTGGTATGCCCACACCGGAATACTCACGGTGTCGCGCACCTCGCGCAGCACATCGAGGAACGCCATCGCCGGCTTCACCATGACGATGTCCGCACCCTCGGCCTCATCCACGACCGCCTCGCGTGCACCCTCGCGCCGGTTGCCGGGATCGAGCTGGTATGTGCGACGGTCGCCCTTCAGCTGCGAGTCGACGGCTTCACGGAACGGTCCGTAGAAGGCGCTCGCGTACTTCGCGGCGTAGGCCAGCAGCAGCGTGTCGGTGAAACCCTCGGCGTCGAGCGCGTGGCGGATCACGGCGACCTGGCCGTCCATCATCCCGGACAGTCCGAGAAGCTGCGATCCGGCACGTGCCTGGGACAGTGCCATCGAGGTGTACCGGTCGAGCGTCGCATCGTTGTCGACCGACCCGTCGGCGGCGAGCACACCGCAGTGACCGTGATCGGTGAACTCGTCCAGGCACAGGTCGGTCTGCACCACGAGCGCATCGCCGACCTCGGCAGTCAGCACCTCGGTCGCGACGTTGAGGATGCCGCGCGGATCGTCGGCCCCGGAGCCCTGCGCATCGCGCACGGCCGGCACGCCGAACAGCATCACGCCGCCGACACCGGCCTCCGCCGCCTCGACCGCCGCAGCGCGCAGCGAATCGAGCGAATGCTGAGCGACGCCCGGCATCGACCCGATCTCGACCGACTCGGCGAGCCCCTCGCGCACGAACATCGGCAGCACGAGCTGTCGCGGCTGCAGCGAGGTCTCGCGCACGAGGTCGCGCACGGCGCGCGACTGCCTCAGCCGACGCAGACGGACGTCGGGAAAGCTCACGGCGCGAACTCGTCGGCCGCGTGCGGAAGCGTGAAGTGCGAGACCGCGTCGATCAGCGCGTCGACGGTCTGCCGGTCGGCCACGACCGATACGGGAAGTCCCGCCCGCTGCGCGTCCTTGGCCGTGCGCGGGCCGATCGCGGCGAGGAGCGTCTCGTCCGGGATCTCCGGGAACTGCTCACGGACCTGCTCGGCGACGGACCCGCTGGTGATGAGGATCGCGTTGATCCTGCCGTTCTCGACATCGCGACGGATGCGTTCGGTCACCGGGACGCCCACCGTGCGATAGGCGACGACACCGTGCACATCGTGCCCGGCGTCGGACAGCAACCGGCTCAGCACCGGCTTGGCGATCTCACTGCGCAGCGCGAGGATGCGGCGGGGCTCCTTCTCGAGGGCGATGAGCTGCTGCGCCATCCCCTCCGCGGAATTGTCCTGCTCCGGCACCAGGGTGACCTCGTAGCCGACGGCCTGCAGAGCAGCCGCGGTCGTCTCTCCCACCGCCGCGATCTTCGTCGACCGCGGCACGATGGCCCGGTACGCGAAGAGCACGTCGACGGTGGTCGCGCTCGTGACGGTCAGCCAGTCGAACTCCCCCGCGGCCAACTGCGCCAGTGCGGTGTCGAGCGTCGCCTGGTCGGTCGTCGGTGCGAAGTTGATGAGGGGTGCGACGACG
This sequence comes from Microbacterium sp. LB12, assembly GCF_037150835.1. Classification (NCBI taxonomy): domain Bacteria; kingdom Bacillati; phylum Actinomycetota; class Actinomycetes; order Micrococcales; family Microbacteriaceae; genus Microbacterium; species Microbacterium sp. LB12. The sequence goes on along the minus strand of NZ_JBBCPF010000001.1, from coordinate 642,152 downwards.
GGCACGGCGCCCAGCGCACGCAGGCTCGCGGCGACACTGTCGCCCCACGGCCCGCCACGGGGCACGAGGATGCGCCAGCCGTCCAGCGGTCGGTCCTGCTTGATTTCGGAAGTGGTCATGAGGATTGCTCTCGGGATACGAGGCCGGCCGCCCCTTGATCGAGCAGCCGACGGGCAACAGCGAACCCGAGCTCGCGCGCTGCGTGCATCGGGTCTGCACCATCGGCAGCATCTGCGTCATTGCCACTGCCGTTCCGACGAATATACTCCCCGTTCAGGTCCTCGGTGACGTCGAGGCCGATCCGACGCCCGCCGTCGGCGGCGTAGACGACCGTCCTGACCCGGACAGACGAGCCGTCGACGACGGCGTGCGCGGCCATCGGCGCCTGGCATCCCGCATCCAGTCCCTGAAGGATCGCCCGCTCCACCGTCACGGCCAGTCGGGTGTCTCGGTCGTCCAGACCGGCGAGGGCCGAGAGCAGCTCCGCAGGCGCATCCGCGCGCGTCTCCACGGCCAGCGATCCCTGCCCCGGCGCGGTCGGCCACTCGGCCAGACCGAGCTCCTCCCGTCGCAGCGGCGATCTGGCTCCCAGCCGCGACAGACCCGCGGCCGCGAGGATCACGGCATCCAGCTCGCCGGATGCGACCCGCGCGAGGCGGGAGTCGACGTTGCCGCGGATGTCGACGACCTCGGCGCCCGGTGCCCGGCGACGCACCTGCGCGATGCGGCGGGGAGACCCGGTGCCGACCGTGCTGCCCGAACGCAGCTGGTGCAGGGGGATACCGTCACGCGTGATGGCCACGTCGCGCGGATCCTCGCGCTTCGGAGTGGCCGCGATCAGCAATCCCTCCGGGATCGCCGTCGGCAGATCCTTGAGCGAGTGCACGAGGAAGTCGCACTCCCCGGCCAGCAGGGCCTCACGGAGGCGGGTGGCGAAGATGCCCTGCCCGCCGATCTCCGACAGCGACGCGCGGTTGGTGTCGCCCTCACTGGTGATCGGGACGAGCTCGACCCGACGCCCCGAGATCTTCTCGAGGGCGGCGGCGACATGACCGGACTGCGCCTGCGCGAGCGCGCTGCGGCGGGTACCCAGACGGATGGCGATGCTCATGCGCTTACTGGAGCACGTCCGCGATCTCGTCGAACCGGAGCCTGCGCCCGGTGTAGAAGGGCACCTCCTCCTTCACGTACATGCGGGCGTCGGTGTAGCGGAGGTCGCGCATGAGGTCGACGAGGTCGGTGAGCTCATCGGCCTCGAGCGGCAGCAGCCACTCGTAGTCGCCCAGGGCGAAGGAGGCCACGGTGTTGGCGAGCACACCCGTGAACGCGGCCCCCTTGCGCCCGTGGTCGGCGAGCATCTTGCGGCGCTCCTCCTCAGGGGCGAGGTACCACTCCGGCGTGCGCACGAACGGGTACAGGCACAGCCAGTCCTTGGGCTCGACGCCACGCAGGAAGCCGGGCACGTGGGCGCGGTTGAACTCGGCGTCGCGGTGCACGCCCATGACGTTCCACACCGGCAGCAGCGAACGCAGCAGCTCGGTGCGGCGCAGGCGGCGGAGCGCCCGCTGCAGCTCTTCGGCGGTCTCGCCGTGCAGCCAGACCATGAGATCGGCGTCGGCCTTGAGGCCGGAGACGTCGTAGAAGCCGCGGACGGTCACGCCCGAGTCCTCGATGTAGGAGACGATCGTCTCGAGCTCGGTCGAGTCGTTCTCCGTCACCGGGGCGTCGGGGTTTCGTCGCCAGACGGCCCAGAGGGTGAAGCCGGACGGGTTCTCAGCGCGCTCTTCGGACATCATGTCCCCAGTCTGCCTCGTTTGCGCAGGTCCCGCTAATCACGTCGCGGGCCCACCGACGCCGCGACGGACGCCCGTCCGATCAGCGCGAGAGAGCCCGCGCGATCGCCCAGACGGTGCCGCCGACGACGACCGCGATGCCCACGGCTGCCGCGATGGCGCCGACCGGGTTGCGATCGGCGAAGGCTCGCGCTTTCGCCGCTGCCCGCGTGGATGCCTTCTCGACGCGGCGGGGGATGTTGCCCTTCACCTCGATCGCGGCGAGCGCGGCCTTCAGCTCGGCACGTGCCGAGGCGACCGGGTCGACGATCCCCGCGGGGACGACGGTACGCGGCAGCGAGTCAGAATTCGTCATCGCCGGCCTCCTTCACGAGTCGGATGTCTTCAGCCACGGCCTGCGCCGGGTTCTGGCGCGCGAGCACCTTGCGGAACTTCAGGATGCCGAGCAGTGCGAACAGCAGCACGGCGAGGAGCAGGATGCCGAACACGACGATCGCCGACAGCCATACCGGCCACCACGACGAGAGTCCGGCGATCGCGAAGACGAGGATGACGGGCACCGCCCAGAACAGGAAGAACAGGGCGACGAGGAACCACACGGATCCGATGCCGGCGTCCTTCGCCGTGCGCGAGATCCAGGCCTTCGCCGCGTCGATCTCCGCCTTGACGAGGTTGGTGACCAGTTCCGGGAGGTCGCCCAGCAGGGTCAGCAGGCTGTCGTCGGCGCGATCTCGGTATCCGCGGGGCATGTCACTCGCCGGACTTCTTGGTGGTCGATTTCGCGGCCGCCGGCTTCTTGGCGGCGGGCTTCTTGGCCGCCGTCTTCGTGGCGGTGGTCTTGCGCAGCGCGGGCTTGTCGGCAGCAGCCTTCGCTGCCTCGACGGCCTCTTCCGTCGCGTCGGCGAGGTCTTCCGCGGCCTCACGGCCGGTGGCGATCGCGGAGTCGAGACGCTGCCCCGGAGTGCCGTTGCCGCTGACCGACTTGGCGACCTTGACGACTCCGGTCCAGAGCACACCGGGAACGGCGGCCGCCTTCTCGCCGACGAAGCCCTTGACCTTGTCGACCTGCTCCTGCACCGGATCGAGGTGCCACACCTTCAGCCACTGCGTCTTGATCTGCTCGTAGCGCTCACGCCCGGCACGGGTGCCGAGGACGTAGCCCACGCCGAGCCCGACGACGAGTCCGATCTTCCCCTTCATGGGGTCTCCTCACCTAGTTCCGGTTTGTCCGGCCTGATTCGCCCGGTTGGGACTGACCGCAGTCTTCGAGACCCTCGACCAGGTACCCAGCGTAACCCCGTATGCCGTTTTCGGCATCTATGCGTCAGAGGGTTGACACGGGGCGATGCCTCAGTCCCACAACAGCGCTCGACGCAGTCGATCGGCCTCGTCCCGCGCGTCCGGGATGACCTGCGCGAGGCCCGTCCCGGCGAGCCACGCCCCGACCACGGCGATGCCGGGTACCGCCTGCACCGCCGCACGCGCGGCAGCACGGCGTTCACCGGAGCCGATGATCGATGCCGGCTGCGACTGCACGAAGCGACCACGATGGGAGGCGAGCACGGACGCGGGGTCGAGGGCGACCCCGAGCATCGCGGCAGCCTCACTCCTGGCGAGGTCGGCGGCGGCCTCATCGCTCAGCGCGGCGGTCGCGGCCGGCTCCCCCTGCGCACCGAACGACACGCGCACGACGTGTCGCGAGCCGGCGGCCTCGCGCACCCAGGCCCACTTCGCCGTGGAGTGCGTGAGCGCCTTGGCCGTGTGGCTTCCGGGCACCGTGAGCACGCCGGTTCCGCGGGGAGCAGCATCCAGCTCGGGAGCGTCGAGCAGCAGGGTGACGATCTCGATCTCGGGCGAGGATGCGGCCTCTGCCGCGCTCAGTGCCGGAACCGCGGTGGCGAGGAGGCCCCGCGCCACGGACTCGGACGTCGCGACGATCACCGCATCGGCGGAGAGCTCCTCGGTCGCGGACTCGGCGGCGGCGAGCTCGGCGGCCCGAAGGTCGGCGACCACGGCGCCCTCGTCGGACGACGGCGCCTCCACAACCGCCTCGGCAGCGACCTCGACCTCGACCGACCACGCGCCGTCGGCCTTGCGGAGGCTGCGGACCCGCGAGCCCGTACGCACCTCCGCACCGAGCCCGGTCAGATCCTCGGCGAGCGCATCGACGAGCGCACTCATGCCGCCGGAGAGCCCCTCGACCGCGGAGCCGGGCGCCTTCGCCTCGGACGTGGCCCCCTGCGCTCGACCGGCCGCGTCATCCCGCAGCGCCTGCACGGCACCGGAGAGCGATCCCACGCGGGTGAGCGCCGCGTTGAGGCCGGGCGCCGCGGCGTCGATGTCGACATCCTCCGGAGAAGCCGAGTACACGCCCGTCGTGACGGGTGCGACGAGACGGTCGCGCACCTTCGCACCCATGCGCGAGGCGACCAGCTTGCCCAGGCTGAGCTGATGCCCGATCGTCAACGGCGGGCGCACACGGTCGAGGTAGGCGCGCCAGACACCGGACCAGCCGATGACCCGGCGCACGTCATCCTGGAACGGGTTCGCGGGGATCCCGAGGATGCCACCCACCGGCACCGGGGCCGCGCCCACGCCCGGGATCCCGGCGAGCCAGGCACCGCCCGCCTGCGGAAGCACGACGCGGTCGCCCAGCCCGAGCTCTTCGACGAGCGCACGCACGTGGCCGCCCCTGGTCGCATAGCTCTCGGCACCGGCATCGACCACGACGCCGTCGAGGTCGACACGACGGATCGCACCGCCGAGCGCGTCGGCCTCTTCGAGCACCGTGACCCGCATGCCGACCTTCGCGCACTCGCGGGCGGCGATCAGCCCGCCGATACCGCCGCCGATGACGACGACGTGCTTCTCGGCCGCGCGCGCAGCCAGATCGGCGGGCTCAGCGGACTCGGAGGATGCGGGCTTCGAGGTCATGCCTCAATTCTCGCATCGGGCGGATCAGGCCTCGACGGGAGCCGCCGCTCCCCGCCCACGCTTGCGCACCTCACGGAGCACGATCTGCTCGGGGCACACGGTGGAGAGGAAGTCGCCGACCGAGAGCGCCAGCCGCTCGCCGACGAGCGAGTAGAGGATGCGGTTGGCGTCGCGGCGCTCGCTGATGAGCCCGGCCTGACGCAGCACGCTCAGGTGGCGGGAGATGGTGGGACCGCTCGCCGAGAACCGCGAGGCGATCTCGCCGGCCGCGAGCTCGCCGTCCTTGAGGTCCTGCAGGATCTGACGCCGGGTGGGGTGCGCCAGCGCGGCGAAGATGTCGGTCGCACTGTCTGCCATGTTTGCAATATAGCACCCTTGCTAGATAGTGTTTAGCCGTCTAGCTAATGAGCGAAGGAGAGCATCATGAAGGTTGCGATCACCGGAGGCACCGGATTCGTCGGCCGGAACCTCGCGGCACGCTTCGACGATCCCGTGGTGATCTCCCGACGCAGCGGCGTCGAGATCACCGACATCGACGCCCTGACCGCCGCGTTCCGCGGCTGCGACGTCGTCGCCCACTGCGCGGGCATCAACCGGGAGATCGGCGAGCAGACCTTCCGGCGCGTTCACGTCGACGGCACAGCCGCCGTCGTGGAGGCCGCTCGTCGCGCCGGTGTGACGCGCATCGTGCTGGTCAGCTTCCTGCGGGCGCGCCCCGACTGCGGTTCGGGCTATCACGAGTCCAAGTGGCAGGCGGAGGAGATCGTCCGGGGCTCCGGGATCCCGCACACCATCCTCAAGTCCGGCATGATCTACGGCCCCGGCGACCACATGGTCGACCACGTCACCCGCGCGGTGCGGACCCTGCCCTTCTTCTGGACCGTCGGCTACCGCGAGCGGACCGCACGACCGGTGCCGATCGAGGATGTGGTCGACGTGCTCGTCGCGGCCATCGAGGGGCGCATTCAGGAGCCGACGATCGCCGTGATGGGCGCCGACGAGGTGACGCTCGGCGAAGCCATCCGCCGCATCTCCCGCGTCGCCGGACGCCGACCCGCGTTCATCCCCGTGCCGACCTGGATGGTGCGGGTGCTCGCCCAGGTCACCGAATGGACGATGGTCGTCCCCCTCGTCGCCAAGGCTCAAGCGCGGATGCTCGCCGAAGGAGTGAGCGATGCGGCCCCGTTCGCGCCCGAAGCGCCCGTCGGCATCCGCCCCGCGCGTCCGTTCGACGATGCGAGCATCCGCGCCGCGCTCCCGATCGGACGCTTCGGTCTCGACGACCTGCGGCTCACGCGTCGATTGCGGCGGACCCGCGCGTGACGGTCAGACGGAGTGCGCCAGCTCGACGATGCGGGTGAGCTGATCGGGATCGGTCTCCGGAGGGACGCCGTGTCCGAGGTTCAGGATGTGCGCCCGCGCCGCGCGACCACGCTCCAGCACGTCGCGCACGTGCGCCTCCAGGACCGACCACGGGGCGGACAGCAGCGCCGGGTCGATGTTGCCCTGCACCGTGACATCCGGTCCCAGGATCGCGGCGGCCTCGTCGAGCGGCAGACGCCAGTCCACGCCCACACCGTCGGCGATGCCGTCCAGGCGCATGTCGGCGAGGAACGGCCCGGTACCGACACCGAAGTGGATGGTCGGGAGGCCGATGCCTTCGAGCGCCGCGCGGGAGTGCGGAGCGACGAACGCCCGGAAGTCGGCGGTACTCAGGGAGCCTGCCCAGCTGTCGAAGAGCTGCACGACCGAGGCACCGGCGTCGCGCTGCGTCTCGAGGAAGCGACGCGAGACGCGGGCCAGCCAGCCGGCGAGTCGGTGCCACGACTCGGGGTCGGAGTGCATCATCGCCCTGGCGCGCAGGTGCTCCTTGGACGGACCGCCCTCGACGAGGTAGGCCGCGAGAGTGAAGGGAGCCCCGGCGAAGCCGATCAGCGGGGTGCCGCCGAGCTCTGTCGTGACGAGACGCACGGCCTCGGCGATCGCCGTGCCGTCGAGGTCGTCCGGGTCGATCGCAGTGATCCGGTCGACGTCGGATGCCGTGCGCACCGGGTTCGCGAACACCGGGCCGCGTCCGGGCTCGATCTCGACCGCCACACCCGCGAGACGCAGCGGGATGACGATGTCGCTGAAGAACACGGCCGCGTCGACCTTGTGGCGGCGCACCGGCTGCAGGGTGATCTCGGCCGCGAGGTCGGGAGTGAGGCAGGCGTCCAGCATCCGCGTCCCCACCCGCAGGTCCCGGTACTCGGGGAGCGACCTGCCGGCCTGCCGCATGAACCACACCGGGGCGTGGGCGGGACGGTCGCCGGCGAGGGCGCGCAGGAGCGGAGCGTCGGAGAGGGCCATGGCTCCATCCTCCCATCCGGCGCATATGGAGCCGCCGAGTCCGCCCGTCGGAACCCGGTCGACGGACCTCCGGTACAATCGATCTGTGCTGCTGTGTGTGACGGCGAGTCACAAGACCGCCTCCTTCGATTTGCTCGAACGCCTGAGCCGCACCCCCGACGACGTCGCTCCCACCCTCGTGGGCATGGCGCCGTGCGTGCAGGGTGCGGTCGTCTTGGCGACGTGCAACCGCTTCGAGGCGTACGTGGAGATGGATGAGCCCGTGACGGCCGCCGGTGCCATCGGCGTCGAGGCCGTGCTCGAAGCGGTCGAGTCCGCGACCGGCATCCCTGCCGCCGAACTCGACGGCGCCTATGCAGTGCACTCGGGCCGTCGCGTCGCCGAGCACCTGTTCTCCGTCGCCTCCGGCCTCGAGTCCGTCGTCTCCGGCGAAGGTGAGATCGCCGGGCAGGTGCGTCGCGCCCTCAAGTCCGCCCGCAAGGACGGCACCACCTCCCCCGAGCTCGAGCGCCTGTTCCAGCGCGCCAGCCAGGCACAGCGCAAGGTCAAGAACGTCACCGCCCTCGGCCGCGCCGGACGCTCCCTCGTCCGCCTCGCACTCGAACTGGCGGACAGCCGCATCGCCGACTGGTCGGCCGAACGCGTGCTGCTGGTCGGTACCGGCGCCTACGCCGCCGTGACCCTCGCCACGCTGCGCGAGCGCGGCGCCGTGAACATCTCGGTGTACTCGCCCTCGGGCCGCGCCGAGGTCTTCGCCGCGAAGCACGGTATCCGCCCCGTTCCCGCCGACGAGTACGCGCGGACCGCCGCCCGGTCGAGCCTGCTCATCACCTGCACCACCGCCACGGAGCCGGTGCTCGGCCCGGAGCACCTGCAGCTTCCGGCCGGCCTCGCCGCAGCGGGCTGCCCCGTCGGTGCACACAACCAGCTCGTGGTCGACCTCGGCATGCCCCGCAACGTCGACCCCGCGGTCGCCGCACTCGAGGGCGTCGCACTGCTCGACCTCGAGACCATCCGACTGCACGCGCCCCTCGAGGAGCTGCAGGCGACGGATGCCGCACGCAGCGTGGTCCGCGAAGCTGCGGAGACCTTCCACGTGGTGGGTGCGCGCCAGAGCGTGACCCCGGCGGTCGTGGCCTTCCGCTCGCACATCTTCGAACTGCTCGAACGCGAGATCGACCGCGCCCGCACCCGCGGCGACGAGGACGGCAAGGTCGAACAGGCCCTGCGCCACCTCTCGGGCGTGCTGCTGCACACCCCGACCGTGCGTGCTCACGAGCTCGCTGCTGCGGGTCGCGCCGACGAGTTCACCGCGGCCCTGGCCACCCTGTACGACATCGCCCCCGAGGCCGTCGCCGACGCGGAAGACGCCGCCACCGCCTGACCGACCACGGTCCGAGCCGCTGCGATCCGCCGGACCCTTGCTCCGCTCGGCCTTCGTCATGTCGCGCGGCCTTTTGGGGTTCACGAGGCCGAGGCTGGTGCAAAAGGCCGAGCTGGCTCAAGATGCCGAGGCTGGTGCGGCAACCACGCATCACGATCGGTCCACCGTGCAATGGCACACTGGAGGCATGGCCCTTCACATCACCGGAGACACCGCCGCCGACGAACTGCTGACCGACAACCCGCTGGCTCTGCTGGTGGGGATGCTGCTGGATCAGCAGGTGCCGATGGAGACCGCGTTCGCGGGTCCGCTCAAGATCGAGCAGCGCACCGGCGCCGCCGACGCCGCGACGATCGCGGGCATGGCACCGGACGCGTTCCTCGAGGCGTTCAAGCAGACCCCCGCTGTGCACCGCTTCCCCGGATCGATGGCGACCCGCGTGCAGACGCTGTGCCAGACCCTCGTGGACGACTGGGGCGGTGATGCCGCGGCCCTCTGGACCGAGGGCGACCCGTCCGGGCCCGAGGTGCTGAAGCGGCTGAAGGCCCTTCCCGGCTTCGGCGAGCAGAAGGCGAAGATCTTTCTCGCCCTCCTCGGCAAGCAGTACGGCTTCACGGGCGCAGGGTGGCGCGAGGCATCCGCGCCCTACGGCGACGACGGCTCGTACCGCAGCGTCGCCGACATCGTCTCGCCCGACTCGCTCGCGAAGGTGCGCGAGCACAAGAAGGCGATGAAGGCTGCGGCGAAGGCCTCGAAATGAAGCCCACCGGGGATGACGTCGCGGGTCTCATCGCCCGTTCCTCCCCCGCCGTGCGCCGTCGGGACGCCGAGACGCTGACCGCCCTGATGCAGGACATCACCGGGCGCGAACCGCAGACGTGGGGCACGATCATCGGATTCGGCTCCTGCCACTACCGCTACCCGACGGGGACGGAGGGCGACAGCGGATTGCTCGGCTTCGCCCCGCGCAAGGCGGCGACCACGATCTACCTGTTCGATGGGGTCGCCGCGCACGCGGATGCCCTGGCACAGCTCGGCCCACACACCACCGGCGTCGGCTGCCTCTACATCAAGGATCTCGAGCAGGTCGACCTCGACGTGCTGCGCGGCATCCTGGAACGCTCACTCGCCTGGGTCGAGGCGGGCGGCACCCCCGAGGTGCAGCTCACCGTGACAGGCTGACGCGAGCCACCCCACCCCCCCCCGCCTCGCAACTCCCCCGCGAGCGACACCGCCGAGCCAACCCCGCCGAACCACCCCTCTGCGCACGAGCGCCCCCTTTCCGAGCGCACGCAAGGGGCCGGGTCGATCACAAGGGGCCGGTTCGGCGGGAGGGGTTCAGCGCAGAACCTCGACCAGCGCGACCCACGACACCACGATCGCCGAGACGATCGCGAGCAGGCACCCCGCCGCCGCGACGTACAGCCCGGCCGGATGCTGCGTCCAGACCAGGATCCCTGCCACGAGATAAGCGGCGATCGGGAGGAAGCCGACGAGGTACTTGAGCGACCGGGCACGATCCTCCGGATTCGGATCCGTCGCGATGAGCCGCGTGGCGTGCACCTGGAACACGGCGGCCAGCACGGTCGCCAGCACTGCGAGTCCACCGAACCAGCGCGCGTCGATGCCCGGTACGAGGGTGAGCGCCGACACCGCGAGTGCGAGAAGCAGCGCGGCGATGCCCGCGAGCAACCGCGCAGTGAGCGTGCGGGACTTGACGATCTCGGCGATGTTGACGCTGGCGGCGACGATCACGAGTCCGGCCAGCGCCGCGGTCGCGCCGGCCATCGCGACGTTGAACTCGCTCCAGGCCTCGAACATGCCGTCATGGTATCCCCCGCCCTGGCGTCGACCCACCCCTTTGGCACCGAGCTACCCCCGTACGTCCGTGCGTACGGGGGTGGCTCGATCGCAGAGGGGTGGGTCGGCGCGAGGAGGAGGGGCGCGAGGAGGAGGTGCGTCAGAACCCTGTGTGGAAGAACGCGCGGAGGTCGGCGGCCAGCAAGTCGGGGCGCTCCAACGCGGCGAAGTGCCCGCCTTCGTCGAAGCGACTCCAGTGCACGATGTTCGCGTTGTCGCGCTCGGCGAAGACACGGATCGTCTGGAAGTCGTCCGCGAACACGGCCACCCCGGTGCGCGCGGAGCTGACCCGGGGCTCCGCATCCTCGGCGGCATCCGCCCTCGCGTTCTCGAGGTAGCTGCGGCTCATGCCGGATGCCGCGTTCGCGAACCAGTTCACACTCACCTCGAGCAGAATCGTCTCGAGCGGCACGAGCGACGTGCCGTTGCCGAACGAGTTGAACAGCTCGCTGTAGGCCAGCAGCCCGACCGGGGAGTCGCTGATCCCCACCGAGACGGTCTGCGGACGCGAGGCGTTCATGGCGTTGTAGCCGCCGACCGACTGGAACCACTGCATGTGCTCGAGGCCGGCGTAGTCGGCGGGCTCCAGCTTCTCGAACTCGGCCGGATCACCGGAGGGGAACGAGAACAGCTGCAGCACGTGCAGCCCGAGGAAGCCCTGCGGCTCCCGCAGTCCGAGCTCGCGTGCGACCATCGCGCCGTTGTCGGATCCGTGGATGCCGTAGCTCTCATAGCCGAGGCCGCGCATGAGCCGGTCGTAGGCTTCGGCGACGCGGGCGGTCGTCCAGCCTGCGGACGCGAGCGGCTGGGAGAAGCCGTAGCCGGGGGCGTCCGGGACCACGACGTCGAAGGCGTCCTCGGCGCGGCCACCGTGCGCGACAGGGTCGACCAACTGGTCGATCAGGTCGAGGTAGTCGACCGCGGAGCCCGGGTAGGTGTGAGCCAGGAGGAGCGGCGTCGCCCCCGCGTGCGGCGAGCGCACGTGGAGGAAGTGGATTGTCTGCCCGTCGATCTCGGTGGTGAAGTGCGGGACGGCGTTGATCCGTTCCTGGGCGGCGGCCCAGTCGAAGTCTCGCCAGGCGACGATCGCCTCGCGCAGGTAGGAGTTGGGGGTGCCGGCATCCCAGTCGTCCGTCGGCGACGGCTGCGGCAGGCGGGTGCGGGCCAGGCGATCCTGGAGATCGGCGACCTCGGCGTCGGAGACCGAGACGGTGAAGGGGCGGAAGGTGAGCGTCGTGTTGTCCATGACTCGAAGGTAGAAGCCCATTAGGTTCGATATGTTCCTAATGAATGGATGAGTTCTCGGGAGTTCTCATGGCAGATCCCACCGCACGTCTGCTCGCTCTGCTGGCTCTGCTGCAGACCGGCCCCGAGCGGTCGGGCAGCGACCTCGCCGCGCGGCTCGGGGTATCCTCGCGCACCGTGCGCCACGACATCGAGCGGCTGCGCGACCTCGGCTACCCGGTCGATGCGACGCGCGGCTCCGTCGGCGGCTACCGCCTCGGCGCGGGCGGCAAGCTCCCCCCGCTGCTCCTCGATGATGAGGAGGCCGTGGCCGTCACGGTCGGCCTGCGCGCTGCGGCCGGCATCGCCGGGGTCGCCGAGTCGGGTGCGCGAGCGCTCGCCAAGCTGGAGCAGGTGCTGCCGTCGCACCTGCGGCCGACCGTGGATGCACTCCGCTCGAGTGTCGACCGCGCGCCGGAGAACAACGACACCGACGCACCGGACCCCGAGGTGGACGCCGCGTCGCTGCAGGCCATCGCGGGGGCGATCCGCAACGAGGAGTGGCTGCGCTTCGACTATCAGGATGAGCCCGTGCTCGTCGAACCGTACCGACTGCTCACCTGGCATCGGCGCTGGTACCTCGTCGCGCGTGCTCCCGAGAGCGGCGAGTGGGCGACGTACCGCGTCGACTGGATGTCGCTGCGGGTGCCGACGCGTCGCCGCTTCGACCCACAGCCGCTGCCCGGCGGCGACTACACCGCCTTCGCGATGCGGACCATCGCGGTGAGCGGCTGGGTCGTGCACGCGCGACTGCGCATCGACGCTCCGGCGGAGGCCGTGCTCGATCGGATCCACGCCGCGGTCGGGATCGTCGAACCGGTCGACGAGGAGCACTGCATCCTCGTCACCGGCGCCGACAGCCTCGACACCGTCGCCGCCTACATCGGGATGCTGATGATGGACTTCACGGTCGAGAGCCCGCCCGAGCTCATCCCGCGCCTGCACCTTCTCTCGGAGCGCTACGCCCGCGCGGTCTCCGGTTCTTGACGCTGCCCCTCCGGTCTCATCGACATCGCCGAGCCACCCCCTAACGAGCGACCCGGCCCCCTGCGTGCGTGCGCAAGGGGCCGGGTCGGTCGGATTGGGGTGGCTCGGCAGAGCCGCGAGCGAGCTCAGGCGCCGCGCAGACGCTCCGCGAGGTAGGCGTGCAGGTCGTCGATCGCGACGCGCTCCTGCGCCATGGTGTCGCGGTCGCGCACCGTCACGGCACGGTCGTCGAGCGAGTCGAAGTCGACCGTGACGCAGAACGGGGTGCCGATCTCGTCCTGGCGGCGGTAGCGACGGCCGATCGCACCGGCGTCGTCGAAGTCGACGGCCCACGAGCTGCGCAGCGTGTCGGCGACCTCGCGGGCGAGCGGCGACAGGTTCTCGTTGCGGCTCAGCGGCAGCACCGCGGCCTTGACCGGGGCGAGGCGCGGGTCGAGCTTGAGCACCGTGCGCACGTCGGTGCCGCCCTTCGCGTTCGGCACCTCCTCCTCGCGGTACGCGTCGACCAGGAACGCCATCATCGCGCGCGTGAGACCGAACGACGGCTCGATCACGTAGGGGGTGTAGCGCTCGCCCGTGGCCTGGTCGAAGTACGTCAGGCTCTGGCCCGATGCCTCACTGTGGCTGGAGAGGTCGTAATCGGTGCGGTTGGCGACGCCCATGAGCTCGCCCCACTCCTTGCCCGCGAAGCCGAACTTGTACTCGACGTCGATCGTGCCGGCCGAGTAGTGCGCGCGGTCGTCTTCCGGCACATCGAACTGGCGCATGTTCTCCGGGTCGATGCCCAGATCGATGAACCAGTTCCAGCAGGCCTCGACCCAGTGCTCGAACCACTGCGGCGCCTCGGCCGGCGGCGTGAAGAACTCGATCTCCATCTGCTCGAACTCGCGGGTGCGGAAGATGAAGTTCCCGGGCGTGATCTCGTTGCGGAACGCCTTGCCGACCTGGCCGATGCCGAACGGCGGCTTCTTGCGGCTCGCGGTGAGCACGTTCGAGAAGTTCACGAAGATGCCCTGCGCGGTCTCGGGACGCAGGTAGTACAGGCCCGACTCGTCATCGACGACGCCGAGGTACGTCTTCACCAGACCCGAGAACGCCTTGGGCTCGGTGTACTGGCCCTTGGTGCCGCAGTTCGGGCAGGGGATGTCGGCGAGGCCGTTCTCGGCCTTGCGTCCCTTGCGCGCCTCGAAGTCCTCGATCAGGTTGTCGGCACGGAAGCGCTTGTGGCACTGCAGACACTCGACCAGCGGGTCGGTGAAGGTCGCGACGTGGCCGGACGCCTCCCAGACGCGCTTGGGCAGGATGATGCTGGAGTCCAGGCCCACCATGTCGCCACGGCCGCGCACGAACGTCTGCCACCACTGGCGGCGGATGTTCTCCTTGAGCTCCGTGCCGAGGGGGCCGTAGTCCCAGGCCGATCGCGAACCGCCGTAGATCTCACCCGCTTGGAACACGAACCCGCGGTGGCGGGCGAGGGCGATGACCTTGTCGAGGCGGGACTGTTCGGCCATGGTGGCTCCAATGGTCGGATGCGGGAGGAGAACCCGTGAGCACGGGCATCCTCATTCTATCCGTGGTTCCCGCGCTCGCCCTGGCCTCGGAGGCCGTCTGCGGAGTACCGTCCAGGCATGAGCACTCCGGCGAAGAGCCCGCGGATCAACGACGACGACACCCGCTTCTTCGGCCAACCCTGGGCGCTCGTGCACATCTTCGGAGTGGAGATGTGGGAGCGCTTCAGCTTCTACGGCATGCAGGGCATCCTGCTCATCTACCTGTACTACTCGGTGTCGCAGGGCGGCCTCGGGATCCCCGAGGGCGTCGCCGGCGGCATCGTGGGCGCGTACGGCGGCTCGGTGTACCTGTCGACGATCCTGGGTGCGTGGCTCGCCGACCGGCTGTTCGGCTCGGAGCGGGTGCTGTTCGTCAGCGCGATGGTGATCGTGGGCGGGCACCTCGCGCTGGCCCTCCTCCCCGGCGCCGTGGGCGTGGGCGTCGGCCTGGTACTCGTGGCTCTCGGCTCGGGCGGGCTGAAGGCGAACGCGACCTCGGTGGTCGGCAGCCTGTACAGCCCGGAGGACCCGCGCCGGGATGCCGGCTTCTCGCTGTTCTACCTCGGCATCAACCTCGGCGCCTTCCTCGGACCGATCCTCACCGGCATCCTGCAGTCGTCGCTCGGCTTCCACTACGGGTTCGGACTGGCCGCCATCGGCATGACCCTCGGGCTCGTGCAGTACTCCTTCGGGCGGCGCGCACTCCCGGCCTCGGTGCGCGAGGTGCCCAACCCGCTCCCGACGTCGCGCTACCCGCTGGTCGGGATCATCGCAGGCGCAGCGATCGTGCTCATCGGCGTGCTCGTGCTGACCGGTGTGATCCGCGCCGACAACCTCGCGACCCTCGTGATCCTGGGCACGATCGTCGCCGCCGTCGCCTACTTCGCCGTCATCCTCTCGAGCCGTCGCATCGACGCCACCGAGCGCTCCCGGGTGTGGGGGTTCCTGCCCCTGTTCATCACGAGCGTCGCGTTCTGGTCGCTGTACCAGCAGCAGTTCACGGTGCTCACCGTCTACTCCGACAAGCGCCTCGACCGGAACCTGTTCGGGTGGGAGATGCCGGTGTCGTGGGTGCAGTCGATCAACCCGGTGTTCATCATCATCCTGTCCGGCGTCTTCGCCGCGATCTGGACGCGCCTCGGTAAGCGCCAGCCCTCGACACCGGTCAAGTTCGGCCTCGCGGCGATCATCATGGGGTCGGCGTTCCTGCTGTTCCTGCCGTTCGCAGGCGGTGGCCCGAACTCCACGCCGCTGCTGGCGATCGTCGGCATCCTGTTCGTCTTCACCGTCGCCGAGCTGCTGCTCTCACCCGTCGGGCTGTCGGTGACCACGAAGCTCGCCCCGGCCGCGTTCCACACCCAGATGGTGGCGCTGTTCTTCCTGTCGATCGCGCTCGGCACCGCCATCTCGGGCGAGCTCGTGAAGTTCTACAACCCCGACGACGAGGTGCCCTACTTCTCGATCCTCGGCGGCATCGCCATCCTGGTCGGCGTCGGACTGCTGTTGAGCGTGAAGCCGGTGCTGAAGCTCATGCGGGGCGTGCGCTGAGCGCCGGGATGCGGATCAGGCGGTGAAGAGGTAGCCGCGGGCGCTGTCGTAGCCCGCGATCTTCAGGCCGCTCCCGAGCAGTCCCTCCATCTGAGCGCGCAGACGCAGGCGCCACTCGTGAGCGGCTGCGGGGTCTGACACACGCATCGCCTCGATGTCGGCGGGGATCTCCAGCGTCTCCACGACCGCGTCGTCGGCCGGGGGCTTGGCGATGTCGGCAAGCGCCCACTCGACATCGAGGCGGTCGCTCTCGTCGCCCGCGTCTCCGCCGCCGAAGATGCCGTAGCGGTTCACCGAGTACCCGGTGGCACGGGCACCCAGCACCGTGAAGAAGAAGTGCGCGTTGCGCGCGACCAGCGGATCGAACACCCAGGTGATGCGCCCGACATCGCGCGAGAACGCCCACTGCCGCTGGTGCTCCTTGAGCTCGCGACCCCACCCGCGGCCGCGGTACTCGGGGAGCAGCGCCGTGATGTGCGAGTGCATCGCGCGGCGGGCGGGTTCGCCGAAGAATGCGATGGATGCGCCGACCATGCGCTCGTCGTCGCCCTCGCCGTCGAAGAACCCGACGACGTAGTTGCCCGACTGCTGCAGGGCGCGCAGGGTGCCGGCATCCACCACGCGCTGCGGACCCCGGATGGAGTCGAGCAGGCCCTGCGCATCGAGGATGAGTTCAACGGTGTCGAGATCGCGGATGGTACGCACGGGACCAGTCTGCCCCTCCTCGGCCCGTTCGAGGAATCGGAACCCGGTCAGACGGCCCGCAGCGCGTCGCGATCGAGCTGGTCCACCGCGGTGAGACCCGCGAGGCCGAGGGTGATGTCGAGCTCGGCGAGCACGTTCCGCACCACCTCGCGCACCCCCGTCTCGCCCGCGATGCCGAGGCCGTACGCGTAGGGGCGGCCGAGGGCCACCACCGTCGCTCCGAGCGCCAAGGCGATCACGGCATCCGCACCGCCGCGCACCCCAGAGTCGAACACGATCGGCACCCGACCCGCGACGCGTTCGGCGATCTCGGGCAGTACGTCGAGCGTCGGCACGGACTGGTCGATCTGGCGTCCGCCGTGGTTCGAGATCCAGATCCCGTCCACCCCCGCGTCCATGGCGGCCTGCGCGTCGTCCGGGTGCACGATCCCCTTCAGGATGATCGGCAGGCTCGTCCACTCCCGCGCCTTCGCCAGGTCGCTCCACGTGAGCGCGGGGGTGGAGAACACATCGAGGAACGCCTCGACGGCCGCGCGCGGCAGCGGCGAGCGGAGGCTGTCCCGCAGCGAGCCGCCATCCGTGAGCGGCGCTCCCTTGCGCGCGATCGTGAGCGCCGAGGCCACCGCCTTCGGGGTGACTCTGACCCCCGGTGCGTCGCCCTTCGGCGCGGCGGCCCGCTCCCGCACGAGCTGCTGGAACACCGGGTCGCTCGTGTACTGCGCGATGCCCATGCCGCGGGTGAAGGGCAGGTAGGCGAGATCGAGGTCGCGCGTGCGCCAGCCGAGCAGATGCGTGTCGAGCGTGACGACGATCGCCTCGCACCCGGACGCTTCGGCACGGGCGAGGAGCGAGCGGTTGAGGTCGTCCGACGCCGACCAGTAGAGCTGGAACAGCCGTGAACCGCTCGGCGCCGCAGCCGCCACCTGCTCCATCGGGAACGAGGCTTGGTTCGAGAGCGTGTACGGCACGCCGAGCGATGCCGCGGCGCGCGCGACCGCGAGATCGGCATCCGCGTGGGCCATCTCCATCACTCCGAGCGGGGCGAGCAGCAGCGGGGTGGGGCGCCTCGTGCCGAGGAAGTCGACGCCGAGATCGCGCTGCGCGACGTTTCGCAGCGGACGCGGCCACACCTGCCAGCGCCGGAACGCGTCGCGGTTCGCGGTCATCGTGCGCTCCGCACCGGCACCACCGGCGATGTACGCGAACGCCTCGGCGCTCAGTGCCTTGCGCGCCGCGGCCTTCAACACCACCGCGTCGACCGGCACCGCGGGCCTCGTGCCGCTGATGCCGGCGCGGTAGATGTCGGACTGGGTACGCCGGGAGATGCCGCGACTCGCGGCGGGATCGTCCGGAGCGACGCTGCTCGTGACCATGTGCACATGCTAACCAGGGCCGATCGGCCCCGCACTGCCGGATCGCCGATAGCCTGAGCCGGTGGGTGCGAGCGACGACAGAGCCAGGAAGCGGCTCTCCCGCACCCCGCCGAGGTGGGCGATCGTCGCGGTGCTCGCCTTCGCCGGCCTGTGCTCCTCGTTCATGTTCACGCTGGTCGTGCCGCTGCAGGCCGAACTGCCGCAGCTGCTGAACTCCTCCCGCGAGGACACGACCTGGGTCGTCACGATCCACCCTGCTCGTCGCCGCGGTCGCCACCCCGATCTCGGGCCGCCTGGGCGACATGTACGGCAAGCGCCGCGTCGTGATCGTCCTGCTCGTGCTGCTCATCGTCGGCTCGCTGATCGCCGCGCTCTCCGGATCGATCGTGGGCGTCATCATCGGCCGCGCTCTGCAGGGCGCCGTGACAGGTGTGGTGCCGCTCGGCATCGCCATCATGCGCGACGTGCTCCCGCCCGAACGCCTCGGCACCGCGGTGGCCCTGATGAGCGCCACCATGGGTGTCGGCGGCGCGATCGGCATGCCGGTGGCCGCCGTGCTCGCCGAGAACGCCGACTGGCACATGCTGTTCTGGCTCGCCGCCGCACTCGGAGCGATCGGCCTCGCGCTCGTGGCCCTCGTGATCCCGGAGGACGTGCTGCGCTCGCCCGGCCGCCTCGATGTGATCGGCGCCATCGGACTCGCGATCGGACTCACCGGCATCCTGCTCTTCGTGTCCCGTGGCGCCGGCTGGGGCTGGACCTCGCCGCTCACCCTCACCTGCATCATCGGCGGCGTCGTGGTGCTGCTGGTGTGGGGCTGGTATCAGCTGCGCACCGAGGATCCCCTGCTCGATCTGCGGGTCGCCGCGCGGCCGGCCGTGCTATTCACGAACATCGCCGCGATCGGCATGGGTTTCGCGCTGTTCGCGTCGAACGTGACGTTCCCGCAGCTGCTCGAGATGCCGGCCGTCGGCGGTGCGGGCTTCGGGCTCGACATGGTCGCCGCCTCGCTCGTGATCATGCCAGCGGGACTCGTGATGATGATCATCTCGCCGCTCTCCGGCTGGCTGGAGCGCACGGTCGGTCCGCGCCCGCTGTTCACGGTCGGCGCGGCCGCCATCGTCCTCGCCTACGTGTTCGTGCTGCTGTGGTCGTCGGAGGTGTGGCACATCTTCATCGCCAACATCTTCATCGGCGTCGGCATCGGATTCACATTCGCCGCAATGCCGATGATCATCATGCGCTCGGTCCCCGCGAACGAGACCGGAGCCTCGAACGGACTGAACGCGCTGTTCCGCTCGGTGGGAACATCGGGCGCCTCCGCCGTGATGGGCGGGATCCTCGCGGCGATGAGCGTCGAGGTCGGCGGTGTCGCCGTACCGACGCGCGCCGCATTCGACGTGTGCTTCTGGCTCGCCATCGCGGCCGGACTCATCGCGGTCGTGCTGTCGCTGTTCATCCCGAAACAGCGCGCGGCCGAGCAGCACCCCTCGCTGCCGAGCTGAGGCGGTTCAGCGCGAGATCGTGCGCGGATCCGGGTCGTCGGCGCGCGGCGGACGCAGCCGGTCCGGGATCGGCCACGACAGCACGAACTGCGCCGTCGCCGGCCGGTTCATGTCGCCGAAGTCGTCGATCTTCACCACGATCCGGCCGGGCGCGCCTTCCTCGTCGGGCGTCACCTCGAGGAGGCGCACCCGCAGCGGACGCTCGTCCTCCCCCTCCAGCATCCACGGATCGGCGAGCCAGGCGATGCCGTGGGCGTCGAGAGCGGCCTCGGCGTCGAGCCACTCGGTCGGGCCGGACACGGTTCGGCCGAGCACATCGATCGCGATCCAGTCGTCGCCCGCCGGGTGGATCCACCCGAGCAGTTCGCCGTCGTCGCGGCGATGCGGGGTCCAGTCAGGTCGTGGCATCCCTCGATGCTACCGACGTCAGGCAGAGCCACGGAATCAGGCCGATTCCGGCATCACACGCCTGATGCGGCGTGGACACCTGACGTCAGTGCGTGTACTCCATGAGTTCGACGCCGAGCACCCGGAACGCATCGTGCGCGCGCAGCCGATGCGTGATCGACAGATCGTCGAAGCACACGATGAGCGAGTACGCGACTCCGGCACGAGGCCCGGCGAGCACCCCGGCCTCGGCGCGGACGCCGCGATCACGGCCGGTCTTGTTCACGAACAGCAGGCCGTGCGCATCGTGGTCGTGCGCGAACGGGTCGAGCCCCGTGGAGGCCGCGACCAGACTCAGGTCCTGGTTCAGGCTCAGCCACTCCGAGACCTGGGCACTGACCGCGGGGTCGACCACCTGCGAGTTCACCAGGGCCGAGAACAGTCCGGCGAGCTCTCGCGCCGAACCCACAGCGACCTGCGGCGCATCGTCGGGGCCACGGCGGTCGCGGAACCGGTCGAGCAGCGCAGTGCGACGCAGTCCCAGCGACTCGATGCGCTCGCGCACCCGGTCGTGGCCCACCTTCTGCAGCAGAGCGTTCACGGCGATCGGATCGCCCGCGGTCGCCGCCAGCACGGCGAGGTCTTCCAGCGGCAGGGCGGGTGCATGGAGGTGTCGCCATAGGCCCGACGTCTCGACCGCCTCGACACTCGAACGCTCGATGATCTCGAACGGGTCGAGCGCCCCGCTCTCGAAGCCCGCCGCGACCTCGATCAGCAGGGGGACGACGCCGAGACCCGCAACAGGCATCGTGACGTGATCGTCGCCGGCGAGCACGTGGACGTGGTTGTCGAGGTCGACGACGTGCACGGACACCTGCGCTCCGGCGTCGACCAGTCCCTCCAGCGAGCGCAGGGTGGCCGTGAAGGATCGACGGCCGGCAGCTGCGCGTCGGGGCAGCCGGCGGCTGGTGCGCTGCGAGCGTCGACCCGTCTCGGACGCGCCCTGGGTGCCGCTGACGGACTCGGGTGCCGAGGAGTTGCGGAACCCTTCACCAGGCTCGAGAGCGCCCACGCGTGATCCTTACGGGGGATGGGATTGCGAGATTGCGGGATACCGAGGGGAGGCGCTCCCCAGCGGCAGGGCTATCGTAACCCCACCGCCGGGGGATGCTTCACAGAGTCGGACGAATGGTCACCAGATGGTCACCCGCGACGCCTCCGGCAGCCAGAGCGCGTCGGCCTCGCCCACCTCGAACGCCTCGTAGAAGGCGTCGATGTTGCGCACGATCTGGTTGCAGCGGAACTCGTTCGGCGAGTGCGGGTCGATCGTCAGCAGTCGCAGCGTCTCAGCCTCGCGGCTCTTCTGCTGCCACACCTGCGCCCACGACAGCAGCAGGCGCTGCACGCCCGTGTAGCCGTCGATGACCGGGGCTTCGGCTCCGCCCAGCGACAGCTCGTAGGCCTTGAGCGCGATGCCGAGGCCGCCGAGGTCGCCGATGTTCTCACCGATCGTGAGGGCGCCGTTCACGTGGTGCTCGGCGTCCAGGCCCTCCGGCACGAGTGCGTCGTACTGCGCGATGAGGGCCTTGGTGCGCTCCTCGAACGCCGCGCGGTCCGCATCCGTCCACCAGTCCTGCAGCCGTCCGTCGCCGTCGTAGCGGCTGCCCTGGTCGTCGAAGCCGTGCCCGATCTCGTGGCCGATGACCGCACCGATGCCGCCGTAGTTCGCGGCCGCGTCACGGCCAGCGTCGAAGAACGGGTACTGCAGGATGGCCGCCGGGAACACGATCTCGTTCATCGAGGGGTTGTAGTAGGCGTTGACCATCTGCGGAGGCATGTGCCACTCGGTGCGGTCGATGGGCTTGCCCACTTTGTCGACGTTGCGGTCGTGCTCGAAGATCGAGGCGCGACGCACGTTGCCGAACAGGTCGGCGCGGTCGATCTCGAGGCTCGTGTAGTCACGCCACACCTCGGGGTGGCCGATCTTCGGCGTGAAAGCATCGAGCTTGGCGAGCGCGCGCTCGCGCGTCTCGGCCGTCATCCACTCCAGGTCGGTGATGCTCTGGCGGTAGGCCTCGATGAGGTTCGCGACCAGCTCGTCCATGGCGGCCTTCGCCGTCGGCGGGTAGTGGCGCTCGACGTAGACCTTGCCGATCGCCTCACCGAGAGCGCCCTCGGTGAGCGAGACACCGCGCTTCCAGCGCTCCCGGATCGTGGGAACACCGGTGAGCTCGGTGCCGTAGAACGAGAAGTTCTCCTGCACCAGGTCGTCGGTCAGGTACGGCGCCGCGGCATGCACGGCCTTGGCCCGCAGCCACGCCTTCCAGTCGTCGAGGCGCTCGGCCGTGAGCAGGGCTCCGAGTCCCTCGAAGAAGCTCGGCTGCGAGACCACGACCTCGTCGAAGGCCGCCGGGTTCGACGGCGAGACCGCGTCGCGCCACGGGGTGAGGTCGACCCCGGCGAGCGCCTGCAGTTCGTCCCAGGTCTTCAGGTTGTAGGTCGCGACCGCGTCACGGCTGCGCACGTTGTCCCAGTGGTGGCCGGCGAGTTCGGTCTCGAGCGCGATCGCACGGTCGGCGTTCGCGGCCGCCTCCGCGACCCCGGCGAGGGTGAGCAGCCGCTCGAGGTGTGCGCGGTATGCGGCGCGGGTGTCGGCGAAGGTGTCGAGACGGAAGTAGCTCTCGTCGGGCAGCGAGAGCCCGGCCTGCACGAGCACGGGCAGGTAGCGCTCCGGGTCGCCGGGGTCGCCGTCGACGTACAGGCCGATCACGGAGGCGCGGCCATCGCGGTCGTAGGCGCCCACCGTGCGCAGGAACGCCGGGATGCCGTCGATCGCATCGATCTCGGCGAGCGTGTCGGCGAGGGGCGCGACTCCGGCGGCGTCGATGCGCTCGGTGTCCATGAAG
The DNA here is from genome assembly GCF_037150835.1 of Microbacterium sp. LB12. Lineage (NCBI taxonomy): Bacteria > Bacillati > Actinomycetota > Actinomycetes > Micrococcales > Microbacteriaceae > Microbacterium > Microbacterium sp. LB12. The sequence continues at coordinate 619,587 of NZ_JBBCPF010000001.1, read as the reverse complement.
CTCGCGAACAGGTCGCCGATCTTGCGGGCGAGCGTGCCCTCTTCCGCGTCCTGCGACTCCTCGATGATCGCGCGGACGTCTTTCTCGGCCTGTTCGGCGAGGAGATGGAACGAACCCCAGCGCGCCTTGTCACCGGGGATCTCGGTGCGCGCGAGCCACGCGCCGTTCACGTGGCGATACAGGTCGTCCTGCGGGCGGATGTCGGAGCTGAACTCATCAAGGGCGAGGCCCACGGGAAGAACGTCAGTCATGCGCCCCAGCCTAAGTCCCCCCTCCCCCATCGCGGCCAGACCGTCGGGAGCTTCGCGTTCTGCGACTGCACTTCCTTCGGCCCGTTGCCGCTCCCTCGGCCACACTCCGCGAATCCGGCCGAGGGAAGCGTCGTTCTGCGCGCGAAGCGCGGCCTCGGCTCAGCCCTTCCGGAACCAGCGGCGGCGTCGCGGCGGCTCCGGTGCGGGCGGCGCCGGTCGCGCGGCCCGACGCTCGCGCCAGGCGGCCACCTCCGCATCCACATCACGGAGGGACGTCACGACAGGCGGGCCACCCTGCAGCTGCCGGCGTGCCTCGCGCACCCGCCGGTTGAAGTCGTCGAGCACGTCGCGCACGTCGGACTCCCGCCCGAGCAGGTCGAGCTGGTCGTTCAACTCGCGGTCCTCGGTGCGCAGCAGGATCGCGGGCGGCCCGAGTCCGGTGAGGTTCTCGGTCTCGATCTTGCGCCGGATCCACCAGTCCGGATCGTGGTGGGTGCCGAGACCTTCGAGGGGCTTGCCCGCGCCGGGCAGGTCGTCGAACTCGCCGCGTCGGATCGCCACCTGGATGGCCGACTCGATGAAGGCCGCGCGATCGACGGCAGCGGCGATCCCGGGAGGCGGGCCCGACTCCTCGTCGCCCTCCGCCGCCTCACCATCCCGCCGACCCGCAAGGTATCTCGCGGCCGCGTCTCGAGGATCCGTCATGATGCACCTCCGTGGCATCCGGGTTCTCTTCCACCCTACGACCGCGTCGGGTGCGACGGCCCGGCGATGGGGGTGGCAGGTCATAGGCTCGGAGGATGACCGCGCGCACCTCCCTCAACAGAGAGATCCTGCGCCTGGCGGTCCCGGCACTCGGCGCTCTGATGGCCGAGCCCGCCTTCCTGATCGTGGATGCCGCTCTCGTCGGACACCTCGGCACCACTCCGCTCGCGGGCCTCGGAATCGCCGGGGCCGTGCTGCAGACGATCGTCGGGCTGATGGTGTTCCTCGCGTACTCGACGACACCGGCGGTCGCCCGGCGCTTCGGGGCGGGACGGCCGGGCGAAGCCGTCACGGTCGGCATCAACGGGATGTGGCTCGCGCTGGGCCTGGGCGCCGTGCTCGCCGTGGTCGGTGCCGTGTCATCACCGTGGCTGGTGTCGCTCTTCGGTGCGAGCGACACCGTCGCCGCCCAGGCCAACGAGTACCTCGTCATCTCGATGTGGGGCCTGCCGGCGATGCTCATCGTGTTCGCGGCGACCGGTCTGCTGCGCGGGATGCAGGACACCATGACGCCGCTGTGGATCGCCGGCCTCGGCTTCGGCGCGAACGCCCTGCTCAACTGGCTTTTCATCTACGGACTCGGCTGGGGCATCGCGGGATCCGCCGCGGGCACCGTGACCGCGCAATGGGGCATGGTCGCCGCCTACGTGCTCGTGGTGCGACGGCTCGCCACGCGGCACAGCGCGTCGCTGCGCGCCCAGCGAGCGGGCATGCGCAGCACCGCTGCCTCGGGAGGGTGGCTGTTCCTGCGCACCGTGAGTCTGCGCGTCGCCCTGCTCGCCACCGTGGGCGTCGCCACCGGCATCGGCACCGAGGAGCTGGCGGGCTGGCAGATCGTGTTCACGATCTTCTCGGCGGCGGCCTTCGCGCTCGACGCGCTCGCCATCGCGGCGCAAGCACTCATCGGCAAGGAGCTGGGGGCGGGCGACGAGCAGCAGGTGCACCGCGTGCTCGGTCGCACCGTGGCCTGGGGCGCCTGGTTCGGCGTGATCGTGGGCGGCCTGATCGCCGCCCTCTCGGGCGTGCTCGGCATCGTCTTCACCGGCGACGCACAGATCGCGGAGCTCGTGCAGCCCGCATTGATCGTGCTCGCGATCGCGCAGCCGATCGCCGGTGTCGTCTTCGTGCTCGACGGGGTGCTGATGGGGGCGAACGACGCCCGCTACCTCGCGATCGCCGGCGGCCTCAACCTCGTGCCGTTCCTGCCCGCCCTGTGGGGCATCGCCGCGACCGGAGTCGACGGTGCGGCCGGCCTCGTCTGGCTCGCGGTCGCGTTCTTCGGCGTCTATCTGCTCGCGCGGCTCGGGACGCTGGGTTGGCGCGTAAGTTCCGGCCGCTGGCTCACCGCGACCGTCTGAGTCTGCACAACGCCGCCCCGAAAAACCTTCTCCACACTCCCTGGAATTCGCGGAATACAACGCCGTCGGCGCCTTCATCTCAGGGCAGGATCGAGGGACACTGAAGGGATGCTGGGGATGACGGAACCACAGGTCTGGACACTGATCGGCGTCTTCGCCGCGGGGATGTTCGGCACCATCACACTGATCTCGACGATGTTCCTGCGCGGCATGCAGGACGGATTCGACAGCATGCGCCGAGAGTTCTCCAGCGAGTTCGCGAGCGTGAGAGCAGAGGCGCGGGGAGAGTTCGCGACCGTGCGCGCGGAGATCCAGTCCGTGCATGGGCGCATCGACCACCTCGACCGCGATGTCAACGCGATCTACCGCCACCTGTTCGACGTCGATCGCGGCTGACCCGCGCGCCCGATCAGCCGGTGTATCTCCGGCACCACTCGTACATGATCACAGCCGCCGCGGCGCTGGCGTTGATCGAGCGCGTCGAGCCGTACTGGGTGATCTCGATGTGCGCGGAAGCGGCGGCGAGCGCCTCGGCGGAGAGACCCGGGCCCTCCTGACCGAACAGCAGCACGCAGCGCTGCGGGAGCTCGGCCCGGTCGACCGGCACCGCCCCGTCCACGTTGTCGACCGCGATGATCGGGATCCCCTCGGCCGCGGCCCACGCAGCGAACGTCTCGACGTCATCATGGTGCACCACGTGCTGGTACCGGTCGGTGACCATGGCTCCGCGCTTGTTCCAGCGACGGCGGCCGATGATGTGCACGGTGTCGGCGAGGAACGCGTTGGCGCTGCGCACGATCGACCCGATGTTCATGTCGTGCTGCCAGTTCTCGATCGCGACGTGGAACGGGTGCCGCTGGGTGTCGAGATCGGCGACGATCGCCTCCATCCGCCAGTAGCGGTAGCGGTCGATGACGTTGCGGGTGTCGCCGGCAGCCAACAGCTCGGGGTCGTACTGCTCCCCCTCGGGCCAGGCCTGTTCCCCGCCGGGCCAGGGACCGACTCCGTAGCCGGGCTGGGCGATCGATCCGGTGTCCGCCGAAACCGGGGGAACCTCGGGGGTCGTGCTGTCCGGCGCGGCGTCTTCCATCCCGCCAGGCTATCGCCGCGATCGTCGTCGAACCGACGATCCGCTCCGGATATTTAGGTGAACCGAAAAATGCGCTACGGTTTCGGTGTGCCTAAAAATTCACCCGCCCCGATGACGGCCCCCTCACGTCGCGCGACGGCCACCGCCCCGCGCAGCCTCTGGCTGCTCGGCCCCGCCCTCGTCGCCGGCGTCGCCTACCTCGACCCGGGCAACGTCGCCAGCAACATGACGGCGGGCGCCCAGTACGGCTACCTGCTGGTCTGGGTCGTGCTCGCGGGCAACGTCATGGCCTGGCTGATCCAGTACCTCTCCGCGAAGCTCGGCGTCGTCACCGGCCAGAGCCTGCCCGAGGTGCTCGGCACGCGCCTGAAGCGGCCGTGGGCACGCCGCGCGTACTGGCTGCAGGCCGAGCTCGTCGCGATGGCCACCGACCTCGCCGAGGTCATCGGCGGTGCGGTCGCGCTGAACCTGCTGTTCGACGTGCCGCTGCTCCTGGGCGGTCTGATCACCGGCGCGGTCTCGATGATCCTGCTCGCGGTGCAGAACCGCGGCGGCGCCCGCCCGTTCGAGTTCGTGATCATCGGACTCATGGTCATCATCACGATCGGCTTCCTCGCCGGGCTGTTCGTGGCTCCGCCCGACCCGGCCGGCGTGCTCGGCGGGATGGTGCCGCGCTTCGAGGGCACCGGTTCCGTGCTGCTGGCGGCCTCCATCCTCGGCGCGACGATCATGCCGCACGCCATCTACGCGCACTCCTCGCTCGCCCGCGACCGCTTCGGATCGTCGACGACGCACGCCGGCGACGAGGCCGTGCGCACGGAGACCTCGCGCATCCGCCGTCTGCTCACCGCCACCCGGTGGGATGTCTCGATCGCGATGGTGATCGCCGGCACCGTGAACCTCGGCATCCTGCTGCTGGCCGCCGCCAACCTCGCCGGCGTCGAGGGCACCGACTCGCTCGAAGGCGCGCACGCGGCCCTCACTGCCGGTCTCGGTCCGGTCGTCGCGACGCTCTTCGCCGTCGGTCTCCTCGCCTCCGGGCTGGCCTCGACATCGGTGGGCGCCTACGCCGGAGCCGAGATCATGCACGGCCTCCTGCATGTGCGCATCCCGCTCCTCGCGCGGCGGCTGGTGACGCTGATCCCCGCCCTCGTGATCCTCGGCGCCGGCATCGACTCGACCCTCGCCCTGGTGCTCAGCCAGGTGGTGCTGTCGTTCGGCATCCCGTTCGCGCTGATCCCGCTCGTCGCCCTCACCGCGCAGCGACGGACCCTCGGCGTCTGGGCGAACCGGCGCTGGACCACGGCCGCGGGCATCCTGGCATCCGCACTTCTGATCGTGCTCAACGGGGCGCTGCTCTGGCTGGTGCTGACCGGCGCCTGAGCCCGGATAGGCTCGACACATGTCTGCCGAGAACGCCCGCCGCACCGTCCGCATCCTCACCTGGATCGGCTTCGCGACCGGCGTCATCGGCGGAGTGCTTGTCGCCTTCCCGAAGGTGATCGGCCTTGCGAGCCCCTGGGTGCAGCTCGCGCTCGGCGTCGCGACCCTCGTGCTGGCGTTCCGCGCCCGCAAGATCGGCATGGACGAGGTGGAGGGGTTCGACGGACGACTCTCGCTCGCCGCCGCCCTCCTCGGCTTCCTCGTGGTGTTCTTCGCGGGTCAGGCCGCGTTCATCATCCTGACGACGCTGGGCTGACCCGCGAAGCCGTCGGCTACGCGGTCACGAAGCCGGTCACCAGGTACAGCACGAACGACAGCCCTGCGGCGATGCCCGCGTAGGGCAGGATCGCCAGCATCAGGTTGAGCGGCTTGATGCCGATCGACCGCGACGCGAGGATGATGCCGTCGCCGTAGAGGCACGTGGTGCTGCCGAGGGCGGCGCCGGAGAACACGGCCGCGCCGGCGAGGATCGGGTCGGCGCCGAGCGCGATCGCCAGCGGCAGCACGACCGGGGTGATCACGGCGGCGAGGTCCCAGAACGACCCGGTGGCGTACGCGTAGACGCCGCACACCGCGAACACGATGGCCGGGAGCAGCGCCGGGGTCAGCACCGGCTGGGTGACCTGGATCACGAACTCGGCGAGCTGCAGGGCGATGTTCATCTCCTGCACCATGAACGCCAGGACGGTGAGGACCATCACGAACAGCATGCTCTCGATGCCTTCGAGCGCGGCGTCCAGCACCCCGCGGATGCTGAGGCGACGCTGCGCGAGCACGAGCACGAGGGTGACCGCGATCGCGGCGGCGGTACCCGCGACCACGTTCGCGTTCGTCAGGATCGTGACGCCGACGAGCACGACCATCGCGATCAGGAAGCTCCACGGCTGCGGCGTGCGGTCGGTGTCGGCCTTGGTCGCGAGCGCGGTGGCGACCCGCTGCGCGGTGGATCCGTCGGGGTCGTCGGCCTTGAGCTCGGCCAGGAGCGCCGCTCCCTCGGCCCGCCGCTCGTCGTCGGTGGTGCCGAGCGGGAAGACGTCGCCGTCGCGCTCCGCACGGATCGCATCGCGCTTGATCACGCCCAGCTTGGGCAGCCAGCCGATGCTCATCAGCAGCGCCACGGCGAGCGCGGCCCAGCCGAAGAAGATGAAGGGGATCGCCTGCAGGTAGGCGCCGAAGCCGGTGCCGCCGACCGTGACGCCCTGCGCCTCGAACAGTCCGGAGAAGAACAGCGCCCAGGTCGACACCGGGATGAGCACGGCGATCGGGGCCGCCGTCATCTTCATGATCGCGCCGAGCTGCGTGCGCGGCACCCGGTAGCGGTCGGTCACCTGCTTCATCGAGGTGCCCGTGGTCAGCACGTTCAGGTAGTCGTCGACGAACAGCACGACCGAGAGCAGGAACGTCAGCACGGTCGACTTGCGGCGCGAGGTGACGAAGCGCTCGGCCCAGTTCGCGAAGTCGGTGACGATGCCGGACTTCTCGAACAGCATCATCAGGATGCCGAACAGCGCGACGATCAGCAGCAGCCACTGCGCCGTCTCGTTCGACAGAGCCTTGCCGGTGTACTCGACCCAGACGTCGAAGCCGCCCCATCCGCCGAGGATCAGGGCGCCCGCGACGGTGCCGCAGAGCAGGGCGAACAGGGTGCGCCGGGTGGCGACCGCGACGATGAGGATCACCGCGATCGGGAGGAGCGCGAGAGCGCCGAATTCAGGCATGGAAGTCACCTCGGTGTGAAAGGGAAGGAAGAAGGAGGGGGTGCGGCACCGAGCCGGGGGTCAGGACTCGGTGCCGCCGACGACCGTGACCTGTACGGGCAGGTCGGGGAGGTCGTCCGGGGAGACGTGCAGCGGGTTCTCCGCCCACACGGCGTAGTCGGCCCGGAAGCCGGGAGCGATGAGACCGAGGTCGGCATCGCCCTGGGCTCGGGCGGCGCCCACGGTGTAGCCGTGCAGCGCCTGGTAGGGGGTGAGCACCTGCTCGGGTTCGAACACCGGGGCGTCACGGTCGCCGGGGCGACGGCGCAGCATCGTCCAGGCCAGGCCGATGCGGGCGTCGTTCTGCGCGATCGGCCAGTCCGAACCGAGGGCGACCGGCGCCCCGGCATCCCAGTAGTCGCGTGCACGCCAGGCGCGCGACGCCCGCTCGGGTCCGAGTCGACGGGACCAGTCGTCGGAGCCGTCCGCCTTGCGCCACTGCATATGCAGAGGCTGCAGGGAGGCGGTGATGCCCGCCGCGGCGATGCGGGCCACGTCGCGGTCGGTCGTCGTCTCGAGGTGCTCGATCCGATGCGGGGCTCCTCCGGCACTGCGCACACCGGCGGCGAGGTAGGCGTCGACGACCTCGCCCACAGCGCGGTCCCCGATCGCGTGCGTCGCGACCTGGAACCCGGCCTCGGCATACCGGCGCACCGTGCGGGCGTAGGCGGCGGTGTCCTTCCAGAACGGCTCCAACCCGGTGCCGGCCGTGTCGGGCTCGTACAGCCAGGCGGTGCCGGTCTCGACCACACCGTCGGCGTAGAGCTTGACGACACCTCCGCGCCAGCGGTCTCCGCGCCGATCGCGCATCCCGAGATTCAGGGCCGTGCGCTCCTCGTCGAAGCCGGGCTCGTGATCGATCGCCGAGACGATGCGGATCGGCAGCCCCGGCCCCTGCTCCAGCGCATCCAGCAGCTCGAGTGTGGCGAAGCCGCCGTCCATGATCGTGCCGCCCGTGATGCCGGACGAGCGCAGTCCGCGCAGGATCTCGGAGCCGACCGCGAGCGTCTGGGCGCGGTCGAGGGCGGGGGCGCTCAGCCGCACGGGCTCGTAGGCGCCGAGCTCGCGGAGCTCGCCGGTGGGGCGGCCGTCGACATCGACGACGACGCACGACGAGTCCTCGAAGCGGCGCGCGCCCGTGATGCCCGCGCGGTCCAGACCGGCCCGGCTGGCGAGCGCGGTGTGGCCGTCGAACAGGATCAGCAGCGCCGGGAGTCCGCGCACGGCGTCGTCGATCGCGGCGGCGGTCATCGGCAGGTCGTGGAAGACGTCGTAGTCGACGTTCCACCCGCGCACCCACGGGTCGGCGTCTTCGGCGAGCGCGCGATCGGCCTCGGAACGCAGGGCCGCGAGGAGGGCCACCCCGGAGGTCAGGCCGCCGAGGTCGATGCCGGCCGTGAGCTCGATGCCCTGGATCGGGTGCAGGTGCGCGTCGATGAGCCCGGGGGTCACGGCGGCGCCGCCGAGGTCGTGCACGATCGTGCGGGGTCCGCGCAGCTCACGGATCAGCGCGTCGTCGCCGACGGCGAGGAAGCGGTCGTCGCGCACGGCGAAGGCGGTGGCGTGCGGGCGGCGCGGGTCCATCGTCACCACGTGCGCGCCGGTGACAATGGTGTCGGCGTCGAAACCGGTCATGGCTGTGCTTTCGTCAGTATTGAAAGAGTTTCAATAAAATACCAGACACCCGAGCAGAATCGAGCACGATGACGAAACCTCCGCGCAGCGTCGGTCGACCGTCGACCCAGGTGCTCACCGAGGAGCGCATCCTCAAAGCCGCGTTCCGACTCAGCGCCCAGCGCACCCCGCGCCAGTTCACGATGACCGCCCTCGCCGAATCCCTCGGCGTGCGCACCTCGGCGCTGTACCACCACTTCGCCAACCGCGACGCCGTGATCCGGGCCATGCGCGGGCAGGTCAGCCGCGCGCTCGTCTCCCCCGTGCTGCACGAGCTCCCGGTCGAGGATGCCCTGATCACCTGGGCGCACAGCTACCGCGACGCCGCGATCGCCGCCCCGGAGGCCATGGTGATGCTCGCGACCTCGCCGATCGACGCTGACGAGGGTTCCTTCGCCGACTACGAGCAGATCGCCCGCCTGCTCGCCGACGACGGGTGGCCCACCGACACGATCGTGGACACCATCGTGGCGCTGGAGTCGTTCATCATCGGCTCGGCCCTGGACGCCCTCGCCCCCGCCGACAACATGGCCCCGGGCGACCTCGCCCCCGCGTTCCCCACCTTCGCGGCAGCCGAGACCGCCCGCGCGCGCCTCAGCGCCGACCCGGCCCGCCGCACCTTCGACATCGGGCTGCGCGCCCTCATCCACGGGCTCACCGCATGGGCGCGCGAGCGCACGCCGTAGGCTTGAGCGGTGGCATCCCCCGCAGCTGACGACTACCTGAAGACCGTCTACGCCCACACCGAGTGGCAGGACGCGCCGATCACCCCCTCGGTGCTCGCCGCGAAGCTCGGCATCGCCCCCTCCTCCGTCACCGAGATGGTGAAGAAGCTCGCTGCCGCCGGCCTCGTCTCGCACGTTCCCTACGGCGCCGTGCGACTGACGGACGCCGGCACCGCGCGGGCGCTGGCGATGGTGCGCCGGCACCGTCTGATCGAGACCTGGCTGGTGCAGGAGTTCGACTACGGGTGGGACGAGGTGCACGACGAGGCCGAGGTGCTCGAGCACACCATCAGCGACCGACTGCTGGAAGGCATCGACGCGCGTCTCGGCCGCCCCCGCTTCGATCCGCACGGCGACGCGATCCCCGACGCCGACGGCCAGGTCGAGCGCGAGCCGTTCGTGCTGCTCGCCGACGCACCGGCCGGACACACGGGCCGGGTGCTGCGGGTGGACGACCGCGACCCGGAACTGCTGCGTGCACTCGAGACGCTCGGCCTCGCGGTCGCATCGACCGTGCGGGTGACCGCATCCGGAGTCGAGATCGACGGCACCGACACCGCACTTCCCGACGGGGCCGCGGGGGTCGTCTGGCTCAGCGCCTGAAACCCGCGCCCTCTAGGCTGTGCACATGGGACACCGCGACGACATCGAATGCTGGCTCACCGACATGGACGGCGTGCTCGTGCATGAGAACGACGCCATCCCCGGCGCATCCGAGATGCTCGCCGGGTGGGAGCGCGACGGGATCCCCTATCTCGTGCTCACCAACAACTCGATCTTCACCGCCCGCGACCTTTCCGCGCGGCTCCGCCAGAGCGGTCTCGTCGTGCCCGAGGAGCGCATCTGGACCTCGGCTCTCGCGACCGCCGACTTCCTCGCGCAGCAGCTTCCCGGCGGCTCGGCGTTCGTGATCGGCGAGGCCGGCATCCTCACCGCCCTGCACGAGGCCGGCTTCATCATGACCGAGACGAACCCCGACTTCGTGGTCGTCGGTGAGACGCGCAACTACTCGTTCGAGGCGATCACGAAGGCCATCCGCCACATCATCAACGGCTCCCGGTTCATCGTCACCAACCCCGACGCCACCGGCCCCAGCGCCGACGGCGTGCTGCCGGCCACGGGCGCGATCGCCGCCCTGATCACGAAGGCCACCGGCAAGGAGCCGTATGTGGTCGGCAAGCCGAACCCGATGATGTTCCGCTCGGCGCTGAACAAGATCGGCGCGCACTCGAAGAAGACCGGCATGATCGGCGACCGCATGGACACCGACATCGTCGCCGGCATCGAGGCGGGCCTGCACACCGTGCTCGTGCTCACCGGCATCAGCGACCAGGCCGAGATCGAGAAGTATCCGTTCCGTCCGGACGAGATCGTCGACTCGGTCGCCGACCTGCTGCCGATCGTGACCGGCACCATCCCCACGCTCGACGAGGACTGACATGGGCGTCCTCGACGACGGCGAGCGGATCACGGCCGCGGATGCCGCGGCGTGGCGTGCCTGGCTCGAGGAGAACCACGAACGTGCCGGCGGCGTCTGGCTGCTGAGTGTCCGCGGCGGCGCGGCCGACGGCGTCGGCTACGAGGACGCGGTCCGCCACGCCCTGTGCTTCGGCTGGATCGACGGTCCCGTGCGGGTCTTCGACGACGCCGACGGAGGACGCGCGAACGGACAGTGGTTCTCGCCCCGCCGACCCGGCAGCGGCTGGGCGGCGACGAACAAGGCGCGCATCGCGGAACTCGAGGCCGCGGGACTCCTCGCCCCCGCGGGCATCCGGGTGCTGGAAGCGGCGAAGGCGAACGGCTCGTGGACCGTGCTCGATGGCCCGGAGGCCGGGATCGAACCCGACGAGCTGACCGCCGCGCTCGACGCCGACCCCACCGCGCGCGCGAATTGGGATGCGTTCCCGAAGTCCGTGAAGAAGTTCGGCCTCACGCACATCGCGATGGCCAAGCGTCCGGAGACCCGGGCCGCGCGCATCGCGAAGATCGTGGCGGATGCCGCGGAAGGGAAACGGCCATGAATCAGAGAGACCTGCTGTTCCTGGTGCTGATCCTCATCACGCTCAGCTCGCTGACCGTGTTCATCGTGCAGTTCGTGCGTTCCCGTCGGGGGCGCGGCGGCTCCGGCGACGGTCGCGCGGGCTGGTGGGAGGGCCCCTGGGACGACGACGACCGCAAGCGCTGAGCCTGCGGCCGCCGTCGTCGTCCGTCAGGACGCCAGCGACGCTCCCGGGATCGCCGCGAGGAGCTCGCGCGTGTAGGGATGCTGCGGATCGTCGAAGATGCGCTCCGGCGTGCCGCTCTCGACCACGACACCGCGCTGCATCACGTGCACCTCGTCGGAGATCATCCGCACCACCGCGAGGTCATGGCTGATGAACAGGTAGCTCAGGCCCAGACGCTTCTGCAGGTCGGCGAGCAGGTCGAGGATCTGCGCCTGCACCAGCACGTCCAGCGCCGACACCGCCTCGTCGAGCACCACGAGCTCGGGTTCGAGGGCGAGCGCGCGGGCGATCGCCACGCGCTGGCGCTGCCCACCCGACAGTTCGTGCGGCAGCCGCTCGGCCATCGCCGCGGGCAGCGCGACCTGTTCGAGCAGCTCGAGCACGCGCGCGTGCCGGGAGGCCGTGGTGCCGATGCGGTGCACGCGCAGCGGTTCGGCGATCGACTGCTCGACCGTGTAGCGGGGGTCGAGTGAGGCGTAGGGGTTCTGGAACACCGGCTGCACGCGGCGGCGCAGGGCGAACAGCTCCTTGCGGCGCAGCGTGGTGAGGTCGAGCCCGTCGAACAGGATCGACCCCGACGTGGCGTCCTCGAGTCCGAGCACCATGTTCGCCGTGGTCGACTTGCCCGAGCCGGACTCGCCCACGATCGACACCGTGGTGCCGCGGCGGATCTCGAAGCTCACACCATCGACGGCCGTGAACGTCTGCGGTTCCCCGGCCTTGGGCGCGCGCAGGGCGAACTCCTTGCGCAGGCCCCGGATCTCGACGAACGGCGTGCCCGTGGTGGCCTCGCGCTGCGGAAGGGCGTCCCGGCGGGAGGCGAGGCTCGGCGCCGCAGCGAGCAGCTGCTTCGTGTACTCGTGCTGCGGATTGCCGAGCACGTCGGCGGACGTGCCCTCCTCGACCACCTTGCCGCGGAACATCACCACGATCCGGTCGGCGCGCTCAGCGGCCAGCGCCAGGTCGTGCGTGATGAGGAACACCGCGGTGCCGAGTTCGTCGGTCAACGAGTCGAGCTGATCGAGGATGCGCCGCTGCACGGTCACGTCGAGGGCCGAGGTCGGCTCGTCGGCGATCAGCAGCCGCGGCTTGCAGGCGAGACCCATCGCGATCAGCACGCGCTGGCGCATTCCGCCGGAGAACTCGTGCGGGTACTGGCGCACACGCTGGGCGGCGTCTGCGATACCCACCATCTCGAGCAGCTCGACGACCCGCGCCTTCGTGGCGTCGCCGTGGGTGTGGCCGTGCACCTCCAGGGCTTCGCCGATCTGGTCGCCCACGCGCATGAGCGGGTTGAGGTTCGACATCGGATCCTGCGGCACGAGACCGATGCCCGCACCGCGCAGCGAGATCATCGCGCTCTCCGGCAACTCGGTCAGCTCGCGGCCGTCGAAGCGGATGGTGCCGGCGGTGATCACGCCGTTCTCCGGCAGCAGACGGTTGACCGCGGCGGCGGTCGTCGACTTGCCCGACCCGGACTCGCCCACGATCGCGACGGTCTCCCCGGCGGCGATGTCGATGTTGACATCGCTGATGGCGGTGACCAGTTCGGAACCGGTCCGGAAGGCGACGGCGAGGCCGCTGATGCTCAGCACGGGCTCGGTGGTGCTCATGGTGTTCTCGTTCCTTCGGTGTCACGGGGTGTCTGGACGTCGTCCAGGAGTGCGGGGAGCGCCGTGCGCCACAGCGCCTCGGTCGGCCCGGGTTCGGAGGCGAAGAGGCGGTTGCTCAACAAGACCGCGGCGATGCCGGTGCCCGGGATGAGGCCGAGCGCGCAGCCCGTGTATCCGGGGTGCCACAGCATGCGGGTGTCGCGGCCGGCGACGGTCGCGGTGTCGCTGCGCCAGCCCAGCGCCTGACCGGGGTCCGGCCCATCGCGGAACAGCTCGGCCACGGCATCCGGATGCCACAGCTCCGGGTGCTTCTCGGGCGAAGCGAGCGCGGCGCCCAGCGTGAGCAGGTCATCGGCGGTGCTGAAGATCCCGGCGTGGCCGGAGACGCCACCGAGCGCGTGGAAGCAGTTGCCGTCGTTCACGCTTCCCGCGACCTCGTCCTCACGCCACGCGAAGTCGCGATTGCTCGCGAGAATCGGATACGGCACGCCCGTGGCGACCATGCGGCGCTCGGCGGCGTCGCCGATACCGGAGGAGGCGACGGGCTGACCGACGGGACCGTAGCCGGTGCGGGCGAGGCCGAGCGGCGCGGTCACGAGCTCACGGACGGCGGCATCCAGCGCGAGCCCGGTCGTGGCGGCGACGATGCGGCCGAGCAGCATGAAACCGAGGTCGGAGTAGTGGCGGCCGTCGTCGAGGCCGTAGCGCAGCGGGAGGGCGTCGGCGGCGGCCGCGGCATCCGGATGCGCGCGGTCAAGGTAGAGTGGCTGCCATTCCCAGAGGCCGGCGCGGTGCTGCAGCAGGTGACGCACGGTCGTGCCGGGCGCACAGGACGTGCCGGGCACGACGCGCTCGACCGGGTCGTCGAAGCCGAGTTCGCCGTCGCTGACCAACCGCAGGATCGCGGTGGTGGTCGCGGCGACCTTCGAGACCGAGGCGACGTCGAACGCGGTCGCCGCGGTCATCGGCGTGCCGGCGAGATCGGCCAGGCCACCGGCGGCGATGTCACGGCCCGCATCGGTGACGATACCCGCGACCGCACCGCGCGGCGGGGCGGGAGAGGCGAGGACGGCGGCGACAGCGGCAGCGGCGGTCATGCGGACACCTCCGTGCGAGCGTCGAGGTCGAGGAGCACGTCGATCTCGGCATCGGGAGCGAGGCCGGACACACCGACCCCCTGGCGGGTGCCGAGGTCGAGCACATCATCGGACAGTGCCACGCCTCCGGCCACCGGGGAGCGACGCAGCCAGAAGGCAGCGTCCAGGTCGTGCACGACGTCGGGGGCGACCGCGGCGGCCAGGTGCGCGGCGGCGCTCACGCCCACGTGCGACTCCATCATGCAGCCGATCACGACGCCCAGCCCGGCCGTGCGCGCAGCCTCGGCTGCGGCCAGCGCCTCCGTGAGGCCTCCCGTCTTGGCGAGCTTGAGGTTCACGAGGTCTGCCGCTCCGCGCTCCGCGATCGTGCGCACGTCACGCGCCGTGCGCACCGACTCGTCGGCCATGATCGGGGTCTCGACGGCCGCCGTCACCGCGGCGAGCGCGTCGAGGTCATGCGCGGCGACCGGCTGCTCGACGAGCTCCAGCGCGAGACCGGCGTCCTCCGCCGCACGGATCACGCGGATCGCAGTCTCGGCGTCCCACGCCTGGTTCGCATCGACACGCAGCGCGATGTCGGGGCCGACTGCGACGCGCACGGCCCGGATCACGGCGACCGTGTCGTGGGCCGCCGAGGCCTTGAGCTTGAGGCATCCGAACCCGTCTGTCGCCAACTCCTCAGAGATCCTCGCCACCGCCGATGACTCCCCCGCAGACACGGTCATGTCGGTGCGGATGCGGACGGTTCTTGAGGAGTTGTGCGCAGCGGACAGCGTCGCCGCGAGCGACAGACCCCGCTGCTGGGCGGCGAGGTCGGCCACGGCGCACTCGACCGCGCTGCGGGCGGCAGCATTGCCCCACACCGCGCGCGCGAGCTCGGCGGGAAGACGGGGGTCGACGGCGTCGCGGCCGCACACGACCTCGGCGAGCGGACCGGCGACGGCTGCCGCGACGCTCTGCGGGCTCTCCCCCGTGACGCGCCAGCTCGTGGCCGCTTCGCCGTATCCGCGGCGTCCGTCGGCATCCGTGAGCTCGACCAGCACCACATCGAGGTGATCCGTACGACGCACAGCCGTGATGAAGGGCCGCACGAGCGGTGAAGCCACCCGGAGCACGCGGATGCTCGTGATCGCACTCATGCCCACTCCTTGCGCATGCACTGTTCCGGCTCGCCGAACTCGGACTGCGTGCGGGTCGCACCGTCGGGGTACCAGCCCTTGGCCTCGTAGAAGCCGATCGACGGCAGGTTCGCGGCGAAAACCCAGAGCGTGGCGGCGTCGGCTCCGGCATCACGCAGCGCGTGGGTCGCACGTGCGAGCAGCGCACCGCCGATCCCGCCGCCGTGTGCCCGCGGGGAGACATACAGCGAGTGCACGGCGCCGTCGATCCGGCCGTCTTCGCCGGGAGTCGCGGCGTAGCGGGTGATACCGACGATCCCGCCGTCGCGCTCCGCGACGAGCACCGCGCCCACCGGGTCGGCGAGCACCCGGCGCCACAGCGCCTCGGCACGCTCATCCGTCATGGCATCGATCGCCGCATCCGGGAGGACGCCCCGATAGCTCTCCCGCCAGCACGCGAGGAACACCTCGAGCACCCCGGACAGGTCGTCCGGGGTGGCGGGGCGCACCTGGAGGGTCACGATGCCGCCGCCTCCGTGAGGGCGAGCGAGTCGATGGATGCCACGGGCTCGGGCATGTGCAGGGGACCTGCCCCCGGGGTGATGGTGCCGAGGATGCGGGGTTCGCGCGCTCCCGTGCCGCCGGGGACGATCGCGGGAACGCCGTGCATCGTGGACCAGCCGATGAGCGCGAGGAGGATCGCCTCCTTGTCGTCGGCCGCGGCGCCCAGCGTGTCGGCCAGCACGACCTCGGTGTCGGGCAGGGCGGCGCGCAGCCCGTCGAGGATCAGCGGGTTGCGGCATCCGCCACCCGAGACGGCGAGGAATCCGATACCCGCAGCGGCCACGTCGCGCGCGACCGTGCGGACCGTGAGCTCGGTGAGCGTGCGCACGAGATCGGCGACCGGGATCTCCCGGCCCTGCGCGGCCAGGTGCTCGTGCACGTAGCGGAGGTGGAAGTGCTCCTTGCCGGTGCTCTTGGGCGGGGTGAGGGCGTAGTACGGGTCGTCGAGCAGAGCGGCCAGCAGCGCCTCGTCGACCTGTCCGGTGCGGGCGATCGTCGCATCGTCGTCGTAGCCGAGCGGGTTGAGGCCGTGCTCGACGATGACCGCGTCGACCAGCGCGTTCGCGGGGCCGATGTCGTAGGCGACGAGCCCGTCCTGGCGCACGACGGTCATGTTGGAGATGCCGCCCAGGTTCAGTGCGGCGGAGACGCCGGCACGACCACGCAGCAGCAGCTCGTCGAGGAACGACACCAGCGGGGCGCCGTGTCCGCCCGCTGTGATGTCGCGGATGCGGATGTCGGACACGACCGGCGCTCCGACCTTCTCGGCGATCCACGCGGGCTGTCCGATCTGCAGGGTGCCCAGAGCGTGCGCGCCCTCGACCCAGTGGTACACGGTCTGCCCGTGCGAGCACACCGCATCGACCCCACCGACCTCGGCGGCGATGTCGGCCGCGACGTCTGCGAACGCCTGCCCGATGAGCGTGTCGAGCTCGGCCACCTCGGCGAGGGTGGTCTGCGCTGGCGGGAGCGCCGCGATCAGTCGCGCCCGCAACTCGGGGGCGTACGGCACGCTCGTCGCGGCGAGCACGGTGCCGCGCAGATCCACGCCGTGCGCGGTGAAGCCGCCGCTGGTCGTGAAGTCGACGACGGCGGCGTCGATCCCGTCGTGCGAGGTGCCGGAGATCAGTCCGAGGACGCGCATCAGTTCTCCTCCAGTGCGGTACGCAGCCGGCCATCGGCCGCGTCCAGTCGTGCGGTGGCCGCGGCGAGGTCGTCCCCGCGGCGGATCATGATCGACGCGAGCTTCACGTCGTAGGCCGCGGTCTCCAGCGCGGCCACGGCGGCAGCGCGATCTGCATCGGCGATGGTCTGCACCATCCGGATCGCGCGCTCGCGCAGCTTGTGGTTCGTGGCCTTCAGGTCCACCATCAGGTTGCCGTAGGCCTTGCCGTTTCGCACCATCGAGATGGTCGAGAACATGTTCAGGACGAGCTTCTGCGCCGTGCCGGATTTGAGACGGGTGGATCCCGAGAGCACCTCGGGGCCGACCTCGACCTCGATCCCGTGCTCGGCCACTGCACTCAGCGCGGTGCCGGTGTTGCACGACAGGCCGATGCTGAGGGCACCGCGTTCGCGCGCCCGACGGACGGCGGCGATCACGTAGGGCGTGCGACCGCTGGACGCGATGCCGATCACGGTGTCGAGCGGACCGATGCCCGCGGCGTCGATGGCCGCGGCACCCGCTTCCGCGTCGTCCTCCGCGCCCTCCACAGGATTCACGATCGCGCCGGGGCCGCCGGCCATGATCGCGAACACCAGCTCCGGCGGGGTGCTGAACGTGGGCGGGCACTCCGAGGCGTCGAGCACCCCGATACGGCCCGGGGTACCGGCGCCGACGTAGACCAGGCGTCCGCCCAGGGCCATGCGCTCCGCCGTCGCCTCGATCGCGGGGACGATCTGCGGCAGCGCGCGCTGCACGGCGGCGGGCACCGTGGCATCCGCCTCGTTCATGACCTGCGCGAGTTCCGCGACGCTCATCAGGTCGAGCTCCGCATACCGGGGGTCGCTCGCCTCGGTGGCGAGTCCGCCGAGATCCTCGATGGTCATCGCTTTCCTCTGTTCCGGGGGTCGAGACTGTCGCGGAGACCGTCGCCGAGCAGGTTCAGCCCGACGACCAGGAGCACCACGATCACGCCGGGCGCGATCATCGTCCACGGGGCGATCGTGACGAGCGTGCGCGCCTCGAAGATCATCGACCCGAGCGAGGGCGCGGGCGGCGGGGTGCCGAGGCCGAGGAAGCTCAGCGAGGCCTCGGTGAGCACGGCCCACGACAGCGAGAGCGTGACCTGCACGATGATGATCGACGTGATGTTCGGCAGCACGTGCCGGAACATCGTGGCCATGCGGCTCTGCCCCGTGCTCTTGGCGGCCTTGACGTACTCGACCTCGCGGAGCGAGAGCACCGGACCGCGCGTGACGCGGATGAAGATCGGCACGTAGACGATCGCGATGGCCACGGCGATCGTGAACCAGTTGCGGTCGAACACCGAGGCGAGCGACAGCGCGAGCAGCAGCGGGGGGAAGGCGAACAGCACGTTCGTGACGGCCGTGATCGCGCCGTCCGAGATGCCGCGGTAGAACCCGGCGATGAGTCCGCAGATCGTGCCGACCACGGTGGCGAAGGCCACGGCGACGACCGAGATGAGCGCGGAGTTCGCCACACCCGCGGCCACCCGGGAGAACACGTCGCGGCCGAACTGGTCGGTGCCGAACCAGTGCACGGCCGAGGGCGGCTGCAGGCGGGAGGGCGGGTCCTGCGCGAGCGGATCGAACGGCAGCAGCCCGAACGCCGAGACGAGGCTGAGCACCGCGAGCAGCACGACGATGATGAGGCCGGCGAGTCCGCTGCGACTCCGCAGCAGGAGGCGCACGCGCTCCATGGTGCGTCCGCCGCCGGGGGCGAGGGCCGAGGTCTGAGAGATGTCGGTCATGCGGCACGCACCCGAGGATCGATGACCCGGTACAGCAGGTCGGTGAGCAGGTTGACGATGACGAAGGCGAGCGCGATCACGAGCACGGTGCTCTGCACGAGCGCGTACTCCTTCTGCTGGATGCCGAGCAGCACCTGACGCCCGATGCCCGGGAGCGAGAAGATCTGCTCCACCACCACGGCGCCGCCGAGGAGGTAGCCGAACTGCAGGCCGGTCATCGTGACGATCGGCACCAGCGCATTGCCCAGCACATGGCGCATCTGCAGGCGGCGCGGCGGCACGCCCTTCGCCTTCGCGGTGCGGATGAAGTCGTTGGAGCGGATCTCGAGCACCGCTGTGCGGGTCGTGCGCATGATCGGCGCCGCGATGCCGAAGCCCAGCACGATCGAGGGCAACAGCATCTGCTGGAGGTTCAGCAGCGGGTCCTCGAACAGGGTGGCGTACCCCTGCCCGTTCGGGTTGAACCCGAACGACTGGGCGAGGATCGCCAGCAGGGCGGTGCCGAGCAGGAAGGCGGGGATGGAGAGACCGGCGAGACCGACCACCTGGCCGACGCCGTCGCGGACCGAGTCCGGCTTCGACGCCGACAGCATGCCGAGCGGGATGCCGATGGCGAGCGCGATCACGATGGAGAAGATCGCGAGTTCGAACGTGACGGGCAGGGCGGCGGCGGTGAGGTCGAGGACGCTCGTCTGCGCGCGGGCGGAGAAGCCCAGGTTGCCCGTGAAGATGTTGCCCAGCCAGGAGAAGAACTGCACGAAGAGGGGCTGGTCGAGGCCGTAGTACGACTCGAGGGCGGCGCGCTGCGCGGGTGTGAGCGCGGCCGCCTCGGTGCCGAGGCCGGAGCTGATCTGGTCGCCGGGGATGGCGCGCAGCATCAGGAAGACGAAGATGGCGACGCCGAGGAGCGTGCCGAGGGCTGCGAGGATGCGTCGCAGCACGCTGTTGCGGAGGAGCTGTCTGAACATGCGCGTGTGTGGGTGCCTGTCGTCGGGGATCCGAGGGGGCGCGGGTGGCCGCGCCCCCTCGATCCGCTACTTGATGGAGGTGGTCCGCAGGTACTGCAGCGAGCCGTTCACCATCGGCACGAAGCCGTCGACGGTCGACGCCGTGGCCGTGTAGGTGTAGCTCGTGAACAGCCAGATCCACGCGGCGTTGTCCTCGAGGTTCTCGGAGACCTTCTGGTAGATGTCCTTGCGCTTGTCGGGGTCGGCCGTCTGGCGTCCCTCGGCGAACAGCGCGTCGAGCTCGGGCGAGGAGTAGCCGGCGACCTTGTTCAGGTTTCCGGTGCTGGTGAAGTAGCGGCCGTACATGCCGTCGGGGTCGGGACGACCGCCGTTGAGCGCGACGGCGGCGTCGAAGTCGGCCGCGATCCAGCGGTCGACGTACGCACCCGACTCGAGCACCTCGAGGTCGAGGGTGATCTTCGCGTCGGCGAGCTGCGCCTTCAGGTTCTGCGCCTCGTTGACCGAGGTGGCGTACTCGCCCTGCGAGACGATCGTCTTGATCGTGACGCCGTCTTCCTTGCCGGCCTTCTTCAGGTACTCGGCGGCCTTGTCGAGGTCGCGCTCGGGGCACGGACGCGCGTCGGGGTCGGACTTGTAGGCGGGCGACGTGATGGGCCCGGTGACCTCGCCCTCGCCGAGGGCGGCGGTGTCGAGCACCTCCTGGCGGTCGATCGCGCACTGGATGGCGAGGCGGACGTTGACGTCGGTGAGGTCACCGCGCGTGGCGTTGAGCTGCAGCGCGTGGTAGCTGAGCTGCGGCGTGGTGGCGACCTCGACGTTCGCGCCCTCGGCGGTCTGCGCGACCAGCGGGTCGTCGAACACGGCGAGCTGCACGTTGCCGGACTGCATGGCCGAGACGATCGACGACTCATCCGGGATCACGCGGAACTCGACGGTGTCGAGCAGCGCCGTGTCGCCCCAGTAGTCCTCGTTCTTGGCGAGCGTGAGCGACTGGCTGGCCTTGCGGCTGTCCAGGATGAACGGGCCGGTGCCGTTCGGCGTGGTGTTGAGCGCCTCCTCGGTGTCGTCCGAGGACAGCATCGCCATGTTGATCACGGCGAGGTTGGCCGGAAGGGCGGCGTCGGGAGCGCTCAGCGTGAGGGTCACGGTGTTCTCGTCCGTGGCCTCGACGGCGGTGACGGAGGCGAGGGAGCTGCGCGCGACGGCGGCGGTGGCCTCGGCGGCGATCGCGTCGAGCGAGTACTTCACGTCTTCGGAGCCGAACGTGCTGCCGTCGGCGAAGGTGACGCCCTTGCGCAGGTGGAAGGTCAGGGTGAGGCCGTCGTCGGAGACGTCCCACGACTCGGCGAGACCGGGGACGACGTTGAGATCCTCGTCGAACTCGGTGAGCGTGCCGTACAGGTTCTGCAGGACGTTGACGGCCTGGAACTGCGTGGCCTTCCACGGGAACAGGGTGTCCGGGTCGCTGGTGACGCCGATCACGAGGTCGCCGCCGGCGGCACCCTCCGAGGGCTTCGGGTCGGCTGCGGGAGCGGAACAACCGGTGATCACGAGCGCCAATGCGAGGCCCGTGGCGGTGAGGGCGCCGAATGACGCCCGCCGTGCTGTGCTCATTGCTGATTCCTCCTGGCTGGGACGCGTCGCCATGGCGTCGGGTCAGGCGCTGTTGCCTGCCGCCCCGCGAACGTCGTCGGTCTTGGTGGTACCAAAAGTACACGAAAGTCACTTCTTATGTAACAGAAGTTCCTCTACTGTTATGAACAGTGATCGGAGACCCCATGCCCCATGAAGCCGCCCGCGACGATGCCGGCGCACATCCCGTGCTCGTGCGCATGCGCGCGATCCGTCCCGAGCTCCGACCGAGCGAGCAGCGCATCGCCGATCTGTTCCTGACCGATCCGGCGGGGACGGCCGGGCTGTCGGTCGCCGAGCTCGCGCAGCGCTGCGACACCTCGACCACCTCGGTCGTGCGCTTCTGCAAGCGGCTCGGCTACGAGCACGTGCGGGAACTCCGCAACCACGTGCTGCGCGACGTCGAGCGCGAGACGTTCGACACGGCCGCGCTCCCCGCCGTCTCCGGCGACATCGACCGCAACGACACGCTCGCCGACATCGTCGCCAAGGTCTCTCTCGCCGAGACGCTCTCGCTCGCCGACACCGCCAAGGTGCTCGACACCGAGTCGCTGCGCGCATCGGTCGAGGCGATCACCTCGTCGACACGGGTGGACATCTTCGGTGTGGGCGCGAGCTCGATCGTCGGACTCGACCTGCAGCGCAAGCTGACCCGAATCGGCCGCACGGCGCTGGAGTGGTCGGATCCGCACGCCGCGTGGACGTCGGCGGCGACGCTCGGCCCCGGCAACGTCGCGATCGCGGTCTCGCACACGGGTGCCACGACCGACACGATCGAGTTCCTGCTGCTCGCCCGTCAGGCCGGAGCGACCACGATCGCGATCACCAACCACGCGGGCGCTCCCCTGGCCGATCAGGCCGACATCGTGCTGACGACCGCGGCGCGGGAGACGGGCTTCCGCTCCGGGGCGCTGGGCAGCCGGATCGCACAGCTCATGGTCGTCGACTGCATCTTCATCGGCGTCGCCCAGTCCAACTACGACCGCTCGATGGAGGCCCTGCGCGACACGTTCGCCGCCGTGCACCGCGTGCGGACGGCAGGGGCGTGACCGACGCCGCCGGGCGCGCACGTGCGGGACTGTTCACCGCGTTCGCGGGCCTCGGCGTCACGGCGGCCTTCGTCCCCGCGATCCTCCCCGCCGCGGAGCGCGCGATCGGCGGAGACCTCAGCTCGGCTGTTCCGGCCCTCTTCGCCGGACTGCTGGCCGGGGTGCTCGTCTCCGGGCCGCTGTTGATGCGGCGCCCGCCCCGGACGGCCCTGATGCTCGGCAGTGCACTCCAGGCCGTGGCGCTCGTCGCGGTGGCTCTGGCCGAGGCGCCCGCGGTGTTCATCGCCGCGGCGGCGGTCGCCGGGTTCGGGTTCGGGCTGGTCGAAGCCTCCGGGTCCGTGGCGGCGAAGTCGCTCGCGGTCGGCAGCGCGACCGGGTTGCTGAGCGCGCTGCTGGGCACGGTCGCGGTGTGCGCGGCGGTCACTCCGCTGCTCGTTGCCGCAGGGTCCGGCGTGCGACCGGTGCTCGGCGTCCTGGCGGTGGTGCCGCTGCTCACGGTCGCGATGCTCGCAGGATCCGTGCCGGCTGTCGCAGCCGCCGAGCCGCCGGCTCACCGGGACGCCCGCGGACTGCTCGCCCTCCTCCCCTTCGCGATCGCGCTGCCTCTCTACGTGGGCGTCGAGACCGTGCTCTCCGGCTGGTCGGCCGTGATCCCGGAACGGATCCTCGCGATCGATCCCGCCCTCGCCGCCCTCGGCACCTCTGCGTTCTGGACACTCATGGCGCTGGGCCGCTTCGGCGCGGCGGCGTTGCGGCGGATGTCGGTGCGCCCGCTTGTGATCCTCGCCTCCGCCACGGGTGGCGCCGCCGTGCTGATGGCTGCCGCGGGGCTGCTCGTGGGGTCGGCACCGGTGTGGGCTCTGGCCGCGCTGGCCGTGGTCGTCGTGCTCCTCGCACCGAGCTACGGCCTCATCCTCGGCATCGCGCTCGACCGACTCGACCCTGCGCGCAGCGCTGCCGTCACCGGCGCACTCGTGGCCTGCGGAGCGGTCGGCGGCACGTTCGTCCCTACGCTGATCCTGCTGATCGGACGCGACCCGGCATCGGCCACGACGTTCCTCGTCTCCGCGGCGTTGTGTGCTCTCGTACCGGTTCTCGTGCTGGTCGCCGCACGCCCGGCGCGGTCGGCGCCGTCGGTCTGACAACTCCTCCACATTTCCTCCCGCCTGCGACCTCTCCACGCATGCTGGAATTCCGACGACGACCCCCTCCCGAACCGCGTAACGTCGGCAGCACACCCACCGCACAAAGGAGAACAGCCGTGTCCACGGAAGTCGTCGCGATCGTCGTCAGCGCGATCGGCGTCGTGCTGACTCTCGGCACCAGCTTCATCGCTGCCGGCGCGTGGATGGTCCGTCGACTCGACGACCGTATCGACGGACTCGACCACAAGCTCAGCACGCGCATCGACGCGGTCGACGAGAAGCTCAGCACCCGCATCGACGCGGTCGCCTCCGACGTCACCGAGCTCAAGATCTCCGTCGCCCGACTCGAGAGCCCGCCACGACACCTGCTCACCGCCAGCCGCTGACCGAACACGACCACGAGACGAGACGAGAGAAGAAGACATGACCGCAGACACCATGACCATCGTCGTCAGCGCGATCGGCGTCGTGCTCACGCTCGGCACGAGCTTCGTCGCCGCCGGCGCATGGATGGTCCGCCGACTCGACGACCGCATCGACGGGCTCGACCGCAAGCTCAGCACGCGCATCGACGCGGTCGCGTCCGACGTCAACGACCTCAAGATCTCCATCGCCCGGCTCGAAGGCCCGCCGCGACAACTACTCACCGCCAGTCGCTGAGCCCCCTCACTCCGAGAGCAGACGGATCGACATGAGCACGGACACCATGACCATCGTCATCAGCGCGATCGGCGTCGTGCTGACTCTCGGCACCAGCACCTTCGTCGGCGCGGCGTGGATGGTCCGGCGCATCGACGCTGTCGACGAGAAACTCAGCACCCGCATCGACGCCGTCGACGAGAAGCTCAGCACCCGGATCGACGCCGTCGCCTCCGACGTCACCGAACTCAAGATCTCCGTCGCCCGGCTCGAAGGCCCGCCGCGACACCTGCTCACCGCGGGCCGTTGACGCACATACCCCGCAGCACCTCGGGGCAGACGAACCGACCTACCGGAGAACGAGGGCCGCGGCGCCGATGAGAGGCCCCTCGTCCCCCAGGCCGGAACGCACGACGCGCGTGCGACGAGAGTATTCGTGGGCCGCGCTCGCGGTGAGCGCCTTCTGCACGAGGTCGATGTAGTCCCCCGAGACTCGCGAGAATCCGCCGCCGATGGCGACGACGTCGAGGTCGACGAGGGTCGCGGCATCCGCCAGGGCCTCCCCCACGGCGCGCGCCGAACGCTCGATCGCCGCCCGGGCGATCGCGTCGCCGGCGGCCGAGTCACGCGCGAGATCTTCTCCGGTGGCGCCGGTCCAGCCCTGCTGCTGCGCCCAGGTCGCGCTCGCGGGCCCGGAAGCGATCTCTTCGAGAGTCAGACCGCCCTCGCGGCGCACCTGACCGAGGTGTCCCGCGTTGCCGGTGGCGCCGGGGATGTAGGCGCCGTTCGCGACGAAGCCGCCGCCGACTCCGGTCGACACGACGATCGAGAGCGAGGCTCCGGCACCGTGCGTGGCGCCGAGCCAGGACTCGGCGAGCGCGAGCGCACCGCCGTCGTGGCCGAGAACCGTGGGAACGTCTCGCCCGAGAACGGCGGATGCCGCCGCACGGACCGCCTCTTCGAGACCGAAGCCCCGTGCGAGGGGCATGTTCACGGGCATGATCGCCCCGGCGGTCCGGTCGATGGGTCCGGCACTGCCGACCCCCGCTCCGACGAGTTCGGCGTCCCCGGGCAGTGCCGCGAGCGCGTGCTCGACGATCGCACCCACGGCGGCGTTCAACGACGCGAAAGTCGCCTCGCGCCCGGTCGCCTGCCGGCTGCGGCTGCCCTCGACGAGCACCCCGTCGTCCGCGATGAGCGCGGCCTCCATCTTCGTGCCGCCGACATCGACGGCCAGGGCGTAGCGCGTCACTGGGGGTCGAGTCCGAGGTCGTCGAGGTCGAAGGCGGCGCGCCATTCCAGCCCCTCGGCTTCGATCGCGGCCTGCGCGCCCGTCTTGCGGTCGACGATCACGGCGACGGCGACGATCTCGGCGCCTTCCTTGCGCAGTGCCTCGACGGCCTTGAGCGCCGACTGCCCGGTGGTCGAGGTGTCTTCGAGCACGACGACGCGCTTGCCCTTGACGTCGGCGCCTTCGATCTGACGGCCGCGTCCGTGGTCCTTGGGCTCTTTGCGCACGACGAACGCGTCGAGGGGGTGATCGGTCGCGACCGACGCGTGCAGCACCGAGTTCGCGATCGGGTCGGCGCCGAGGGTGAGGCCGCCGACGGCCACCACGTCGAGGTCGCCGATCAGGTCGAGCATGATCCGGCCGATCGCGGGAGCAGCCCTGTGGTCGAGGGTGAGCTTTCGCATGTCGACGTAGTACGTCGCCTTCTTGCCACTGGAGAGGGTGAAGTCGCCGTGGAACACTGCCTCATCCTTGATGAGGTCGAGGAGTGTCTGGCGGTCTGCGTCGAGTGCGGTCACGGCATCCAGTGTAGAAGGCGCGGGCCCGGTCTTCCGCGGCACCGCGATCCGGATCGCAACCGCCCGCACGAATGTCGGGAGGAAACACGGATGTCGGGCGAAAACCGCCCGTTGTTCCCGACATGCGTCCGTCGCCCCGACGGATGAACGGCGCCGCCCCGACCGATTCGTTCCGCGGCGGTCGGTGTCGGATGCCGCAACTAGGCTGGACGCATGCGCTTGGCCACCTGGAACGTCAACTCCATCCGCACCCGTGTCACCCGCACTGTCGAGTTCGCCGTTCGCGAAGACATCGACGTGCTGGCGATGCAGGAGATCAAGTGCAAGCCCGAGCAGTTCCCCTATGCGCCGTTCGAGGAGGCCGGGTACCACGTCGAGGTGCACGGCCTGAATCAGTGGAACGGCGTCGCGATCGCGAGCCGTCTGCCGATCACCGACGTGCGCACGTCGTTCGACGGGATGCCCGGTTTCGCGAAGGGGCATGAGGGTCCGGATGCTCCGCTCGAGGCGCGTGCGCTGGGCGTGATGGTCGACGGCGTGCGGGTGTGGAGCCTGTACGTGCCGAACGGTCGATCGCTCGAAGATCCGCACTACGTCTACAAGCTGCACTGGCTGGAGCAGCTGAAGAAGTCCACGGCCGCCGAGCTGTCGGCGAACCCCGATCTGCCGCTGGCCCTGGTCGGCGACTTCAACATCATCCCGTTCGATGTCGACAACGGCGACCCCGACATCGTGATCGGGCGTTCGACGCACGTCTCGCCGCAGGAGCGCGACGCGTTCTTCGCGTTCCAGGACGCGGGGGTGACCGACGTCGTGCGGCCGCTGATCCCGGAGGGTTTCACGTATTGGGATTACCAGCGCCTGAAGTTCCCTCGCAACGAGGGTGTGCGCATCGACTTCGTGCTGGGATCCAAGGCGCTGGCCGACGCGGTGAAGGGTGCCTCGATCCACCGCGACGAGCGCAAGGGCGAGCAGCCCAGCGACCACGTGCCGGTGGTGGTCGACCTCGATTTCGGCGGTGCCGATGAGGACGACGACCTGCCGATGATCTTCTCCTGAGCGCCGATCCCGTGGGTGTCCGGCTGATCGCCACCGATCTCGACGGCACGCTGTTGAACTCGGCGTCCCGAGTCACCCCGCGCACGCGTGCGGCGCTCGATGCGGCCAGGGCTCGCGGCATCCCAGTGGTTCCGGTCACGGCTCGCCAGCCGATCGGTCTGCGCGCGATCGCCGGCGATGCGGGCTTCGACGGCTGGGCCCTGTGCAGCAACGGCGCCTATGCCGTGCACCTGAGCGATGGACGGATGCTGTTCGCCGAGGAGCTGCCCTCCGACACGATCCGCACGTTGGCCGAGGCCCTGCGCGCGAGCATCCCCGGTCTGTTGTTCGCGAGCGTGCGCGATGCGGGCGAGACGTTCGTGGCCCAGGACGGTTACGCCGCGATCGCCGACGTCTCCGACCACAAGCGCGACCCTGCGACGATGGGCGGCGTGCCGCTGGAGCAGGTGCTCGCGGCACCCAGTCTGAAGTTCGTGATCCGGCATCCGGAGCTCGCCCCGACCGCGCTGTTCGACACGCTGCAGTCGCTCGGGCTGACGGGTTTCGAGGCGACGCTCTCCGGTGCGCCGTTCGTCGAGGTCATGGCCGAGGGGGTCACGAAGGCGACGGGTCTTGCCCGCCTGTGCGCGCAGCTCGGCATCGACCGTGTCGATGTCGTGGCGTTCGGCGATGCCCTCAACGACGTCGAGATGCTCCGTTGGGCAGGTCACGGTGTCGCGATGGCCGGCGCCGAGCCCGTGGTGCACGACGCCGCCGACGAGACGACCACGTCGAACGACGACGACGGTGTGGCCCGCGTGATCGAGCGGATTCTCGGCTGACGCTGCCGTCGCACCGCCTCTACACCGGGGCTCCCGCGTACGCCATAAGTAGCCGCCACAGCGTCAATCAGTCAGATGCCCAATGGACGCGCGAGCGACCCGCTCACGGCCCCGCAAGAGCCACGTGACACGACGACCCGCAGGCGACTACTGCTTGTCGAAATAGATGAACTGTTCGTCGCGGGCATCGTCGACTTTTCGAGGGGCGAGGTCGACTCGCAGACTCGTCGAGCCGTCTGCCATCATCCAGGCATCCGCAGTCCAATTCGAGGAGCACTCAGCCGACGAGGACGTGAACTGCACACCGTAGGCATTCTGTTCCCATTCCCCGGAATAGCTCACGATCTGCTGCCACAACACATCGTCATCGCGTGTCAGCGTCAGGTCCTGGCCGCCGCATTCGACGGCGCTCGGCCATCCGGTTGCGGTGAACGCCCCGTCCTCGGCGAGGGTGAGAGTGACCGGAGAAGAGGTGTCCTGTGACTCCCACACGCCAACGGCATCCTGCTCCTGGAAATCAGGGTCGTAGTACCCACCAGCCGCGCAACCCGAAAGAGTCACGACAGCCGACACCAGCAGGATGACGCTGGATCGACGCATCGCCCTGGTCACCCGCACGCCCGTGTGATCCGCGTTCGGGTCAAACGCGCGGTCGCCACCCCTTGTCACGGCTCCACACGCACCTGTTCAGCGACAGGCCACATCGTCGGCGGATCATCGGTGTACCACGGTTGCTCAAGTCCGATGAATCTTCCGTCCCGCACCCACACCATGACCTCACCCACCATCTGGCCTTCTGTGTAGACGAGCGCCTGCCCAGGTGTGGGCCCGTTGGGGAGCGCCACCTCCGGTACGTCAGGGGGTGTGATGACATCCACGTTGGTCGAAGAATAGCTAACGACTTTCGCCACTCGCGCTTGTTGCACCAACGCACGGCCGATGTCACCGAGGTGAGCGGTGACGGCCTCCACAAGCGCGACGAGTTCCTCAGGCATCCGCCCGTCTGTCTCACGTGGTGTCATGGCACGAAGGTTGCGATACGCGGCACACCGTTCACGACTACTCCTCTGATCACGAGTTCCGGCCGCCAGACACACCACGACGCGGAGCCATCTTCTCAGCCCCCGAGGATCGTGATCGATTGCTGTGGGGGCAGTTCACCCCGGACTCGCCATGCCGCACTTGTCTTCTGAGACCGTGCCGTCCGCCCACTCCACTCTCCTTCTGACCAGTTCGCGACCTCTTGCGCGGATCCGAACGTGAACAATCCCGTCACTTGCAGTTCTTTCGCGACGTAGCCATCGTCGAGATGACGCACTGCGCTGACACCGACGGTTACTTCGAGGACGCCGTTCGTGTCCGCGGGGTCACGGTATGTCGTCACGTCCCAGGCGTCGATGACGACAGCGGGAGAAGGTCGCCGTGCGTGATGTCCAGAGATCCTTCGCCAACGGACACGAGGTCCCCGTCCTCTCGGTCGGGTGCAGTGTAATACACCGCCACGTTCCGCACTTCTCCATCCAGCCCACACCAGGCGATCACGGGCGCTCCGTCGACGACAGATAGCGAGACGGGCTGATCAAGCGGAAATCCGGGCACCAGCACACACCCGGTCAGCGCCACTCCAGCGACAATGGCACCGACGATCCCCGCCGTCGTGCGTCGCACGCGAGCGACGAGCATCTCATCACCGATACTGATCGACGTCGATCGATGCGGGCACTGACGCCAAGGTCGCGAGCCACGGAGCATCGAGATGGAATCCGATGTCCCGTGCCGGCTTTGAGAAGTACTGAACGATCTGAAGCTCGCAACGGAGTTCGGGTCTATTCGCGATTCTGGGGGCGATTCGGCTTACGGCGAGGAAGAGCCCATCCAGGCTGTCTTGTACCGATCCTCCTTGCCCGGCGGTCGAGCGTCGCTTCCAAGAGCTGAAGGTTCTCGGTCGTTCTTCGAGCATTCCCTGCCGCTTGTACATGTCTCCGAGCGACCACCCATCATCAGGGTCTTCTTGGGTGATGTCGATGATCTCTGCAAGGCTCACCGAGTCGCTCGTGATCCGAAAATATGCGCGACTGTAAGTGTCTTCCAACGTTCCTCCAGGGATTCGTGCCGGTCAAACGCCACTAGGTGAGGCGATCGCCAGCTCAGTCCGGGCATGGGTCTTGTAGCACCTCGCCCTGTGGCGTGAGCCACTTTCCTTCGGGCAGGCCTTCTAGGCCAGAGATCCAGGCAGTCGCATAAAGCGGATTTCCTAGCACCGCGGACTGCACGGTATGCGATTTCCCGTCGGAAACCAGGTCCGACGCTTCATCCGGGTCATCGATGACGCACTCGATGTGGCGTCGCACCCGCGACCAGTTCTGTTCGAATATCTCTTGGAAGGTGGCCGCGCGCAGCGCATCCCGCTCCTGTTTCCGTACCCCCACAGTCGGATCGTATTGCAGCCGCCCGACGCCTCACATCAGTCGAAAGTCCCCACCTGCGGCACCCGATCCGTGCGACCGTAGCGGAGCAACGTCACGCCCTCGTCGTCGGTGATCGGCGGGTGGAGCAGCCGCAGCACGCTCGGCAGCGCGGCGTCGTCGAAGACCTTCTTGCCCGCGCCGAGCAGCAGCGGATACACCCAGAGGTTCAGCTCGTCGAACAGTCCCTCGGCCAGCAGCGTGTGCACGAAGTCGATGCTGCCGATCACGTGCACCGCCTGGTGGGCGGCGCGCATCGCAGCGACCTCCGCGGCGAGGTCTGCTCCGACGCGCGTGCTGCCCTCCCAGTCCAGGGCGAGCCCCGCATCGCGCGTCGCGACGTACTTCGGCACCCGGTTGAAGAGGGTGCCGATGTCGCCCGACTCGCCTTCCGTGTGGTGCGGCCAGTACGAGGCGAAGATGTCATAGGTGCGGCGTCCGAGCAGCAGCGCATCCAATCCGCGCATGCCCTTCTCGATCTCGGGGCCGACGCCAGAGGAGGGGTAACCCGCCTGCCAGCCGCTGAAGCGGAAGCCGCCCGACGTGTCTTCATCGGTGCCGCCCGGCCCCTGAGCCACGCCGTCGAGAGAGGTGAAGAGGTCGATCAGGATGCGACCCGGTGTGTGCTCGTTCATATGGTGCTCCCTACTGTCATCCGTGCGATGTGGAACGTGGCGGCGAACGCGTCCAGCCAGGACTCCTCGCCGCGGACCACGGCGACCACGTCCTCCGCGAGCGCCTCGGCCGGGGTGAGGTCGCCGCCGATGAGTCGACGGATGCCGGGGCCTGCGACGATCACGGCATCCGGCTCTCCATCGGGAAGGCGCCCGCCGACCGGTGGGGCCGGCGGCGCGAGCTGTGCGATCTGCAGCTCCCCGTCGCGCACGGACGCCCGCAGGGCGACGTCGCCGACGTGGAGCTCGTATTCGGCGTCGGCGGCGTCGTCCGTCTGGAACGCCGTGCGCAGCGCCATGGTGAGCGAGTCAGGGGTGACGACGTCGCCCTCCTCCGGGTCGCCCATCGCCTGGAAGCCCCACCGGCCGAGCGCGAGCATGATCGGCTCGAACGACCGCCCATAGGGGGTGAGCTCGTACACGAGGCCGCAGTTCAGCAGCGGCACCCGGCGCACGACGCCGCCCTCCTGGAGCTCTTTCAGGCGCGTGGAGAGGATGTTGGTCGGGATGCGCGGCAGGCCCTGTCTGAGATCGGTGTAGCGACGCGGTCCGACGAGCAGATCGCGGACGATGAGCAGAGCCCACCGTTCGCCGATCAGCTCGACGGCCGTCGTCACGCCGCAGTACTGGCCGTAGCTGCGCGCCGCCATGTCAGGCCGAAGCCGCCTGTCCCGCCACGTGGTCGGGACCGTTTTCGACGGCTTCGGGGGTCATGTAGAGGAAGCCGAGGGAGTTGCCGTCCGGGTCGTCGAGGTCGCGCGAGTACATGAAGCCGTAGTCCTGCACGGGCTTCGGCTCGACGCCGCCCGCCGCGAGACCCTTGGCGAGGATCGCGTCGACCTCTTCGCGGGAGTCCTGGCTGAACGCGACGGACACCTGGGCGACCTCGTTGGGGTCGGCGATCGGCTTGTCGGTGAAGGTGGCGAAGAACTCGCGCTTGAGGACCATGAAGTAGATGTCCTCACTCCACACGATGCACGCGGCGTTCTCGTCGGTGAACTGCGGACTGATGGTGCAGCCCAGTGCGGTGTAGAACGCCTTCGCGCGCTCGAGGTCGCTGGTGGGCAGGTTGACGAAGACCTTGGTCACGATGACTCCTCTGTCGAAGTGGGACTCATCGATCGGTGAGCCCTTCGATCGACAGCTTGCAAAAAACAACCACGCTTGTCAATAGCAAGTCCGAGCCGGATCCGCCGCGCGGGGGATGCCGTCGCCACGGACCCCGCCCTACGGTGGAGGGATGCCCGCCGCACCGTTCACCCGCACGCCGACGGAGCGCGACCGGCGCGCAGACCTGCTGCTCGCGATCGTGCTCTTCGTCGGCGCCGTGCTCAGCGCGGCCCTCTCCTCCATCGCGCAGGTCTACGGCAAGGAGCAGGCGGAGCTGTGGACCGCCCTCGTCTACGCGCTCGCCATCTCCGGCCCACTCGCATTCCGACGACGGTGGCCCGGCACGGTCGCAGTCGTCGTCTGCGTGGCGTACTTCGCGGCCGTGACGCTGCGCATCCCCGAGATCTTCGTCGGCAACATGGCCATGTTCATCGGGTTGTACACGGTCGGCGCCTGGATGAACAACCGCCGGCGCGCTCTCATCGTGCGCGTCGCGATCATCCTCGGGATGTTCACGTGGCTGCTGATCACGATGTACCGCGACGCGATCAGCGAGGCAGCCGAGGCCGATGTCGTCGCCGGGGCCATGTCGCCCTACGTCGCCTTCATGCTGCTCCAGATCATGCTCAACGTGCTGTACTTCGGCGGTGCCTACTACTTCGGCGAGCGCTCCTGGGCTGCCGCCGAGCAGCGGTCGGTGCTGGAGCAGCGCACCGTGGAGCTGGAGCACGAGCGCGAGGTGACCGCGGCGCAGGCCGTGGCCCTCGACCGCGTGCGCATCGCCCGCGAGCTGCACGACGTGGTCGCTCACCACGTCTCGGTCATGGGTGTGCAGGCCGGAGCCGCTCGGCTGGTGCTGGAGCAGGATCCCGAGAACGCGGCCCGCATCCTCGGCGGCATCGAGGGGTCGGCGCGTGATGCGATCCATGAGCTGCGGCAGCTGCTGGAGACCCTGCGCGCGCCGGGAGGCGAGACCACGGATGCCGCGTCCACCCTCACCCTGGACGACATCGCCGACCTCGTCGAGGCCTCGAGCGACGCCGGGCTGCCGACCGCGTACGCCGTGATCGGCACGCCTCTGCCCGTCCCGTCGGTCGTCGCGGTGAATCTCTACCGCATCGCACAGGAGTCCCTGACGAACGCCCGCCGCCATGCCGGTTCGGGTGCCACGGCCGACGTCCGGGTGCGCTACGACGAGGACGGCGTCGAAGTCGAGATCGTGAACTCGGGCCGCGCGGTGGCTCAGCTCCGTCCGGGGCTCGGCCAGCTCGGCATGCGGGAGCGCGCCGCCGCCTCCGGGGGCACGCTCGAGGTGACCTCCCGTCCGGCGGGCGGAGTGCGGGTGCGCGCCCGCGTGCCGCTCCCGGTGGCGGTCGGGTCGGGAGCGGCGCGATGAGCACTCCGATCCGCGTGCTCCTGGTCGACGACCACGCGCTGCTGCGCGCCGGCTTCCGCACCATCCTCGACACCCAGCGCGACATCACGGTGGTCGGCGAGGCGTCGTCGGGCGAGGAGGCGGTCGCCCAGGCATCCGCACTCCTGCCGGACGTCATCACGATGGACGTGCAGATGCCCGACATGGACGGCATCGAGGCGACCCGGCGCATCGTGACCGACCCGGCAGTCGGCGCGGCCATCGCGATCGTGACCACCTTCGACCGCGACGACTACCTGTATCAGGCGTTGGACGCCGGAGCCAGCGGCTTCCTGCTCAAGAACGCCGGCGCGGAGGACCTGATCGCGGCCGTCCGCGCGCTGGCCGCGGGCGATGGGATGCTCGCGCCAGAGGTCACCCGCCGGGTGCTCGCCCGCTTCGCCGCGACACCAGCGCCCGCAGCGCCGAGCCCGTCGGGGAGCGCGGCGACACCGACCGTCGAGCTCGCCGAACCGCTGACCGACCGCGAGGCCGAGGTGCTGACCCTGCTCGCCGATGCCCGCAGCAACAGCGAGATCGCCCAGGCCCTGTTCATCGGCGAGGCCACCGTGAAGACCCACGTCTCGCGTGTGCTGCAGAAGCTTGGCGCGCGAGATCGCGTGCAGGCGGTCGTGCTCGCGCACCGCATGGGCCTCGCCTGATCTCACCGCGCGATACCCTCGGAGCCATGCCCGAAGCCGCGCCGCTGTCCCGTCCGATCCTGGCGGGCGTGGTCACGGCTCTCGTCGGATTCACGAGCTCGTTCGCGGTGGTGCTGACCGGGCTCGATGCGGTGGGAGCCGATGCGGCTCAAGCGGCCAGCGGGCTACTCGCCGTGAGCCTCATGATGGGCCTGGCCTGCGTGGTGCTGGCGTGGCGGTACCGGATGCCGATCACGGCCGCCTGGTCGACGCCGGGCGCCGCGCTGCTGGTGGCGACCGGCACGGTGGAGGGCGGGTGGCCCGCCGCGGTCGGCGCGTTCCTCGTCGCGGCCGCCCTGATCCTGCTGACCGCGCTGTGGCCGGCACTCGGCGCGCTGATCGCCCGCATCCCTCCGTCGATCGCCCAGGCCATGCTCGCGGGAGTCCTCCTGCCGCTGTGTCTCGCCCCGATCACCGGCATCGTCGCGAACCCGTGGGGTGTCGTCCCCGTCGTGCTCACGTGGCTGGTGTTCGCGCGCCTCGCCCCGCGCTGGGCCGTACCGCTCGCGTTCGTCGCCGCGGCCGTCGTGGTGGCCGTCTCGTTGATCGGCGCGGGCGCGCCCTTCGATCCGGCCGTCCTGCTGCCGCGCCTCGAGTTCACGGCACCGACGTTCACGATCGGCGCCCTCGTGGGCCTCGCACTTCCGCTGTTCATCGTGACGATGGCGTCGCAGAACGTGCCGGGCATCGCGATCATGCGCAGCTTCGGCTACGAGGTGCCGTGGCGCCCGGCCATGCTGGTGACCGGTCTGGGCACGGCTCTCGGCGCGACGGCGGGTGGGCACGCCATCAACCTCGCGGCGATCAGCGCCGCACTCGCCGCGTCTCCCGACGCCGACCCCGACCCGAAGCGGCGCTGGGTGGCCGGCGTCTCGACCGGGGCGTCGTACCTGGTGCTCGGGGCGTTCTCCGCCGCGTTCGCCGCCCTCGTGGTGCTCGCTCCGACCGCCGTCATCCCCGCGGTCGCGGGCCTCGCCCTGTTCGCCGCGTTCGGCTCGTCCGTGCAGCAGGCGATCGACGATCCCGGTGAGCGCATCCCGGCCGTCGTCACCTTCCTGGTCGCGGCATCCGGCATCGCAGCGCTCGGGGTGAGCGCCGCGTTCTGGGCGCTCGTCGCCGGCCTCCTCGTCCGCACCGTTCTCCACACCGGCCGCCGCTGAACCACGTATCCTCCGTGCGGGTGAGGCCGCGCAATCCGCCACGCGGGGGATGCCGCGAGGGGACGCTCCTCCGTAACGTGAAGGGCATGACAGGACTGCTCGAACTCTCCGGCATCACCAAGAGCTACGGCTCTCGGCGCGTGCTCGACGACGTCTCCTTCACGGTCGCTCCCGGGCGCCTGACGGGGTTCGTCGGCGGCAACGGCGCCGGCAAGACCACCACCATGCGGATCGTGCTCGGACTGCTGTCCTCGGACGGCGGCAGCGTCGACCTCGACGGTGCGCCGCTCACGACCGCCGACCGCCGCCGCTTCGGGTACATGCCCGAGGAACGCGGCCTCTACCCCAAGATGAAGGTGCTCGAGCAGATCGTGTACCTGGCCCGCCTGCACGGTTTCGGCAAGCAGGATGCGACGGACCGGGCGACCGCGCTGCTCACCGAGCTCGGCCTCGGCGAGCGGCTGAACGACACGATCGAATCGCTCTCGCTCGGCAACCAGCAGCGCGCGCAGATCGCCGCCTCGCTCGTGCACGATCCCGAGGTGCTCATCCTCGACGAGCCGTTCTCCGGCCTCGACCCGCTCGCGGTCGACGTGGTCGCGGGCGTGCTGCAGTCCAGCGCCGTGAAGGGCGCATCCATCCTGTTCTCCTCCCACCAGCTCGATGTGGTCGAGCGCCTGTGCGACGACCTCGTGATCCTCGCGGGCGGCACGATCCGCGCGGCCGGATCCCGCGATGCCCTGCGCGCCGAGCACGCCCGCGACCGCTACGAACTCGTCTCGGCCGGAGACGCCGGTTGGCTGCGCACCGAACCGGGCGTCACGGTCATCGACTTCGAGGGCGGCTACGCCCTGTTCGACGCGGACGGTCCCGAGACGGCGCAGCGCGTGCTGCAGTCGGCCGTGGCCCGCGGCGATGTCGCCAGCTTCGCGCCCAAGCATCCGTCCCTCGCGCAGATCTTCAAGGAGGTCATCCAGTGAGCACTCCCGCACCCGTCCGCGGCTCCAACGGCATCTGGCTCGTCGCCGAGCGCGAGATCGGATCGAAGCTGCGCAGCAAGGCCTTCCTGATCTCGACAGGCATCCTGCTGGTCCTCGCACTCGCCGGCATCCTGTTCGGTGGGTTCGCGAGCAAGAACACCGACACGACTCCGGTCGCCGCGACCGCCGACACCGCGTCCGTCGTCTCCGCGATCCCGGGCGTCGAGGTCACGACCGTCGCCGACCAGGCGGAGGCGGAGAAGCTGGTGCGCGCGGGCACGGTCGACGCAGCAGTGCTTCCCGCGAGCGGGACCGACGAGCACACGGGCTACACGATCATCGCGATGCAGGATGCGCCCGGGGTCCTGGTCTCCGCCCTGTCGCTGTCGCCGGAGGTCGTGAGCCTCGAACCCGCGACCACGAACCCGCTGCTGCGGTACTTCATCGCGATCGCGTTCGGCCTGGTGTTCATGATGGCGGCCGCGACGTTCGGCGGCACGATCGCGCAGAGCGTCGTGGAGGAGAAGCAGACCCGCGTGGTCGAGGTGCTGCTGTCGGCGATCCCCGCGCGCACCCTGCTGGCGGGCAAGGTCATCGGCAACACGGTGCTGGCGATGGGGCAGATCCTCGCCCTCGCCGCCGTCGCCACGATCGGTCTCATCGTCACGGGTCAACGCGAGGTGCTGACCACCCTCGGCGCCCCGATCATCTGGTTCGCGGTGTTCTTCCTGTTCGGGTTCATCCTGCTGGCGTCGATGTTCGCCGCCGCGGCCTCGATGGTGTCGCGCCAGGAGGACATCGGTTCCACGACCACGCCCATCACGATGCTGATCATGGCGCCGTACATCCTCGTGATCGTCTTCAACGACAACCCGCTGGTGCTGACGATCATGTCGTACGTACCGTTCTCGGCTCCGGTCGGGATGCCGATGCGCCTGTTCGTCGGTGAGGCGCAGTGGTGGGAGCCGCTGCTGAGCCTGGTGATCCTGCTCGCGAGCTGTGTCGCGGCCATCGTGATCGGCGCGAAGATCTACGAGAACTCGCTGCTGCGGATGGGCTCGCGGGTCAAGCTCAAGGAGGCGCTGCGCGGCTGACGACCCGCCAAGACCCCGCTTTCGCGCCGAGACCCCCTGTTGCAGACTGCTGCAACAGGGGGTCTCGGGCGTCAGTCGGGGCGTCGGCGTCAGATGAGGCCGTCGGACAACGTGGTCGGGTTGCCGAAGCGGTGGTTCGTGATCGACACGGCCTGCTCGTGCAGGAACGGCAGCATCTCGATACGACCGGCACCGGTGACCGCGTGCGACCACACGGCGACATCCGGACTGCCGCCGAGTGCCTCGAACAGCGCCGTGGCGTCGCCGCCGACCAGACGGACGCGCTGCCACGTGTTCGCCGCCTTGGCGTAGCGCTTGGTCCACGCGGCATCCGTCTCATGCTTCACCGTCACGCCCTGGGCACGCAGCGCCTTCTCGACACGCGAGGGCAGAGCGGGAGCCGACACTGTGAACGGGCTGCCGCTTCGGAGCGCGGCGGCGAGCACACGGATCCCGTCGACGAGCGGGGCGTCTTCGGCGATGCGCACGTCGGCCGCGACCGGACGGTAGCGGAAGACGTTGCGCTCGACGCCGAGGCCGGACTTGTCACTGACCGCACCGAACTCGTCGACCCATGCGCGCTCGTCCGATGCGGCCGCGCGGTGCAGCCACTCCGCCTCGGCCGGGTCGACCTCGGATGCTGCCGCGTCGAGCAGCGCCCCGACCGCGGGGACCACGGCGGCTCCCGGTGCGGCGGCGGGAAGCTCCGCCGGGGTCCAGTCGCCGAGGCCGAACAGGTAGTTCGGTCCGCCCGCCTTGGCGCCGGCGCCCACGGCCGAGCGCTTCCAGCCGCCGAACGGCTGCCGCTGCACGATCGCGCCGGTGATGCCGCGGTTCACGTAGAGGTTGCCGGCCTCGACCTGGTCGAGCCAGGTGGCGACCTCGTCGGAGTCGAGCGAGTGCAGACCCGCGGTGAGGCCGTAGTCGACCGCGTTCTGCAGGCGCAGGGCCTCGTCGAGGTCCTTGGCGTGCATGATGCCGAGCACCGGGCCGAAGAACTCGGTCAGGTGGAAGTAGGATCCTTCGCGCACTCCGGTCTTCACGCCGGGTGTCCACTGTTTGCCGTCGGCGTCGAGCTTGCGCGGCTCCACCAGCCAGCGCTCGCCCTTCTCGAGCTTCGTGAGCGCGGTGAGCAGCTTGCCGTTCGCGGGCTCGATGATGGGACCCATCTGCGTGGCCGGGTCGTCGGGCAGGCCGACGCGCATCGAGGTCACGGCATCCACCAGCTGGCGCTCGAAGCGCTTCGAGTCGGCGACCGATCCGACGAGGATTGCCAGCGACGCGGCGGAACACTTCTGCCCCGCGTGGCCGAAGGCGCTGCGGGCGATATCGGCGGCGGCGAGGTCGAGGTCAGCCGACGGCGTCACGATGATCGCGTTCTTGCCACTGGTCTCGGCGAGCAGCGGCAGGTCGGCGCGGAACGAGCGGAACAGCTGCGCGGTCTCGTACGCGCCGGTCAGGATCACGCGGTCGACCGCGGGGCCGGCGACCAGGCGCGTGCCGAGGTCGCGCGAGGCCAGGTCGACGAGGGCGAGCAGGTCGCGCGGCACACCGGCCGCCCACAGCGCCTCGACCATCACGGCACCGCAGCGCTGCGTGAGCTTGGCGGGCTTGATGATCACGGCCGAGCCGGACGCCAGACCGGCGAGCACACCGCCGGCGGGGATCGCGACCGGGAAGTTCCACGGCGGGGTGACGACGGTGACCTTCGACGGCACGAACTCGGCGCCCGACACGGTCTCGAGATCGAGCGCACGCTCGGCGTAGTAGTGGGCGAAGTCGATCGCCTCGCTGATCTCCGGGTCGGCCTCGGCGATGGTCTTGCCCGCCTCGTGCGCCATGATCTCGATGAGCTGTCCACGGCGCGCGGCCAGCTCGTCGCCCGCACGGTGCAGCACGGCGGCGCGGTCGGACGCGGGGAGCGCGGCCCACTTGGCGGCGGCGGCCGTCGCGGCGGTGAAGATGCCGTCGAGCTCGGCGTCGGTCTCGACCTTGGCGATGGCGATCGTGTCGAGGCCGAGGGTCGTGCCGACCGAGCGGGCGAGGATCTCGCGCCCCCACGCACGGTTGGCGGCGAGCGCGGGGTCGGTGTCGGCCTGGTTCTCGAAGCCGGTGGTGGTTCCGGCCGGAGCCTCGACCGTGCGGTCCTGCACGCGATGCGGCGTCGGCACGGAGCGGTCGACCTCGAGTGCGGCGAGCGAGCGTTCGAAGCGCTCCCGCTCGCGGGTGAGCAGCGTCGGGTTCGAGGCGAGCTCGAACACGGCCGACATGAAGTTCTCCGGGCTGGCGTTCTCCTCGAGGCGGCGCACGAGGTACGCGATCGCGACGTCGAACTCGGCCGGGTTCACGACCGGCGTGTAGAGCAGCAGGCGACCGACATCCTTGCGGACGGCCTCGGCCTGCCCCGTCGCCATGCCGAGCAGCATCTCGTACTCGACGAGAGGATCGGTGCCGTCGGGGTCGGCCACGCCGCGCGCCTGGGCGAGGAGCCAGGTGTAGGCGATG
The DNA here is from genome assembly GCF_037150835.1 of Microbacterium sp. LB12. Taxonomy (NCBI): domain Bacteria; kingdom Bacillati; phylum Actinomycetota; class Actinomycetes; order Micrococcales; family Microbacteriaceae; genus Microbacterium; species Microbacterium sp. LB12. Next base: position 579,749 of record NZ_JBBCPF010000001.1, on the reverse strand, counting down.
TCGAACAGGTTGTGACCGGCGACGCCGATGCGCACGGCATCCAGTCGTTCCGGCGTCATCGCCCAGTCGAGCACGCGCTTGTAGTTGGTGTCTGAGTCCTGTTTGGTGCCGTAGGTCGCGAGCGGCCAGCCGTGGATCGCGGCGTCGACCTCTTCCATGGCGAGGTTCGCGCCCTTCACGACGCGCACCTTGATCGGCGCTCCGCCCTTGGCGCGGCGGGCGGCGGCCCATTCCTGCAGGTGCTGCATGGCGCCCAGCGCGTCGGGCAGGTAGGCCTGCAGCACGATGCCGGCCTCGAGGTTCTCCAGCCCGGGCTGGTCGAGGATGCTCGTGAAGGCCGCGATCGTCAGGTCGAGGTCGCGGTATTCCTCCATGTCGAGATTGATGAACTTGGCCTTGCCCTTGGCCTCGGCCTTGGCGGCGAGCTCGTAGAGCGGGGTGAGCTTCTCGACCACGTCGGCGACGGCTTCGTCGAACGACCACATCGACAGCTGGCTGACGACGCTCGACACCTTGATCGACACGTAGTCGACGTCGTCGCGGGCGAGGAAGTCGCGGGTGCCCTTCAGGCGGTGTCCGGCTTCGCGCTCGCCGAGCACGGCCTCACCGAGGAGGTTGAGGTTGAGGCGGTTGCCGCTCTTGCGCAGCTTCGCGATGGCGGGGCCGAGCTTGGAGGGGGTCGCGTCCAGCACGAGGTGGCCGACCATGGCGCGCAGCACGCGGCGCGAGATCGGCACGACGACACCGGGGAGCTTCGGTGCCCAGAAGCCACCGGTCTTGATCGCGGCACGCAGGTACCCGGGCAGCAGGCTCGGAGTGATCTCCGAGATCTCGGCGAGCTTGCGGCCGGCGACACGCAGATCCTCGGGGCGCATCACGCCGTCGACGAAGCCGACCGTGAACGCGAGCCCGTTCGGGTCCTTGAGCACCTCGGACAGCCGCTGTGCGGCCGGCTCGACGGGGTGGGTCTCACTCTCGACGAGCCAGCGCTGCACGAGGGCGGCGACGTCGCGGGTCTGCGGGGTGGTGTCATCGATGACAGTCATGGACGGGCCTTCCAGGGGGAGCGCACACCAGGGTCGAGTGTGCGACTGGATCATTGTCCTGCCGCTCGGTAGGCTCCGTCTATCAATCGATTTGTGTGAATTCTGTTCACTCAGACTGAACGGACGGAACGGCGTGCTCGATGTCAACAGACTGCGGATGCTCGTCGAGCTGTCTCGCCGCGGAACCCTCTCCGCCGTGGCCGATGCGCTCTCCTACAGCAAGGCGTCGGTGTCGCAGCAGCTGAGCGCCCTGGAGCGCGATGTGGGCGTCCCGCTCCTGCGCCGCGTGGGGCGCGGGGTGCAGTTCACGCCGCAGGGGAACGTGCTGGTCACGCAGGCGATCGCGGTCCTCGATCAGCTCGAGCACGCCGAGGTCGCGGTCGCCGAGTCGCTCACCGAGGTCACCGGCACCGTCCGTGTCGCGGTGTTCCAGTCCACGGCGCACTCGCTCCTCCCCCGTTCGCTCCAATCCCTCAAGGACCGGCATCCGGCGCTGCGGGTCGAGGTCACCGAGTGCGATCCCGAGACCGGGCTCGTGGGAGTGTCGAGCCGTGACTTCGACTTGATCCTCGCCGAGCAGTATCCGGGGCACACCCGTCCGATCCACGCCGACCTCGACCGCGTGGTGCTGGCACATGACGCGATCGCGCTCGCCCGGCAGCCCGGATCGCCCACGCACGCCGATGCCTCTGCGGCACTGTGGGCGACGCGCGACGAACCGTGGGTGCTGGAGCCCGCCGGCACCGCCTCGCGCGCCTGGGCCGAGCAGCTGTGCCGCACCGCGGGCTTCGAGCCCGACGTGCGGTTCGAGATCGCCGACCTCACCGCGCACGTGCGCCTGATCCACGCCGGACTCGCGGTCGGCCTCCTGCCCGAGCTCGTGTGGGCGGGCGACACCCCCACGGTCGACCTGGCGCCGCTCCCCCGCGCACCGCGGCGCGAGATCTTCTCCTCCGCCCGGCGGGTGTCGGCGGATGCTCCGTCGATCCGTGCGGTGCGTGCGGCCCTCGCGGACGCGGCATCCCACAACCTCCCCGTCTGAGCGGACGCGGTCCCACCGCGACATGATGGAATGGATCGGGAATATGCATGCACATGCATCGGTTTGTTCCCGTGTACCCGGACGAAGGAGTCCGATAGACCCCTTCTGAAAGGCACTTCTGTGAGCACTCCCGTCATCGACCGCACCGCCCCGACCGAGCACCCCGTCCTCGACGTGCTCGCCGGACGCTGGAGCCCCCGCGCCTTCGACGCACAGAGCACGATCGACGAGGCCAAGCTCGCCACCGCACTCGAGGCCGCTCGCTGGAGCCCCTCGGCCAACAACATCCAGCCCTGGCGCTTCATCGTCGCCCGCCGCGGCACGGCGCTGCACGCGCAGGTCGTCGACGCACTGATGGGCTTCAACCAGGCATGGGCGGGCAACGCCGCCGTGCTCGTCGTCGCGATCGCCGAGACGGCCACCGAAGACGGCACCCCGATCACCCACGCGCTGTACGACCTCGGCCAGGCCGTCGCGCACTTCTCGGTGCAGGCGCACCACGACGGACTCGTCGTGCACCAGATGAGCGGCTTCGACCCCGAGGTCGTCCGCGAGTTCGCCGACCTCGAGCCGCGCTTCGTGCCGACCACCGTCTTCGCGCTCGGCGAGTTCGGTGATGTCGAGTCCCTTCCCGAGGTGCTGCAGGAGCGCGAGGTCGCCCCGCGCGTGCGTCGCCCGATCGCCGAGACGGTCGTGCTCAGCGCCTGAATCGAAGCCTCCCCGAAGAGCGTCGCGCCGCAAGGTGCGGCGCTCTTCTGCGTCTGCGCGGAAGTATCCCGGCACATCGGGCGGTAGCACGGCGATTCGACCTGCCACCCTCGTAGTCTCGTCCGCATGGCGATTCAGCGCAGAGTCAAGTCAGTCGAGCAGTCCATGGCGGAGACCCACGACGAGAAGCGATCCCTGAGACGCTCGTTGGGCGTGTGGGACCTCGCGGTCATGGGCGTCGCGGTCGCCGTCGGCGCCGGGATCTTCTCGGTCGGCGCCGAGGCCTCCGCCCACCACGCCGGCCCCGCCGTCATCATCTCGTTCATCATCGCGGCGGCCGTGTGCGGACTCGCGATCCTCTGCTACGCGGAGTTCGCCTCGTCGATCCCGGTGGCGGGCTCGGCGTACACGTTCACCTACTCGACGCTCGGCGAGTTCCTGGCGTGGATCATCGGCTGGGATCTCATCCTCGAGATGCTGATGGCCTCGGCGGTCATCGCGAAGTACTGGGGCGTGTACCTCGGCGACACCGTGTCGCTGTTCGACCTGCAGATCCCGATGACGCTCCAGCTCGGATCGCTGAGCTTCGACTGGGGGCCCGTCGTGATCGTGGCCATCTTCACGGTGCTGCTCGCCCTCGGCACCCGTCTGTCGAGCCGGGTCAACAGCGTGTTCACGGTGATCAAGGTCGCGATCGTGCTGTTCGTGATCGTCGTCGGACTGTTCTTCATCAACGGCGCCAACTACTCCCCTTTCGTGCCGCCGGCCCAGGAGGGCGTGGCATCCGAGAGCGCCTGGACCCAGTCGCTGTTCTCGTTCCTGACCGGATCCGACCCGACGGTCTACGGCGTCTTCGGCATCCTCAGCGGTGCGGCGCTGGTGTTCTTCGCGTTCATCGGATTCGACGTCGTCGCCACCAGTGCGGAGGAGACCAAGGATCCCAAGCGCACCGTGCCGCGAGGCATCATCCTCGGTCTGGTCATCGTGACGGTGCTCTACGTGCTGGTCGCGATCGTGATCACCGGGATGGTGTCGTACACCGAGCTGGCGAAGCTCGATCAGCCGTCTCTGGCCAGCGCCTTCGAACTGGTCGGGGCGACCTGGGCGGCGCAGGTGATCGCAATCGGCAGTCTCGTCGGCCTCACCACGGTCGTGATGGTGCTGCTGATGGGCCTCGCGCGCGTGGTGTTCGCGATGAGCCGCGACGGCCTGCTCCCGCGCTCGCTCAGCGTCACCGACGCCAAGCGTGGCACGCCGATCCGCATCCAGCTCATCGTGGGCGTGATCATCGCGCTCATCGCGGGGTTCACGGACGTACAGGTCCTGGGCGACATGATCAACATCGGCACCCTGTCGGCGTTCGTGCTCGTGAGCATCGGAGTGCCGATCCTGCGCAAGACCCGCCCCGACCTGGAGCGCCCGTTCATGGTGCCGCTGTCGCCGTGGCTGCCGTGGATCTCGGCGATCGCCTGCTTCTGGCTGATGCTCAACCTCAGCACCGAGACCTGGGCGCGATTCGCCGTCTGGCTCACCCTCGGTCTGGTGATCTATTTCGCGTACTCGCGGCGGCACTCGCTGATCGGACAGGAGCTCGAGCGCGACGCCCTCGGCGGCGTGTACCGCCCGCCTCTGCGTTGACCGTCGGCGACTCGGCAAAGAGGCCCGGTACGCGTCATGCATACCGGGCCTCTTCACGTGCGGGAGGGCATGTCCTGGGGCCGAAGACCGATACTCCGGCACTCTCGCGAGAGAAGTCTGGCTTCCGCTCCATGGTCGCACTAGCCTCATATGACTGCTTATCCCGTTCATATGGAGAAGCAGCACCGATGGAAGAGAGGTCACGATGCAGCAGCTCATCGAACGCGTGCTGGCTCTGAAGATCGAAGAGATCAAGAGAGTCGACATGGATTGCTGCGTCGTCGTCGGCTGACGACGACGCGACCGCACCCTGCACAAGAAGAACCTGCACAACCTGCACAAGGAAGAAGGAGAACACCATGGACAATCTCATCGATCAGATCCTCGCGGACAAGCGCACGGAGGCGAAGAACGCCGAGACCAGTTGCTGCGCGGCTCCCGCACCCGTCGAGCTCTGAACCACGGAGGCGAAGGAACATGACCCGGCGGATCCCCCTCGACCGCAGCTACGCGACGACCGTGATGGATCGCATCGACGACCAGTCACGCGACACCGTCGAGCAGGAATTCGTGGAGTGCCTCAAGTTCCTCGCCATCACCTCGGCGACCTCCGGGAGACGCATCGCGGTCATCCCGGAGGTCGACCGGGTCTGGCATGAGCTGATCCTCCAGACCGTGGCCTACGGCCGCCTCTGCGCGAGCTTCCCCGGAGAGCGATTCCTGCACCACGAATCCATCACGCCGACCGGATACTACGAGCGTGTCGGAGATCGAGAGTTCGTTCGCGAGTTCGTGCAGTGGATCCCGGACTACGTGCAGAACTTCGGCCCTTTCACCGAACGCAGCGCCGCGCTCTGGACGGTCGCCCAGTTCCTCGAACGGGAGATGGGCATGTCGCTCGAGCAGATCAATGCCTTCGGACGGGAAGAGAGCGCAGAAGTCCTGCTCCCGCACGACTCTCCATGGCTCCTCCTCGGCGACCACACGCATATCTCGGCGCTTCTGGACACGCACGCGCCCGAGTGATGCGCCCGATGCCCTCATCCGCGCATGTCCTCGAACCCCCGACGAACGGCAGCTTCGCCCTCCCCGACCGGTCACCTTCCGCCGACTTCCAGCGGGCGATCCTCCGCCGGATGAGGGACCTGTCGTGGAGCCGATATCCGGCGGCTGCCTTCGAGTCGCTCCGACGGACCCCCTGGGACTTCTCATCGCACGGCGCAACGACGATCTTCGCCCGCGGAGCCGAGCAGGCGATCCTCGAAGGGCTCCGCTCCTGCGCAGCGCGACGCGTCATCGTTCCCGCGTACTCCTACCCGGGGTACGAGAGGGCCTGCCATGCCATCGGCGCGCAGGTCGCCACCTACAGCGATGATGCTCAACTGCGTGAGATGGTCTTGTCGCCGGCCGCGGTCGAGACCGTGGCGGTGATCACCGAGCCGGGGAACCCCATCGACACCACGCCTCCGATGATCGACGTCAGAAGCAGCGATCCGAGGGTCCGGCTTCTCGTCGACCTCGCGTATGCCGTGCCGTATGGTGACGCCTTTCGGACGACCGTCGCCTGGTGGCTGGAGCGCGGGGCCGCGGTCGCCTTCACCCTGTCGAAGCTCGCCTGTCTCGCCGGAACCCGTTTCGGCGGCATCATCCGACCGAACGGCGCGTTTCCGAGACTCCGTCAGGAGCAGAAGTACTGGGACCTGCTGTCGACCGCGATCGTCGATGCCTTCGGCGAACCGGACGTCGTCAGGATGGCACTCGCGCTGAGCACTGCGCAACAGGCGATCGGCGCCGACCTGGTCGAGCTGCTGGAGGCCGCGCGCGTCCCGGTCTTCGGCCGCGGCGGCGGGTGCTTCGCCACGGTGCCATCGGCGTCGATCGCTCCCGAGATCCGACGCTCCCTGAGCGCGAAGGACTTCGACGACGTGTGGACGCGCATCGATGCCTCCCGACACAACATCGCCGTCCTGAAAGGCCGACTGTGACACTCCACGAGTTCCGGAGCGACGTCGGCCGGGTGCTGACGCACGCGACCCCGATGATGCTGGCCCTGGTCATCCCGCTCGGGGCGTCGTTCGTGCTGCTGGCCGTGGCGCTCGCCACTAGCCGAGCAGACTTCGCCGCCATCGTCGGCACGGCCGCCACGATCAGCGGGCTCGGCACGCTCGTCAACGTCGGCGTCGGGATCGGGACTCTGCGCGACCTGGCACGGGCCCGCACCGATCCGGCCCTGATCGCGAGCGCGATCGCGGGGAACCTCCGCCTCGCATCGGCGGTCTCCTTCATCGTCGTCGCGATCAGCGCCGCCGCGGGCATCGCTCTCACGTACGCCTCCCCCCGCGGCTCGGTCCTCGGAGTCGCCCTCTGGGTCGCGCTGATCGTGCAGCTGCCTGCGAACATCCTGTCGTCGCACACGAGCGTGCTCGCCGCCGCCTTCCAGCACCTCGGGCGCGAGAAGGACAACCTGACGATCACGCTCACCCGATCGCTGATCGGACTGGCGCTGGGCCTGGCCGTCGTCCTGTTCATCCCGGATCCGATCCTCGCCATCGCCCTGCAGTCGGCGCTCGCCTCGCTCATGGTCATCGCGATGCTGGTGGAGCGCCGGCGTCGACTGGCCGGGGTCGGCGTGCATGTCCGGCTCCTGCTCGCCCCGGACTTCTCGCTTCGACGCATCGGTGATCGGGTGCTCAACTCGCTGGATGGCGCCGTCTTCATGGTGCTGTTCATGGTCGCCCAGATGATCGCCGCAAGCATTTCGGTGGGCGTCGCCGCGCAGGTCGCCGCGGGCGTCGCCCTGTGCCGGACGATCATCATCCCGCTGAAGATGGTGGGCCAGACCGCCGGACGGATGAGCCTGCAGGACCCGGGGAAAGACACGCGATACGTGGGCGCATCATTCAGCACGGTCGGGGTGTTCGTCGTGCCGATCGCTGGAGCGCTCCTCGTGCTCGCCTCTGTCGGCGTGAGCCCGGTCGGCGACGCCACGCTGAGCGCGCTCATCGCGGTCCAACTGCTGCTGGAGCCGTTCGCAGGCTCCCTGTTCGCCTATCTCAAGGTCGTGTTCGGCGCCAGGGCGGGTCTGCTCGGACTGCTCCTCACCTACCTCGTGCTCGCCCCGATCGCGCTCGTCGCGTGCCGGCTCCTCGCACCAGACGCTGCGGCGCTGTGGACCTGCCTCGTGCTCGTCCGCTTCGTCTTCAGCCTGGCGAACGGCGCAGCCCTCCTCAGAGGACTGCGCCGTATCCGCAAGGATCAGGTGGAGGTCGGCGACGACGCGGTGCGCTGACCTCCTCGCGGATCAGTCGTCGAGCAGCTCCGCCTCGATCACGTCATCGTCGTCGGGCTCTTCCACCGGAGCGGGCTCGGGCGTCGTCGAGGTGAGCACCAGGCCCGTGCCATCGGCGGCCATGTCGACCCGCACGGTGTCGCCATCGTGCACTCCACCCGACAGCAACGCGGTCGCGAGCTTGTTCTGCACCTCGCTCTGGATGAGGCGGCGCAGCGGACGCGCTCCGAACATCGGGTCGTAGCCACGCTCGGCAAGCCAGGACCGGGCGTCCGGGGTGACCGCGAGCGTGAGCCGACGATCCTTCAGCCGCGCGTGCAGCTGGTCGATCGACAGCTCGACGATCTGCGCGAGGTCGTCTTCGCTGAGAGCCGAGAACATCACGATGTCGTCGAGACGGTTCAGGAACTCCGGACGGAACGCCTGCCGCACCAGCGCCATCACCTGGTCGCGCTTCTCATCGGGTGCGAGCACCGGGTCGATGAGGATCGGCGAGCCGAGGTTGGACGTGAGGATCAGGATCACGTTCGAGAAGTCGACCGTGCGCCCCTGACCGTCGGTCAGTCGACCGTCGTCGAGCACCTGCAGCAGCACGTCGAACACCTCGGGGTGCGCCTTCTCGACCTCGTCGAGCAGGATCACGCTGTATGGGCGACGCCGTACGGCCTCGGTCAGCTGACCACCCTGCTCGTAGCCGACATAGCCCGGAGGGGCGCCGACGAGCCGCGACACCGAGTGCTTCTCGCCGTACTCCGACATGTCGATGCGCACCATGGCGTGCTCGTCGTCGAACAGGAACTCCGCGAGCGCCTTGGCCAGCTCGGTCTTGCCGACACCGGTCGGGCCGAGGAACAAGAACGAACCGGTCGGGCGACCGGGATCGCTGATCCCCGCACGCGAGCGGCGGACGGCATCCGACACCGCCTTGACGGCATCCTTCTGCCCGATCAGACGCTTGCCGAGCTCGTTCTCCAGGTGCAGCAGCTTCTCGCTCTCGCCCTGCAGCAGGCGCCCCACCGGGATGCCCGTCCACGCGGCGATCACGGCGGCGATGTCCTCGTCGGTGACCTGCTCGTTCACCATGCGCGGCTCTGCCGGCGTCGCCGCCTCGGCCTGCTCGGCCTCGGCGATGTCACGCTCCAGGCGCTTGATCGTCTCGTACTCCAGCTTCGACGCCTTCGTGTAGTCGGCGTTGCGCATGGCGAGGTCACGCTGGGTGATCGCATCGTCGAGCTGCTTCTTCAGCTCGCCCACGCGGTTCAGGCCCTGACGCTCACGCGCCCAGCGGGCCTCGAGACCGGCGAGTTCCTTCTCCATGCCGACGAGCTGCTCGCGCAGGGCGCCGAGACGCTCCTTCGACGCGGCATCCTTCTCCCGCTTCAGCGCGAGCTCCTCGAGCTTGAGCCGATCGACCTGGCGCTTGAGCTGGTCGATCTCCACCGGGGAGGAATCGATCTCCATCTTGAGGCGCGACATCGACTCGTCGATCAGGTCGATCGCCTTGTCGGGCAGCTGCCGCGCGGGCAGGTACCGGCTCGACAGGGCGGCGGCCGCGACGAGGGCGCTGTCGGAGATGGTGACACCGTGGTGCGCCTCGTAGCGCCCCTTGAGCCCGCGGAGGATCGCGATCGTGTCCTCGACCGTGGGCTCACCGACATACACCTGCTGGAAGCGGCGCTCGAGCGCGGCATCCTTCTCGATGAACTCGCGGTACTCGTTGAGCGTGGTCGCGCCGATCAACCGCAGCTCACCGCGGGCGAGCATCGGCTTGAGCATGTTGGATGCCGCGACCGAGCCCTCTCCACCGCCCGCGCCCATCAGCACGTGCAGCTCATCGATGAACGTGATGATCTGACCGTCGGACTCGGTGATCTCCTTGAGGACCTGCTTCAGCCGCTCTTCGAACTGCCCGCGATACATGGCCCCGGCCACGAGCGCGGAGATGTCGAGGGTGACGAGCTCTTTGCCCTTGAGGGATTCGGCGACGTCGCCCGCGACGATGCGCTGGGCGAGGCCTTCGACGACGGCCGTCTTTCCGACGCCGGGCTCACCGATCAGCACGGGGTTGTTCTTCGTGCGGCGGGTGAGCACCTGGCTGACGCGACGGATCTCGCTGTCGCGTCCGATCACGGGGTCGAGCTTGCCCTGGCGTGCACGGTCGGTGAGGTTGATGCCGAACTGCTCGAGGGCGGACTGCTGGTCTTGGTTACCGGTCTGCGGGGTGGTCATGCGCTCCTCCTGGAGTTGCTCCTTCTGGTCGTCTCCCGCCTGCCGGATCGGGAGGCGGGGTCAAAGTTGAGTCGTGTTGACTCAAGTTTAGCACTCGCCCGCATTCTCCTCCAGTCCGCGCGGTCAGCGCTCCTGCACGATGGCGTCCCAGATCGCCGACGCGACCGCACGCTTGGATCCGGATGCCGAAGCCGCGACCACGCCTCCGGGACCGAGGATCTGCACGGCGTTCTCCGCACTCTCGAATCCGCGCTCCCAGCCGACCTCGTTCACGACCAGCACATCGACGCCCTTGCGCTGCTGCTTGCGCCGCGCCCGGTCGAGCAGCTCGGCCTCATCCTCCGGAGTCTCGGCCGCGAACCCGACCACGAGCTGACCGGGCTTCCGCGCCGCGACCAGCGCCGCCACGATGTCCTCGTTCTCGATCAGCTCGATCGCCGGCACGCCACCGCCCTCCTTGGTGAGCTTGCGCTCCGACACCTGCACCGGACGGTAGTCGGCGACCGCCGCAGCCATCACGACCACATCGGCATCCGCAGCCTCGCGCTTCATCGCCTCCGCGAGCTCGGTGGCGGCACCGACACGCACGAGGCGGATCGACGGATGCCGCACCTCGGCGAGCACGTCGCCCGAGATGTTCGCCGACACCAGCGTGACCTCCGCCCCGCGGGCGGCGGCCTCCGCGGCGAGCGCTGCGCCTTGCCTTCCACTGGAGCGGTTGCCGAGGAAGCGCACCGGATCGATCGGCTCGCGCGTGCCGCCGGCCGAGACCACGACGCGCGTACCAGCGAGGTCACCGGGGGCGAGCAGCGCCTGAGCGGCGGCGAAGATCTCCTCCGGCTCCGACATCCGCCCCGGTCCGCTGTCCCCGCCGGCGAGCTCACCATCCGCCGGACCGACGAGATGCACACCGCGCTCGCGCAGTGTGGCGATGTTCGCCTGGGTGGCCTTGTTCCGCCACATCTCGGCGTGCATGGCCGGGGCGAGCAGCACCGGAGCCTCCGTGGCGAGCAGCGTCGTGCCGAGCAGGTCGTCGGCGAGCCCCGCGGTGATCTTCGCGATCGTGTTCGCTGTCGCCGGCGCCACGATCACCAACTCGGCAGCCTGACCGAGTGCCACATGCCGCACCTTCGCCACGTCGTCGTGCACGCTCGTGGTGACCGGGTGGCGGCTGATCGCCTCCCAGGTCGGCAGCCCGACGAAGCGCAGCGCATCCTCGGTGGGAACCACGGTCACTTCGTGACCGTCCTTCGTGAGCAGGCGCACCAGGTGCACCGTCTTGTACGCGGCGATGCCGCCTGTGACTCCGACGACGATGTTCACGTCTCGATTCTGCCCCACCGGGCCCCACGCAGGGGCCGACGTGTGACGCGCGATCTAGACTTGGCACCGTGTGCACGGTCGTGATCGATGTCGAAGCTGCCGGTTCCGCACGACTCCTCGCGGTTCGCGACGAGGACCCGCTGCGGGCCTGGGATTCCATCGGCGCCTGGTGGCCCGAGGACTACCCCGGAGTGATCGGCATCCGCGATCGACGCGCGGGAGGCGCCTGGCTCGCCGTGAATCCTGCCGAGCGTCGCCTCGCCGTGCTGCTGAACCGAGCCGATGTGCACGACCTCCCGACGAGCCATCCCGTCTCGCGTGGTGCCCTCGCGCTCGAGTCGGTCACTGCGCGCTCTCCCGTCGCACCTCTGCCGATGCACGGCTTCAACCTGCTCGAGGTAGGCCCGGACGGCGCCAGAGTGTTGTCGTGGGACGGCGAGGACCTGCGCGAGACGCGCATCACCCCCGGCACGCACATGATCGCGCATGACGACCTCGACGATGCGACCACCCCGAGGATCGCCGCGTGGCTGCCCGAGTTCCGCGCCCTGGGCCCCACGGTCGACAGCCCGGATTGGACGGCCGAGTGGACGGCGCTGCTCGCGGCATCCACGGCACTTCCGCCCGAGGACGACCGTGCGATCATCCGCGACAACCGCCCGCACGGGTATCCCACCCAGTCGCTGTTGTACTGCGTCGCCTCGGTCACGGACGCCGGGGTCGAGGTGCAGGACGTCGCCCTGCCCTCCCCCGCCCATTGGACCGCCTAGCCCCACCCCGCGCCCGCGGGCGCCCGCGCCCGCGCCCGCGTCTCGCGCCCCACGCCCGCGCCCGCGCCCGCGGGATCAACATGGCACCCACCACCACCCTCCGCGGCCCCCTTTCGATGCCGCATCGCGACGAACCACGCGCGCACCTAAGCGAGCATCGCCCGCGGGCCGTTCTTGATCTCGCGCGTCGCGTCCCGGCGCTGGGCCAAAAACGCTCCGGGGCACTCCGTCACGGGATTAATGCCGCACCTGTACGGGCCTTCCGCGGCCCGTTCTCGATCCCGCCACGGACGGGCCGGGTCGGGGCGGGCCGGGTCGGGGACGGGACGGGCCGGGGACGGGCCGGGGACGGGCGGGGACGGGCGGGGGCGGGGCGGGGGCGGGGCGGGGGGGGGCGGGGGGCGGGCGGGGGGGGGGGGGGGCGGGCGGGGGGCGGGACGGGGCGGGGCGGGGTCAGGCTGCGGGGGCGGCGGACTCCTCGGCGCAGGAGAACCGGGACCGGTAGGCCGTGGGTGTGAGGCCGAGCACCCTGGCGAAGTTCTGGCGAAGCACGGCGGCCGACCCGAATCCGCACTCGTCGGCGATGTGCTCGAGCGGGAGGTCGGTGCGCTCCAGCATCCGCTGCGCGTGGATGATGCGCTGCCGGGCCAGCCAGGCCGCGGGGGTCGCGCCGTACTCCGATTTGAAGCGCCGGGCGAACGTGCGCGGCGACATGAGCGCCCGCGCGGCGAGCTGGTCGACCCCGAGATCGTCGCGCAGATGCTCGACCGCCCAGTCGGCGACGGCCGCGAGCGAGTCGGTGGCGACCACGGGGATCGGCCGGTCGATGAACTGTGCCTGACCACCGTCGCGCTGCGGTGGCACGACCATGCGCCGCGCGATGCGGTTGGTGAGCTCGGCGCCCACCTCCTGCCGGAGCAGGTGCAGGCAGGCGTCGATGCCCGCCGCCGTACCGGCACTCGTGATGATCTTCCCGTCCTGCACGAACAGCACATCGGGATCGATATCGATCTGCGGATACATGTCCGCCATGACGTGGGAGTACATCCAGTGGGTGGTGGCCCGGCGACCGTCGAGCACACCGGCGGCGGCGAGGATGAACGAGCCGCTGCACACGCTCATGACCCAGGCTCCGCGGGCGACGGCGTCTCGGGCGACGTCGAGCAGGAGGGGATCGATTTCGCCCCACACCTCGCGCGGCACCGGACAGAAGACGACCAGATCGGCCTCGTAGGCGAAGGTCAGGTCGTGTTCGACGTTGACCGAGAAGCCGATCTTCGAGGCCACGACACCCGGTCGGGGCGCGACGATGCGGAAGTCGAAGTTCGGCACGCCGTCGGCGGAACGATCCAGGCCGAACGCCTCGCACGCGACACCGAACTCGAAGGGCGCGAACCCGTCCTGGATGATGCAGGCGACCGTCTTCATGCTCACTCCTGAATGGCAGTTTTCGTACGTTGACAGTCTATTCTGCCACTCGTGGCGGTTCAACATCGAACGTAGCGTTTCTGCCATGATACTCGTCATCGCACTCATCGCCCTCGCCGCGTGGGCGACTGTCGCCACCCTCGTCGAACTCCGCCGCGACGGCCACCGCCGCACCCCGACCGACTGGAACCTCGTCGCCGGTCGCGACCTCGACCAGCGGGCCGAGCCCGGGCACATCTACCGCTGATCCCGGGACCGTTCGCCGCCCCGCACGGCGGTGTATCGTCGGCTCATGATCCCGATCGACCACCTCGTCGCCTTCGCCGTCGCGTCTGTCGTGATCATCGTCATCCCCGGCCCCAGCGTGCTGTTCGTGATCGGCCGCTCGCTCTCCCTCGGCCGCCGCGCGGGCGTGCTCAGCGTCGTCGGCAACGCGCTCGGCACCGTGCCGGCCGTGCTCGCGGTGGCGTTCGGGGTCGGCGCGATCGTCGCATCGTCGGTCGCGGCATTCACCGTCATCAAGATCATCGGTGCCGGATACCTCGTATGGCTCGGGGTCCAGGCCATCCGTCACCGCAAGGATCACACCCCGGATGCCGACCGCGCACCGGCGTCCGCGGGGAGGCTGCTGCGCCAGGGATTCATCGTCGGTGTGACCAACCCGAAGACCATCGCGTTCTTCGTGGCCGTGCTGCCGCAGTTCGTCGCCCCCTCGGCCGGCCCGGTGTGGGCGCAACTGCTCCTGCTCGGACTCCTCTTCCAGATGCTCGCGCTCGCCTGCGACAGCGTGTGGGCCCTCGCCGCCGGCACCGCCCGCACGTGGTTCGCCCGCTCGCCTCGACGCATGTCGACGCTCTCCGGCACCGGAGGCGTGATGATGATCGGCCTCGGCGGCGCGCTGGCCTTCACCGGCGCCAAGAGCTGACCCGGCCGCCATCCTCCCGCCCGTCACGACGACGGAGGCTACGCTCATCGTCATGAGCGACCCCCAGCAGCCTTCCGTTCCGCCGTCCGGACAGCCGAGCCCGGTTTCGCCTCCCGCGCCACCCGCGACGCACCTGCCTGCCACGCCGCAGTATCCGGCGGCTCCCGGATTTCCCACCGCTCCGCAGGCGTACCCGACCGCGGCTCCCGGCGGCCAGAGCACCCCGACCCCCGGCACGCAGCCCGCTCCACAGGCGTACCCGACCGCGGCGCCCGCCTACCCGACCGCTGCCCAGGGATATCCGGTCACGACCCAGGGAACCCCGGTCGGCTACGCACCGTTCGCTCCCGCCGCGCCGATCACGCGCACCGGCAACCCGCTCGGGAGGGTCGCCTTCGTGATCGCGCTCGTCACGCTGGCGGTGAACCTCCTCTCCTCACTCGCGCGGCCGTTCTTCTACACGATGAGCGTCGGATACGAAGCGATCATCGTGCTGGACAACGTGATCGGGATCATCTCGTTCTTCGTCTACGGCATCGCCCTCGTGCTGGGTGTGATCGCCGTGCGCCGCGCCGGCTCGCAGGTGCTCGCCGGTGTCGCGATCGGCATCGCCGGCGCGGGGATGCTCGGGCTCGCCTTCACGCTGGTGACGCTGACGTTCTACCGCTTCTTCTGACCCGACACTCGCCGAAGCGGTCGACGTGGCAGTCAGGCCCCGGCCAGCACCCGCTCGTAGACCTCGACCATCGCGGCCGTGCGCGACGACTGCCGGAATGCCTCCGCCACGGCAGGAACCGGCACGGGCGCCGCGCCATCGGCGATGTCGGATGCGGCGCGCCGCAGCGTCTCTGCAAGGGCCGCGATGCGTCGCGCCTCGAGCTCGCGCCCGGTCGCCTCGCCGCCGTCATCCGGCACGGCCCACAGTCCGCCGCCGAGCTCCGCCGCGATGTCCGGATCGCAGATCACGGACGGCGTGCCGAGCGTCGCCGCCTCGAACGGGGTCATCCCCTGCGTCTCGAACCCGATCGACGTCTGCACGAGGGCGTCGGCGGCGGCGATGCGCTCCAGAGTCTGGGGGTACGTCAGTCGTCCGGCGAAGCGCACGCCGTCGCGCCCGCGGACGATCTTCTCGGCCGCGGCACGCTGCGCCCCACCACCGATGATCTCCAGCTCGGCGTCGACTCCCGAGGCGACGAACGCCTCGAGGAAGGGCAGCAGGCGCTTCTCCGGGCTCATCCGGCCGAGCCAGACGAAGCGCGGACGCCCGGGCGCACGCTCCGACGACCCGGCTGCGAGGGTCTGCTCCCGCAGGTCGTCGTCGATGCCGTTCCAGATCACGTCGACATGCGGGAACACACCGTGCTGTTCGAGACGGCGGGCGAAGTGCGTGGACGGAGCCGTCACCGCGGATGCCCCGGCGGCGAGCCCGCGCAGGAACGCCCAGCCGTCGCTGCCCGCGGTGGGACTCCCGATGCCGCGCATGGCGATGCGGCGCCAACCGTTGAGCGCCGCGAGCACGGGCTTGTGAAGAGGAGTGACCGCCGCGATCCCGACATCCACCCGGTTGTGCATGGTGTGCACGACGGGGATGCCGTGCCGGCGCGCGTAACGGTGGCCGATGAACGCCCCCCAGAAGTCGGCCTGCACGTGCACCAGGTCGACCGGCGGCCGGCGGGTCATCGCGCGGTCGAGCACGCGGTCGGTCGCCCGCCCCGGCCAGCTCATCGAGTACTCGCGGTCGACGGTGATCGGCATCGACGGCAGATCCACGTAGGCGCCACCATGGGATCCGGACAACACCCGCGATCCGTGCATCTTCGGCGCGACGACCGTGACCGTGTGACCCGCGCGTTCCAGGAACTCGCGCTGGAGCCGCATCGACACCTGCGCTCCGCCGAGGGAGTCGAGGTGCTGATCGCCGAAGAAGACGATGTGCATGGCGGCTACTCCGGCAGCGACTCGTCGCGGTACAGCGCCTCGAACGTGTCGAGCGTGCGGTTGATGTCGTGGATCGCGACGCCGTCCAGCGAGGCGCGCTGCATCCGCTCGTACTCCGCCGGCTCTGCGGTGAGCACGTCCGTGAGGCGCGCGGCCAGCTCGTCGACGTTCCCCGGCTCGAACAGGTAGCCGTTCTCGCCGTCGTGCACGAGGTGCGGGAGGGCGACGGCATCCGCCGCGACGATCGGCAGGGCCGACGCCATCGCCTCCATCGTGGCGATCGACTGCAGCTCGGCGATCGAGGCGATCACGAACAGGCTCGCGCGGGACAGCAGCGCCCGCAGCTCCTCGTCAGTCGTGCGGCCGTGGAACGTGACCCGGTTCGCCAACCCGAGCTGCATGGTGAGGTTCTCCAGCTGCTTGCGCTGGTCGCCGCCGCCGACGATGTCGAACGTCGTCTCGAGCGCGGGGTCGAGCTTCGTCATCGCCTTGAGGATGACCTCGACCTGCTTCTCGGCCGTGAGCCGGCCGACGAAGATGATCCGGTTCTTCTCGCGCGGAGCGATCACCGGCGAGTACTGGGTGCGATCGATGCCGCAGCTGACCGGGATCACGCCCTCGACCGCCACGGTCCGCTCGAGGAAGTCGGCGGCACGACGGGTCGGGGTGGTGATCGCGCGCGTCTTGTCGAACGTGCGCTTGGCATCCGCCCACGCGGCCTTCAGAACCATGTCGTCGACGAACTTCGGCATGGTGGTGTGGTCGAGGATGTTCTCGGCCATCACGTGGTTCGTGGCGATCACCGGGATGCCGCGCTCGTGCGCGATATAGGCGAGCCCGCGTCCGATCACGATGTGAGACTGGATGTGCACGACATCCGGCTGCACCTGGTCGAGGACCTTGCGGGCATAGTGCTTCGATCGCCACGGCCAGACGAACCGCAGCCAGTCGTGCGGTGCCCAGCGCACCGAGGGAAGGCGGTGCAGCGTCATCGGCTCACCCTCGATGACCTCGGTGCGCGGCTGCACGCGACGATAGGCCTGGTTGGGGGCGACGACGTGCACGTCGTGACCGCGCTGCACGAGGCCCGCGGCGAGGCGCTCGGCGAACCGGGCGGCGCCGTTGATGTCGGGGGCGAACGTGTCGCAGCCGATCACGATCTTCAGGGGGCGGTGCGCGGGTTCGGCGGCGGGGCCGCTCGACGGATCGATCGGATCGTCGGAGGAGGTCACAGACATGCTGCCTTACGATGTGGCGGCCAAGGAAGAGCCCTGGTCGGGCGCTGGCCACTCTACCCGAGGGCACTGAGCGCACGTCCGAGGCGTACCGGCATCGCACAGCCGCAGCCGTTACCGTGGAGGCATGCGACTGACTGCCGACGCCGATCCCCAGCTGTGGATCCCCGTGACGGACTCGCTCGGGTGGAAGGGACGCCGCCACCGCAAGGCGGCCATCCGGATGCTCCTCGGGCAGGCCAACGCCGCTATGGGGGCGACCGAGCGCCCCGGTTCCCGCTTCGGCGCATGGGCGATGAGTCAGGCGGCGCCGATGCTGATGAAGAAGGCCGACGGCCGCGTGCTGGTGTGGACGTGGAAGGCGGAGCCCGAGCTGATCGTGGCGATGGCGACCGCGCAGCAGCTCACCCCCGACGTGCGCATCGCGCGGGCCTCGATGCCGATGGACTACGACGACACGGAGTCGTTCCCCACCCGACTCGGCGTGGGCGAGAAGCTGCTCGTGCCGATGCCGTCGACGCCGTCATCGCCGCCGTTCGCGACCTACACGTGGGACACCGGCACGCACCTGGTGACCCTGACCGCCGTGTGCAGCGACAAGGAGCGCTTCGGCACCCTGACCGGCGCCCTCGACGAGCTGGCGCGCAGCCTCCGCATCGCCGACGACGTCACGGGCGGAGAGTCCCCCGAGATCCTCCGTCTCCCTCCGGCCTGACCGCGTCGGGGTCCGACGCCGGGTGCCAACTTCCTTGGAGCTGGTGCCGCGTCAGTCGAGCCCGTGCGAGCGGAGCCACTCCTTCGCGACCCGCGCGGGTGCCCGCACCAGCCAGGCATCCGTGACGATCTCGGCCAGTCGCGCCCGATCGACGACATCCAGGCGCACGAGCAGCCCGGGGTATCCGTCGAAGTGCGGGATCGAGAACAGCATCTCGGGTTCCGCCGCGAGGAGCGCCTCCTTCTCCTCCAGGTCGGCGACCCGCACCGCCAGCACGACCCCGTCGGGCCACGACCTCCCACGCTCCGCGAGCTGGCGCAGGTCGGTCGCACTCGGTCCGCGCAGCCACGCGAACTGCCCACCCTTGAGCCGCCAGGCCGCGGCACCCGTGTGACCGCTGACGGACTCCTCCGCTCCGGGCAGTGCGAGAGCGATCTCCCGCACGTCGTCGATGCTCGCCATCCCGTCATCGTGCCGCACCGGCCCGCCTGCCACAATGGCCCCATGCTCCCTGCCTGGACCCGCCCGCCGACGCACCGCGAACTCCTCGATCGTGGCGCAGAGGCACGCAAGCGCTCTCCCCGACGTGCCCTCGCCGAGCTCGCATCCGGCACCCGCGATCCGCTCGGCATCCTCGCCGCACAGGACAGCACGCGCATCCCCGAGCTGGTCCCGCTCCGCGCCGAGCGCATGTCGGCGAGCCCCTTCGCGTTCTATCGCGGCACCGCGGCACTGATGGCGGCGGATCTGGCGGACGCTCCGCACAGCGGCATCCTCGTCGCCTCCTGCGGCGACGCGCACGTGTCGAACTTCGGGTTCTACGCCTCTGCGGAGCGCCGCTGATGTTCGACCTCAACGACTTCGACGAGGCCGCGTGGGCGCCGTGGGAGTGGGACGTGAAGCGGCTCGTCGCGAGCATCGTCGTCGGAGGCCAGGCGAGCGGGCGCTCCGACGAGGTCATCGATACGGCTGTGCTCGCGGCTGTCGCCGGGTACGCCCGGGGCATCGCGCGCGCCACCGAGCTGAGCCCCACCGCTCGGTACTTCACGCACTTCGACGTGGCATCCTCGCGGTCCATGCTCGACAAGGCATCACAGAAAGCGATCCGCAGCGCGGTGAAGCAGGCCGAGAAGCGCACCGGCGAGCGCGCTGTGCGCCGCCTCACGGTCGAGGATCCCGACGGCCGCCGCCGCTTCCTGCACGAGGAGCCGACCACCTCTCCCGTCGGTCCCGCACTCCTCGAATCCGTGCAGGATCTGTTGACGCAGTACCGTCGCACGACCAGTCCGGATGTGGCGCTGCTGTTCGAGCACTTCTCGGTGAGCGACGTCGCGCGGCGCGTCGTTGGCGTCGGCAGCGTGGGCACTCGCTGCTACCTCGTGCTGCTGCAGGACGGCGAGGGCAGTGCCGTGCTGATGCAGCCGAAGCAGGCGTCCCAGAGCGTGCTCGTCGAGTACGGCCGCATCGCCCAGCCGTCCACGCTGCAGGACTCGATCGACGCGCACGGGCAAGGGGCGCGGGTGGTCGCGCTGCAGCGCATCCTGCAGGCGCTGTCCGACCCGTTCCTCGGGCACATGCGCAACACGAACGCCGACTTCTATGTGCGGCAGTTCCACGATATGAAGGGCAGCATCGACGTGGAGGACCTCGACGACGGCCCGTTCATCACCTACGGACAGGCGTGCGCGGCGACCATCGCCCGCGCGCACAGCCAGTCACTCACGGCCACCGAGGTCGCCGGCTACGTCGGCAGCGGGCGCGTGCTCGGGCAGGCACTGTTGGAGTGGGCGCGCGCCTACGCCGCGGTGTCCCTCTCCGACTACCAGCGTTTCCGCGACGCTCCCTGACCCGCCCGCTCCCGTCCGCTCCCGTCCCTGGCGGGATCGAAACCGCCCCTCCGGGCGGGTTTTGCGGCACGTTTTCGATCCCGCAAGCGCCTGCAGGTGAGGGCGCGGGCGCGGGCGCGGAGCTAGCGGATGATGCGGAGGGTGCGGACCTCGAACGGGCGCAGCTGCAGTTCCTCGCCCGCGTGGTCGAGGTCGTCCTCGATCAGGCTCACCTCCCGCACCTCGCGGTGCGCGAAGCCGACCGTCAGCGCACCCCTCGCGCGCCGTCCGAGCGCTTCGTAGACACGCACGATCACGTCGCCGGAGCCGTCGTCGGCGAGCTTGACCGCCGACACGATGATGCCCTCGCCCGCGACCGACACCAGCGGCTCGACCTCACGCGCGCCGCGCACGACCGTCGGGAAGGCGTTGATCCGGATGCCCTCGGCTGTGGCGATCGCGGCATCCGCTCCGATCACGAAGCCGACCTCGATCTCGTGGTGGCCGTGATCCGTGTCGGGATCGGGGAACCGCGGGGCACGCAGCATCGACAGCCGCACGGTGGTCGTGACCGCATCGTCGGACACCTCGCGCGACGTGTCGTAGCCGTAGATCGAGTCGTTCACCAGCGCGACCCCGAAGCCGGGTTCTTGCACCAGCACGAAGCGGTGCATCGACGTCTCGAACTTCGCGGCCTCCCAACTGGTGTTCGCGTGCGTCACTCGCGATTGGTAGCCGAACTGCGTCTCGGCCGCGGTATGCGTCGCCTGGATGTCGAGGGGGAAGGCGAGCTTGAGCAGCTTCTCGGTCTCGTGCCAGTCGATCTCGTTGCGCAGCAGGACCGTGCGCGACTCCGGACTGAGCACGATGGTCTGCTCGATCGTCGACGCGGAGAACGGGCGCACGACGGTCACGACCGCGACGCCGCCGACAATCGATGCCTCCAGGGAGGCGACGGCCGTGAGGTCTTCGACGCTGCCCCGGTAGTAGCGGTCGATGTCCCACGCATCCCACTTGTTCGGGAAGTCCTGGTGCAGCTGGAAGAGGTTCGCCGCCTTGCCTTCCGCGACCGCCTCGCGCCCCGACGCCTTGTCGACGGCCGAGACGATCAGCCCCTCGGCCGAGACGAGCACCGAGACGAGCTCGTTCTCCAGCCGCCACCCGCCGTCCTCCGCGGTCAGCGAGACGGGTGTTGCCGTGGACTCCACGACGAACTCCGCACCGAGCGCCCGGCCCGCGCCGATCGAGGTCGGCTTGAACCGCAGCGGGCGATCCCCGTCGCCCGCGAGAGAGCGCCGTGCGGCATCGGCGATGTCCTCCGCATCCGACAGCACGTCCGTGAGTGCGGCGACGGCCTCCCGGTGCACCCACACGATCGAGGTACCGGGGAGGATGTCGTGGAACTCGTGCAGCAGCACCGCCTGCCACAGTCGATCGAACTCGGCGTGCGGATACGCGGCACCGGTGCGCACGGCATCCGTCGCCGCCCACAGCTCGGCCTCGATCAGTGCCTGCTCCGCCCAGCGGTGCAGCGCCTTGGTGGCGTGCTGGCTGGTCAGCGTGCCACGATGCAGCTCCAGGTACAGCTCGCCGACCCACACAGCAGGATGCGGCAGCTCAGCCTTGGCGGCCTCGAAGAAGGCATCCGGATGCTCCCACTCCACCTGCGCGCTGCCCTCGAGGTCGCGCAGCCGCTCGGCCTTCCCGGTCATCTCGCGGGTCGTGCCGCCCCCGCCGTCGCCCCAGCCGACCGGGGCGATCGACCGCGAGCTGACCCGGTTCTCCTTGAACTGCCGGGCGGCCTTCGCGACCTCCTCGCCGCTGAGCTGCGCGTTGTAGGTGTCCATCGATGGGAAGTGCGTGAACACCCGCGAACCGTCGATGCCCTCCCACAGGAACGAATTGTGCGGGAACACGTTCTGCTGATTCCACGAGATCTTCTGCGTGAAGAACCACTCGAACCCCGCGCGACGCATCAGCTGCGGCAGCGCGGGCGAGTAGCCGAAGCTGTCCGGCAGCCACACGCCCTTCGACCGGATGCCGAACTCGCGCTCGAAGAACCGCTGCCCCTGCGAGAACTGCCGCACGAGCGACTCGCCGGTCGGCATCACGGTGTCGGACTCGACCCACATGCCGCCCAGCGGAAGGAAGCGACCGGCGGCCACGGCGGCCTTGACCCGCTCCCACACCTCGGGGCGGTGCTCCTTGAGCCAGGCGTACTGCTGCGCGCTCGACATGCCGTACTGGAACTCCGGATGCTCGTCGAGCAGCGCCGTCATCGACGAGGTGGTGCGGGCGACCTTGCGGATCGTCTCGCGCACCGGCCACAGCCACGCCGAGTCGATGTGCGCGTGCCCGATCGCCGAGATGCGGTGGGCACTGGCCTCTGCGGGCGCCGCGAGCACCTCGGCGAGATGGGCGCGGGCAGCGGATGCCGTCGCGACGATGCGCTGCAGGTCGAGCGCGTCGAGGGCGTCGTCCAGCGCCTGGAGGATGCGCATGCGCCGCGGTGAGGTCTCCGGCAGCTCCGCCTGCAGCTCGATCAGCACCTCGAGATCGAGGGCCAGGTCGAACACCTCGGGCTCGAACACCGCGAGATCGATCCGCCGCGAACGGTACAGCGGCTCC
Organism: Microbacterium sp. LB12; assembly: GCF_037150835.1. NCBI lineage: Bacteria > Bacillati > Actinomycetota > Actinomycetes > Micrococcales > Microbacteriaceae > Microbacterium > Microbacterium sp. LB12. Next base: position 557,009 of record NZ_JBBCPF010000001.1, on the reverse strand, counting down.
GTCGACGACGTGAGGACATCGCCCTGCCGTGTCGGGAGGAACGGGTGGTGATCGAGCAGCACGGGGTTCGAGGCGGCTTCGAGATACAGCTCGACGGCCTCGTCGCCGGTCGCCGCGTCGGCGATGAGCACCCACTGGTTGCGCGGGTTGACGCTCTTGATCGGGGTGCCGTCGGGCCGGTAGGCGAGCGCCTCGCACTGGAAGCCGGTCATGCCCACGTCGAAGCCGAGGTCGACGACCGCCTCGACGCGGCGCCCGGCCCACTCCGACGGGACCCGCCCGGTCAGCCGGAACCAGGTGGTCCCCCACGCCGGACCCCAGGGCGCGCCGACGGCACCGGGCGCGTAGTCGAGGGCGAGTCCGTCCGCCGGGGCGATCGGCTCGCCCGGCAGTTCGTGGACCTCGACGACCAGCGGCCGCGCCTCCGAATGGATGGCGGGGCGCACGCGCTCCTGGAGCACCCTGCTGGCGCGGCCGACGGTGAGCGAGGTGTCGTCATGCATGGGAATCTCCGGCTCGACGGTGGGTCACGGAAGCGCTGCGCGTCGGATGCGTCAAACTCGACGCCGACGCCACCGACGCTACCCGTTCGCCCGCGCGGGGGTGGCCGCGACACCGATCCTGGAAAGGACAGCGATGACCTCCCCCACCACCCCGCTCCGCTTCGGCGCCAACTACACCCCGCGCTCGCAGTGGATGCACTCGTGGATGTCGCTCGACCTCGACGAGGTGCGACGTGATTTCGCTGCCCTCGCCGACCTCGGCCTCGATCACCTGCGGATCTTCCCGCTGTGGACCGTGCTCCAGCCCAACCGCACCCTGATCCGTGCCGAGGCGGTCGACGATGTACGCGCGGTGGTCGATGTGGCCGCCGAGTTCGGTCTCGACGCCAGCGTCGATGTCATCCAGGGGCACCTGTCGAGCTTCGACTTCATCCCGTCGTGGCTGTTCACGTGGCACGACAAGAACATGTTCACCCACCCCGACGCGCTGAGCGGGCAGGCCGAGCTGGTCACCCGTCTCGGCGAACGGCTCGGCGATGCGAAGAACTTCCTCGGTTTCACTCTCGGAAACGAGACCAACCAGTTCTCGGCGCAGACCCACCCGTCGCCGTGGCCGGTCACCGAGGCCGAGGCGGCGAACTGGATCACCGTGCTGCTGGATGCCGCGCACGCCTCCGCTCCTGCACAGCAGCACGTGCACAGCGAGTACGACGCCGCCTGGTACATGGACGGCCACGGGTTCACTCCCGCGCTCGCCTCGCGTCTGGGCGACCTCACGACCGTGCACTCGTGGATCTTCAACGGCACGGCTCAGAAGTACGGCGGCCGATCGGTGGCATCAGATCGGCATGCCGAGTACATGATCGAGCTGGCCAGGGCGTTCGCGACCGATCCCGCCCGCGCCATCTGGCTGCAGGAGGTCGGTGCGCCCTCGAATTGCCTGACCCCGGAGCAGACGCCCGACTTCCTGGAGGCCACGCTGCGCTCGGTCGTGCGCACCGACAACCTGTGGGGCGTCACCTGGTGGTGCTCGCATGACGTGAGCCGCGACCTGGCGGACTTCCCCGAGCTGGAGTACACCCTCGGCCTGGTCGATCAGACCGGCACGGCCAAGCCCATCGGCCGCCGCTTCGCCGAGTTGATCCCCGAGCTGCGGGAGCGTCGGCCGAGTCCGGCGCGGACGCTGGGGATCGTGGTCGAGGTCGACGAGGACGAGACCCCGGTCAGCCGTGGTGCGATGAGCCCGGGTGGCACGATCTTCCAGGCCTGGGTCGACGCCTGCGAGGCCGGCGCGGATCCGGCGTTCGTGACGTCGGTCGACGCGGAGAAGCCGGAGATCCTTGCGGCACGCGGCATCACCGAGCTGGTGCGCCCCGTCGTCGAGCGCACCGAGTACGCCTCGCGCAACACGGTGGTCTGAGCCTGTGGAGGCGCGACCTCATCACCGCGCCTCCACAGCCCGGAGTGGTCGATGGACTCGACAAAGAGGTGGCGAACCTGGCCGCGAGGTTCTGGCGCGCGCAGTGATCTCGACCGTGCTCTGACCCTCCGATGGACGCGGCCTGGCGGAGAGGCCGCGTTTTCGCCAGGGTGGAGCCATGCGCTCCCTCAGACTGCTCTGGCGGTATCCCGTGATCACCCTCACGGTCGTGGTCTTCGCGACAGTCGGTGTGCTGCACCTTCTGGACGCCGACACCGCCGCTCGGTGGCTGGCCAGCATCTACGTCGCCGGCGTGGTCGTCTGGTCTCTGATCGGGATGATCAAGGACGTGCTCCGCGGTCACGTCGGGCTCGACATCCTCGCCGTGGTGGCCATGGTCGCGACGCTCGCGGTCGGCGAGTACATCGCCGCGCTCATCGTCGTGCTGATGCTGTCGGGCGGCGAGGCGCTCGAGGACTTCGCCGGGCGTCGCGCCAAGCGCGATCTCTCGGCGCTGCTCGACCGTTCGCCGCGCACGGCGCACGTGTTGACCCATCCCGAGGCGGCGGATTCCGATGAGGCGCACGACGTGCCCGTCGACGATGTCCGCGTGGGCGATGTGTTCCTCGTGCGTCCCTCGGAGATCATCCCGGTGGACGCGGTGCTCCTCAGCGCGAGCGCGTCGTTCGACGAGTCCTCGCTGACCGGCGAGAGCATGCCGGTCACGCGGGACACCGGCGACGAGGTGCTGTCCGGGGCGATCAACGGCAGCCACGCGATCCGCATGCGGGCCGTGCGCACCGGAGCTGACAGCCAGTACCAGCAGATCGTGGCCCTCGTCCACGGCGCCGAGGCATCGCACGCCCCGGTCGTGCGGCTGGCCGATCGCTTCGCCATCCCGTTCACCGCCGTCTCACTCGTGCTCGCGGGCGCCGCCTGGGCCTTCTCCGGCGACTCCACCCGGTTCGCCGAGGTGCTCGTGCTGGCGACCCCGTGCCCGCTCCTCATCGCCGCGCCCGTCGCCTTCCTCGGAGGCCTCTCGCGTGCCGCCAAATCGGGCGTGATCATGAAGAGCGGCGCGGTGATCGAGCAGATCTCGCGCGTGCGCGCTGCCGCGTTCGACAAGACGGGCACCCTGACCCAGGGACGCCCGCAGCTCGTGGAAGTGCGGCCGGCACCGGGCTTCGACGCGGACGAGATCCTTCAGCTCGCCGCCTCGGCCGAGCAGTACTCCTCGCACGTGCTCGCCTCGGGCATCCGTCGCGCGGCGGAGGAACGCGGGCTCGTGCTGTTCGGCGCCGCGGATGCGAGCGAGACCGCGACGAACGGGGTATCGGCCACGATAGACGGGCGCACGGTCGTCGTCGGCAAGCCCGCGTATGTCGCGTCGATCGCTCCCGACACCGTCCGGGCCACGCTCGATGCCGGGGAGGCCGCCGCCTATGTCGCCGTCGGTGACCGGTTCGCCGGCGTGCTGGTGCTGGCCGACGCCGTGCGCCCTGAGGCCGCGGCGGTCGTGTCGTGGCTGCGGCAGAACGACGTTGAGCGGATCGCGATCCTGACCGGCGACGTGCAGTCGACCGCCGAGGCCGTGGGGCACCGCCTCGGGATCGACGAGATCCACGCCGAACTGCTCCCGCCGGAGAAGGTGCGCCTGGCGTCCGAACTGCAGCCGCGGCCGGTCATGATGGTCGGCGACGGTGTCAACGACGCCCCTGTGCTGGCCGCCGCGGACATCGGCGTGGCCATGGGCGCGAAGGGGGCGACGGCCGCGGGCGATGCTGCCGACGTCGTGATCCTCGTCGACTCGCTGGCGAAGGTCGTGGACGCCATGACGATCGGGCGCCACACGCTCCGGGTGGCCCTCACGGCGATCTGGATCGGCATCGGGCTGAGCGTCGGCCTCATGCTCGTCGCGATGACCGGCCTCATCCCCGCCGTGGTGGGCGCGCTCGTGCAGGAGCTCGTCGACCTGGCGACGATCCTCTACGCACTCCGGGCCCTCGGCGGTCCACCGACCGAGCTCGACACCGCCTCGCAGAAACCGGTGCTCGACGAGCCTGCGCGCGACCTCGCCTCCTGACGCATCGGTCCTGACTGCACAGGAAGCCGCCCGCGATGCGTTGTCCGCAATAGCCGTGATGACGGCTCTCCGTCAGCGGAATACCGTGACAACCTTGCCTCTCCGAATTCACACTGGAGGCATGCACTTGAACGATCCGCAGGTATGGACACTGATCGGCGTCTTTACCGCCGCGATCCTCGGCGGCATGACGCTCATGACCACGCAGCTCAGCCGCATCGTCCGCGCCGAGGTCGACCGCATCGACGGCACGCTGTCCGCACGGATCGACCGCATCGACGGCACGCTCTCCGCACGGATCGACGGGATCGATGCCCGCCTCGGACGCATCGAGACGAAGGTCGACGACCTCGACAAGGAGATCACGAACCTCGCGGTGCGGTTCTGGCGCTCGCAGTAACCTTCCCCGCACCGGCTTTCCTGCCGGCGGGGCTCGCGCCGTCAGGTTCTCAGGCGGTCCCGCGCGGGTCCCAGAGCACGACTTCGGTCGAGCGTCGCAGGCGGCGTCCGGTCGGCATCGGGACGACACCCGCCGAACCCGCGGCGAACACGCGCACGCCGGGGCGGTTCTCGCGTTCGGCGCGCAGCGCCCCCTCGAGCACGGCGATCCGGCTCCGCAGCATCCTGTTGTCGTCTTCCAGGTCGAGCAGACGGGCGATCGCGGGAAGGCTCACGCCCTCCGACGACAGCTGTGCCACCTCGCGCAGCTGTTCGATGTTGCGGGTGGAGTAGCGACGCGAACCGCCCGACGTGCGTCCGGGCACCACCAGTCCGATGCGGTCGTACTGCCGCAGGGTCTGCGGGTGGAGACCGGAGAGCTCGGCGGCCGCGGCGATCGCGAACACCGGAGTGTCAGCGTTCATCACGTGATCCTCTCTCCTCCCCTGCTTTGCACACAGGCAGAAGCGCCGGATCAGGCGCGTTCTTCTCGGAACGACCTGATCCGGCGCGAATGCCTGCGTCGGCGAAGGGACGACGGGTCATCGCCGCGCCTTCGCCATGAGCTCGGCCCGAGGGTTCTCCTCCGGCTCCAGCTCCTGGAACTTCTGCAGCGCCTCGCGAGCGGCCTCGTCGAGGTGCGTCGGCACCGCAACCTGGAGCTCGGCGAGCAGGTCACCCGTGCCCTTCGAGCTCGCGACACCGCGTCCCTTGACGCGCAGCACCCGCCCGGAGGGGGTGCCAGGCGCGACGCGGAGTTTGACCACATCACCACCGAGAGTCGGAACCTCGATGGTCGCGCCCAGCGTCGCCTCGGTGAACGTCACCGGGACCACGACGCGCAGGTTGAGACCGTCACGGGTGAAGACCGGGTGCGGGCGCACCGTGATCTGCACCACGATGTCACCGGCTTCGCCACCGTCGGGCGACGGACGACCACGACCGCGCAGACGGATCTTCTGCCCGTCGGCGACACCCGCGGGGATCTTCACCTTGAACGGCTTGCCGTCTTCGCCCTGCAGCGAGATGGTCTCACCCTGCACGGCCGTGGTGAAGTCGATCGTGGTGCGCGCCGTGACGTCGGCACCCCGCTGCGGACCGCCGAAGCCGCGGTACCCGCCGCTCGGCTGCCCGAAGCGACCGCCACCGAAGCTCGACCCCTGACCCTGGTTGAACATCGCGAAGATGTCCTCGAAGTCCGCAGTCTGCCCGCGACCCTGCTGGCCGAAGCGGCTGAACACGTCTTCGAAACCGCCGGCACCGGCACCGCTCGCGGTGAAGCGAGCGCCCGATCCCATGGCGCGGATCTCGTCGTACTCCTTGCGCTGTTCCGCATCGGAGAGCACCGAGTAGGCCTCGCTGATCTCCTTGAACTTCGCCTCGGCTTTGGCGTCACCCTGATTGGAGTCGGGGTGATACTTGCGCGCGAGCTTGCGATACGTCTTCTTCAGCTCCGCATCGCTGACGTCCTTGGAGACCCCGAGGGTCTTGTAGAAGTCCTTGTCGAACCAATCCTGGCTGGCCATCGATCACCTACTCTGCGGGTACGGCGACGACGACCTTCGCGGGACGGAGCTCGACGTCTCCGAGGCGGTAGCCCACCTCGACGACCTCGAGGATCGTGGTCTTCTCGGCACCGGGGGTCGGCTGCTGGAAGATGGCCTCGTGGCGCTGCGGGTCGAATTCCTCGCCCTTCTCGCCGTACGCGACCACCCCGAGACGCTCCACCACCGCGCGCACCTTCTCGGCGATCACAGCGAAGGGCGTGCCCTCCACCAGGTCGCCGTGCTGAGCGGCACGGTCGAGGTCGTCGAGCACGGGGACCAGGCCTTTGGCGGCCTCGCCCTTCGCCCGCTCGATCTCGACCTGGCGCTGCTCTTCCGTGCGACGACGGTAGTTGGCGTACTCGGCCTGAAGACGCTTGAGGTCGTTCAGCAGGGTGGACTCGAGGTCGGCGAGTACGGCGTCTTCCGCCGCGGCCTCGCCGGTCTGGGTCGCACCGAGGATGTCGTCGACCGTGAGGTCGTCGGGAGCGCCGTCTGCCGGGGTCTCGTCCGAGCCCTCCGCGGCCTGCGCATCACGGGAGTCCTGGTGGTGCGGCGCGGGGCCGGATGCCTGAGCATCCGACCCCTCGCTGCGACCTTCGGCGGACTCAGGATTCTGGTTCTCGTCGAAGTTCTTGTCGGTCATGGTTACTTCTTCTCGTCCTCGTCGTCGACGACCTCGGCGTCGATGACGTCCTCGTCGGAGGAGGGAGCGTCACCGGCCGGGGCCTCGCCGTCAGCCGAAGCGCCGGCAGCGGCATCCGCCTGCGAGGAGGCGTAGATGGCCTCACCGAGCTTGGACTGCGACTGGTTGAGCTTGTCGAACGCGGTCTTCACGGCCTCGTCGTCTTCGCCGGCCAGAGCCGTCTTGAGCGCGTCGACGTCGGCCTTGACCTCGGTCTTCACGTCTTCGGGCAGCTTGTCGTCGTTCTCGGAGATCAGCTTGTCGATCGAGTACGCGAGCGTCTCGGCCTGGTTGCGGACCTCGGCGGCCTCGCGACGGGCCTTGTCCTCGGCGGCGTGCTCCTCGGCCTCGCGCACCATGCGCTCGATGTCCTCCTTCGACAGCGACGAGCCGCCGGAGATGACGATCGACTTCTCGGTGCCGGTGCCCTTGTCCTTGGCGGAGACGTGCACGATGCCGTTGGCGTCGATGTCGAACGTGACCTCGATCTGCGGGATGCCACGGGGAGCCGGAGCGATACCGGTCAGCTCGAAGGTGCCGAGCGGCTTGTTGTCGCGCGTGAAGTCGCGCTCGCCCTGGAAGACCTGGATCGCGACGGACGGCTGGTTGTCGTCTGCCGTGGTGAAGGTCTCGCTGCGCTTGGTCGGGATGGCCGTGTTGCGCTCGATGAGCTTGGTCATCATGCCGCCCTTGGTCTCGATGCCGAGGCTCAGCGGGGTCACGTCGATGAGCAGGACGTCCTTGCGCTCGCCCTTGAGGACACCGGCCTGGAGAGCGGCGCCGACGGCGACGACCTCATCCGGGTTGACGCCCTTGTTCGCGTCCTTGCCGGTCTCGCGCTTGACGAGCTCGGCGACGGCGGGCATACGCGTCGATCCACCGACGAGCACGATGTGGTCGATCTCGGACACCTTGATGCCGGCCTCGCGGATGACATCCTCGAACGGCTTCTTGGTGCGGTCGAGCAGGTCCTTGGTGAGGTCCTCGAACTTCGCACGGGTGATGGTCTCGGACAGCGACACCGGACCGGACTCGGTCAGCGACAGGTACGGCAGGTTGATGCTGGTCGAGGTCGAGGAGGAGAGCTCCTTCTTCGCCTGCTCCGCAGCCTCCTTGAGACGCTGCAGCGCGATCTTGTCGCTGGAGACGTCGACGCCCGTGGTCTCCTTGAACTGCTTGATCAGGTAGTCGACGAGACGCTGGTCCCAGTCGTCTCCACCGAGGCGGTTGTCACCGGCGGTCGAGCGCACCTGGATCGTGGAGAAGTCGTCGTCCTTGCCCACCTCGAGCAGGGAGACGTCGAACGTTCCGCCACCGAGGTCGAAGACCAGGATGAGCTCGTCTTCCTTGCCCTTGTCGAGGCCGTAGGCCAGGGCGGCCGCAGTCGGCTCGTTGATGATGCGCAGGACATTGAGACCAGAGATCTCGCCGGCCTCCTTGGTGGCCTGACGCTCGGCGTCGTTGAAGTACGCGGGGACCGTGATGACCGCGTCGGTCACCGTGTCGCCCAGGTACGCCTCGGCGTCGCGCTTGAGCTTCATGAGGATGCGCGCGGAGATCTCCTGCGGCGTCCACTTCTTGCCGTCGACGTCGAAGCTCCAGTCGGTGCCCATGTGGCGCTTGACGGAAGCGATCGTCCGGTCGACGTTGGTGACGGCCTGGCGCTTCGCGGTCTCACCGACGAGCACCTCCCCGTCCTTGGTGAAGGCCACGACCGAGGGGGTCGTGCGGAAGCCCTCGGCGTTGGCGATGACCTTGGGCTCGCCACCCTCGAGGACGCTGACGACGGAGTTGGTGGTTCCGAGGTCGATACCGACAGCACGTGCCATGTGTTCTCTCCTTTGTTGGAAGTTGTTGTGGTTCGGAAATCTGCGGCGATCAGGGAAACCTGAGTCGCGATGGCTCAAGTGTACCCACGGGTTGCGGAGGAGTCAAATGAACTTGATATGAGTTGGCTCAACTTTGAGACTCCGCAGTATTGAGCAGACGGCGGGCCGCGCCACGGGCGAGCATCAGCACGACGATCAGCAGCGTCACGAGGAAGAATCCGCCGAGTTTCACGGCATCGCCGAACACCAGCGCCACCAGTTCCAGAACGACGAACTTGCTGCCGGGCATGATGAGCACCAGCATCACGACGCCGACGGCTCGGCGCACGACTCCGGCATCAGACCGGATGCGGGCGAGCGCCTGCTTCTTCGCCCACGCCACGGCCTCGAGCACGATCTTCAGAAGCACCGCCGTCAACAGTGACAGCAAGAAGGTCTCGGAGATGACTGCGGGGAACAGTTGCGTGAACGTGCCGAGCACGATCAGGTACATCAGTATGTCGACCAGGTCGATCGCACGGAGGCGCATGGGGGGAGTCTAGGGTCCAGCCCCCACCTCGCCCGGACGCGCGACCTCGCCCGACGAGACGATGGCAGGATGGAAGTAAGGGTACCCTTAGTAAGACGAGAGGCGAATGGGATGCGCGTGACGGCGAGCGACGACGACTACGACGTGCTGGTCATCGGCGGCGGCCCCGCCGGACTCTCTGCCGCCCTCAACCTCGGTCGCGCACTGGCCCGCGTTCTCGTGATCGACGCCGATCGTCCCCGCAATGCGGCAACACTGCGATCGCACGGCTTCCTCACGCGGGATGGCATCCCTCCCCAGGAGCTGCGGCGCCTGGCCCGCGACGAGCTCGCCTCCTACCCGAACATCGAGGTGCGCTCGCGCACCCGCGTCTTCGCGCTCCGCACCGAGGGCGGCCACTTCATCGCCGACATCGGGCGTCGCGAACCCGAGACGACGACGACGGCCCGCGCGGTGCTGTTGGCGACCGGCCTGCGCGAGACCCTCCCCGAGGTGCCGAATCTGCGCGGCTTCTACGGCACCAGCCTGTTCAGCTGTGCGGCCTGCGATGCCTGGGAGCTGCGGGGACGCCGCCTCGCCCTCATCGGCGAGACCGCCGACCTCGCCGACCGCGCGCGACTCATCGGCCGCTGGACCGAGACGCTCACGGTCTTCACGAACGGCACTGACGCGGTCACGGCTGCGGAGGAAGCAGAGCTCGCCGCAGCCGGGATCGCCGTCACGCGCAGCCCCATCGTCGAGCTCGTGGGCGATCGGGGTCGCATCGAAGCCGTCCGACTCTCCGACGGCGAGACGGTCGAGATCGACGGCGGCTTCGTGCGTCCGGAGTGGGAGAGCACGCTCTCCTTCCTCGACGGCATCGCTCCCGCACGCGACGACAGCGGACTTCTGCGGACCGATCGCTCCGGTCGCACCGATGTGCCGGGGCTCTACGCCGCCGGCGACGCTGCCGCGCCCGGGCCGCAACAGCTCATCGTCGCGGCCGGAGCGGGGGCGCGTGTCGCCACGGTCATCGTGCACGACTCCATCGGCGTCGCCACCGCGCACTGACCGCGCGACGTCACTTGCCGCCGGGAGGACCCACCAGCAGCAGGATGACGTACAGCGCGACGATGCCGACCGCGAGGAGCACGGCGAGCACCCACGGCCGCTGCAGGAACGAGCGCATCAGCCGGTCGTACCAGCGGCGGTCGCGCGGGTCATCCGTCGCCTCGAGCCGCCACGCACCGTCGAGGCGACCCGTGCGGTGCAGCCAGATCTCGGTCGGGATCGTGGCGTAGGGGACCACGGCGCTGGCGACGGCGAGCACGCCGACCCCGACGTGCCAACGCTGGTTCAGCGCGACCAGGATCGCCGTCGCCGCGTAGGCGAGGAACACGAACCCGTGGATGCCTCCCCCGACGGTGACCACGACCCCCGGGGCGCCGACGGCGCGGGCGATGATCGCGGCGATCAGGATCGTCCAGGTGATCGCCTCCGCGATCGCGAGAACTCGGAACAGGCGGTCGGGGGTGCGAAACACGGGACTCCTCGGGTGGGGGTCCTTCCACCGTATCCGGACCGCCATCGCCGTCGAATCAACCGAATGGTTGAGACCCCGGGCGCCGCGACACGTTTCGCCCGGGGAACAGCTCGATCGCGGAATAGCGGGGCGCGCGTCGGCGTTGCCGAAGGCATGGTGACAGTGGACGCGGACGCGATCTCGCAGGTGCTCGGCACCGTGGACCTGCGCGTCGGCATCGGCCGTCGCTCCTTCGTGGCCGCGGGCGCCATCCTGCCGATCCCCACCGACGCCATCACCCTCGTCTACATCGTCGAGGGCCGCGTGCACGGGCATCCGCCGCTCGGCGACGGCCTCCGGCTCGACGTCGACCCCGCCGCACACCGCGGCCCGGCCGAACCGAAGCAGCTCGACCGTCTCGTCGCAGGCGACGCGTTCCTCACCCTGGGCGCCTCGCCGTTCGCACTCGTGGCCGACGACGACACCAGCCTGATGATCGCCGACATCCAGCTCGCGGATGCCGCGTCGCCACTGCCGGCGCTGCTTCCCCCGTTCCTCACCGTCACCGGTTTCGACGCGATCGAACCCGCCGCGGCCGCCCTCGCCCTGAACATGGGCGTGATCGACCACACGGTCATGCCCGCACGTCAGGGCGACCCGGTGATCTGCCGCCTGATGGCGACCACCGTGCTGCTGTCGGTCATCCGCGCCTGGGCGGCGAACGGCTGCGCCCCCACCGGGTGGCCGTCGCTGTCGAACGATCCGTTCCTCGACCGCGTCGTCGACGCCATCCACGAGGAGCCCGGTCGCGACTGGACCGTCGAACGCCTCGCCGGCATCGGCGCCATGAGCCGCTCGACCTTCGCCGAGCGGTTCCGCAGCGCCGTCGGCCGCTCCCCCGCCGACTACGTCACCGAGGTGCGCGTGGCTGCGGCGAAGCGGATGCTCGACGCCGGACGCAGCGTGTCGGAGGTCTCGCGCGAGCTGGGCTACGCCTCGGACGAGGGGTTCAGCCGGGCGTTCCGACGCCGCACCGGCCTCACCCCGTCGTCGTGGCGACTGGCGAACCGCACGCCGATCTCCGCCTGACGGGCGCCGCGTTCAGGCCCGGCTGCTGACCCGGTTCGACGCACCGAACAGCACGGCACCGGCGAGCAGCGAGATCGCACCGATCACGTACACCAGCTCGACGTCCAGCGTGTCGACGAGAAGCCCGCCGATGCCGGCCGCAAGGGTGATCGCGCCCTGGAACCCGACGACGACGAGGCTGCCGCCGGCCTCCAGCCGATCCGGCATGCGGTGTCCGACCCATGTGTTCGCGACGATCAGCCAGGACGAGAAGAAGAAGCCCCACACCAGCACGACGATGCCCACGCCCACGATCGATCCGGAGAAGAGGATCATCGAGATCACGGACACGGCGATCACGAGCGGCGCGAACACGGCGAAGAACGCGAACGTGCGGTCGATCACCAGCCCGATCGTGATGTTGCCGAGCAGACCGCCGACGCCGAACAGGGCGAGCAGCACGACAATCGTCGACGCATCGACCTCGGGGATGCGCTCCAGCGCGAGGCGCACGTAGGTGTAGGCGAGGAAGTGTCCGAGCACCACGAGCACGTGCCCGACCATGCCGAGGCCGATGCCCGGACGGCGCAGCGTATCGACCAGCAGACGCAGGCTCGAGGCCCGCTCGGCCGGGACTGACGGCAGCGCGAACCGCAGCACGACGGCGAGGACGACCATGAATCCACCGGCGAGGGCGAAGACCATCCGCCAGTCGACGAGCTCCGCGAGCATCACGCCGAGAGGCACACCTGCGACAGTCGCCAGCGAGACGCCGGCCGAGGTGAACATGACTCCCCGCCCGAGGTTCTCGGGCCCCGCGAGTCGGGCCGCGACCGTGATCGACATCGCCCAGAACGCGCTGATCGCCGCGCCCAACAGGAACCGCGCCAGCAGCACGATGATCAGGTTCGGCGCGATCGCCACGATCACGTTCGACACCGCCGCGGCGAGCGCCATCCACACCAGCAGCGATCGCCGGTCGAGCCGCGGGAACACGAGCCCGACAGTCGGGGCGACGACGAGGCCGACCAGCGCGGTCACGGTCACGGTCTGTCCGGCCTGGCCGGGAGTGACTCCGAGCCCATCGGCCATCTCGGTGAGCACGCCGTTGGGCAGGAACTCGGCCGTGACCAGCAGGAAGCCCATCGTCATCAGGACGATCAGACCGCCGTAGCGGATGCGGGCGGCAGCAGGGGTCTGCACGGTGGGGACAGGCGCTGTGGTGGTCATGGTTCCACTCTCCCGGCATCGGCGCCCCATCGCCCGACCAGGCGTCCGGCGCATCCGACCGATCGTCCGGGCGCGCGTCGTGGCTTCGCAGAACGGCAGGAACTTCGCAGAGATGTCCGGGATTCCTGCGAAGTTCGCGCCGTTCTGCAAAGTTCGCGCCTAGTCGGTCGCGGCGAGCTGAGCGGCCAGCAGGGTCACGAGCTCGTACACCACGTGGCTGGCCGCGATGCCCGTCATCTGCGCGTGGTCATAGGCGGGCGACACCTCGACGACATCCGCCCCGACGATGTTCCGCGTCTTCAGAGCGCGCAGGATCCGCAGCAGCTCGCGGCTGGTGAGGCCACCGGCCTCGGGCGTGCCGGTGCCCGGGGCATGGGCCGGATCGAGCACGTCGATGTCGATCGAGACGTACAGCGGCTTGTCGCCGATGCGCTGCAGGATGCGGGCGATGCCGGCCTCGACCCCATGCTCCTCGATGTACTCGCTCGACACGATCGAGAAGCCCAGGCGCTCGTCGTCCTCCAGGTCCTGCTTCGAGTACAGGGGTCCGCGCGTGCCGACGTGGCAGCTCGCGGTGAGGTCGATCAGCCCCTCCTCGCTCGCACGGCGGAAGGGGGTGCCGTGGGTGATGGGTGCTCCGAAGTAGGTGTCCCACGTGTCGAGGTGCGCGTCGAAGTGCAGCACCGCGACCGGCCCGTGCTTCGCAGCCACCGCGCGCAGCAACGGCAGGGCCACGGTGTGGTCGCCGCCGATCGTGACGATGCGCTGCACCTGCTCGCCGAGGGCCAGCGCCGCACGCTCGACCTCGGTCACAGCCTCGCTCAGATCGAACGGGTTCACCGGAATGTCGCCGGCATCCACCACCTGCGCGATCTGGAACGGCGACACATCCTGCGCAGGGTTGTAGGGACGCAGCAGTCGCGACGACTCGCGCACGTGCGACGGACCGAACCGCGTGCCGGGCCGGTAGCTCACGCCCGAGTCGAAGGGGATGCCGACGACGGCGATGTCGGCGCGGGGTACGTCCTCGATGCGGGGCAGACGGGCGAAGGTGGCGATGCCGGAGTACCGCGGGTTCACGGAGGCGTCGACGGGGCCGATGTTGTCGGTCATGTTCGTTCCTGTTCGTCAGTGGGTCAGAGAGTCTCAGAGGGCGTGCTGCGGGATGTGCACGAGCTGCACTCCCCCGTCGGCGATCGCGGCACGGATGCTCGTGACGATGTCGTCGCGCGACGACACGCGTCGTCCGGTCGCACCGAACGCCGTGGCGAGGGCGGCCCAGTCGGGCTGCACCAGATCGACGCCGATGGGCGCCATGCCGCGGTCGACCTCGTTCTGGCGGATCTCGGCGTAGCCGCCGTTGTCGACGCACACGACCGTGACGTCGAGGTGCTGTTCCACCGCGGTCATCAGCTCGTTCACGCAGAACATGAGCGCGCCGTCGCCGATCACGGTCAGCACCGGATGCTCGGTCTGCGCGACCCTGGCGCCGATCGCGGCGGGCAGACCGTAGCCGAGGGTGGCGTAGGTGGGGGTGTAGAGCAGGGAGTGCGGATGCGCGGATCGCAGCACGCTGCCCAGTGCCATGTAGATGATCTGCGAGGAGTCGCCGGCCACGATCGCGTCGTCGGGGAGCGCTTCGGCGATGATCTCAGCCAGGGCCACCGTCTCGGGGGCGGTCTCGCGCATCTCGGCGTCGATCGCCGCGCGTTCCGCTGCGATATCGCGGGACTCGGAGCCGCCGTCCGGGAGCCCCGCGAGCAGGGCCGCGACGACCGCCGCCGCATCGCCCGTGATCCCGACCGTCGCGGTGAGGTTCTTGTCGCGCTGCGCCGGGGAGATGTCCACGCGGATCACGGCGCCGTGCGCGTCCAGCCGCGGCGCCCACAGCTCCGCCTCACCGAGCTTCGACCCCACCACGAGCAGCACGTCGGCGTCTTCCGCGACCGCACGGGCCGCGGCGAGACGCAGGTTCGAGCCGAGCGACAGCGGATGCCGCTCGTCGACCACGCCCTTGCCGTTCAGGGTGGTGAGCACGGGGGCACCGAGACGCTCGGCGAGCGCGGTCACCTCGTACGCGGCGTCCACCGCTCCGCCGCCCGCGACGATGACCGGGGTCTTCGCGGCGCGCAGCAGACGCGACGCCTCGGCGAGCGCACCCGCATCGCCGGAGACCCGGGCAGGGACCGGGCGCGGCCGCCGCGCCTCGGCAGGAACGTCGGCCGGTGCCTCGAGCACGTCGAGCGGGATCTCGATGTGCACGGGACGCGGACGACCGGTGCGGAACTGCGTGAACGCATCGTGCACGGCCTCGACCGCCTCCGCCGCGCTCGACACCCGGCGCGACCACTCGGCGATCGCCCCCACCATCGCGGTGGCATCCTTCGTCTCGTGCAGGGTGCCGACGTCGGCGAACTCGGCGCCGAGGGGCACGCCGGGCGAGAGCACGATGAGCGGCCGCGACTCGCAGAACGCCGTACCGATCGCGCTCATGGCGTTCTGCAGGCCGGGGCCCGAGGTCGTGATGACCACCCCGGGAAGACCCGTCTGCTGCGCCCAGCCGTCGGCGCCGTAGCCCGACCCCTGCTCGTGGCGGTTCGTCACGGCGCGGATGCCGAGGTCGGCGAGCGGCCGGTACAGCTCGAGGTTGTGCGTGCCGGGGATGCCGAAGATGGCCGTCACGCCGTAAGCGCGGATCGTCTCGAGCACGGCCCGCCCCGCGGTGTCGGCGTATGGTGCAGCGGTGTCGGCGGTGTCGGCGGTCATGGTCGCATCCTCGCTCATGCGTCGACGGTCGCGCGCGCCCGCACGTGGCGGGGGACGCCGTCGACCCAGGTCTCGCGCACCGTGATCGCGGCGATGTCCTCCGCCGCGACGGCCAGCGGGTCGTCGGAGAGCACCGCGAAATCGGCGTACTTGCCGACCTCCAGCGAACCCAGGTCGTCTTCGCGCCCGATCGATACGGCGCCCTCGATCGTGTGGGCGCGGAGGGCGGCGAGTGCCGAGACGCGCAGGTCGTCCGGTCCGAGCTTGTGGCCGCGACGGGTGACACGGGTGACCGCGGTCTGGATGGCCTCGAGCGGGATCGGCTCGGCGACCGGAGCATCCGAGGAGATCGTGATCGGCACACCCGCCCGCTCGAACTCGCCGAGCGGGTTGAAGCGCTCGCCCGGGGTGCCGATGGCCTCCTCGACGCCCTCGCCCCAGTTGAAGTAGTGCTGGGGCTGGTTGACCGGACGGATGCCGGAGGCGGCCATCCGTGCGATCTGGTCGGGGGTGGGCAGGCCGCAGTGCTCGATGCGGTGTCGAGCATCGGCATCCGGATGTTCGGCGAGCGCGGCTTCGATCGCCGACACCACCATCTCGATCGCGGTGGGCGACTGGGCGTGCGTGGCGGTCTGCAGCCCCGCCGCGTGCGCCTTGCGGATGAGCCCCGCGTACTCGGCGGGCTCGTGGTAGAGCTGTCCGGTGCGGCACGGGTCGCCCACGTAGCCGTCGGGGAAGTACGCGGTCCAGCCGCCGAGCGTTCCGTCGGCGTAGAACTTGATGCCGGCGAAGCTGAGGTGCGCGTTGCCGAACTGACCGACCAGACCCATCTCGAGCGCCTCGTCGAGCAGATGCGACAGCAGGTACATCGACACGCGCAGTTCGAGCCGACCGGCCTCGGCGAGGCGCAGATACATGTTGAACTCGCGGCGCGTGACCTGGCAGTCGCCGATCGAGGTGACGCCGCCGGCGAGGAAGCGCTGCGTCGCAGCGTCCAGCTGACGCAGGTGCTCCTCCGGCTCATCGGCGAGGTGGAAGTTCGGGCCGTGGTGGCCGATCTTCACGCCGTGCACGCCGGTGAGGATGTTGCACGCCGCGTCCGACAGCTCGCCTGTCAGCTCGCCGTCGGCGTCGCGGAAGAACTCGCCGCCGTCCGGGTTCGGGGTGTCGCGGTCGACGCCATTTATGTCGAGCGTGTACGAGTTCACGACGCCGCCATGGCCCGACGCGTTCATGAGGTACACCTCGCGGTCTGCCGCGACCTCGTCGAGCTCGAACCGGGTGGGGTGGCGCTTCTCGGCGAGGTTGCGCTGCTCGTAGCCGTAGCCGCGCACCGGACGCCCCTCGGGGAGGTCCGCCACCGCGGCCTTCAGCAGCGCCACGATCTCGGGGATGCTGCCGGCCTTCTCGGGCCCGCAGTCGACCCAGCTCATCATCTGCCCGAACATGAGCGGATGCGCGTGCGCGTCCACGAACCCGGGGACGACCACCGCGTCGCCGAGGTCGACAGCCTCCGCAGCGAGACCCGCACGTTCGGCCACCGCCGCGCATTCGGCAGCCGTGCCGATCGCGAGGATCCGCCCGCGGTCGGTCAGCATCGCCGTGGCCGTCGTGGCGTCGGCATCCGCGGTGTGGATGGCACGAGCCGTGATCAGCTGGGGCGTCGTCTGGGCGGAGCGGTCGAAGGGGGTGAGCTTTCTCATGGCAGCCTGTTCGCGGTCGTGTCGGTGCGGGCGGTGAAGGAGGAGGTGACGGGCGCCTCGTCGGAGTGCTGTGGTGCGAGGCGCGTGCAGATCCCGGCGATGAGGGCCATGCCGACGAACATCGCGATGACCGACCAGATGCTCCCGGTCCAGGCGATGAGCTGGGTGGCGAACCAGGGCGAGAATCCGGCCCAGACCGCCGCGCCCACGCCGTAGGACAGCGCGATGGAGGTGTAGCGGGCCTGCGGACGGAACATCTGCGACAGCAGCGCCGCGATCGGCGCATAGGTGGCACTCATCGCGATGCGCACCAGCGAGGCGAACAGGAAGATGAGCGGTTCGATCCGGCCGGGCAGGATCAGCAGGAACGGCACGAACGTGAGCACCGAGGTGAGCAGGCCGAGGTACATGACGTTCTTCCGACCCCACTTGTCGCCCAGCCAGGCGACGGGGAGGGTCACGACGAACTCCACGAAGGAGGCGATCGTCATGGCGTCGAGGATCACCTGCTCGCTGATCGCGACCGGCTCACCGGTGGCGTACGCCGTCGCGAACGTGGTGGCGAGGTAGTAGCCGCCGGTCGAGATCGGGAGGATGCCGATGCCGAGGAGGATCGGACGCCAGTTGGTGCGCAGCGCGAAGGCCAGCGGCATCGACTGCTTGCGGCCCTCGACCTTCGCCTCGAAGACCGGGGTCTCCTCGACGCGGTAGCGCACCCAGAAGCCGACGCCGACCAGCACGATCGACAGCAGGAAGGGGATGCGCCATCCGCCGTTGATGATGAAGTCGTCGCCCATGCGGGTCATGATCGCGAAGATGCCGGAGGCCAGGAGTGCTCCGGCCGGGTTGCCGAGCTGCGTGAAGCCGCCGTAGAAGGTCTTCGACTTCTCGGGGGCGTGCTCGACGCTCATGAGCACAGCGCCACCCCACTCGCCGCCGACCGCGAGTCCCTGCACCGCACGGAGCAGGATCAGGAGGATCGGGGCGAGGATGCCGATGTTCTCGTACGTGGGCAGGCAGCCGACGAGCACCGTGGCGGCGCCCATCATCAGCAGTGTGATGACGAGCGATGTGCGCCGGCCGAGCTTGTCGCCGATGTGGCCGAAGATGATGCCGCCGAGGGGGCGGACGAGGAAGGCGACAGCGAACGTCGCGAAGGCCGCTGCGGTCTCGGCGAGCCGGTCGCCGCTCGGGAAGAACAGCGGACCGAAGACGAGCGCGGCGGCGGTCGCGTAGACGTAGAAGTCGTACCACTCGATGGTGGTGCCGACGAAGGCGGCGATGCCGGCGCGTCGGGCCCGGCTGTGGGTGCCGGTGGTGGGGGTGGATGTCATGGGGGTGCCCGCTCCTTTGCGGAAGATGTCGGATAGCGAAGGATGCTACGGAGATGCAGCCCCGCCAGCAAGGGCAGAACTCCAGCAAGAACGAGGATTCACTGAAGTATTGATCGCGGATCGATGCAATGCATGCCTTCCCGGCGGTCGAACCCTCTCCTACACTGTTCATGCGCACGGTCGACCGTGCGCATCCGGGGAAAACGGGAAGGTGCGAGAAAAGTGGATTTCGACGCCGAGCTCATCCGTGCGCTGCAGGAGGACGGCCGCGCCAGCATCCTCTCCCTCGCCCAGCGACTCGGCCAGTCGCGGGCCGCCGTCGCCGCCCGACTCCGGACGATGCTCGCGGATCGGACCGTGCGCGTGGTCGCCGCCGTCGACCCCGTCTTCCTCGGTCAGCACGTGCTCGCCCACGTCTCCATCCGCACCGACGGCGCCGTGGAACTGGTCGCCGAGCACCTGCGCGACATGACCGAGACCGTGCTGGTGTCGGCCGTCGGCGGCGCGCACGACGTGGTCACCGAGGTGCGCGTCGGGTCGATGTCGGAGCTGCACGACCTGCTCGCCCTGATCCGTGCGATCGACGGCGTGCTCGACATCAGCACCATCATCTACTCGACCGTGATCAAGGGCTTCTTCGTGTCGGAGTACCACGGCGGCGTCACGCTCGACGCGATCGATGAGGCTCTGATCGAGCAGCTGCAGGCCGACGGGCGCAAGAGCTTCCGTGCCCTGGGCGAGGAGGTGCGCCTCTCTCCCTCGGCCGTCGCGACCAGGGTGCAGCGGCTCATCGACGCCGGGGTGATCAAGATCAGCGCGGTCGAGGCACGCGGGCTCGCGCATCGGCAGTTGTCGATGGGCGTCGGGATGACGCTCGGCGACGACGACGAGGCCGTGATCGACGAGCTGCGCCGCGGGCGCGGCGTGGACTTCGCGGCGCGCACCCTCGGCCGCTTCGACGCGGTCGCCACACTCGTCGAGCCGTCCGCCGGTGCCCTGTATGCCAGTCTCGAGCGCCTGCGCGCGCTGCCGGGCGTCACGCGCATCGAGGCGTGGCTGCACCTCGCGGTTCTGAAGGAGGACTACGCCCGCACCCTCCGCCCCCTGCGCACCGACTAGCGCGAACCGCACGGCTGCGGGCTCGAAAACGTGCCGCTGCGGGCCATCCGCGGAGCGCTTCTGATCCCGCACCGACGAGATCGATGCGGCGCGCCGTCACCGGGCGTTCACCCGACAGCGCCAGACTTCCCCCATGAGCGAACCCGAACCTCGCCCGGTCGCCCCCGAGCCCGCGGCCACCGCGAACACCGGCGCCGTGGCCGTCGCCGGCCTCGACCTGCGCGGCGAGACCCCGGCGCCCAAGAAGCAGGTCTACTCGTGGGCGCTGTGGGACTGGGCGACACAGCCGTTCAACACCGTCATCCTCACGTTCGTGTTCACGGCCCTCTACCTCGTCGGCGAAGGCTTCCTCCCGCCCGAGGTCGCCGCGCTCGACCCGAGCGACCCCGTCCGGCTCGCGGCGGAGGCCGACCTCGCCTCCGGCCTCGGTCTGGGCTCGACCATCGCGGCATTCGGCATCCTGCTGCTCGCCCCGGTGCTCGGTCAGCGCGCGGACGCGGCCGGACGGCAGAAGCTGTGGCTCGGAATCGGCACCGGCGCGCTGATCCTGTGCATGCTGGGGCTGTGGTTCGTGGAGCCGGTTCCGAGCCTGTTCTGGCTGGGCGTCACGCTCATCTCGGCGGCGACCGTGTTCCAGGAGATCGCCGCGGTGAACTCCAACGCCATGCTGATCGGCATCGCGAACCCGAAGAACGTCGGACGCATCTCCGGCCTCGGCTGGGGATTCGGCTACCTCGGCGGCATCATCGCCCTGGTGATCGTGGTCGTGCTCGACACGTTCGACTGGTTCGGCATGTCGACCGACAACGGCCTCGCCTACCGACTGATCGCGGTCGGGTGCGCGGTGTGGGCGATCATCTTCAGCATCCCGATCTTCCTGAACGTGCCGGAGCCGTCGCTGGGACGCCCGGACCGCAAGGTGGGCTTCTTCGCGTCGTACCCGCTGCTGGTGAAGGACGTCGCCGGCCTCTACCGCGACCCGGAGACCCGGCCCACATTCTGGTACCTGCTGGCGAGCGCGGTGTTCCGCGACGGGCTGAGCGGCGTGTTCGCGTTCGGTGCGATCATCGGCACCGCGGTGTTCAAGTTCGGCGCGCAGGACATCATCATCTTCGGCATCGTCGCGAACCTGATCGCCGGCGTCTCGACCATCGCCGCCGGTCGCCTCGACGACAGCCTCGGCCCGAAGCGGATCATCCTCGCCTCGATCGGGTCGATGGTCGTCGCCGGGCTCGCGGTCTTCTTCCTCCGTGACGCCGGATCGATGGTGTTCTGGATCGGCGGGCTCATCCTGTGCGCGTTCGTCGGCCCTGCGCAGGCGGCGGCACGGTCGTTCCTCGCCCGGGTCACCCCGGCGGGCCGCGAGGGCGAGATCTTCGGCCTCTACGCCACCACCGGCCGGGCGGCGAGCTGGATGGCCTCCGGCGCCTGGACGATCCTCATCGCGCTGACCAGCCAGACGGCGTACGGGATCCTCGGCATCGTGGTCGTGCTGATCGCCGGCTTCCTGCTGCTGCTCCCGGTGAAGGCGCCCCACTGAGTCCCGGTCCCGGTACACAGGTGGCGGGGTGTGGGAGGATGACGACCGTGCGCCCGACATCCGCTGCCCGACTGGGCGCCCTCGCCGTCTCCGCCGTGTTCCTCCTCGCCGGGTGCTCGTCGGGACCCAGCACGGAAGCCCCCGCCTCGACGCGCGACCCTGCAGAGGCGACCGAGACGGCACCGGAGCCGGCGGACGCGCTCATCACGTGCGCCGACATCGAACCGCTGGCCGCCCCGATCACGGCGGGATTCGTCTTCTCGCCCGATGACTCCTCGGAGGATTCCTCCGGCACGACGTGCGTCTGGATCAACGACGCGGTCGCCTCGGCCTCGACGGCCCTCGAGGACTACGCCTCCCTCGCCGTCGGCATCGATGGGACGACGTGGAGTGCGGATGAACTGCGGACGCTGGCGGGCGCGACCGACGATCCGCGTGCCGAAGCGCTCGACGGACGGGTGCTCCTGCTCGGCGAGGGCGACACTCTGGGCGAGGTCGGCTCCGTGCAGCTCCTGTCGCCGCGGGGGACGGTCACGATCGTGGCCACGGGCATGCTGCTCGCCGCGTCGGCGGACACCGCCATCCCGGTGGATGCCGCTCTCGACGTCGCGGCGGATGTCGGAGCCCTCCGCCGGTAGAGCGGCCCCGCTCAGCGCTGCCAGTTGTCGGCGAGCTTGTTCAGCAGACGGGCGAGCTCGACGCGCTCCTCGTCGGTGAAGGACGCGAGCGCGGTCGAGAGCAGTTCGCGCCGTTCGCCGCGCATGCCCTTGGCGAGTCGCCGTCCCTCATCCGTGAGCGCGATGCGAGTGCGCCGCGCGTCGTCGGGATCGGCTTCGCGTCGCACGAAGCCGCGCTCCACGCCCTGCTGCACGAGTCGGGAGGCACGCGGCTGATCCACGCCGATCGCCGTGCCGAGGTCGCTGACGCTGAGCGGAGCGGATGCCGCGGCGAGGGCCTCCAGCATCCGCATGCGCGCGGGACCGCCGAGGCGCCCGGAGGGATCCGCCATCCAGGGCGGCATCCCGGGGTGTCCGCGGTGCTGGTCGAACGGGGTTCGCGGGTCATCCCCGCCGCCACGGGGACCGCCATGCCAGCCGTGCGGTCCGCCGTGACCGCGACCACCGGGGCCGCGTTCTCCCGGGCCGCCCGGACGTCGGCCACGCAGGCGGGACAGCGCCTGGGCGATGGCTTCGGCGGGATCCTGCGCGGAGGGGTCACGGGCTTCGGGGGTCACATGTCGATTTTACATGCGACTTGACATGCATTCAATCTTCATGTCACACTACATGTACATGCACTGTGGCATACACATGCACACTGACAACTAAGGACTTCACTCATGAACACCTCTGAATCACAGAACCCCGAGAACACCACCCGCCCCTTCGGCTACTGGCTGAAGGCCGCCGACCGCCTCATGTCGGCCGAGTTCGCCACCGCTTTCGACGGTGAGCACGCCAGTCGTCGCGACTGGCGCATCCTCAACATCGTCGACGGCACCGCGCCGTCGGACCGCCCGCTGAACGGCCACAAGCTGCACCGCCTCGTCGAGCGCGGCTGGATCACCCCCGAGGGAGACGGCTGGACGCTCACCGACGACGGTCGCGCCGCCAAGGAGCGCCTCGGCGCACTCGTCGACGAGATCCGCACCAAGGTCGCGGACGCCGTGTCCCCCGAGGACATGGCCACCACACTGGCCTCGCTCGAGAAGATCGCCCGCGCGTTCGGCTGGGACGAGGAGACTCCTCTTCCCCGTGGACGCCGGCACGGCTTCGGCGGACCGCGCCACGGGCGGGACTTCCCCCGTGGCTTCGGCCGCCCGTTCGGACGCGGCTTCGGCCCGGGCTTCGGCCCCGGACGCGGCTTCGACGGCGATCCCGAGCACGGACGCGGTCGCGGCTTCGGCCCGGGCTTCGGCCCGGATGCGGATGCCGCGCACGACTGCCGTCACAGCGAGCCCGGAGCGGATCACCGCGGTCACGGCCGCCCCGGTCGTGGTGACCACGGCCACCGCGGCCACGGTCCGCAGCGCGCCGAGCGGATCGCACAGCACGCCTACGAGCGCGGCTTCGACGCCGGCTTCACGCGCGGCCGCGACGCCTGAACCGCCCGCACCTCCGGGCGACCCACCCCCTTACACCCGAGCCACCCCCTTGAGACCCTCCCCACCGGGCCGGTTCGACCTCAAGGGGGTGGCTCGGGGCTTGCCAGAGGGGCGAGGGAGGCCGCGGGAGCACCTGCGGCGAGGAGGCGGGCGCGCATCGCGGCGGCCGCGAGCGCGTAGGGCCGCGCGTCGTCCATCAGCAGCGAACGCGAGTTGGCCTCCTCGTTCAACGCGACCAGCTCGAACGCGAGCACCTCGGGATCCGCCTCGATCTCTCCCGCGTCCACCGCATGGCGCAGCTGCGCCTCGACGTAGCCGTACCAATCGATCAGCGCGGCCCGTACGGCGTCGCGCACCGGCCCGGACTTGGAGTCGACGTCTGCGGCCGTCGCGGCGAAGAAGCAGCCTCCGGTGAAGACGCGATCCTTCGAGTACGCGAGGGAGTTGTGCAGCAGTGCGGCCACGCGCCGCACCCCGCGCGGCTGCTCCCTGGCCGGTTCGACGATCCGCGCGGTGAAGATCTCGCGGGCGGCGGCGACCGTCGCCAGCTGCAGCCCCTCCTTGCTCTGGAACAGGGTGGCGATGCTGCTCTTGCTCGAACCGGACGCCTCCGCGAGCCGGCCGATGCTGAGCCCGTCGAGCCCTTCGACCGAAGCCAGGTCGGTCGCGCTGTGCAGCACGATGCGGCGCGAGGCATCGCCGCGTGCTCGCCGTCCGTCCTGCGCCACTGTCTCCCTCATCCGCCTAGTATACGAACGATCGTTCGCCTAGTATACGTATGATCGTTCGTATTGTTCTGGCGAAGGAGCCCCATGCCGTCCGTTCCCGCACTGCTCGCCCGCAGCCCCCACACCGCCGCTGCCGTGTCGCCGACGCTCGCCGGCGACCTCGCCTACCGTCTCTTCTTCACGACCTCGCCGCGGATGGCGGTGCGCGATGTGGATGCCGCGACCCACTCCGACGCCCGACGCGGACACCTGACCGTGCGCGGCACCGAGCTCGTGACCTACGAGTGGGGCAGCGGCTCGCGCACCGTGCTGCTACTGCACGGCTGGCGCGGCCGGGCGTCGCAGTTCGCTCCGCTCGTGCGGGAACTCGTCGCCGAGGGCTTCCACGTCGTGGCGTTCGACGCCCCCGCACACGGATCCTCCCGCGGGCGGCGCACCGACATCCGCGACTGGGTCGACGCCGCCGAGCAGCTGCAGGCCGTTCACGGCGCGTTCGTCGCGATCATCGGCCACTCGTTCGGGGCGCTGGCGGCACTGACCATCGCCCGCTCGACCGTGCCCGCACCCGCCGTCGTCGCGATCGCCGGAGCGGCGAGCCCCGACGCCTTCCTCGCCGAGTTCGCCCGCGAGCTGCACCTCGACGCCCCGACGACGGCACGCCTGGCCGAACGGTTCCGACGCCGACTCGGCATCGACGCGGCGACCGTGTCGGCCCGCTACGACGCGGTCGCGCATCCTCTGCCCGACGGCACCGCGCTGCTGGTCGTGCACGATCGCGACGACCGGCGGATGCCCGACAGCGACTCGCTCCGCCTGCACGATGCGCACGGCTCCCGCTCCCGATTGCTGCGCACCGACGGCCTCGGCCACACCCGCGTGCTGTCGGCGGATGCGACGCTCGACGCCGTGATCGCGCTCGTAACGGGCGGCCTGGATGCGGTCGACGGCCTCGACCCGGCACGCACTCCGGCCGCGCAGGGTGCGACCGGGCACGAGAGCTGACGCCGCCAGCTCACTTGCCGTAGCCCTTGGTGAGCCCGGCGATGTACTGCCGCGAGAAGACCGCGAACAGGATCACCAGCGGCACCGCGCCGAGGGTGAGCGAGGCGAGCAGGGCAGGGTAGTCGTTCTGGAACTGTCCGACGAACTGCTGCACCCCCAGCGTCACGGTCTGGTTCTGCTTGCTCGGGGCGAGGATGAGCGGGAACCACAGGTCGTTCCACACCGGCAGCATCGTGATGGAAGCGACCGCCGCGATGCCCACCCGGACGATCGGCAACGTGATCCCGAGCGTGCGCCACTCTCCCGCGCCGTCGATGCGGGCGGCCTCCTTGAGCTCGTTCGGCACGGCCCGGAAGTAGGTGGTCATGAGGGCGATCGCGAGCGGCAGCTGCATCGCGGTGTAGACCAGGATGAGTGCGGTCAGGGTGTCCATCAGACCCCACGAGGTCATGATCTTGATCAGCGGCACCGTACCGAGGCGGATCGGGAGCATGATCCCGACCACGAAGAACCCGGCCAGCACCGGGGTGATCGGCACCTTGTACTCCACGAGCGCCCATGCGGCGAGCGTGCCGAGCACGATCGTGAGCACGATGGTCGCGAGCGTGACGATGAGGCTGTTCTGGTAGTTGAGCAGGAAGTTCCCGCGCGTGAAGACGTTGATGTAGCCCTGCAGGTTGAAGGTCTCCGCGTCGGGCAGGGCGAACGGGGCGCCGAAGATGCCCTGCGTCGTCTTGAACGAGTTCATCAGCACGATCAGGATCGGGACGACCGAGAACAGGCCCATCACGATCAGCAGCAGATGCACGCCACCGCCGGCGAACACGTCGCCGGCGCGGCGCGGACGCTTCCGGGTGTGCGTGGCGGCCTCGGCATGAGGGCGGCGCGGTGCTGCGGCGGGGGCGGGGCGGGTGTCGATGGCCATCATCGGCTCCTAGAGCTCGTAGGTCTTGAGTCGGCGCTGCACGAGCCAGAAGTAGGCGGCGGTCGTCACCAGGATGAGGAGGAAGATCACCGACGCGACGGTGGCGCCGAGATCGAGGTCGGCCACCTGACCGCTGGATCCGAAGAAGGAGCGGTAGAAGAAGGTGCCGAGGATGTCGGTCGAGTAGTTCGGCCCGGGGGCGGATCCGTTCAGCGCGTAGACGATGTCGAAGCCGTTGAAGGTCCAGATGTAGGTGAGGATCACGATCAGCCCGAACTGCGGGGCGATGAGCGGGAACTTGATGCGCCAGAAGGCGGTCCAGGATCCGGCTC
The DNA here is from genome assembly GCF_037150835.1 of Microbacterium sp. LB12. Classification (NCBI taxonomy): domain Bacteria; kingdom Bacillati; phylum Actinomycetota; class Actinomycetes; order Micrococcales; family Microbacteriaceae; genus Microbacterium; species Microbacterium sp. LB12. The sequence goes on along the minus strand of NZ_JBBCPF010000001.1, from coordinate 530,626 downwards.
CGTCGATGCGGGACGCCTCGATCACGTCGTCGGGGATCGCGAGGAGCGCCGTGTAGAGGAAGATCATCGGGATCCCGATGTACTGCCACACCGACATCAGGGAGATGGTCGGCAGCGCGGTGGCCTCGGTGCCCAGCAGCGGGAAGTCGACAAGGCCCCACAGCGGGTTGATGATGAGGCGCCAGATGAAGCCGACGATGACCACCGAGAGCGTCGCCGGGATGAACAGCAGCGTGCGGTAGACGCCGACCGAGCGACGAAGCCGCCCCGAGGTGAGCAGCGCCGCCATGAGCAGACCGATCGGCAGCTCGACCAGCAGGTGGATGAGGAAGAACTCGACGTTGTTGCCGAGCGCGTTCCAGAACCGGGCGCTGGTGGTCGGGTTCGTGAACAGGTCGACGTAGTTGGCGACGCCGACGAACGCGCTCTCCTGCCCGCTCGACTCGAAGAAGCTGAGCACCACCGAGCTGATGAGCGGGTAGACCGAGAAGGCCACATAGACCACGAGGGCGGGCAGCACGAACATCGCCAGCAGGCGGTATCGGGCGGGAGTGCGGATCATGCGTCGTCTTTCGATCGGCGAGCGATGGTGGTGCGGCCGGGAGCGGAGCGCTCCGCCCCCGGCCGGGTTCTCACGGAGCGGGCGTGTACCAGGAGTCGAGCCCGGCCTGCAGCTCTGCGGTCGCCTCTTCGGGCGAGAGCCCGCTGTTGTACATGAGCTGAGCGACGCGCCAGATCTCGTCGTCCAGCGGCGGCTGTCCGGCGCTCAGGCGGTCGAGGGCCAGACGCGAGGTGAGCTCGGCCCCCTCCTTCAGATCGGCGAACTCCTGCGCCAGCTCGTTGTCGTACTTCACGGGCTCGGTGCCCATCGAGAAGAAGCCGGGCAGCTTGTTCACGTACAGCTGCTGGAACTCGCTCGTGCCCAGCCACTCCAGGAACTCGGTGGCCGCCTCCTTCTGCTTGCTGGCGGCGTTCAAGCCGAAGGCCATGTCGGCCATCTCCTGCTGGTAGCGCTGGTCGCCCTCTGCCGCGGGCGGAGCACCGAAGACGCCCACGTCGAGACCGGTCGAGGTCACCTGCGAGATCTGCCACGAGCCGTCGGGGAGGATCGCGGCCTTGCCGAGCGTGAACAGCTGCGTCATGTCCTCGTAGGAGATGGACTCGTAGCCGTTGGGGAGGTAGTCCTTGAACGAGTCGAAGATGCGGAAGCCCTCGACGAAGTCGGGGTCGGTGAGCTTCTGGGTGCCGTCGATGAGTCCGAGGCGGCCTTCTTCGCCCTTCCAGGCGTTGGGCCCGACCTGGTACAGCATGTTGTAGGCGAGCTGCCAGCCGTCGGCACTGCCGAGCGCGAGCGGGGCGTACTGTCCGTCGGCCTTGATCGCGTCGAGCACCTCGATGAACTCGTCCTGCGTCTGCGGCACCTTCAGCCCCAGCTCGTCGAAGATCGCGGTGTTGTAGTAGAAGCCGGCGAGCACGGACGCCACAGGCACGCAGTAGGGCTTGCCGTCATCGCCCTCCCATGCGGCGAGCGCGGACTCGGGGAACGAACCGATCGCGTCGAGGCCGTCGAGCGGTTCGAAGTAGCCCTTGTCGATCCAGGCGCGGTTGACGTCGAAGGGGCGGCACATGATCACGTCGGGGCCCGTGCCGCCGTCGATCTGCGACTGGATGGCCGCGTTGTAGTCGTTGGTGTCGATGGGCGCGTACTCGACCTTGATGCCGGGGTGGCTGGCCTCGAACGCGGGGATGATGTCGTTCTCCCACATGGTGGCGTCTTCCGTGCGCCAGGTGCCGAGCGTGAGGGTGACGGAATCGGGGTCGTCTCCGCCGCTCGAGGCGCAACCGGCGAGGCCGAGGGCCAGCGCGGTGACGGCGAGGGCGGCGAGTGGTGCTGTGGCGGATCGCATCATGACCTTCTCTCTGAGAGGACGCGCGGTCTCGGGGGGACCTGCCACACCTTTGCGGCGGCGCGCGGTGGACGACAGCATATATAGGTCTCAATGCGGTAGCAAGAGGTATCTACCAATTTCAATGATTGTTCTATAGATCCTCGTTCTGATAGACATTTAGAAGACAAGTGGTATCTTGTGGACAACATCGCCTGAAGGAGGCATCAGTGATTCGTGTCGGCATCCTCGGCTCCGGGTTCATCGCAGACTCGTACGCCGACTCCCTCCTCGACGTGCGCGACGGCGTGCTGGCTGCGAACTTCTCCCGCGACCCCGAGCGCGCGACCGCCTTCGCCGCCCGCTGGAGCAGCCCCCGCAGCTACACCGACATGGCCGAGCTGTGCGCGAACCCTGACATCGACGTCGTGGTCATCGCCCTGCCGAACGAGGCCCACGTCGAGGCCGTGCGCATCGCCGCCGCGGCAGGAAAGGGCATCATCTGCACCAAGCCGCTCGCCCGCAACGGCGCCGAGGCCGCCGAGATCCTGCGCATCGTGGAGGAAGCCGGGGTCTGGCATGGCTACGCCGAGAGCTCGGTCTTCTCCCCCATCGTCGCGAAGGCGCACGAGATGGCACAGGCCGGCGGCATCGGCACGCTGCTGACCATGCGCGCCCGCGAGGCCCACTCCGGACCGCACGCCGCCCACTTCTGGGACACCGAGACCGCCGGCGGCGGCGCCCTGCTCGACATGGGCTGCCACACGGTCGAGTCGGCCCGGCACTTCTTCGGCAAGGACAACCCCGTCATCGAGGCGTTCGCCTGGGGGTCGACGCTGCTGCACACCGACAAGACCACCGGCGAGGACACCGCGGTGGCACTGCTGAAGTTCGCGGGCGGGCAGCTCGCGATCATCGAGTCGTCGTGGGCCGAGAAGGGCGGGATGCAGCTGCGACACGAGTTCAGCGGCAGCGACGGCCGCCTCGTCACCGACACCTCCGTGACCCCGGTGTGGGGCTTCCTCGGCAACTCGACCGGCTACCTCGTCGAGAAGGCCGACTCCGAGACGGGCTGGGTGCACCCCGTGCCGGAGGAGACCCGCGCCTACGGCTTCTCGCAGCAGATGCGCCACTTCATCGATCACTACGCCGCGGGAACCACTCCGATGGAGACGTTCGAGGACGGCTGGGTCGTGAACTGCATCCTCGACGCCTGTTACCGGGCCATGCGCTCGGGTACCTGGGAGCCCGTGCGCCTCGAGCGCTGAGCCCACCGCACACGCGGACCACCACGACCACCACGCCGGCCACGGACCGGACGAGTACGAGCACAAGGAACGACATGGACGGATACATCAGCTACGCCGAGGCGACCGCAGCCCAGGCCGATGCCCTCGCGACCGCGATCCCTCACATCGAGCGGCAGGTCGAGGAGCTCGGCGCTCGCGGCGCCCTCGGCGAGGTCGGCCCCCTCTTCCTCGGCATCGGCGCCAGCCTCGCCGCGACCGCCCCCGCGGTCTGGCATCTGCGCAAGCGCGGCATCACCGCCTGGCGCCTGGATGCCGGCGACACCCCGCTGCCCCTCGCGACCGGCGACCACCCGGTGATCGGGGTGTCCCAGAGCGGACGCAGCAGCGAGACCATCGCCGCCCTGAACACGATCCCGTCCGAGCTGCGCTACGGCGTGGTGAACACGGTCCCCTCCCCGCTGTCCGACCTGGCGACGAACCTGGTCGGCCTCGGCTCGATCCCCGACAGCTACGCCTCCACGATCGGGTACACCGCGACCGTCGTGGCCGTGAGCATGCTGTCCGAGGCCTGGGCGGGAGGTGCGGTCGACCCGGCCTGGCACGACTTCGCCGCCCTGTTCCGCGAGACTGAGATCATGCTCGCCCCCCAGATCGCCCGTGCGGCAGACCTGATCGCCTCGGCACCGAGCCTCGACTTCGTCGGCGGAGGCCCCTCCACCGGGTCGGCCGAGGCCGGTGCACTGCTGTTCCGCGAGGTCGCCCGCATCCCGGCGAGCGCCATGGGCACGCGCCAGTACCTGCACGGCTCGATGGAGTCGGCGGGCGAAGGCGCCCATGTGCTGTTCGGCAGCGAACGCGAGCATGAGGTCGCCCGCATGCTGAGCGCCGCCGGCCACCGGGTCGTCCTGGTCACGACCGACGACGTCGACAGCGTCGAGCACCTCGAGGTGGTGCGCCTGCCGCACTCCTCGTCGAACGCCAGGGCCGTGTTGGAGGCGCTGTTCCTGCAGGGCCTCGTCGCCCGTGTGGCGGGTGCGCGCGGCGTGGAGATCGAGGAATTCGTGTTCCACAACGACGACACGAAGGTGGATGCCGGGGCGTCGCAGTGACACCATCCGTCGATATCGCAGGCCTGATCGTCGGCATGGACGTGGGCGGCACCAAGGCCGCTGTCCGGGCGACGACGGCAGACGGTCGACCCGTGACCGACGTGGTCGTGAGCTCGGCGGAATGGGATGCCGAGCCGGCGGATGCCGCGGCCGACTGGCTGGTCGACGTTCTCGGACGCGCCCTGCCCGCCGGGGCGACGGTCAGTGCCCTCGCGATCGGCGCCCAGGGCCTCGACCGCGCCGAGGTGGCACACGACCTGGAGGAGGCGCTGCGCCGTCGCGGCCATGAACGGGTGCACTGCGTCAACGATGCGGCGCTACTCGTGCCGGCCGCCGGGCTCGTCGACGGCATCGGCCTGATCTCCGGAACGGGCGCGATCGGCGTCGGCGCCGATGCCGACGGTGCCCCACTCGTCACGGGCGGCTGGGGCTGGGTCATCGGCGACGAGGCCGGCGCGGCCGGACTGGTGCGCGAGGCGACGAAGGCCGCGCTGCTCGCTCACGACGACGGAGAGCCGGACGACGGACTCCTCGGTGCGCTGCTCGCCGACTTCGGCGTCGCGGATGCGGAGCGCCTGGCGCGCGTGGTGAACGATGAGCCCACCATGGCCAACTGGGGGCCGCATGCGCCCGCCGTGTTCCGGGCGGCGGATGCCGGTTCTGCACTCGCGGTCGCGGTGATCCAGGACGGCGCCGCGCATCTCGTGCGGCTGGTCGATCAGCTGCGCCGTCGCGGTGCGGTCGGGCGCGTGGTCGTGGCCGCGGGCGGGGTCATCACGGCGCAGCCGCGCCTGGCCGAAGCCGTGCGAGAACTGCTCGCGCAGCGGCATCCGGAGCTCGACCTCGTCCTGCTCGACGACCAGCCCGTCGCGGGCGCCTGGTTCCTCGCCGACCGCCTCGCCTGAGCCACACGCGGACCTGCACGCACGAAGCGAAGGAGATCTCACGATCTGAAGGACCCCGGCTCCCCGGCAGGCCTTCACACCGTGAGATCTCCTTCATGCTCGAGCCGAGCCGAGCCGAGCCGAGCCGGCAGGTCAGCGGGTGGGGCCGGCGCCGCGGGTGAAGACCGTGCGCAGGCGGTAGCGCTCGCCGACATAGCGGATCGTGGAGAGCGAGACGACGCGACCGTCGGAGCCGTGCGCGGCCTGGCGCATCACGAGCAGCGGGCTGCCGACCGCGACCTGGAGCGACTCGGCGGCCTGCGCATCGGCCTCGCGCGCCTCGATCGTGCTGTCGGCACGCTCGGGACCTGAGCCCGAGGCGTCGAGCAGGTCGTACAGCGACTCGACCGCGAAGTCGGTCTTCGAGACGTCGGGCAGCAGTGCCGCCGGGACGACCGAGGCATCGAGCGCGATCGGGACCCCGTCGAGCAGTCGGATGCGGTCGAGGCGGAAGATCGGGGTTCCGGGTGCGACGCCGATGGCCTCGGCCTCGTCGAGGCTCGCGTGTCCGGTCTCGGCGCGCAGCACGATCGACGTGGCCTCCAGGCCCATCCGACGCGCGGTCTCGCTGAAGGACTCCAGGCTGTTCGGCCACTCCTTCGCGACCGGGGCGGATGCGACATACCAGCCCCGACCGTGCGAAGAGCTCAGCACTCCCTCGTCGACCAGCTGCAGCAGTGCCTTCCGCAGGGTGACCCGGCTGATGCCGAGCTGGGTGCACAGCTCGCGCTCCGGCGGGAGGCGCATACCCTCGGCGAGCCGGCCGGACGAGATCTCGACCTTGATGAGATTCACGGCCTGGATCCACAACGGCTCCGGATAGTCGGCGCGAATCGGCGACTCGCTGATGCTGCTGGTCATCCCTACCCCCTCGGAAGCGGCTTCCACTCTGCACCGTACACGGCGCTCGGGAACCATACCAGTAACGACCATGGCAAGTCCTCAGCCCTACCGAAGCAGGCAGGACGCACTCGCTCCCTACGACTCCTCGGCGGGGGTGCGTTGGCGCCGGGATGCCGTTTTCCCGAGAACACCGCGAATAACCACCGCCCTCAGCGGATCACTGTTTGATCACGAGAAGAAATACCAGTATTGACCACTTTGAGTCCGGGACAGTACCATTCGAGGAACCGCCGGCGCCCGGCCGGCCGAGAAGGAGGTCCTCCGTGCAGAAGCGCGTGTCCATCCCCCTGGCAGGTGCCACGGCGCTCGTGCTCGCCACGAGCCTCGGCGCCTGCGCAAGCAGCAGCGAATCGTCCTCACCCGACCAGATCGTCGTGCAGACCAACTGGACGGCGAGCCAGGCGCAGAACAAGCCGCTCTTCGACGCCTTCAAGGCGTTCACGAAGGAGACCGGCATCGAGGTCAAGGTGCTCGAATCGGGCGACAACCTCAACCAGGTGTACGAGACGTCCCTCCTCGCCGGCGAAGAAGCCGATGTCCTGCTGGTCGGACTCCTCGAGAAGCAGCTCGACTGGGCCATCAACGGCGCCGTCGTCCCCGTCAACGACTACATCGAGGACTGGGGCATCGCCGACCGTATCCCCGACGACGCGCTCGTGGACTGGACCGACGCGGAAGACAACATCCGCGCGTTCCCGTACTCCGGCTTCACGTGGCCGTGGTGGTACAACACCGACCTGCTGACCCAGGCCGGCGTCGAGAGCGTGCCCACCACGACCGACGAGCTGGTCGACGCCGCGAAGAAGCTGCGCGCCGCGGGCATCGCTCCCGTCGTCCTCGGCGGCATCGACTGGTCGGGCCAGAAGATCTTCCTGCAGTTCCTGGAGATGTTCCTGTCGACCGACGAGGCCAAGAAGGTCTACGCCGAGGGCGGTACGTGCGAGAACCCCGACGCCATGAAGGGCATCGAACTGCTGGTCGAGCTCCGCGACGCGGGCGTCTTCGTCGACGGCGTCGAGGGCTACACCGCCGACCAGGCCCAGGCCGCGTACATGGACGGCCAGGCGGCCATCGCCCCGCTCGGCTCCTGGGCGTACCCCTCCGCCTCGGAGGAGCTCGCCAACGCGACCGTGCTCGGCGGCCTCCCCGTCGCCGACGGCGCGCCGTTCGACAAGCCGCTCGCCTACCGCGGTTCGACCTCGGCCGGCTGGTGGATCAGCCCGAACGGCCAGGAGAAGATCAGCTCCGTCGAGAAGCTCATCACGTACATGTACGGCAACGACGTGCTCAAGGGCATCCTCGACGAGGGCGGCGTGATCCCGGTCGCCGACTTCGGCGGCGACACGTCCGGCGTCACCTCGCCGCTGCTCGCGCAGTCGCTGACCGACCTCCCCGAGGCCGTCGACTTCCCGGTCATGCCGGACATCTACGTGCCGGCCGACGTCTCCAACCCGATGTACCGCGCGACGTCGGTCGCCTTCACCCCCGGCACCGACGCCGCGACGATCTGCAAGACCGTCGACGACATCTACGCCGCCGCGAAGTAACCACCCCCTCTGGGCGGCCCGGCCTCAGCGCCGGGCCGCCCTCCCGACTGCTGGAGCCCTCCCCTCATGACCGCACTCTCCCCCGATGTCGTCGCCCGTCGACGCACCGCGGCCCGCCGCCGAGGCGAACTGCTGCAGCTGTCGGCAACGCTTCCCGCGCTGCTCTGGTTCCTCGTGTTCACGCTCGGACCGCTGATCAGCCTCTTCTACTTCTCCACGGTCAACTGGCGGGGTCTGATCGCCCCGCGCACTCCGGCCGGGCTCGACAACTTCGTCCGCCTCGTCAACGACCCGGTGGTCTGGCTCGCCGCGGGCAACACGCTCCTCCAACTCGTGGTCACCCTCCCGATCGTCGTGATCGGCGCGTTCATGATCGCGTACTACCTCAACCTCAAGCCCCGCGGACACCGTTTCGTGCGCGCGCTCATGTTCACGCCCGTGCTGCTGTCGGCCTCGGCGCTGGCGATGGTCTTCGTGGGCGTGTTCGCCCCGCAGGGCATGATCAACGGATTCCTCGACGCACTCGGCCTCGGCGAGCTGGCTCGACCGTGGCTCGCGAACGGCGAGAGCGCGATGTGGTCGATCATCATCGTCACGATCTGGTGCAGCATGTCGGTCTCCGCGATCATGCTCGCCGCCCGCCTCAACTCCATCGACGCCTCGGTGTTCGAGGCCGCCGAGATCGACGGCTGCGGGCACTTCCGCCGCATGTGGAGCATCGCGTGGCCGATGTGCCGCGAGTTCGTCGGCGTCGTCACGATGCTGCAGTTCCTGTGGACCCTGTTCTCCTCCGCCGCCGTGGTGCTGCTGCTCACCAAGGGCGGCCCCGGCAACGCCACCGCGACCCTGTCGTTCCTCGTGTACGACTTCGCGTTCAACCAGTCGAAGGTCGGCTACAGCCAGGCCGTCGCCGTGGTGCTGTTCATCGTCGGCGTGGCCGGCATCCTCATCATCCGCCGGGTCTTCCGGCAGAAGTACTGATCGGACCCCGTCGCATGACCGCCGTCACCGCCCCCGCCTCCTCGCGCACCTCCGCCCCGCAGTCGCGCCCGAACGTCCGACGCCGTCGCGCCCGTGGCGGCGCTCTCGCCCGCACCGGCCCCATGAAGTACCTCGCACATGCCGGGGTCTGGCTGTACGTGATCCTGCTCGCCGCGCCTCTCTACTACCTGCTGATCTCGGCGTTCAAGCACAACACCGACATCTTCAACCAGCCGTTCTCGCCGTTCACGCCGCTCACGTTGGACAACTTCGGGCTCGCCTTCTCGCAGGCCTCCCTCGGCACGGCCCTGCTGAACTCGGCGTACATCACGATCGGCGCCGAGGTCCTCACGCTGCTGCTCGCGGTCCCCGCGGCGTTCGCTCTCGCCCGGGCGAAGGGTGCGGTCGGCCAGATGGTGGAGCGCGTGTTCGCGCTCGGCTTCCTCATCCCCGGCTTCGCGGCGCTGGTGCCCACCGTGCTGCTGTCGATCATGATGGGGCTGTTCCACACCCGTGAGTTCCTCATCCTGTTCCTGCCCGCGTCGGCGATGCCGCTCACGGTGATCCTGCTGACCCAGGCGATGCGTTCGGTGCCGCCGGAGCTGGAGGAGTCGGCGCTGCTCGACGGTGCGGGGCCGCTCCGTGTGCTGTGGTCGGTGTACGTGCCGCTCGCGATCCCCACGCTCACGGTCGTCGCGATCCTGAACTTCCTCTCCTTCTGGAACGAGTACTTCTTCTCGCTGGTGATCATCGGGCCGGAGGCCTCGCTGCGCACGGCGCAGGTGGCGCTGCCGACGCTCTCGATCGCGAACGCCGCACAGTACGGTGTTCTTGCCGCCGGTATCCTCATCACCCTGATCCCCGCGTACCTCGTCTACGCGGTGTTCGCGGAGAAGATGGAGAACGCGGTCCTCGCCGGAGCACTCAAGGGCTGACATGCGCATCCTCACCTCCCACCTCGGCTACGACACCGGGGCTCCCAAGTCCGCGCTCATCGAGCTGCCGCATCCGGGTGCGACACCGCACGTCGAGCTGCTGTCGCTCGACGACGACTCCCGGATTCGTCTCGACGCGCGCCCCGCGGCCTCCGTCGATGCCTGGCGCACCGGCGCCTACTCGCGGGTCGACTTCGACGAGGTCGACGAGCCCGGTCGGTATCTGATCGTGGCCGCGGTGGGCGAAGAGGTGGTGTCCTCGACCTCGTTCGCGATCGGCGAGGAACGCCTCGCCGCCGGGACCCTGTCGGACATCCTGTTCGCGTTCAAGGCCGGGCGTTCCAGCGGCGAGATCGAGCGGAAGGATGCCGCGGCACTGCGGTTCGGCGACGACTCCGGCTTCACGGTGGATGCCCGCGGCGGTTGGCTCGACGCATCGGGCGACACGAGCAAGTTCCTCAGCCACCTGACTTACTCGCCGACCATGAGTCCGCAACAGATCCCGCTGTGCGCGTGGGCGTTCCTGGAGGCGCGCGATCAGCTTGCGGCGCGGCATCCGCGGTTCCACCGCGCTTTGGGGGCACGTCTGCGCGACGAGGCACTGTTCGGCGCGGACTTCCTGGTGCGGTTCCGCACCCCCGAAGGTGCCTTCTACAGCGGCATCTTCGACGCGCTGACCAAGAGGCTCGAGGAGCGGGTGATCAATGCGCCACTGCCGGAGTGCGTGCGCACCGACCGCTACCGGGCGTCGTACCGTGGCGGTGGTGGTGTCGCGATCGCCGCGCTGGCCAGGGCGTCGCGCGAGCAAGAGCACGGCGACTTCACGAGTGCCGAGTATCTGGCCGCCGCGATCGGCGCGTTCGACGACCTCGAGGCGCACAACACCGACTACCTCTTCGGCCTCGATCTGCAGACGGGCGACCTCACGGGAAGCTCCGAGTCGATCGTCGACGACTACTGCGCGCTGCTGGCGGCATCGGAGCTGGTGTCGGCGACGGATGCGGTCGATGAGCGGTTCACGGCCGCGGCGGATCGTCGTGCCGCTGCGCTGATCGACCGCTACCGCACCTCACCCGACGAGCCGGGCTGGTTCGAGGCGTGGGAGGACGGGCGTCCGTTCTTCTCCGCCGTCGAGGCCGGCCTGCCGGTGATCGCACTCCTGCGCTATGCCGCCCTCGTGCCGGATGCGCGGTTCGCCGTCGCCGCCCGCGAGCTCTCGGTGGCCGTGATGCAGGACGTGCTGCGGCGGAAGGATGCCGTCGCGAACCCGTTCGGGTACCCGCGGCAGCGCGTGCAGCCGCGCGGCGGCGAGATCCGCGACTCCTTCTTCTTCCCGCACGAGAACGACACCGGGTACTGGTGGCAGGGCGAGAACGCGAACCTCGGGTCGCTCGCCTCAGCGGCACTCGCCGTCGCCGAGCTCCCCGAGTGCGATCCGGAGCTGGCGGTGCGTCTGCGACGGTTCGCGGCCGATCAGGTGCACTGGGTGCTCGGGCGCAACCCGTTCGACGTGTGCATGCTGCAGGGTCGGGGGCGCAACAACGTCGAGTATTCGCCCGACTTCCCGAACCTGCCCGGCGGGATCGTGAACGGCATCACGAGCCACCCCGACGACGAGAACGGGATCGCGTTCCTCACGCCGGAGACCGCGGAGGGCCCGGATTCGTGGCGTTGGGCGGAGCAGTGGATCCCGCACTCCGCCTGGTTCCTGCTCGCCGTCAGCGCGAGCTGAGGCGCGAGGTCACAGCGGCGGCGTGAGGGCGAGGTCTGCAGCGGCTCCGGCGAACGGGAGGCCGACCGTGTTCAGCAGGAAGATGCCCACGCCAACTGCGGCGACGAGCAGCAGGATCAGGATCGCGAAGATCACGACCGTGAGCACACGGTAGCTGCCTGAGGTCGGTACCTCGGGGGCGACGGACGGGAGCGCCCAATCGTCGGCTGCCGCAGAGGGCTGATCCTCGTCACGGGCAGCGGGGGTCGCGCGGCGATGCTCGGCGGAGCGGCGCCGCGTCTCCGGCGGAGGAGCCGGGATGACGGCATCCGCCGGCGGGATCTCGGCGGGAGGAGGGGCCAGCAGGCCGTCGGGGACCGGGATCTCCGGGGGCGGCGGCGGGATCACGACGTCGGCGGGCGGGATCAGCGGCTCCTCCGGGGTCCCGATCTCCATGGGGGCCTCGGCTCCCTCGGGGCCGATCGGCTCGTCCGGGGTGGTGCCGCTGACATCGCTCATCTCAGCCTCCGACTGCTCCGACGTCGGTCACACCGACGTCCGTCCGATGGAAGTTCTGGAACGACCGCGAGGCGGTCGGACCCCGCTGCCCCTGGTACCGGTTGGCGTAAGGGCCGGAGCCGTAAGGATTCTCGGCCGGCGAGGTGAGCCGGAAGAAGCAGAGCTGCCCGATCTTCATCCCCGGCCACAGCTTGATGGGCAGGGTCGCCACGTTCGCGAGCTCCAGCGTGACGTGCCCGGTGAATCCGGGGTCGATGAACCCTGCCGTCGAGTGCGTGATCAGACCGAGACGCCCGAGCGACGACTTGCCCTCGAGCCGTGCGGCGACGTCGTCCGGGAGGGTGACCCGCTCGAACGTCGCGCCCAGCGCGAACTCGCCGGGGTGCAGGATGAACGGCTCATCGGGGTCGACTTCGATCAGACGCGTGAGCTCCGGCTGGTCGACCGACGGGTCGATGAACGGGTACTTGTGGTTGTCGAACAGCCGGAAGTAGCGATCCAGGCGCACGTCGATGCTCGACGGCTGGATCATCCCCTCTTCCTGCGGGTCGAGGCCGATGCGGCCGGATGCGAGTTCTGCCTTGATGTCGCGGTCGCTGAGAAGCACGGCACCAGCCTAGTTGCCACGCCCCGTCGTCCGCCGCGCTGCTTTGGCCAACCGGCGGCGGCCAGGTAGGCTTGCGTTCACCTGCTCGCAGAGCCGGTACGGGGCTGTAGTTCAATGGTAGAACTTCTGCTTCCCAAGCAGACAGCGCGGGTTCGATTCCCGTCAGCCCCTCCACGTAGCCTTCCCCGTTGTTCCCCTCTTCTCCACAGGGAACTAAGGCATGACGCACGGCGCCCTTCAGCGGTCGCTATCCTGACGGGCATGACACCGGGGGTCGAGCGTGCGCGAGTTCTCATCACAGTGAAAGCTGCGCCGGAACCGTCATCGACATACGGAGACACTGTGTGCGTGGCGGGGATCCGGATCGATGGCGATCGCGCCGAGTGGATCCGCCTCTATCCGTTCCCGTTCCGATGGATGCCGGAGAGAGTGCGGTTCAAGAAGTACGACATCATCGAAGTCGACGTCCACCGCAGCGCGAGGGACGACCGTCGTGAAAGCTACCGCCCGGACATTCAGTCGATCGAGATCATCGGACACCTCGACAAGTGGAAGCATCGACAGGACATCGTCGGGAACGTGATCACCACTTCCACCTGCGAACTGCACAGAGCGGCGACCGCCGAGGTCAGTCGCCATCCCTCGGAATCGTCCCCGTGAGATCCGTCGAGAAACTCGAGATCGTCGCGTTTGCAGGCTGGAGCGATGCACAGCTGAAGCGCATTGCGGATGCGGAGAATCTCGCCCCACTCGCCCTGTTCGGCCACGGGACGGACACTCCACCCGAACTACAGGCACCGCGCTTCACGGTCCGATACCGGTACAGGTGCTCTGCCGATAACTGCCCCTCTCATGGCGGGCAGCTTCTCGACTGGGAACTCGGCGAGCTGCAGCGCCGCCACCTCATGAATATGCCCGAGGACGATGCGAAGCGTGAGATCGAGCACAAGTTCCTCACACAGAAGTTCACCCCGAACCGGCAGACGTCGTTCTTCGTGGGCAACTTCGGAGACAAGATGAAGCGTGGGAGCTTCAGCATCCTCGGCGTCTACTCCCCGACGCGCGCGGATGCAGTTCCCACCCTGTTCTAGGCGGCAGCGAGATCGCGGAGCATCAGGTTCGTCAACGCTTCCCGAACCTGCTGACGGTGGCAATGATCTTCATCTGCTTCGAAGCAGAACAGGGCGATCGTTCGGTCCCTCGCGAGCGATGCGAGTTCCTCGAGCGCTGAACTCGCCCCGTCGGATGTGAGCACGTCACGGAACCGGTCTCGCGCCTCGCGGGCTTCGACGGTGTCGGTCGTCGCGTAACCTTCGCGGTTGTCGCGGTGGTTCCCGAGCTGCGGCATGTGCACGTATTCGATACCGGCTGCGCGCACAGCCTCCGAGAGCGCGGTCTTCGAGAATCCGCGCTTGCGGGAGATGGCATTCAACCGCACGTCCACGAGCGTCTCCACGCCGCGGAGGCGCAGCTTCGAGATGAATGCGTCCAAAGTCTGACCCTCGTACCCGAGGCCGAGAATGGTGCTCATCTGGGGGTCGACCATACAACAGATTCTATCCGTCGCAGTCTGCGCCGAAAGGGGACGCGAACGGCGAAAACTCGCTCGCGAAGAGTGCGCCACGGTCAATCGGCGCCATCGGTCTGTTCGCGCCGAGCACGGGCGATGGATTCCGCCTGCTCGCGGCGGCGTCGCGCAACGGTGCGGATGCTCAGCACCTGCGAGAGCGCGAGGAGAACCATCGCGGCTGCCGTCCACCACACCCCGGGACCGAGGACGCCGGTGAGGAGGAGGACGATCAGTGTGAGGGCGAACGCTCCGACGAGCGCGAACGCCCACCAGTAGTACGCGGTGCTCTGTGCGTATGGTCGATCACTCATCGCCCCGACGATTCCATGACGCGCGGGCGCAGGCAAGGCCCTCGACAACCCCATCGCGAGTGTGCAGAGGCTCCCGCTCAGCCCTGTCCCGGCTTGCCGAGCGTGCTCCCGGGCTCCAGGGACGGGCACACCGCCGACTCGGCGAGCGCCGCGACCTCGGCCCGGATGATCACGCCACTGTCGGACTTCGCGACCGTGTAGACGATTCCCTGCTGCGATTCGTCGGCCGGGATGTAGCCGACGATCGCCGCATCGGTGGGCGAGTCCTCCTCCACCCGCATGGGGCCTGCGGTGCTGACGAGGTCTGCCGTGGGGTTGTCCCGCAACCAGTTCGCGGCCTGCGGAACGGTCGCGTCGGCGAGGGTCCAGTAGCCCTCGAGCTCCGCGACGGGCTGACAGGGCCACCCTTGATAGGAGTAGAACTCGCCGGGGCTCTCCGACACCCGGACGGCCCCGGGCGGGACGACCGCCGCGTCGAGCCACGCCTGCGCCTGCTGCTCGGCAGCGTCCATGGGGTCGGGCGTGACGGGTGCCGCAGTGGAGCTGGGGGCCGGACTTCCCGGCGCAGTCGGCGCGGCCGTGCACGAGGTCAGGGGCACCAGCAACAGGACCGCAGCGACGAGAACAGCGGGTCGTCGCATCATCCCCGCCCCTTCGTGAGGGCGTCGAGCGCGAGGAGGCCGTCGACCACGGCGTCGTGATCGTCGTCGGACGGGAGGCCGGAGATCGTCGCGACGGCCACCACCCCCACGCCCTTCACCCGGATGGGGACGGCGCCGCCCGCGACGGCGTAGGTGTCCCGGTCGAGCCATCCCGGCTCGTGCAGGTCACGACCGCCGCTCTCGATCCGCGCCGCCAGCAGTGCGGTGCTCGTCTCGAACCGCAGCGCCGTCGCCGCCTTCTTCGCCGCCCAGGAGTCGTTGTCGCTCGTCGCACCGGGCAGCGATGCATGGAACAGGATGCCGGACGCCGTGCGCACATCCACGACGATCGGATACCTCTCCGTCAGCGCCTTGTCCGCGAGGTAGCGCCCCAGCTCCCACGCGTCCTTCCGGTCGAACCGGGTCAGGACCAGCGCCCTGTGCTGCTCCTCGAGGTGCTCGAGTCTCGCTTCGGCGCTCATCGTTGGGGCCTTTCGTGTCGACGGTTGCTCCGACTGTAGCGGGGGACGGACATGGTTCGTCTGCCCGCACACATTCCACGGCGACACTCGGTGGCACCCGACATGACAACACGCACGGATGACGAGAGTCTGGAGAGAACGCGGCGCGGCCGTCGTGCGCCGACCGCCTTCGATCAAGGGAGCCTCCATGTCCAGCGAAACCCTGGCCGTCCCGCTCGCCGACCAGCTCGACGCCTTCTTCGGCCAGTACACCGCCGCCGGACAGGCCCGCGGGCTCGTGTACGGCCTGGTCGGCCCCGACGGCCTCGAGCACAGCCGCGGGTTCGGCGCCGCCGATGACGACGACCGTGCACCGGACGCAGACACCGTGTTCCCGATCGCGTCGATGACGAAGAGCTTCGTCGGACTCGGCGCACTGCTGGCCAGGGACCGCGGACTCCTCGACCTGGAAGCCCCCATCACCGACTTCTTCCCGGAATGGCACGGCACGATCGACGGCGAACCGGCCGTGACGCCGACCGTGCGACAGCTGCTCAGCATGGGCGGCGGCCTCACCGAGGACAACTCGTGGGTGGACCCGTTCCTCGGCCTGTCCGAAGCCGAGCTGGTGGAGCGGATCAGGCCCGGATTCGCCTACAGCAACCATCCCGGCAGCGTGTTCGAGTATTCGAACATCGGCTTCACGATGGCGGGGATCGCGGTGGGCAAGGCGGTCGGCCGTCGCGTGGAGGACTGGGTCACCGACGAGATCCTGCGCCCGCTCGGCATGCACAGCACGTGGTTCGACAACCGCGCACCGGAGGACGGCTTCGCCCGCGCGGTCGGCTATTCGCTCGACACCTCCGGGAACTGGGTGGGCTTCCCGCCGAAGGTCTCCGACGCGATGGCCGCTGCGGGCGGGATGCAGTCCACGATCAACGACCTCGCCACCTGGGTCGGCTTCCTGGCAGCGGCGACAAGACCCGGAGGCGATGACGCGGTCGTCAGCCGCGCGTCGCGTCGCGAGCTGCAGCGCATCCACCAGGTCGACATCCCCTCGCTGCAGGCGCGACCGGAGGGCACGTGGAAGTTCGCGACCGGCGGCTACGGCCTCGGCCTGTTCGTGCGTCACGACCTGCACCGCGGAGCCATCGTGTCGCACAGCGGCGGTCTGCCCGGCTTCATCCTCAACATGGTGTGGCATCAGGGGTCGGGCCGCGGCGTGGTCGTGCTCACCAACAGCCACCGCGGCAACCCGGTGACGCTCTCCGAGGACGCCCTGTTCCGCGCCCTCGCGTTCCATGGCACCGCCGCGCGCGAGGTGCGCCTGTGGCCGCAGACGCGCCGGCTGATGGGCGCCGCCGACGGACTGATCCGTGCCTGGGACGACACCGTCGCCGCGGAGGTCTTCGCCGACAACATCGACTTCGACCGGCCCCTCCCCCAGCGCCGCGCCGCGATCGACGAACTGATCGCGCAGATCGGCGGGCTCCGTGTCGCGGAGCGGGCGCCGGAGATCGTGTCGGCGGCGACTCCGGCCGACGTCACCTGGTCGATCCCCGGGGAGCATGGCGAGCTGATCTGCATGATCCACCTCACGCCCGTGCAGCCCGCGCAGATCCAGGAGTTCGAGGTGATCGCGGTCGATCACAGCGTGCCGCGCGGTGCCCGACCCATCGACATCTCCGCGCGGCGCCGCGCCTACGCCGCTCCGACGCTGAGCTCGCTCCCGAACACGCACATCAGCTGAAGCTGACGGCGCCGCGGCAACTCGACGGCATGCCATGATCGTGAGCAGATCGCGTGGAGGTCACGGCTTTCCGAAGGAGTGAAGATGGGATTCTCGATCAAGCTGGCCCCGGGCGTGCGGGTGCGCGCATCGTCGCGCGGGGTTCGGACCAGTATCGGTCCCCGGGTAGCACGGGTGCACGTGGGGGCCGGCCGCATGGGGATCTCGACCGGCGTGGGGCCTATCGGCTACTACTCATCACTCGGTGGAGGCGGATCCCGGAGCAGATCCGGCGGCGGGGGCTCGCGGGCGGCCGGAGAAGCCCTGATGACGGCAGCTCAGGCCGACAAGCTCCATCGCGCATACGCGATCGGCTTGGCGCTGGTCGCGATCACAGCCATCCACGAGGAGGAGTTCACGGCCGCGCAGCGACCGATGGTTCCGCCTCCCATGCCCGTCGACGAGGCGGCGATCCGCAGGGCCTATACGGAGGCCGCGCTCAAGGGCGTCAGCGTCTTCCGGCGCTCGGTGCGCAAGGCGCTGACGGCAGATGCGGCCGCCCGCGCCACAGCCGCCGCTGCGCAGGAGTCCGCAGAGCGCCGGATCGCCTGCCATCAGGAGCAGGCGCGGCTCGACCGGCTGTGGGAAGCCCTCCTCCGCAACGATCCCTCCGTCGTGATGGATCAGCTGGGTTCCGCCTTCGAGGACAACAAGGCTCCGGCTGCGCCGCTGGGCGTCGACGGCTCCGAAGCGACACTCACCGTGCTGATTCCCGGCGAGCACACGATGCCCGAGCAGGTGCCAGGGCACACAGCCGCTGGCAACGTGAGCATCCGCAAGATGACCAAGCGGGAGCGGGACGAGCTGTACACCCTGCTCGTGGCGGGCTACCTGCTGGTGACAGTGAAAGAGGCTTTCGCCGTCGCACCGAGCCTCACCTCGGTGCGCATCGTCGCGGTGAGCAGCGCCGGGCGGTCGGCCTACGGGAAGAGGCGCGGCCATGCCGTCGCAGCCGCCGTGATCTCCCGAGAATCTCTGATCGGCGTGCACTGGTCAACGGTCGACGCCCGGACGGTTCTCGGAGACGTCGCCTCCGAGTTGCTGTTGAACGAGCGGGGCGCCAACAAGGTGCTGCACGCGATCGACCTCTCCACGGAGCCCGAGCTCGACGCCATCATGAGCGCCATCGATTTCGACGAGCTCGGCGACGCCTAGGCGGCGCCGAGCCGCGAACCCCTACTCCGGACGCGTGAAGAGGTTCACCAGGTTGCCGTCGGGGTCACGGAAGAGCGTCGATCGATTCCCCCACGGCATGGTGGTGGGCTCGAGCACCACATCGTCGAGAGCAGCACCGAGGCGCGCGAACTCCGCATCGACATCGTCGACGAGGAACTCGACGATCACCGAACGGTTGCTCGCCGGCGTCGGCGCGGCGTCGCCGAGCATGCTGACGGTGGCGGTGCTGCCGATCGCGATGGTGCCCGTCGCGGTGCGGAACTCCGCGAACACGGGGGCGGGCCGCAGCGGCGTGACGCCGGTGACGGTCTCATAGAAGCGGGCAAGCCGGTCGACGTCGTCGGTGATGATGCGGATGGATGCCAGATCCACGGTGTTCCCTTCCGTCCGGCCGGTCGACGCGGACGAGCCCAGTCTGATCCTGGCATCCGACATCACGTTCCCCCGCCGCTCGGTCTCAGTCCGGGGCGGGCGTGGAACGACCGAAACCGGCCTGAGCGGTGAGGTGCTCCAGCAGCGGCTGAGTCCGCAGCGGCAGCGGCGTGGACACGATCATCGTGGTGACGGTGTGGCGCACCCCCTCGATCTCGATCATCCGCGTGACGGCCTCCTGCAGGTCGCGGTGCGTGGGCGCCGCGACGCGCACGAGCAGGTCGTCGCGTCCGGCCTGCGTGTTGATCTCGAGCACATGCGCGATCTCGGTGAGGTCCTCGACCACGCGCGCGAGCCGTCGCTGATCGAGTTCGAGGGCGACGAAAGCCTGCACGGCCACTCCCACCGACTCCAGGTCGATGAGGGGCTGCAGCCCGGCGAGCACGCCCGACTCCTCGAGCCTCCGCAGACGTGACTGCACCGTGTTCCGCGCCACCCCCAGGGCACCGGCGAGCTCGGCGATGCCCGGTCGTGCGTGAGAGGCCAGGCGGCCGATGATCTCCGAGTCGAGTCGATCGATGCTGATCATCGTCGCCACCTCCATCGTCGTCGGCGGGCCTCAGCTGTACAGCCCGCTCAGTTGCGCAGCACAGTATTGAACTCAACGCCGTGTTCACGCGATTCTAGCGAGGCGCGATGATCAGCTCCGCGGTCACGTGCCCTCAGCCCGCAACGACGCAGGAGCCCCCATGCCCGTTCCCCGCCTCATGCCGACGGAGGAGTCCGCCGACCTCATCGACCTGACCCGCGAGATCGTCGGCAAGGAGCTGCGCCCGATCGTGTCGGAGCTCGACGCATCGGCATCGTTCCCCCGCGACGTCTTCCGCACCCTGGGCCGCGCGGGACTGCTGAGCCTGCCGTATCCGGAGGAGTTCGACGGCGGCGGGCAGAGCTACGAGGTGTACCTGCAGGTGCTCGAGGAGGTGGCGTCGGCGTCGGCATCCGTGGGGGTCGGCGTGAGCGTGCACATCCTGTCCTGCTTCGGTCTTTTCACCTCCGGGAGCGCCGAGCAGAAGGAGCGGTGGCTTCCCGAGATGCTCTCCGGCGACCTGCTCGGTGCGTACTGCCTGTCCGAGGCGCACGCCGGTTCCGACCCCGCGGCCATGCGCACACGGGCCGTGCGCGACGGCGACGAGTACGTGATCAACGGCGCGAAGGCGTGGACGACGCACGGCGGCAAGGCCGACTTCTACAAGGTGATGGCCCGCACGGGCGAGGGCAGCCGCGGCATCTCGTGCTTCCTCGTCCCCGCCGACTCCCCCGGCCTCGCCGCCGACAACCCGGAGCGGAAGATGGGGCTGATGAGCTCCACGACGGCCACGATGCTGTTCGAAGACGTGCGCATCCCCGTCGAGCGTCGCCTCGGCGCGGAAGGACAGGGCCTGCCGATCGCCTTGTCGGGGCTGGATGCCGGGAGGCTGGGCATCGCCGCCGTGGCGACCGGCCTCGCCCAGGAGGCGCTCGACGTGGCGGTGAAGTACGCCCACGAACGCGAGACCTTCGGCCGGTCGATCATCGAGCATCAGGGCCTCGCGTTCCTGCTCGCCGACATGGCCGCCGCCGTCGCGTCGGCACGGGCGACGTACCTCGCCGCCGCGCGCCTCAAGGATGCCGGCCGCCCGTACTCGCACGAGGCGTCGATCGCGAAGCTCGTCTGCACCGACAACGCGATGAAGGTCACCACCGACGCCGTGCAGGTGCTCGGCGGCGCCGGCTACACCAAGGACTTCCCGACCGAGCGGTACATGCGCGAGGCGAAGGTCATGCAGATCTTCGAGGGCACCAACCAGATCCAGCGTCTCGTCATCAGCCGCGGCCTCGCGCGCTGAGCACGCATCGGACGAGGCGCGGTTACCGGGCCTCCGCGATCCGCGCAAGCCCTTCGACAGCTTTTCCGCGTCATGACATCGTCGACATCATGAACGTGGTCACCTCCGCCTGCCCGCAGCGCCTCGCCTCGGGCGACCCCGGACCCATCACCCGCGACTGCCGAGGGACACGATGACCGATACCGCCCTTCCACCCGCAAGAGCCCTGTGGGCCTGCGTCGCGGCCGGCTTCTACGTCGGCAGCCGAGAGGGCACGTTCCTCGGCTACGTCGATCGTCAGGCCTCCGGATCCTGGCGCGCCTTCGATGCGTCGTCGCGGGTCATCGGCGACTTCGACGACCACCATGCGGCCATGGCCGCCGCCGACTCCGAATCGACCCGAGGAAGAGAGGCAGCTCGATGACCACCGATCATCCGCTCATCTCGCTCGTGTACTGCAGCACGGCGACGCGCCCCTTCGACGACGCCGAGCTCGGCGACCTGCTCACGACAAGTCGAGCCGCCAACGAGGCCCGTGGCATCACTGGCATGCTGCTGTACCGCGAGGGCGAGTTCGTGCAGATCCTGGAGGGGGTCGCGGACGACGTGAGCTTCCTGATGGCTCGCATCGCAGACGATCCTCGTCACCGCGACATCCGCGTGCTGCTGGAGGAACCTCTGCACGAACGGCGGTTCGCCGAGTGGACCATGGGGTATCAGCCGATGGTGGCGCCGGATCCCGCGATGGCGGAGGGATATCGCGATTCCTTCGACGACCTCCGCATGGGTGACCACGACATGATCGGCCGAGCCCTGATGGAACTGACGATGTGGTTCCGCGTCCGGCAGGCACCCGAGCGACTGCGGGCCTGACGCCCGCGCGACGGACGCCCCGGGGGCGGACGTAGGCTGGATCGGTGACGGAATCACGGGGTCGGGTGTGGACCGGCGTGCTGCGCCTCGAGCCGCATCGCGGTGATCACCGGGTCGCGCTGCGGGCGGCCGTCAGCGTAGCCGCCCCGCTCCTCGTGCTCTGGGCGCTGGGACGCCTCGACCTCAGCATCTACGCCAGCTTCGGCGCGTTCGCGGCGCTCTACGGTCGGCACGACGTGTTCCGGGATCGTCTCCGGATGCAGGCGGGCGCGGGCGGAGTGCTCCTCCTCTCGATGCTGATCGGCACCGGCCTGTCGGTCCTGGCGGTGTCGCCCCTCGTCAGCATCCTCGTCGTCGCGGTCGTCGCCGCGGTCGTCACGCTTCTCGCCTACACGCTGCACTGGCATCCGCCGGGTCCGCTGTTCGCCCTGTTCGCGGCCGGCGCGTGCGCCACCATCCCCGCGACGACGGCATCCTTCGGCGATGTGCTCCTGGTGGGCGGTGCCAGTGTGCTGTTCGGGCTCGGGATCACGACCCTCGTCGCGGTGGTGTCCCTGAGCACGGGCGACAGGGCCCCGAAACCGCGACGCCCCGTCGGACCGATCGCCGGGGAGATGGCCGCATCGACCGCCGTCGCGATCGTGGGCGCAGGCATCGCGGGCCTGCTGATCATGGATTCGCACTGGTACTGGGCGGCCGTCGGAGCGGTCGCCGCGGTCAGCGGTGCGCAACTCAATGCCCGGGTGATCCGCGGCATCCAGCGACTCGTCGGCACGCTGCTGGGCGTGCTCGTCGCAGCGGGGATCCTCGCGCTCGACCTCCCTCCGATCGCCGTGATCGCCGTCGTCGTGCTGCTGCAGGGTGCCGCCGAGCTGTTCATCGGGCGCAACTATGGGATCGCGATGGTGTTCGTGACACCTCTGGCGCTGCTCATGGTGCACCTCTCCGCGCCCACCCCCGTCGATGTGCTGCTGCAGGACCGCGCCATCGAGACGGTGATCGGCGTCGCGGTCGGCACGATCGTCGCGGTCATCTCGGCCGCGCTGCGCCGACGGCGCACGCGCGACCCCGGCTGATCGGTGAAGACTCTCGCGTTCGCGGTGTGACTCACCGCTGCGCTCAGTCGGCTGCGCCGCCGTACAGTTCGCCGACCGGGATTGCGACCGGGAGCACGTTTCCCGGCTGCGCGAGCGGGCACGCCCAGGCGGGGTCGTAGGCGCAGGAGGGGTTGTACGCGAAGTTGAAGTCGAGCACGATCGTGCCTCGCTCCGCATCCGCGCCGAGGTCGGCACCCTTGATCGTGTCGATCAGGTACCGCCCGCCGCCGTAGGTACCGCCAGGGCGTCCGGCGAGCGCATCGCGCACGGGGATGAACAGGCCGCCGCCGTACGACTTCAGGCGCCACACGTCCAGTGCGCCGGTATCCAGGATCTCGACGCGACCGATGCGCTCGAACGGCACGACGCCGTCTGTTCCGGTGGCGAACTCGAACCCACCGGGCTCGGCGGGCAGGATCTGCAACTCGAACCGCCACTGCGGGTCGTAGGACGCGATCGGCAGCCCCTCGAATGCTGCACGATCCTCGGGCAGCAGCGGGGTCGCGGGGTGCCGTGCCATCAGGTCGTCCCGCTCGATGCGCCACAGCTCGTGCGCTTCCTCGGGAGACTCGGCCTCGCGCACGGCGGCGTACAGAGCGAAGACCCGGCGGCGCCAATCGACGACCTCGACGGCGGTGCGTGCACTGGTGCTGGTCATGAGCCCAGGCTACGGGTGCGATGCGGCCGCGGGCGCGATCATGTCCGCGTACCCGTCCTCGTACGTCGGGTACGCCAGAGTCCCGAGCAGCGAGCGCAGCAGCGCCCCGTCGTACACGAAGCCCCGCGGACCGGCGGAGGGCACATCGGGCGGAACATCCATCCCCAGCTCTCGCGCGATGAAGCCGACGACATCGCCCAGCGGCGCCGGCGCCGCATCGACCGCGTGCACGAGTCGCGGCGGATCGTCCATCCGCAGCAGCAGGTCGAGCGCGCGCACGAGGTCTGTCTCGTGGATGCGGTTGGTGCGGCGGGCGTGATCGACGCCGACGCCCTCGCGCACCTGCCGGAGCAGGAACTCACGGCCTGGGCCGTAGATGCCCGCCGGGCGCACGATCACGGCGGAGAACAGTTCGACGGCCACCTCTTCGCCGTCACGCAGCCCGCGCGCGCGTTCGGTCGTCGGGGTCGGCTCATCCTGCTCCGTCAACGGATGTTCGGCTTCCGTCCCCTCGAACACTCCGGTGGATGACACGAACACCGTGCGGGCGGGCACGGCCGGCAGCGCCTCCGCCAGGTGCGTCAGCGCCGTGCGATACGCGGTCGAGTCGACTCCGGGAGGGAGGGTGATGAGCATCGCGTCGACAGGAGGAAGCGGTGCGGTCGGCGGGGAGGCCAGGTCGGCACGGATGGCCGTCACCCCGGTGGGCAGCGGGGACTCGCTCCGGCGCAGGGCGAACACCTCACGGCCGTCCGCGAGCAGCCGGGGTGCGAGGAGGGTGGCGAGCTTTCCGGCTCCGACCAGGAGGACACGGCGAGGCCCGGAGGCATCCGTCATCGCACGCACTGCTCCGTCACCGCTCACCGCGCGGCGAGCGACGGCAGTGCGACGCCGTGCAGCACCTCGACCACGGGGGCGAGCTCCGGTTGCGTCGCGGCCTCTTCCAGCACCTCGGCGAGCGCGGCATCGTGCAGGGGGCGGGCGCGCTCGTACAGTTTGCGTCCCGCGGGAGTGAGTTCGGTGTAGATGCCGCGGCGGTCGTCGGCGCAGAGGATGCGGGTGAGCAGACCGCGGTCTTCGAGACGGTTCACGAGCCGGGTGGTGGCACTGGGGCTCAGGGCGGCGGCGCGCGCGAGCTGCTGCATGCGCATGTGCCAGCCGTCCTGCCGGTCGAGGGCATCGAGCACGGTGTACTCGACGACCGAGAGCTCCACCGACTCGGCGAGGCTGCGCTCGAGCGCGGACTCGATCAGACCGTGCAGCGCGGCGAGCGTGCGCCACCCCTGGGCACGCACTTCGACGGCGTCGTCACCGATACCCATGGCCATCCTCCGAGATAGTTGCTTGCGCCAGATACTTGCGTGTGCAATCATTATCCTTCGACGCGCAATATGCCGCGTCTGCAAGTATTCCCACCAATGTACCAGGAGAATAGTCATGCCCCTAGGACTGATCGCCCTCGCCATCGGGGCGTTCGGCATCGGACTCACCGAGTTCGTGATCATGGGCCTGCTGCCCGAGGTCGCCCGCGACTTCGGGGTCAGCGAATCCGCGACCGGCTGGCTCATCTCCGGCTACGCTCTGGCCGTCGTCGTCGGTGCACTCGTGCTCACCGCCGCC
This sequence comes from Microbacterium sp. LB12, assembly GCF_037150835.1. Taxonomy (NCBI): domain Bacteria; kingdom Bacillati; phylum Actinomycetota; class Actinomycetes; order Micrococcales; family Microbacteriaceae; genus Microbacterium; species Microbacterium sp. LB12. Next base: position 505,798 of record NZ_JBBCPF010000001.1, on the reverse strand, counting down.
GCCACCCGCCTCCCCCGCAAACCCGTGCTGCTCGGCCTCATCGTGCTGTTCATCATCGGTAACGTGCTCACCGCCCTCGCCGACGACTACGGGGTCGCGATGCTCGGCCGTATCATCGCCGCCCTCTGCCACGGCGCGTTCTTCGGCATCGGATCCGTCGTCGCCGCAGGCCTCGTCGCCCCGGAGAAGAAAGCCGGTGCGATCGCGATCATGTTCACCGGCCTCACCGCCGCGAACGTCTTCGGCGTGCCGTTCGGCACCTTCCTCGGCCAGGAGCTGGGCTGGCGCTCGACCTTCTGGGCCATCTCCGGTATCGGCGTACTGGCCTTCGCCGGCATCGCCCTGCTCGTCCCGCGCCTCCCCCGGCCGACCGCGCAGGTCAGCCTCCGCAGCGAGCTGGCGGCATTCCGCTCCGGACAGGTGTGGTTCTCGCTCGTCGTCACGATCCTCGCGTTCGGGGGCATGTTCGGCGCCTTCACCTACATCGCCTACACCCTGACCGAGGTGAGCGGCTTCGCGCCTTCGGCCGTCCCGTGGCTGCTCGTGCTGTTCGGCGCCGGACTCGTCCTGGGCAACTGGCTGGGCGGGCGCCTCGCCGACCGCGCCATCGACCGCACTCTGATCATCTTCATCGCCGCGCTCGTCGTCGTCCTGGCGCTCTTCTCCGTGCTCGCGAGCTCCGGGATCGCCACCATCGTCGCCCTGTTCCTCATGGGCGGTTTCGGCTTCGGCACCGTTCCCGGTCTGCAGAGCCGCGTGATGCACTACGCCGGCGGCGCACCGACCCTCGCCTCCGGCGCGAACATCGGCGCGTTCAACGTCGGCAACGCACTCGGCGCCTGGGCCGGCGGCCTCGGCATCTCGGCAGGCTTCGGCTACACCTCGCCCATCTGGATGGGCGCCATCCTCACCGGCATCGCCCTGGTCGTGATGGTCGTCGCGGCCGTGCGCGGCCGCGCCGCCGGCACCCACAAGACAGAGCCCCGCCCCGCCGCGTCCGTGCCCGTCGGCTGACCCCCGCCACTTGTCGGACCGATTCACGGATGTCGGGCGCCTCCCCACAGCATCTCCCGACAGGTGCGCATCTGCCCGACGAGTGAACGCGCGCAGGAACCACAGAAGCGCCGCACCCTCCGAGGAGGGTGCGGCGCTTCGTGCGTAGCGGAGTGATTACTCGGCAGCGGCGATCTTCTTGGCGTCGTCCGTGTTGAGCACGCGGAACAGGAGCGCGGCGATGACGGCGCCGACGACCGGGGCCACGATGTAGAGCCACAGCGAGCTCCACGCGAAGTGGCCGCTCACCGAGAGACCGAGCGCGACGGCCGGGTTGAAGCCACCGCCCGAGATCGAGCCGACCGTGGCCGCACCGACGAAGACGGTCGCACCGATCGCGAGGCCGTAGAAGGAGTTGCCCGCGGTGTCCTTCGACGTGGCGGTGTTGAGCACGACCCACACGAGGATCAGGGTGAAGAGCGCCTCGACGAGGAACGCCGGGCCGACCTCGATGACCATGGCCTTCTCACCGGCGGGCCACACGGCGAGCGCGACGAGCGCGGCCACGGCGCCACCGACGAACTGGGCGATGAGGTAGGCGATGAAGTCGGCGACGCTGAGGCCACCGCGCAGGAACACACCCACGGAGACGGCGGGGTTCAGGTGCGCACCCGAGATGTGACCCGTCGAGTAGACGAGCACCATCAGGGTGAATCCGATCGCGAGCGGCGTCAGCGGGCTGCCGCTGTTCACCGCGGCGATGATCGCGAGGACGAAGAGGAACGTGGCGATCGCTTCTGCGAGCGCCTTACGTGCGGTACCGGTCATGAGAGTGCCCTTTTCTATGGGTTCGAGAGAGGCGGCCGCCCCGTGTGCTAGCGCTTTCCGGCGGTGGCGGCACCGACGATAGCGGGGACTTCCGCGGAGAGACGGGAGGCCGCGCGGTTTTTCTGTGAATTCGCTGTGCAGAGATGCGACACCCGGCGAGACCATCAACTCTGGGCAGCGAGACCTACCAGCTCCCGGGTGCGCACGATCGTCGCGAAGCCGCGGGCGGCGAGGATGCTCTCCGTGCGGCGCAGGATGTCCTCGCCCGATACGGCACTCAACCCCTCGGCGGCGGGAATGGCCGAGGTCGTCGTCGCGTCGGTGACGAACTCGACGTCATAGCCGAGGTCGGCCGCGGCGCGGGCGGTCGTCTCGCAGCACTGCTCGGTGCGGATGCCGCAGATCACGACCCGACCCACCCCCTCGGCCTGCAGCCGCTCGTGCAGGTCGGTCGACGCGAACGCGTTGATCGTGGTCTTCCCGAGCGCCGCCTCCGACTCGCGCGGCCCGAGCTCGTCGATCACGCGCACGAGGCCGGAGGCCGGGTCGAACACTCCGCCGCTTCCCGGGTCGGAGTGCGTGATCCAGAAGACCGGGTCGCCGGCCTCGCGGGCATGCGCGACGAGCAGTGCGATGTTGTCGAGCACGGCGGGATTCGCGGTGGCCGCCCACTCGTCGGCTCGATGGCGGAACGACTCCTGCGCGTCGATCACGAGCAGGGCGGCGGCAGAGGAGGAAGACGTCATGCGCTCATCGTGCCCCGCGCCTCCCCCGCGGGCAAGGCGCAGAACCGCCGAGCATCGCCCGGATCCGGACAGCGCATCCCGGGCACGGAAACGAGCGGGCGCCGCCGAGGAGGAATCCCCGACGGCGCCCGATCCCGCGGCTCAGAACAGCGTGTAGCCGCCGTCGACCACGAGCACGGTGCCCGACATGAAGCTCGCCGCGTCCGAAGCGAGGAACACGACCGAGGGGCTGACCTCGTCGGGCATGGCGTAGCGCTGCTGCGCGGAGTCCTCGATCCAGAAGCGCCGGAACTTCGGCTCGTCGACCGGCGACATGTCGGTCTTGATGTAGCCGGGGGCGACCGCGTTGACGCGCACGCCGGACGGCGCCCACTCCGCCGCGAGCGACTTGGTGAGGTGGTGAACCGCGGCCTTGGACGCGTTGTACGCCGGCTGGAACTGCGGGCGATTGACGATCTGCGCCGAGATCGAGCCGACGTTCACGATCGACCCGGAACCGCGGGCGACCATGTGCCCGCCGACCGCCTGCGACATGCGCCACAGCGCCGTGAGGTTGGTGTCGATCACGTGCGACCACTCGTCGTCGGTGACCTCGAGCGCTGGACGGTGGATGCACGCGCCGGCGTTGTTGATGAGGATGTCGAGTCGGCCGCCCGCGGCCTCGATCGCCTCGGCGGCGATGCGGTCGACGGAGGCGCGGTCGGTCAGGTCGCCGAGCACCACCCACGCCTTGCGTCCGCGCGCCTCGATCTCGGCGGCGACCTCTCGGGCCGCCGCCTCGTCCCGACCGTGCACGACGATGTCGGCCCCGGCCTCGGCGAGGGCGCGCGCGAACTCGCGGCCGAGCCCTCGGGTGGCGCCGGTGACGAGGGCCGTGCGGTCGGTGAGGGCGAACTTGTCCATGACGCTCATGCGTCGTCTCCTTCGGTCAGGGTGATGATCGCGTCGGCCCGGCGGCGGGTCGCGCGGATGAGGACGGCATTGGGGCCGTCGACGTCGGTGGCCCAGCGCACGGCATCGTCGTGGGAGCGGCCGTAGGACTCGTGCCGGGCGACGAGTCGACGGAAGCGGAGGTCTTCCGGTACGTCGATGTACCAGACCTCGTCGAGCAGGGGGCGGATGCTCTCCCATCCGCCGGAGTCGTGGAGCAGGTAGTTTCCCTCGACCACGATCAGGCGGTCGGTGCCGGCGAGGGGCAGGGCGCCGGCGATCGCGGCGTCGAGGTCGCGATCGAAGCGGGGGGCGACCACGTCGTGTCCCGCGCGGAGGCGACCGAGCTGGGCGGCGAAGCCGTCGACGTCGAAGGTCGCGGGCGCTCCCTTCCGGTCGCGCAGCCCGAGGCGGTCGAGATGCTCGTTGGCGAAGTGGAACCCGTCCATCGGGAACACGGGTTCGCCGAGCGCCCCGGCGAGAGTGGATTTGCCGGCACCGGGAGGTCCGACGATCCCCAGCAGAAAGGGCCGGCCGTCGTGGGCGAGCCGTCGCGCGCGGTCACGGGCGTCGTCGATAGCGAGTGCGAGCATCGCGGGGCGTCCTTCCGGGATCAGGGCAGACGTCGGGGGAACGGGCGGGTGCCCGCTCCCCCGACGGTGGTGTCACTTGTCGAGCAGTCCGGCTTCCTTGTACAGGTCGATGTACTCCTGGACGTTGTCCTTCGTGATCAGCGGGTTGCCGATGTCGACGTTCACCTCGTCCTCCGCGCCGGTGAGCAGGTCGTGCACGGCCTTGAGGTTCAGCTGCGCCAGCTCGCGGGCGTTCTGCAGCGAGGTCGCCGTCATGCTGCCCGCCTCGATCAGCAGCACGGCCTCCGGGGTGCCGTCGACGCCATAGGCGAGGATGCCGTCGAAGCCGCCCTTGCCCTTCACGGCCTCGAGTGCGCCGGACGCCATGTTGTCGTTCATCGAGATGATCGCGTCGACCTCGGGGTTGGCGAGCGACCAGTCCTCCATGAGGGTCATGGCCTCGTCCTTGTTCCAGTTCGCGATGTCCTCCGCGACGATCTTCACGTCGGGACGCTTCTCGAAGAACTCCGCCTCCCAGGCGTTGCGACGCGCGGTGCTGTGGAAGTTGCCGGCCGGGCCGTTGAGCACGACGACGTTCGCGTTCTCGGGGATCTCGTCCAGCGCGCGCTCGGCGACGACCGCACCCTGCTTGTACGGGTCGGCGTCGACCGAGTTGCCGCCGGTCAGCCCTTCCACGCGCGGGTTGGTCGTGATGGTCACGATGCCCGCGTCGATCGCCTGCTGGATGTACGGCAGCTGCGCGTCGGCGTTGTTCGCCTGGATGATGATCGCGTCGAACCGGTTGGCGATCGCGTTCTCGATCATCTTGTTCTCGATCTCGTCGTCGGCCTGCCCGTCGAACACCTCGAGCGTGATGTCGTCGTAGTTGCCGGCTTCCGCCTTCATCTCGTTGGCGAGCCACGCGGCGAACGAGTCGGCCTGGGCACGGGCGATGTACGCGACGCGGTACTCGTCCTTGTCCTCGGACTTCCCTCCGCTGCCACCGGTCGGGTTCCCGGTGGTGACGGCGCAGCCGGCGAGGCTGATCGCGACAGCGGCTGCGGCGCCGAGCGCGACGATACTGCGGGTAAGACGCTTCATTGTCTTCTCCTGTTTTCTGTGTGGTGTGTGGTGGAGCGATGCGGAAGGGAGGGGTGTCAGGCTCTCGCCCGACCGCCTCCCGGATCGGACGAGGTTGCTCCGACGGGGAACGGATCCCCCTTGGTGTCGGACTTGAGGATCGTGGTCTTGGCCTTGCCGCGCTTGCTGAAGACGTCGTAGGCGACGGCGACGACGATGATCGCGCCCATCACGATCTGCTGGATGTACGAGCCGATCCCGATGAGGTTCATGATGTTGCCGAGGATGCCGACGATGAGCGCACCGGCGAGCGTGCCGATCACGGTGCCGACGCCGCCGGAGAAGCTGGTGCCACCGATGATCGGCGCGGTGATCGCCTGCAGCTCGTAGCCGACACCGGCGTTCGGGAGACCGGCGTTGACACGCGACATGAAGATGACGCCGGCGATGCCGACCAGGGCGCCGTTGACGAGGAACGCCTGGTACTTCACGCGCTCGACCGAGATGCCGGCGGCACGCGCGGCCTCCTCGTTGCCGCCGACCGCGTAGACCGAGCGGCCGTAACGGGTCTGGTTCATCAGGTACCAGATCACGATCGTCACGCCGATGAGCACCAGCACCGGGATCGGCAGCCAGCCGAGGTTGCCCTGGCCGATCAGCACGAAGTCGCCGAGCTGCAGCACGTTCTGGCCCTGGGTGAGCTCGAGCACGGCTCCGCGGGCCATGAGCATCATGCCCAGCGTGACGATGAACGCCGGGGTCTTCAGCGTCGCCACGAGGAACGCGTTGACGAGGTTGCAGATCATGCCGATCGCGATGCCGGCCAGGATCGCCAGCAGCAGCTGACCGCTCGACTTGTAGACCATGACCGACACGACACCCGCGAAGGCCATCACCGCGCCGGCGGACAGGTCGATCATGCCGCCGATGATCAGCGTCATCGCGCCGAACGCGAGGATCGTGATCACCGACACCTGGCGGAGCACGTTGAACAGGTTGTCCGAGCTCAGGAAGTTCGGGCTCAGGAAGCTCGCCGCGACGATGACGACCAACAGGATGATGTAGATCGAGAAGCGGCTCACCTCGAGTCTCTTCAGGTTGGAGAGCATTTTCATGCCACCTCGATTTCATTCATGGCGTAGGTGAGGATGGTTTCCTGCGAGAACTGATCGGGTGTCAGTTCCGCGGTGAGGCGTCCGGCCGACATCACGTAGATGCGGTCGCACATGCCGATGAGCTCCGGCAGTTCGGAGGAGATCATGAGGATCCCCCGGCCCTGCTTGGCGAGCTCGGTCATGATCTTGTAGATCTCGAACTTGGCTCCGACGTCGATGCCGCGGGTGGGCTCGTCGAGCAGCAGCACCTTCGGGTCGGAGATCAGCCAGCGCGCGAGGAGCACCTTCTGCTGGTTGCCGCCGCTGAGGTTCGCGATGCGCGTCTGCAGGCTCGGCGCCTTCACGTTCAGCTTGTCGAAGTACTCCGTGACGAGCTTCTCCTCGTCGCGGCGCCGGGCGAAGCCGCCGTGGATCACCTTGCGCATGTTGGCGAGGGTGGCGTTCTTCATGATGCTCAGCTGCGGCACGATGCCGACCAGTCGGCGGTCCTCGGAGAGCATCGCGACGCCCGCCTTGATGGCCTGCGTCGGATTCTTGATCTTCACGGTGGCCGTGTCGACCTCGATCTCGCCGGTGTCGAGCTTGTCGAGCCCGAACACGGCGCGGATGACCTCGCTGCGCCCCGCGCCGATGAGCCCGGCCAGGCCGACGATCTCCCCCGCGCGGATGTTCAGATCGATGTCCTCGAACATGTGCGCGGAGGAGAGCCCGGTGGCCCGGAAGACCGTCTCGCCGATCTCGACCTGCTCCTTGGGGTACGACTGGTGGTCGAGGTCGCGGCCGACCATCTGCGCGATGATCTGGCTGGAGCTGATCTCGGCGGTGGGCTGCGAGCTCACCACGGTGCCATCGCGCAGCACGCTGACGTCGTCCGCAAGCTCGAAGACCTCGTCCATCTTGTGCGAGATGTAGATGATCGACTTGCCCTGCGCACGCAGATCGCGGATCTTCGCGAACAGCGACTCGACCTCCTTGTGCGCGATGGCCGAGGTCGGCTCGTCCATGATCAGCACGTCGGCGCTGTGGTAGACGGCGCGGAGGATCTCGAGGGTCTGGATCTCCGACACGGTGAGCGTGCCCAGTCGGCGGTTGATCGAGAAGTCCAGTCCCTCTGCGGCGAGGATGCGACGCGCCTCGCTGCGGATGAACTTCCAGTCGATCTTGCCGTACTTCATCGGCAGGCGACCGAGGAAGAAGCTCTCCGCGATCGTCATGCCCGGCACGTAGTTGAGCTCCTGGGAGATCATCGCGATGCCGCGGGCGCGGGCGTCGATCGGGTTCTTGATCCGCACCTCCTCGCCGCGCACGCTGATCGTGCCGGTGTCGGGCTGGTAGATCCCGTTGATGATCTTCATCAGGGTCGACTTGCCGGCGCCGTTCTCGCCGCACAGGGCGTGGACGGTGCCGGGTCGCACGTCGAACGACACGTCGTCGAGCGCCTTCACGCCGGGGAACGACTTCGAGATCCCCTGCACGGACAGCAGCGTCTCGGTCATGGCGCCTTCCTGACCTCGGGCTCGTCGACCCGGCGCACGCGCGGCAGGACGATGCGCTTGAGCGAGTCGACGGATCCTTCGCCGGAGAGAGCCTCCTCGACCTGCTCGATGCCGTACACGTGGGTGACGAGCGAGTCGAGCTCGACCTGGCCGGACTCCAGGAGCGCCCGCGCGATCGGCCAGGTGCCCGTGTAGCGGAAGATGCCGGTCACGTTCAGCTCGCGCATCGCCACGTCGGGCACGGAGAGGGGGAACTCGTCGGCGCTGCCGACCAGGACCACGGTTCCGCCGGCGCGGGTGGAGCGGATGCCGTTGACGATCGCGGGCGTCGCGCCGGACGCGTCGATGAAGACGTTCGCCTCGAGCTCGACCGTGGATTCGGCGGCGGGGTCGACCACGCGGGCGCCGTAGGAGGCGGCGAGCTCGCGGCGGGCCGGGTTGATGTCGGCCACGACCACGTCGACGGCGCCGAAGGCCCGGGCGACCTGGGCGGCGATGATGCCGATCGGACCGCCGCCGGCGATGAGCACGGTGTCGCCGACCTTGATGCCGCCCTTCTGCGCGGCGGCGATGCCGACCGACAGGGGCTCCATGAGGGCCGCGGCGTGGTCGCTGATCGAGTCGGGTACGTCGTAGGCGAAGTCGTCCTGGATGAGGACGTAGTCGCAGAACGCGCCGTCGATCGGCGGGGTCGCGTAGAACTCCATCTGCGGGCAGAGGTTGTAGTCGCCGGCGCGGCAGAAGTCGCAGCGGCGGCAGGGGCGCTGCGGCTCGACGGCCACGCGCCGTCCGATGCGGGCCGGGTCGACGTCGGCGCCGACCGCGACGATGCGTCCGCTCACCTCGTGCCCGAGGATCATGGGGCTCTCCACGATGTACGGGCCGATGCGGCCGTGCTCGTAGTAGTGCACGTCCGAGCCGCAGACGCCGACGCTCGCGACCTCGATGAGCACCTCGTCGGCGGCGGGAGCGGGAACGGGGCGCTCTTCCAGCACCAGGTCCTTCACCCCTCGCAGCACGCTGGCGGTCATCGTCGACGGGATCTCAGTCATGAGGATCCTTTCTCTCCTGTGAGAACGGGGGTGGTGCGAAGGCTCGTGATCGCTTGAATATTAGAACGTAAATCTTGCAACGTCAACAAAGCTCGTTCCATCCTTGATTTTCCGGCATTTCCGACCCAACGCGAACGCCGACCTGGCAGTTGAAACGTCAAATCGACTAGGCTGAGGAAATGACCAAGACGCCCGGAGCGCCGCCCCCGACGCTGACGAGCATCGCCCGGTCGCTCGGCCTGTCGCCGGCCACGATCTCGAACGTCTACAACCACCCCGAGCGGGTCAGCGACGACGTCAGGGAACGCGTGCTCGCCACGGCCGAAGCCGTCGGCTACGCCGGACCCGACGCCGCCGCCCGCCGCTTCCGTCGCGGCAAGAGCGAGACGATCGGCGTGGTCTTCACCGACGAGATGCCCTTCGCCCTCGCCGACCCGGCCTCGGTCGCCCTGCTCGCCGGGCTCTCGACCACCCTCCAAGAGGCACGACTCAACCTGCTGCTGCTCCCCACCGGCCCCCCGGTCGATGAGTCGCGCGTGTCGAACGTCATGGGCGCGGTCGTGGACGGCTTCGTCTTCTACTCGGTCCCCGAGGGCGATCCGCACCTGCAGGCCGCGCTGCGCCGACGCCTGCCGACCGTGGTCGTCGACGAGCCCCGCGACGACCTCGCCGCCGACTGGGTCGGACTCGACGACCGCGCCGCCGCGGCCGAGCTCGGGCAGTTCCTGGCGCATCTCGGCCACCGCAAGGTCGGCGTCATCACGTCGCGACTCGGACGCACGCGCTACAACGGCCCCGCCGATGAGGACCGCTGGACGCAGGCCGTCTACTCGGTGCAGCGCAACCGCATCGCCGGGCTCCGCGACGGACTCGGCGGCGTGCCGCTGGCGGTCGAGGAGCGGTTCGAGAACGCGGTCGAATCCGGCGCCGCCGCGCTGCTGGCCCTGCGTCAGCGCCATCCCGACCTCACGGCCGTCTGCTGCTTCGGCGACGTGCTCGCGATCGGCGCCCTCGAAGCCGCACGACGCCAGGGACTGAGCGTGCCGGGCGATCTGACGATCACGGGCTTCGACGACATCCCCGAGGCGGGACGCGTCGGCCTGACCACGGTGAGTCAGCCGCTCGTCGAGAAGGGCCGCATCGCCGGCGAGATGCTGTTGAGCAACGCGCTGGCCGAGACCCCGCGTCGGCGCTTCCTGCCGACCTCGCTCGAGGTCAGGGCGACCAGCGGACCACCGCGCGCCTGACCCGCCGCGGCACGGACGGGCGCTCATGACGGCACCGCCTGCGCGCTCGCGGCGACGAGCTCCTCGAACTCCGCGCTCGCCGCGAGGGTGAGCGCGTCTTCGAACAGCGCCTGCGCGACGGCGGGCGCGAGCGTGAGGTCGTGGGCGCCGGCGGCGGCGACTGCGGCCACCTGGTCGGGCGAGCGCAGGCTCGCGGCGAGCACGCGCACGCTCGGCACACTGCGGACGATCTCCCCGACGAGCGCGATGCCGTCACGGCCGTTCTCGCTCGCCCTGCCCACGTACGGCGCGATCTCCTGCGCACCGGCGGCCGCGGCCAGCAGCGCCTGCGCCGGGTGGTACACCGCGGTGACGAGCACTTCGCGCCCGGCGTCGGTCAGTTCGCGGGCCACGGTGAGCGCGCTGGCCGTCGCCACGAGCTTGATCACGACGTCGTCACCCAGGTCGGCGATGCGCTGTGCGGTCACGCGCAGCTCGTCGACCGTGGTGCCCGTCGCCTGGGCGTAGAAGCGCGTCACTCCCCGCGCTCGCAGCCACGCGGCGAGGTCGGGCAGGTCGGCTGCCGTGAGTCCGGCGCGACCGAGGATCGCCGGGTTGGTGGTGACACCGGCGAACAGCCCGGTCGAGAGAAGGGGCTCGAGCTGGTCGCGGTCTGCGCTGTCGATGTAGAGCATCGGATTCTCCTAGAAACGGTCGCCGTCGGCCTGCAGGTCGGCGAGACGGAGGTAGCGGTCCCAGACGTCGCTGCGGTCGGCGAGGGGTTCGGTGACCGAGGTGACCTCGGGGCGCCAGGCGGCGGTCACGGCGGCGACCGTCTCACCGCGCACGACGGCAGCGGCCTGGATCGCGGCCCCACGCGCCGTGCCCTCCGGAGCATCCACGGTGTGCACCGCGCGACCCGTGAGGTCGGCGATGATCTGCCGATACGCCTGCGAGCGGGCACCGCCGCCGATCGCGATCGTGCGACCGGTCACGGCGATGCCGAGGTCGGCGAGCGCACGCTCCCCGCGGACGAGGCCGAGCGCGACGCCCTCGAACGCGGCGAGCGCCAGCTCCTCACGGCTCGTCGCCGTGCTGAGGCCGGCGAGCATGCCGCGCGCCGAGGGCAGCCGCGGGGAGCGTTCTCCGTCGAGATAGGCGGCGAGCACGGGGCGTTCGGGGTCGAGCGGCGCAGCGAGGGCGAGCGCGGTCAGCTCGGTATGCCCCACCCCGAGCAGGCGGGCGATCGTGTCGGTGACCTTGGTCGCGTTGAGCGTGCAGACGAGCGGGAGGTATCCGCCCGTGACGTTGGCGACGCCGTCCACGGATCCCGTGACATCGACCACGGGATCCGGGGTGGTCGCGAACACGACGCCCGAGGTGCCGAGACTGTAGGCGATGTCCCCCTCGCCGAGGCCGATGCCCTGTGCCGCGAGGTGCTGGTCGCCCCCGCCCGCGCCGACCAGTGCCGCAGGATCGATGCCGAGCTCCGCCGCGGCAGCCGCAGTGATCCGACCGGCGACCTCGTCGGGTGCGAGCACCTCGGGCAGCAGGGGCGCCCAGTCGCGTTCGCCGATGACCTCATCGAGGATGTCGGTGCGCCAGCGGCCGGTGTCCGCCGAGAAGTACCCGGTGCCGGAGGCGTCCGACCGATCCGTGACGTGGCGGCCGGTGAGGCGGTAGGTGAGCCAGTCGTGCGGCACGGCGAGATGGCGGGCAGCGGCAAGGGTCTCGGGCTCGGTCTCGGCGAGCAGCGCCAGCTTCGACACGGTGATCGCGGCGGAGGGCACGATCCCGATCTGCTGCGCCCACCACGAGGCGGGGTGCCGTTCGAGGAGGGCTGCGGCCTGCGGGCCCGAGGTGGTGTCGTTCCACAGGCGCGCCGGGCGCAGTACACGACCGGCCTCGTCCGAGACGACGAGTCCGTGGCACTGCGCGCCGACGCTCACGCCGACGATGCGCACGTCCACGTCGCGACGCGCGTCGGCCATCGCCGACACGAGCGCCTGCCACCACGACTCCGGGTCCTGCTCGCTGACCGGAGGGTGCGTGACCGGGTGTGGGGCGCGCCCCGTGGAGACCAGGGCGCCCGTGGCGAGGTCGCGCAGTTCGACCGTGCACGACTGGGTGGAGCTGTCGACTCCGGCGACCACGTCGATCATCGGGTCGCCTCCTGGTACGCCGGGATGACGATGCGGAGCGGATCGGTCGGCAGATCCTCGAGGCGGCCGACCGCGCCCGCGGGGTGCGTGGTCATGAACTCGGCCCAGGTGTATCCGCGGCCGCGCATGAGAACCTCGGCGAGCGCGTCGCCCCAGGCCGACTGCGCGATGGTGATGCCGGTCGCGACGATGCCACCGATGTCGGCGGAGGGGTGCACGGCGACGGCGACGCTGTGGTCGGCCAGCTGCGCGAGGGGCGTCTGGTGGCTGCGGGAGAGCGAGATGACGCGGGCGCCGCGGCCGCGGGCGATGCGGGCGAGCTGCACGACCTCGTCGGATGCTCCCCCGTTCGAGATGAGCAGCACCACGTCGTCGGCGGCGATCGCACCGGATGCGCCGTGCAGCCCGTCCATGGGCGAGAAGGGCAGCGAGGGGGTGCCGGTCACGGAGAGGATGTGCGCCATCCGTCGGGCGACCGTGCCCGAAGTGCCGGAGCCGCCGATGAAGAGCTTGCCGGTGCCGGCGAGGATCAGCGAGGCCGCCGTGACGAGGGAGTCGTCGACCGTGTCGATCAGCGCGGCCACCGCGTCTGCCTCCGCCTGGAGCCGACCGCGCGCTACCGCGAGGATGTCGTCATTGACCGTCAACACTTACTCCTTCGATCGCGCGATGGAATCAGTCGCGCTCATCTGTGATGCTTGGATGTACGTTTGAGCATAGGAAGTTCTCCGCGCCGAGGGAAAGGCAGACGTCACATATGTCACAGTTTCGTGATTTCGACGCTCAAATGAGCGAGGTCTCGACGAGCATGGACCACGATCGCGCCCTCATGGCCGCGGTCGCCCGGGCGCACTACCTCGAAGACCGCTCGCGCGTGGACATCTCGGACGCCCTGGGCATCTCCCGGTTCAAGGTGGCGCGCCTACTCACCCGCGCGCGTGAAGAGGGCGTCGTCACGATCGAGATCCACGACTGGGGACTGCCCGACGTCGAGCTGAGCCAGCGCCTGCAGGACAAGCTCGGCCTGGACCGCTGCCTCGTGGTGCGCTCGCACGGCGACGACGACTCCGTACGCCGCCAGATCGGCGGCGCCGCGGCCCGCGCCCTCAGCGAGAGCCTGCACGAGGACGAGGTGCTCGGCGTCACCTGGGGCCGCACCCTCACCGCCACCGTCAGCCAGTTCGACCACCTCCCCCGGCTGTCGATCGTGCAGCTCACCGGCGTCGTGGCCGGCGACCTGGCGTCATCGCCCATCGAGGTCGTGCGGCAGACCTCGCGACGCTCCGGTGGCGACGTCTACCCGATCTTCTCTCCCCTGATCGTCGACGACGTCGAGACCGCCAAGAGCCTCCGACGACACCCCGACATCCGCTCCGCGATGGACCTGTTCCCTGCCGTCACGACGGCACTGCTCTCGGTCGGCGCCTGGAATCCGCCGGTGTCGCAGGTGCGCGACGTGCTGCCGATCGACGACCTCGCGAACGCCCTGAGCAAGGGATGCGTGGCCGACATCGCCGGCATCCTGATCCGGGACGACGGGACCCCGGTCGATGCGGACTTCCAGGATCGCTGCGTCAACATCTCCTACGAGCAGCTGCAGAAGGTGCCGCGGGTCGTCGCGGTCGCCGGTGGAGCCGCGAAGGCCGACGCGATCCGCACGGTGTCGCGCGTAGGACTCATCACCGAGCTGTTCACCGACCACGCGCTCGCCGAGGCCGTGCTGGCGGAGGACAACTGATGCGGATCGCCGGGTCGCTCTGGTCCGTCCCCGCGGACGACCGCCTGGCCACTGCGCTGCGGCTGCGCGACGCCGGTCTGCGCCGCCTGCACTGGGACGCCACCGACGGCAGCTTCGCGGCAGCCGGCGGGTTCACCCCGGCCTCCGCGTCCGAGCTCGCCGCGGCGACCGGGCTCTCCGCCGAGGCACACGTGATGGCACACCGCTCCGCCCGCGACGTCGATGCCTGGGCCGAGTTCTGCGACCTCGTCATCGTGCACATCGAGAGCGACGACTGGGGGGACGCGATCGACCGCATCGTGCGGCGCGGTACCACCCCGGGCCTCGCCGTCTCGCCGCAGACGCCTGCGGCCGCGGTCCCCGCCGACGTCGCGGTGCTGTGCATGTCGATCGTGCCCGGTCAGGCCGGAAGCGCCTTCGACACGGCGGTGTTGGGCAAGCTCACCGCACTGCGCACCGCATCGCCCGCGCGCCTCCTCGGGGTCGACGGCGGCGTGCGACGCGAGCACGCGGAAGCACTCGCGGCGGCGGGCGCCGACTGGGCGGTCGTCGGCACCGATCTCGTGTTCGACACCGACGGCGCCTGGGCCGACCTGCTCGGGTCCCCAACGCCCGCCTGAGCGCGCGCGGCGGACGCCGGAGGCTACGTCGCGGCCGGCAGCTCGAGGCCGAGCGTCCGCGCCGCCTGTCGGGCCATCCCCCAGGCGACGTACTCGCCGGCGGGAGGCGCCGTCATCGGGATGTCGAGGATGGCGGGGGCGAGCGCGCGCACGGCAGCCGACCGCGCACCGCCACCGATCAGGATGCCGCGCTCGGTCGGCACCCCGAGGTCGCGGATCGCGTTGAGACCGTAGAGCAGCCCGCCGAGCACACCCTCGTACGCCGAACGGGCGAGGTTCTCCCGCGTGGTCGACGCCAGAGTCAAGCCGGACAGCGTCCCGGTCGCATCCGGCAGGTTCGGAGTCCGCTCCCCTTCGAGATACGGCTTCAGCACGAGGCCGCCGGCACCGGGTGTCGAGGCCAGTGCGAGTCGACTCAGCTCGTCATGGCTCACGGCCAGGAGCGTCGCAAGCGTGTCGAGCACCCGTGCCGCGCTGAGCGTCGCGACGAGCGGCAGGTACCCGCCGGTCGCATCGGCGAAACCGGCGACCGTGCCGGAGGGGTCGATCGTGCGGTGCGCGCTGGTCGCGAAGACCGTTCCACTGGTGCCGATCGAGACCACCACGTCGCCCACCCGGGCGCCGAGGCCGAGCGCGGCACCGGCGTTGTCGCCCGAACCCGGCCCCACCGATCGGCCCTCCGCATCGTCGAGGGCGGCGTCGTGTGCGAGCACCCGGGGAAGCACCGCGTCGTGGCCCAGCGCCTCCCCGAAGAGCTCCCGGTCGTACCCGGCATCCGTCCAGTACCCGGTTCCGGACGCCTCCGAACGGTCGGTCACCAACTCATCCAACGCGGCACCGCGGGGCGCACCCGGCCCGAATCCGCGCAGTCGCCACGTCAGCCAGTCGTGTGGCAGGGCGACGGCACCGACCCGACGCGCGTGCTCCGGTTCGTTCTCCTGCAGCCACCGCACCTTGGTGAGGGTGAACGAGGGCACCGGCACGAGACCGGTGCGCTCGGCGAGCGCCGTGGCACCGTACTCGGCGATCAGCGCGGATGCCGCGTCCGCCGAACGCATGTCGTTCCAGAGCAGCGCCGGGCGCACGACCCGTCCGTCGTCGTCCAGCGCCACCATCCCGTGCTGCTGGCCGCTGATCGCCCAGGCTCGCACGTCGTCGAGACCACCCGCCGCGGCGATGGCGGACTGCAGCGCCCGCCACCAGTCCTCGGGGTCGACCTCGGTTCCCTGCGGATGTGCCGCACGGCCTTCCCGGACGATGCGACCCGACGTCACTTCGGCGATGACGACCTTGCACGACTGAGTCGAGGAGTCGATTCCCGCCACGAGTGCCATGCTGCGATCATCCCATGCGCGGGTTCGCACCCCGCCCGAGGATCCGGCTAGAGCCAGTCCTTGCGCTTGAAAACGGCGTACAGCACGAAGGCCAGCACGACCATCAGCGCCAGCGCCATCGGGTACCCGAGCAACCAGTGCAGTTCGGGCATGTGGTCGAAGTTCATGCCGTAGATGGTGCCGACGAGGGTCGGTGCGAAGAAGATCGCCGCCCACCCCGAGATCTTCTTGACCTCGTCGTTCTGGCGGATGCTCAGCTCCGTCATCCGACGCATCTCCTCGTTCTGCCGACGCGCCACGATGGTGGATTCCACCGTGAGGGCGTTGTCGAGCACCGAACGGTAGGCCGTCGCCCTGTCGACGACGCGCAGGGCATGATCGAGCACGTTGCGCAGGTAGCGCTTCATCTCATCGTCGACCTTGTAGCGATCCGCTCCCCCGAGCAGCACTTCCAGGATCCCCGTCAACGGCTGCGTGGCGTGCTGGAACGCGATGACCTCCCGGCCCAGGTCGTAGATGCGCTGGGTGGCGTCGGTGCCCTCTTCGAAGAGCTGGCTCTCGATCTCGTCGATGTCGTTCTCGAGTCCGGCGAGGACCGGCGTGTACTCGTCGACCACCTCGTTGAGGATCGCGTACATCACGGCCAGCGGGCCGAGCGCGAGCAGCGCGGGATCCGCTTCCATGCGCTGCCGCACGCGGGCGAGATCAGGCGACTCGGCGTGCCGGATCGTCACCACGAAGTCGGGACCGATGAGCACGTGCACCTCGCCGAACTCGACCTCCTCGGTCGCGTCGATGTAGCGGGCAGGGCGCAGCACCAGGAACAGCACGTCGCCGTAGCGTTCGAGCTTCGAGCGCTGATGCCCCGAGAGCGCGTCCTCCACGACCAGGGCGTGGATGCCGAACTCGTCGGCCACCTCGCGGATCTCTTCCTCGCTCGGCCGGTAGAGGCCGATCCAGCCCATGCCGCCGCGTTCCCGCATGCGCTCGAACGTCTCGCCGAGGCTCTGCGGATTCGCGGTGCGCACACCGTCCACGTAGATCGCGTTGTCGATGATCGCCATCGTCGCTCCTTCGCGCGGCTGCCGGATCAGGCCGAGTTCACTCCGCGGCGGGCGGCGCCGCGCACGGGAGCGCCGCGTCGATCGTGGCCTGGTGGTACTGCTCCGCCGTGAACGGGAGGCCGAACTCGGGAGCCGTCTGACCCGCTGCCGCCGGGGCCTTCGAGGCGATCGCCGCGAGCTCCCATGCCAGCTGCTGGGCGAAGACCGCGCCCTGCGTGGAATCGTTCAGGACGACCGCCACCGTGAATCCGGTCGTGGGGTCGGAGTAGGCGGCCGTCGCGTAGCCGGGCGTCCAGCCCTGCTGGCCGATCATCGATCCCGCGAGGAAGCCGCCGCCCGTGGCCTGGTACCACGACGCGGCGCCGTCGGCCGCGGGGAGTGGAGCGCCGAAACGATCGGGCTTCTCCTTCGTGCGCAGCACCTGTGCCGCTTCGGCCTGTGCGTAGCGGCCGAGGTCGGTGATCGTCGACACGACCCCGGAATCCGTGAAGCCGGTGCTGGAGGACATCTTCGTGATGTCGACCGGAGCCGCGCAGTCGAACCCGCCCTCGACCGGGTTGAGGTAGTGCCCCTTCATCGCCGTGCCGGGACCGGGCGCCGCGGCGGCCGGCGCGGGAAGCGACGTGCTCGTGAGATCGAGCGGCCCGGTGACGTACTTCGCGATCAGCTCGGATGCGGTTAGCCCGGTGGCGCGCTCGAGGGCGAGCCCGAGCAGGAGGTACCCGGCGTCCGAGTCACGGTAGGTGCCGGGTGCCACGCGCGCGGCCGCCAAGCCGGAGCCGGCCAGCTCCAGGGGAGCCCACACGCGATCGGGCGTGTTCTGCCAGGCCGGCTTCACCCGATCCTGCGAGGAGCCGATACCGGCGGTGCCGTTGCACAGGTCGAGAAGGGTGACGTCCTTCAGGTCGGCGACGCCGGAGACGTAATCGGGCACGGGGGCGTCGAGCTTGATCGTGCCCTCGTCGGCGAGGGCGTACAGCACATCGCAGGTCATCAAGCGAGTCACGTCCGCGATGCGGAACGACATGTCGGTCGAGATCGCCGCGCCGCCGTCGCGGTCCTGCGTACCGACGCCGGCCACCCAGCTGCCGCTCCACGGCACCCAGACGCCGACGATGGCACCGGTCGCACCCGATGCGGCCCTCGCCTCGTCGACCGCGGCCTGCATCGCGGCGACCATGTCGTCGGGGAGCGCACCGTCGACCTGGGCGGGTGGCGTGTAGGTGAAGGAGTCTTCGGACGAGCATCCGGTGAGGACGAGAGCGAGCACGGCCGCCGTGGCCGCTGCGGCGCGCCACCGGCGCGACGAGAGAAGCTGCATGGAAGAAACCCCCGAAGATGTGTCTCCCGATTCTAGGGCGCGGATGCTGAAAGCCCGCCCCGCGCCCGTTCCTCGCCGTCCGCGTATGGTTGTGGACGTGCCCCACACCTTCGATGCCGACGTGATCACTGCTGTCCTGCGCCACATGAACGGCGACCACACCGATGACAATCTGCTCATCGCGCGCGCCTTCGCGGAGTCGTCCGACGCCGAGATCACCGAGTCCGTGATGACCGGGTTCGACGGGGACGCCGGCGTGTGGGAGATCACCCGTGACGGCGCGGTCTCCGAGCTGCGCGTGCCGTGGCCCGGCGGGCCCATCGCGGACCGCCCCGCCGTGCGTCGCGAGGTCGTCGCGCTCTATGACGCGGCGTGCGCACGCCTCGGCGTCGAGCCCCGCCCGCACGCCTGAGTCCACTCCCGCGGGAGACGGGCGGAGACGCCGACTTCCGGAACTGGTAAGGCGACCCTTACACTGGCTTCATGCCCGAGATCCTCTCCTTCTCCGCCGCCCTGCGCGAGCGCTCGTCCGGATCGCACTCCCGCAGTGAGACCGCCGGATTCATGTCCGACCTCCTGAAGGGTGAGGGCTCCCGCGAGGACTACATCGCCCTCGTCGCTCAGCACTACTTCATCTACGAGGCCCTCGAGGGCGCCGGCGACCGGATGCGGCAGGACCCGGTGGCAGCGGTGTTCATCAGCGACAAGCTGACCCGCCTGCCCGCCCTGGAGGCCGACCTCGAGTTCCTGCTCGGTGCGGACTGGCGTGACCAGATCGTCGCGCTCCCCACCACGCAGCGCTACGTCGAGCGCATCAACCAGGTCGGCGCCACGTGGGCGGGCGGCTTCGTCGCGCACCACTACACGCGCTACCTCGGCGACCTCTCGGGCGGCATCTTCATCGGCCGTGTGATGGCCCGCCGCTTCGGCTTCGAGACCAACGGCATCGGGTTCTACCTGTTCGACGACATCGCCGACCCCGCCGCGTTCAAGGACGTCTACCGCGAGCAGCTCGACGCCGCCCCGTGGGACGAGGCCGAGCGCGAGCGCGTGATCGACGAGGTGCTCCTCGCCTACCGCTTCAACACCGAGCTGTTCGAAGACCTCGACCGCGCCCGCGCGGCCGCCTGACCCGCGGTCTCGCGCCCCCTCCGCCGACGTCGCGCGCGCACCCCGCCGCCGACCCACCCCCTCGTGCTCGACCCACCCCGTTGCGCCCGCCCGCACGGGGTGGCTCGAGCGAAAAGGGGTGGGTCGGCCTCAGGAGGTCGGCAGCTCGGGGGTCGATGCGGCGAGCCAGGCGTCGCGCATGAACCGACGCACGTCCTCGTCCACGCGGATGTCGCGGGGCCGCAGATCCCGCGACAGATAGAGTCCCTCCAACGAGGTGAGCCGGCTGAGCGCCACGTACGTCTGACCCGGCGCGAACGCCCCGGAGCCGAGGTCGATGATCGCGCGCTCGTAGGTCTTGCCCTGTGACTTGTGGATGGTCACGGCCCAGGCGAGTCGCAGCGGGAACTGCGTGAACTCGGCGACCACGTCACGGGTGAGCTTCTTGCTGTTCTGGTCGTAGGCGTAGCGGAAACGCTCCCAGACGGCGGGCTCGACGTCGACCTCCTCGCCGTCGATGTCGACCCGCACCGCGCTGCCGAGGATGCGGACGACCGTGCCGATCGTGCCGTTCACCCACCGCGGGGGCTCTCCGGACATCGCGGTGTCGTTGCGCAGGAACATCACCTGCGCGCCGACCTTGAGCTTCAGCTCGGATTCGGCGGGCAGCGACGCCTCACCGCGCCCGAAATCGCCGCTGACCTCGGCGCGAGCCGTCTGCTCCTTGCCGGGCAGCGCCGCCAGGTGCCGGCTGTTGATGCTGTTCACGATGTCGTTGCGGGTGGCGAGCGTGATCATCGGCACCTCGCCGGGCTCCGGCTCCGGGGGTGTGCGCGCGCCCTGCGTGTTCAGCACCCCGGCGATCTCCGCGGTCACGCGCCCGTAGCGCACGGCGTTCAGCATCGACTTGAAGCCGTCGTCGGACTGGCGGTGGATCTGCACCAGCTCGCGCACGTGCAGCTCGGCACGGGTGTCGACCTGGAACAGACCCTCCTGATCGGAGATCCCCGACCCGCCGGACCACACCTTCGCATCGAAGAACCAGAACGATCGATAGTGATCCGCCACATAGCGCGCCTCATCGCCGCGCGGCGGGACGGGCGCGAGCTGGTACGGGTCGCCGAACATGACGACCTGCACGCCGCCGAAGGGTTCGCCGCGACGCCCGCGGGCCTGGCGCAGCGAACGGTCGATCGCGTCCATCAGGTCGGCGTTGACCATCGAGATCTCGTCGATCACGAGCGTCTCGATGGCGTTCAGGATGCGTCGGGTCGCGTCGTTCTGGTCGATGTCGGCGTCGCCGATGAGGCCGATCGGCAGCCGGAACAGCGAGTGGATCGTCTGTCCTTCGACGTTGAGCGCCGCGACGCCGGTCGGTGCGCAGATCGCGATCTGCTTCTTGGTGTTCCACGCGAAGTGCTGCAGGAGCGTCGACTTGCCGGTGCCCGCACGCCCGGTGATGAACACGTGCTCGCCGGTGTCCTCGATCAGCCGGAACAGCTCCTGCTGCTCGTCGGACAGGGCGGGAAGGGACACGGCACTCACAGGGGCAGCGGGCGGAAAACGGGGCGCCACCCATGCTACGTCCCGGCATCGGCTCGTGGCCGCCGACGCTCGGCGTCCCCTCAGGACGCCCTCCTAGACTGACGCCATGGACCGGGCACGTGCGAGCGCGCCCCGGCGCACGCGCCTGGGGGTCGATCTGGCGATGCTCACCGTCGTCGGCCTGATGCTCGTCGCCGCTGTCGGTGCCGGCGGTGCGACGCTGTACCAGCAGTTCTACGGTCCGTCTGCTTTCGTGGTCCGCTACCTGGATCTGCTCTCCTCGGGCCGCGCGGCCGACGCGCTGCAGGTTCCCGGCGTGGCGCTCGAGCGGGAGACCCTGGAGAAGGCCGGGATCTCCCCCGCCGCGTCCGAGGCGATGCTCCGTCGCGCAGCGCTCGCGCCGCTGAGCGACGTGAAGGTGGAGTCCGAGAAGCCGGCCAAGGGCGGAACCGCGGTCACGGTCAGCTACGAAGCGGGGGGACATGCCGGCACCACCACGTTCCTCGTGGATCAGGCGGGTTGGGCGGGCGTGACGCCGAACTGGCGCTTCACGACCAGCCCACTGGCCGTCGTCGACCTCACGGTGCGCGGCGCCGACCGATTCTCGATGAACGGCTTCGAGGTCGACCGGAGGCAGGTCTCCGCCGCCGGAGCCGAAGCCGGCGCACTCGATCCGCTGCCGCTGCTGGTGTTCACGCCCGGGCTGTACTCGGTGTCGGTGAAGACGCCGATCTCGACCGCATCCGGCTTCGGCGTGCTCGCCGACACGCCCCTCGCCGTCACCCCGCTCGACGTGCAGACCACGCCCACGCCCGAGTTCGTCGAGGTCGTGCAGCAGCGGGTCGAGGAGTTCCTCACAAAATGCACCGAGCAGGAGGTGCTCCAGCCGACCGCCTGCCCGTTCGGTCGCATCATCACCAACCGGCTCTCCTCCGCACCCGAGTGGTCGATCGTCACGCAGCCGACGGTGACCGTCACTCCGGATGACGGCGGGTGGCAGATCCCGCCCACCGACGCGGTCGCGCACCTCGATGTCGACGTCCGCTCACTGTTCGATGGCTCCGTCGAGCCGATGTCGGAAGATGTGCCCTTCCAGGTGAACGGCACGATCGTGATCCTGCCCGACGGCACGGCCTCGATCCGCATCGGCACCCCCGGCGACCCGCCCGAGGACTGAACCGGCGTCAGCGCGCGGCGTCGCGCTGATCCCGCTCCGCCAGCGCGGCGAGCTTCGCGTTGTACTCCTCGAGCTCCGCGTCGCCGGTGCGATCCGCATGCCGGTCGGCGCGGCGCTGCAACTTGGTGTCGCTGCGGCTCCACTGGATCGCCACCGTGATCGCCAGGATCAGGGTCGGGATCTCGCCGATCGACCAAGCGATGCCGCCGCCCACGTACTGGTCCTGCATCGGGTCCACGCCCCAGTCCCGACCCATCGAGCCGAACCAGTCCGCGACCATCAGCCCTTCCTGCATCATGATGGCGATGCCGAAGAACGCGTGCATGGCCATCACGGCGATCAGGGTGATCAGGCGACCGGGGTACGGCAGGCGATACGGCACCGGGTCGGCGCCGATCAGGCTCATCACGAACAGATAGCCCGAGAGCAGGAAGTGGATGACCATCCACTCGTGGCCGAGATGCTCGTACATCGACCACCGCACCAGATCGGTGAAGTAGAAGGCCCACAGCGACAGGATGAAGATCGCCGCCGCGACGAAGGGATGCGTCACCACGCGGGCGAACGGCGAGTGCACGGCCCACATGATCCACTCGCGTCCGCCACGGGTGCCGTCGTCGCGCTTGTGGATGGCGCGCAGCGCGAGGGTGATCGGGGCACCCGTCACCATCAGCAGCGGGATCGCCATGGACAGCATCATGTGCCCCATCATGTGGATGCTGAACAGGTACTCCTGGTACGCGTTGATCGGCCCGCTGGTCACCCAGACGAGCATCAGCATCCCGAGCACCCAGAACACGGTGCGATGGATGGGCCAGCGGTCGCCGCGCTTCCGCAGACGTCGCACGCCGGCCAGGTACAGGAACAGTCCGAACGCCGCGGCGACGATCCACAGCACGTCGAAGTTCCAGGCCGTGAACCAGCGCTCGAGCGTCAACTCCGGCGGCAGCGGTGCCCCGGTGAGCTGCTCGGCGGGCGTCTGCACGAAGGCCGCCGTCAGTCCGGTCGGCGGGGGCGTGCGCGCGAGAGCAGCCGCGGCGCCCGAGGCGAGACCCATGAGCGCCACCTCGCACAGCACGAGCAGCCAGAACCACCCGGCCGCGCGCTCGCCCGACAGCTTGGGGATCAGTCGGGCGCGGTACCAGGCACCGAGCAGGCCCATGCCGCTCAGCAGCGCGACCTTCGCGAGCACGATCCAGCCGTACGGCGTTGTCCACAGGGCGTCCCAGCTCCCGACCGCCACGATCGACCGGGTGACACCCGAGAACGCGACCACCGCGAAGGCGGCGATCGCCAGCGAGGAGTAGCGGCTGACGAGCGATGCTGTGTCGACGTCGCACCGTCCGCGCAGCAGCACGAGGAGCAGGAGTCCGCCGAGCCAGACCGCCGCGCCGACCGTGTGCAGCAGGATCGAGTTGACCGCCATGGTGTGGCCGGCGAGGTCGCCGGCGTGCCCCTGGGTGGCCAGCGGGAGGAACGAGGCGGCGGCGAGCAGCGCCGTGATGAGCGTGGGCGTCCAGGACCGCCAGGCGAAGGCGAGCACCGTGATGATCGCGCCGAAGATCGTCGTGATGAGCCAGGACTGGCCGAGCGGCAGCTCCAGCAGGAAGCGCCCCAGCTGCGTGCCGAACTCGCGCTCGATGCTGAGCTTCGGGTTGAAGGCGGCCATGAACGCCAGGAACCCGGCGAGCCCCGCGGAGACCGTGAAGACGGCGGCTCCGACCGAGGCGATGTTCAGGGCCGAGTCGAAGGAGCCCGTGCCCGCGCGCAGGCCGAACAGTGCCAGCACGAGCGACCCGAGCATGACGGCGCCCGAGACGTTCATGATGAGCTTGGCGATCGGCGTGCCCCAGAGCACGAAGGGGCCCGGGTCCTGCAGCAGCGGCGGCTTGGCGCCTCCGCCGACCAGGAGGGCCAGCGTCAGGGCCACCAGGGCGGCGAGGAGGAGGATGACGATGCCGGCGACGCGATACGTCGAAACGCGACTCGTCGACTCGCTGCGGGAACTCACCCCTCCAGCCTAGGCGCGCCCGACGGGGAGAAAGCACGAAGGCCGCCCCCGTCGAGCGGGAGCGGCCTTCGAAGAGGTGCGTCGAATTACTTGACGGCAGCCTTGAGCTTGGAGCCAGCGGTCACCTTGACGCGCTTGCCGGCCGGGATCTTGATCTCGGCGCCGGTCTGCGGGTTGCGACCCGTGCGAGCAGCGGTGTCGACCTGCTCGAAGGAGATCCAGCCCGGGATGGAGACCTTGCTGCCCTTGGCAACAGCGTCGGAGACCGTGGCGAACAGCGAGTCGAGGACACCGGAGACGGTGGCCTGGCTCTGGCCGGTGGCGGAAGCGATGCTCGCGACGAGCTCGGTCTTGGTGATGGACTTGTCAGCCATGTCATCCTCCAGCGACGAAGGACCGTCGCATCGTTGTGGGTATCGGAGCGGATGCTCCTGGTCTGTCGACCGCCTTGAATGTATCAACGACCACCCAGATTTCCGCGTCATTTCGCGGGTTTTGGGCAATTACTGGGCGTGTCGCGTCACATTCGTCACTTCCGTCACACATTCCGGACTGCTCAGCGGACTCTGTGCGCGTCGATCACGGCAGCTGCCGTGCGCTCGAACGCCGGTGTGACACGACCCTCGCCGTCGAGATATCCGCCGACGAGCGCGGCATCGCGGAGCAGCACGAGGGAGGCCGCGACCTCTTCCGGGCGCTCCAGACCGGCGGCGTCGGCGACCGCCTGGAGCGTCGCGCGGAACCACTCCCGATGCTCGTCGATGAGCCGTCGCACGGCGCCGTCCGCATTCGGATACTCCGCGGCGGCGTTGATGAACGGGCAGCCGCGCGTGTGACGTTCGCGGATGTCGGCGGCGATGCCGTCGATCACGGCGGCGAGCAGATCGTCGGGGTCGGTGACGGCGGCCCCGGCCTCGGTGAACAGCGCACGCAGTGTCTCGTCCTCGTGCCCGAGGTAGGCGAGCACGAGGTTCTCCTTGCCGCCGAACTGCTTGTAGAGGGTGGCGCGGGTGACGCCGGCCTCCTCGATCACGCGGTCGACGCCGACCGCGTGGATGCCCTCCTCGTAGAACAAGCGGGTGGCGGCGTCGATCAGTCGTTCGCGGGCGGGGCTGGGGCGGTTCGTCGTGCTGTTCATGATTTCTCCTTCCTCATCGTGGCATCGGATCCGTGGCATCCGATCCCCGACTTCGGAACTTCCGGGAATACATTGCGGTAGATAGAACGTTCGGTCTACTATCAGCGTAACGCACTCCGACCACGGGGAGCCGAAACAGAGAGAAGAAGATCATGAACAGCACCGACAAGACCCCCATCGTCCTCATCCACGGACTGTGGATGACCCCCGCGAGCTGGCACACCTGGGCAGAGCGGTTCCGCGCCCAGGGCCACGAGGTGATCATCCCGGGGTGGCCCGGGATCGACGACCGCTCGGTCGAGGACATCCGCCGCGACCCGTCCGCCCTCAAGGGGATCGGCCTGAAGCAGATCGTCGACCACTACGAGCGCATCATCCGCGCCCTTCCGGTGAAGCCGATCATCATGGGGCACTCCTTCGGAGGCGTGATCACCCAGATGCTCGCCGACCGCGGCGTCGGAGCCGCCTACGTGGCCGTCGCCCCCGGACAGACTGCCGGCATCACCACGCTCCCCCTGTCGACCCTGTGGACCGGCACCCCGATCCTCGCGAACCCGTTCGGCCGCAACGGCGCCAAGCCCCTGTCGAAGCGGCACTTCCACTTCACGTTCGGCAACGACCTGTCCCGCGAAGAGTCCGACCGCCTCTGGGAGGAGTTCGCCGTGAACTCCTACAACCGGGTGTTCTTCGAAGGCGTGGCCGCAGCCTTCAACGAGAAGGGCGGCGTCACCCACGTCGACTATGCACGTGCCGACCGCGCACCGCTCTACATCCTCACCGGGGAGATCGACCACGTCGTGCCGCCGGCCATCGGTCGCGCGATCGTGAAGAAGTACCGCTCCACCGGCAGCCCCTCGATCGTGGACTACAAGGAGTACGCCGGCCGCACGCACCGGCTCGTCAGCCAGGACGGCTGGGAGGAGATCGCCGACGAGGCCCTCGCATGGGCCCTGTCGCACACCGCCGCCGTAGCATGACGCCCGCCATGCCTGCCTCGCCATGTTGGGCGGAGAACTCGGCCTCGGGCGGAGGATCTCGCGATGTTCTTCCTCCCCCCGCGGAGTTCTCCGCCCATGTGCTCGTGACGCCATCACGCCGCACAGTGGAGGCGCTGCGCAACCGCAGACAGGATCCTGCCCTGCACGGTCGGCCAGTGGTTCATCAGCTGGTCGTAGCCGATTCGAATCACGTGATACCCGCGAAGCATCAGCTCGGCATCATGCGCGATGTCACTAGCGCGTTGGGCTCCGACATGATGGCCGCCATCGATCTGGATGACGAGACGCTCCCCGATGAGGAAGTCCACTCGGTGCCCGACAATCCATACCTGGGGCGTGATCGACAATCCCAGCCATCCCAGCCGTGTGCGGAAGATGGTCTCCGTCCCGGCGTCGGCGAAGGGGGTCGCCTGCTCGAGCAGTCTCCTCGCGGCCGGCGGAAGGTGGACCCGTGCGAGCGCAGAAGGATCCACGACACGCATCCGCATCGCCGATTCCCACGTCGCGAGCGCGTCCTCGTACGGTTGGCACCGCGCCACGAGGATCAGGGCGTTCTCGATCGAGTCCTCGAGGAGATCGGGGTCGCGCGGAAAGCGCGGTGCGCTCCAGTGCACGATCCCCTTGACCGCCCCCGCATGGCCCGACTTGGCCGGAGCGGCGACATGGGGCTCCGACTCGGATGACACCCACAGCCCCTTCCTCGCGGCGAGGGTGATGCAACTGAGCACGACACCGCGCTTGGCTGCCGCGACGAGCATGGGATCGGTGCGGGGAAGCGCCACCCATCCGCGGCAGACGGAGATCACGACCCCTGCACTCACCGCCTGTCGCAGGGCGTGTTCCGTCAGCCCACATCGTCTCAGCGTGGCAATCCGAGCGATCCCCTGTCTCGCAGCAAGCACATCGACGACATCCATCCGTCGATCATGCGTCGACCCGCGCCCTCGCTGCGTCCGAGGTCGCGGGATCTGTGCGCGAGCTCGGAATCGGCGTTGCGATGCAGGAGCAGTGACCCCGGCGGAACTCTCCGTGATGGGCGGAGGATCTCGCCCCGAACCTCCGCCCTTGACCGAGAACTCCGCCCGAGGCGTGCGAGCCCGCGACCGCGGGGACGCAAAAGGGGCGAGGATCCGAAGATCCTCGCCCCTGTCTGCTGAGTCTTACCAGCTCGACTTGGTCACGCCGGGCAGCTCGCCACGGTGTGCCATGTCACGGAAGCGGACACGCGAGATGCCGAACTTCGTGAGGACACCACGGGGGCGGCCGTCGATGACGTCGCGCGAACGCACGCGAGCAGGCGACGCGTTGCGCGGCAGCTTCTGCAGGCCGACGCGTGCGGCCTCGCGGGCCTCGTCGGTGGCGTTCGGGTCGATCAGGGTCTTCTTCAGCTCGGCGCGACGCTCGGCGTAACGCTCGACGATGACCTTGCGCTGCTCGTTGCGAGCGATCTTGCTCTTCTTAGCCATTGATCAACGCTCCTCTCGGAATTCGACGTGCTGACGGATGACCGGGTCGTACTTCTTGAGCACGAGGCGGTCGGGGGTGTTGCGGCGGTTCTTCTTGGTCACGTACGTGTAACCCGTACCTGCCGTCGAACGCAGCTTGATGATCGGACGTACGTCCTGAGCCTTCTTGGCCATTAGAGCTTCACACCCTTCGCCTGGAGGTCCTTGACCACGTTCTCGATGCCGCGCGCGTCGATCACCTTGATGCCCTTGGCGGACACGTTGAGCGTGATCTTACGACCGAGCGACGGGACGAAATACGTCTTCTTCTGCACGTTCGGGTCGAAGCGGCGCTTCGTCCGGCGGTGCGAGTGCGAGACGTTGTGACCGAAACCGGGAACAGCTCCGGTCACCTGGCACACTGCTGCCATGATGGTGACTCCTTCTCTACCGTGAGGCCAGACGGCCCCACCCAAGATCCCTTGTCTGCACGCGACCCCACCCGCCGATCTCTCGGCCACAGAAGGGTAAGCACGCGAACTGCGCACAGGAGTGTGCGCAGACAAAGAGTCAGTTTAGCACGGGCTCCGCGCCGCCTGATCCCCGCAGCCCCTGCGCAGCATCGGCCGCCCCGCGCCCCCAGCGGAACGGAGACACCGTCGGATCGCCCTCGATCCAGAAGCGCCAGGGGAACACATCCGTTCCCGCCACTCCCGCGACACCGACCCGCGGCCCGCGGGCGACGTCGGTGCGCGGCGCCCCCATCCACAGCTCCGCCCTGGCTCCGTGCCGCACCCCGTCCGCGATCGCGTCGATGCCGTCGTGCAGGGGATGCCGCAGTCCCACGGCCTGACCGAGGCGGCCGGGACCGCGGGCGAGGTCGCGCGCGGCAGTCCGACCGAGCGGCAGGCTCACACCGCGACGACGAGCCGCGGCATCCACCCCGCCCACGATCTCTCCCGCCCGCAGCAGCACTCCGTCGCCCTGCCCCAGGGGACCGCAGACCACGTTGACGCAGGAGTGGATGCCGTGGCTCAGGTAGACGTACAGGTGCCCCGGCTCGCCCCACATCGTGGCGTTGCGGGCCGTGCGCCCCATCCGGGCGTGCGATCCGGGGTCGGCGATCTCGCCCGTACCCTGCCCGTGGTAGGCCTCGACCTCGGTGATGCGCAGTCGCACCTCGACGGGGCCGTCGCCGTCGTCGACCACCGTGCGCAGTTCGGCCCCGAGGAGCCGTGGCGCGACCTCCACCGCCGAGCCGCTCAGCTCCTCCCGGATCGCGCGGCGCAGGGCATCCGTCATCTCAGAACCGCGGGGCCGTCTGGCACCAGGATGCGTCGAAGCCCGTGAGCGCGACGATCTCCTTCCCGGAGGCCATGTCGATCAGGTGCGTCTCGACGTTCGCCGGCAACGGCAGGAGCATCCCGTCGTAGGGGTTGTTCGCCAGGTCGGGCGCGATCGCGACCGCCGCGTACTGCCCGCTCGGCGATGCGCAGGCCTGCAGGATCGAGTCCGTCGAGCCGACCTCGACCAGCGGTGTCGCCTTGCCGTCGTCGTCGACGCGGATGACGGCCTGACCGACCGGAATCCCGGAATCGTCGCGGGCGACCACGTGGCGGAGCGTGCCCCCGGGGAACGGGGTGATCGTGGTGGCGGCGCCGTAGTCGGGATCGGATGCCGCGAGCGGCGTCTCCGTGCCGTCGGTGAGGTTCAACTCGACGACGCTGCTGTCGAGACGCTCGACGATGGCGGTGTAGGTGCCGCGCGAGATGCCCTGGATGTTCGCCGCCAATCCGAGCGACTGCACGCCGGCGTCGCTGGCGCGATCGACGAGCGACAGCGCACCGTCGAAGTCGATGAACAGCACCGCGGCGCTGTCGGGCACGAACTGCCAGGCGAACACACTGGCCTCCTGACCCGCGACCTCGATGATCTGCGGCTTCGCATCGCCGCTCAGCGATTGCGTGACGAGCACGCTCGCACGCCCCTCGGTGTCGCTCAGCTCCTTGTCGGAATAGTTGTAGCCGACGAGTCCGCCGCGGTCGGAGACCTGGATCGCGCCGACGTAGCCGTCGCCGGGCAGGGCCAGCTCGCGCTGCTTGCTGCCGTCGCGGTCCATCACGAGCAGCTTCGAGCCATCGTCGTCCTCCACCGAGACCACGAGCTGCGTCGACGTCGCGCGGAAGTCGTTGATCTTGTCGGCCGCGAACACCGGTACAGCCTTCTGTCCGGTGAGGTCGGTGCGGAAGATCTTGTCCTCGCCGTCGACGTCGCGCCGGAGCAGGAAGATGTGGGATGCCGGCGTCGTGAAGCTCGTCGTCAGCGTGGTGGTCGGCCCGCCGCCGACGCCGACGACGTCGTTCACGCGGATCGTGTACTTCGTGGTGTCGTCGAGCGGCACGGTGAAGCGCACACCGACACCGCGGCCGGCCGCATCGACGGTGAAGGGCACGGCGGGCTCGACCGTGACCTGCGCCGGATCGATGTCGGCGAGCGCCTGATTCGCCGTGAGGATGACGCGACTTCCCGAGGATTCGATCGCGTGGGCGGCATCCACCTTCACGTTGCTCAGCCGCGGCCCCTGCAAGAGACTGGCGATGCCGAGCCCCGCGCCGACCAGCACGAGCACGCCGAGCACCGCGACGAGGGTGACCACGAAGCGCCGGGAGCTCGTCGGACGGGCGGGCTCGCTCTCCACGGGAGCACGCGACGCCGTGGGCGTGGAGGCCTCCTCCGCCGCGTCCCCTTCGACGACCACCGACGCTGCACCGACGAACACCGGCTCCGGCGCGACGGGGACGGACGGCAGTGCCGTCGCTTCGACATCTTCCTGGGCCGCGGCTTCGAACGCCGCCATCTTGCGGGCAGCGGCCTCCTGCTCGGCCACCTCGCGTTCACCGGCCTCGCGGACGGCGGCCTCACGAGCGGCCGCGTTGCGTGCCGCAGCCTCCCGAGCGGCCGCCGCGTCCGCGGCGACCTGGTCGGCCGCGGCGTCGGGGGGTTCGATCGGTTCGGGCGGCGGCGTGATGGCGCGCTCGATCCGCTCCGCCTCCGCTGCTTCGGCCGCCTCGCGCGCAGCGCGCATCTCGGCCCGGGTCCGCGGAACGGCGGGCACCTCGGGGCGCTCGTCGTCAGTACTCATAGGGATCCCCCGGCTCGTCGATCGCAACGACGTCGGTCGGTTCGATGTGGAGCTTGCCGTCGGCGTCGGCGCGCACGGTTCCCGTGACCTCGACCCACTGGCCGGTCTCGTACTTCTTGGGGTCGACCGAGACCGGCAGCGCGGCGGTCTGCGCGTCGATGACGCAGTGGGTGATGACCAGGCGCGTCAGGTTCACACCACCATCGCTCTCGGATTCCGGTGTCACGAAGCCGATGAGCTTCACCGCGGCTCCGTCATAGGCCGCCGTGTTCGTCGAGGTCGCGAACACGCTCGCCCAGTCGCCGACGCCGAAGGTCGACGTGTCGGCCACGCCCAGGGCGACGGTGTCCGCGCCCTGGAAGAGCGCGGTCTGCTCCCCCGCGCGCGACATCGCGAGCTCGACCGACAGCGAAGCAGGAGGCAGCACCAGCGCCGACACCACGAATCCGGTGGCGATCACACCGCCCGCCACCGCACCGACGCCCGCGAGCGTGCGACGCGGAGAGGGGCGAGTCGTACCGTGGTCCGCGTCGTCGACCGCATCCTCGCCATGGCCGTGATCATGCCCGTGGTCCAGCTCCTCCCCCAGGGGGAGGGTGCACGACCAGATGGCTCCGGCAAGCGTCACGACCGCGCCCGCGCACGCGAACCACACCGACTCGGGACTGATGTAGAGCGTGAGGCGCCCGGTGACACCCAGGCCGAGGGTGACGACGGCCATCACGGTCGCGAGCCCGACGCCCAACCAGCGGGTGGCGAGCGCGCGTCGGCGGGTGGTGGCCTGATCAGACAAGGACGTTCACCCCGATCCCGATGGTGAAGGCCGAGGCCAGCACGATGCCCACGATCCCGACCAGCGTGCGGGTCGTGAAGGTGGTGCGCATGAGCGCGAGCATCTTGATGTCGACGAGAGGCCCGACGAGCAGGAACGCCACGATCGCACCGGACGAGAACGTGGAGGCGAACGACAGCGCGAAGAAGGCATCGACGTTCGAGCAGATCGCGACCGTCATGGCGAGCACCATCATCGCGACGATCGACAGCACCGGGTTCGAGCCGATCGCGAGCAGCATCTCACGAGGGATGAGCACCTGCACCGCCCCGGCGAGCGCGGAGCCGATCACGAGCGCCGGCATCACCGCACGCAGTTCGACGAGGAACTGCGTGAGGCTGCGACGCACGGGGGTGCCGGGCTCGTGGGTGACGCGGTCGCACGTGTCGACGAAGCGCTGCGTGAGCATGCCGTCGGGGTCGGGGTGGCGGCTGTAGATCCAGCCGATCAGGTTCGCGATCAGGTAGCCGCCGACGAGGCGGGCGACGAGGATGCCGCCGTCCCAGCCGAACGCGGCGTGCGTGGTGAGGATGACGATCGGGTTCACGATCGGCGCCGCGATGAGGAAGGTCATCGCTTCGGCCGGCGCGAGGCCGCGCATCATGAGACCGCGGGCGAAGGGCACGTTGCCGCATTCGCACACGGGGATCAGCATGCCGAGCAGCGACAGCACCGCACGCCGTGCCCACGCGCGCTTCGGGAGCCAACGGTGGATGACGTCGGGCGGAAGCCACACCTGGACCACGATCGACAGCAGCACGCCGAGGATCACGAACGGCAGCGCCTCGATGAGCACGCTGAGGGCGAGGGTGAGGCCGTCCTGCGCCCGATCGGGCAGCGAGGCCGGGAAGAGCTTCGGCAGGAAGGCGTCGATCAGGAACAGCGCCGCGATGATGGCGACGCCGAGGCCCACACCGATCCATGCCGAACGCGGCGAGGGTGCCGGGCGATGGGTGTGGCCGTGACGAGTCGCCGTCGCTGCGGAAGAGCTCACGCGGTCGCTGCCCTCTCGGCCTCGCGCTTGTTGGCGCAGGGGGTGCACAGCCCGAAGATGTCGACCACGTGCGCGGCATCCGTGAAGCCGTGCAGCGCCGCGGTGCGGTGCGCCCACTGCTCGACGTCCTTGGCCTCGATCTCGACCGTCAGCCCGCACGAGCGGCAGATGAGGTGGTGGTGGTGGCCCTGCGTGGTGCACGCGCGGTACAGCGCCTCGCCCTCGGGGCTCTGCAGCGAGTCGGCGTCGCCCGCCGCGGCGAGGCCCGCGAGCGCGCGGTACACGGTCGCGAGTCCGATGCCGGTGTTGTCGTCGCGCAGCGACGCGTGGAGGGTCTGTGCGCTCACGAATCCGCGCGCGTCGGCGAGCGCTTCGCGCACGCGCTCGCGCTGCCAGGTGTTCCGCTGAGCCATACGTCGAGTCTAGGCCGCGGGGGTTGGCGAGGGCTGGGAGCGGTTCAGGCCGCGACCCGCCGCACCCGCGCCCTGGTCTTCTGCACGATCCAGCACACGACGTAGATCGTGAACGACAACGTGGTGATGTACGGGCTGACCGGCAGCGTGCCGGCGAGGGCGAGGAGGATGCCGCCGACCGCCGAGAGGAAGCCGAACAGCGCAGCGAGCAGCGGCACGGCGATGGGACCGGCGGTGACGCGCATCGCGGCCGCGGCCGGCGTGACCAGCAGCGCCATCACGAGGAGCGCCCCGATGATGTGCACGCTCACCGCGACGATGAGTCCGAGCAGCACCATGAACAGGAGGCTCACCGCACGGGTGGGCACGCCGCGCGCGGCGGCGGATTCCGGGTCGAGCGAGTCGAATCGCAGCGGGTTCCACATCACCAGCAGTCCGAGCAGCACGACGATGCTGATGCCGATGAGCCACCCGAGGTCGGGGCTCGACACCGAGACGATCTGGCCGGTGAGCAGACTGAACCGGTTGGCGCTGCGGCCGTCGTAGAGGGAGAGGAACAGGATGCCGAGGCCGAGGCCGAACGGCATCAGCACACCCACGATGGAGTTGCGATCGCGCGCCTTCGCCCCGAGGATCCCGATCAGGATCGCCGCCACGAGGGCACCGCCGAGGGATCCGGCCACGACACTCCCGCCGAACAGCAAGGCCGCCGCGGCTCCGGCGAACGAGAGCTCGCTCACGCCGTGCACGGCGAACGCGAGGTCGCGCTGCATCACGAAGACGCCGATGAGCCCTCCGACGATGCCGAGGACGGCGCCGGCGATGATCGAGTTCGCGAGCAGGGCGACGAGTTCGCCGTAGTCCTGGAAGGAGAAGATGTCGCTCCAGTCGACCATCGGCACCATGCCGGCGACGGCGGTCACGCGGCACCTCCGTGCTCGTGGGCGTCGTCGTGCAGGTGGTGCGGCTCGGCGTCCGGCACACCCACGACCACCAGGCGGTCGCCGGCGCGCAGCACGAACACCGGGGTGCCGTAGAGGTCGCTGAGCACGCGCGTCTGCAGCACCTCCTCCGGGGTCCCGAGCAGGAAGCGCCCGCCCGCGATGTAGAGGATGCGGTCGACGCGGCCGAGGATCGGGTTGATGTCGTGCGTCACGAACAGCACGGCCGCCCCGCGCTCGCGGCGCTGCCGGTCGATGATGTCGGTCACGCCGACCTGGTTTGCGAGGTCGAGGTTCGACAGCGGCTCGTCGCACAGCAGCAGTGCGGGCTCGTCGGCGAGGGCCTGTCCGACCCGGAGTCGCTGCTGCTCGCCGCCGGAGAGCAGTCCGACCCGGCGTTCCGCGAAGTGCGAGGCGCCGACGGCCTCGAGCAGCCGGTCGACCTTGGCGCGGTCGCCGCGGTGCGGGATGGGGAAGCCGAAGCGGCTGCCGTGCACCCCGAGAGCGACCAGGTCGCGCGCCCGCATGCTGGTGTCGGGAGCGAGCGAGCGCTGCTGCGGGATGTAGCCGATGCGCGCGTTGCCGCGGTGCACGGGCTCACCCGCGACGCGGATGCTGCCGGACGACAGCGGCTGCAGACCCAGGATGCTGCGCAGGAGCGTGGTCTTGCCAGAGCCGGAGGGCCCGAGTACCGCGATAAACTCGCCCGGCTCAACCGTGAGGTCGAGGCCGGACCAGAGTTCACGATCGCCGCGGTGCAGTGCCGCGTCGGAGATCTCGAGGACCGGGCTCACGCGCGGAGCCGCACCGCTCACGGCTGGACGGCGGCGGCGAGGCTCTGAATCGCATCACGCATC
The DNA here is from genome assembly GCF_037150835.1 of Microbacterium sp. LB12. NCBI lineage: Bacteria > Bacillati > Actinomycetota > Actinomycetes > Micrococcales > Microbacteriaceae > Microbacterium > Microbacterium sp. LB12. The sequence continues at coordinate 470,918 of NZ_JBBCPF010000001.1, read as the reverse complement.
CACTCAGAGTACGACGATCCGTCCTCCAGCAGCTCCGTGAAGGCGACGACGGGGATCCCCGCGTCCTTCGCGGCCTTCTCCACACGCTGGGTCTCGGTCCCCCCGGTCTGCGCATTGGTGAGCAGGGCGGCGACCTGGCCGCTGTCGATCACCTTGAGCGCTTCGAGCAGCACGGCGGGGGCGACGTCGCTGCCTTCCTCGACCGACTCGGCGAATCCTTCCGGGGTGACGTCGGTCAGACCGGCGGCCGCGGCAAGGTAGCCCGGCAGCGGTTCGGTGATGAAGACACCGGTGCCGGCGGCATCCGCCTTGATGGCCTCGAGGTCGGATTCGAAGCCCTCCAGGTCGGCCACGAGCGTGTCGGCGTTGGCCGAGAACTCCTTGGCACCGGCGGGATCGAGCTCGGACAGCTGATCGGAGATCGCCTCGACGACGTGGATCATGGTGTGCGGGTCGAACCACACGTGCTCGTTGAAGCCCTCGATGTGGTTGTGCCCCTCGTGGCCGTCTTCGCCTTCCGCATGGTCGTGGTCGGCGTCGGGGGCCTCGGTCGCGGATTCGTCGCCGTGGTCGTGCTCGGTCTCGTCGTGTCCCTCGTTGCCGGGGAAGTCGTGCGAGAACTCGACCGCCGTGACCACTCGGGGATCCTTGGCGTCCTGCAGCAGCGTGTCGACGAACGCGTCGTATCCTCCGCCGTTCTCGATCACGAGATCGGCCTTCTGCACGGTCAGCCGGTCGCGCGCGGTCGCCTCGTAGGAGTGCGGGTCCTGCGACGCCGAGGTGATGATCGACTCGACGGTGACGCGGTCGCCGCCGATCGTCGCGGCGATGTCGCCGTAGACGTTGGTGCTCGCGACGACCTGGATCGTGCCGTCGTCGCCGCCCTCTCCCGCCGCGGGTGTGGAGCATCCGGCGAGCGCGAGGGCGGCGACGGATGCGAGGGCGAGGGCGACGAACGGCTTCTTCATGCTCCCACTCTAAACGCTAATGAGAACCATTATCAACTCTGGCGCATCATCCGATGCAGGCCCCTACTCGAGGAGATCAGCCGCTGCGATCCAGACCGTGGCCTCGGCCGGCACCGCACGTCCGTCGAACGGAGCGCTCGCGAGCACGACATGCGCCGCGTCCGCCCCCAGATCGAACGGCTCGGCACCGAAGTTCGACACCACCTGCCATCCGTTCGGTCGGGCGAAGCGCAGCACATCGGCGTGTCCGGTCTCGATCCAGTCGAGGCTCTCACCGGTCTGCAGCAGGTGCCGCAGGCGCAGGGCCTCCCGGTACAGCGACAGCGTCGACGACGGGTCGGCCTCCTCCACGCCGACCGCGTACTCGGCGAACCAGTCCGGCTGCGGAAGGTGTGCGCCCTCCGCGCCGAAACCGTAGGAGGAGCCCGTCGCGGCCCACGGCAGCGGCACGCGGCATCCGTCACGGCCGAGGCCGTCGAACTCGGCACCACGGAAGAAGCCCGGGTCCTGCCGCCGCTCCGGCGCGATCTGCGCGACCTCGTGGAGTCCGAGCTCTTCGCCCTGGTAGAGGTATGTGCTGCCCGGAAGGCCGAGCAGCAACAGGGTCGCCGCGTGCGCCCTGCGGAGTCCGCCTTCACGATCGAGGCCGTCCGCCGGACCGCCGGCCTTGACCCACTCGGTGCCCTGCTTGACCGGACGGCCGTTCAGCGCAGGAAGCCCGTAGCGCGTCGCGTGCCTCGTGACGTCGTGGTTCGACAGCACCCAGGTGGTCGACGAGCCGGTCGCCTCCGCCTGCTGCAGGTTGTCGGCGATGATGCTCCGGAACTGCCTGGCGTCGAAGTCGGCCACGAGCAGGTCGAAGTTGAACGCCTGCCCGAGTCCCTCCGCCGAGGCGTACTTCGCACGGCGCTCCGGGGTGTCGACCCACGCCTCCGCCACGGCGGTCCGCGGCGGATCGTACTCGTCGAACACCGCACGCCACTCGGCGTAGATCTCGTGCACGTCGTCACGGTCGACCATCGGGTGCGTGCCCGAGGTGCGGTCCATCGCGTCGAGCTCGGCGCGCGAGGGAAGCGGCTCGCTGAGGTCCTTCGTGAGCATGTGGGCGACGTCGATGCGGAACCCGTCCACGCCGCGATCCGACCAGAAGCGCAGGGTCTTCAGGAAGTCGGCGCGCACCTCGGGGTGGTCCCAGTTCAGGTCGGGCTGCTCCACCGCGAAGTTGTGCAGATACCACTGCCCGTCGGCCACACGCTCCCAGGCGCTGCCGCCGAACACGGATTCCCAGTCGGTCGGCGGCTCGGTCCCGTCGGGCCCGGTGCCCTCTCGGAAGATGTAGCGGTCCCGTGCAGCCGAGCCGCGACCGGCGGCGAGCGCCTCCTGGAACCACTTGTGCTGGTCGGAGGAGTGGTTCGGGACGATGTCGACGATCACCCGGATACCGCGCGAGTGCAGCGCTTCGACCATGTCGTCGAAGTCGGCGAGGGTGCCGAGCCGCGGGTCGACGTCACGGTAGTCGGCGACGTCGTAGCCGCCGTCGGCGAGCGCGGACGGATAGAACGGACTGAGCCAGACCGCGTCGATGCCGAGGTCCTGGAGGTAGTCGGCCCGCGACACGATGCCGGGGATGTCGCCGATGCCGTCGCCGTTCGCGTCGGCGAAGCTGCGGGGGTAGATCTGGTAGACGGCCGCCTGACGCCACCAGGCGGCGTCTTCGGCGGAGCGGGTCTCGACGAGAAGCGCGTCGGTCATGAGGGGAGGACTCCTTCTTTCATTCCGGTGGTTCGAGTGCTTCGGTGCGGTGGTCAGCCCTTGACGGCGCCCTGGGTGACGCCCTCCATGACCCATCGCTGGGTGAACAGGTAGGCCACGATCGCGGGCGCCATCGCCATCAGGTACGAGGCGAACGCGACGTTGTAGTTGTTGCTGAACTGGTTCTGGAACAGGTTCTGTCGCACGGGCAGCGTCTGCAGCGCCGGATCGGCGATGATGAGCGACGGCATCATGAAGTCGTTCCAGGCGTACAGGAACGCGAAGATGCCGACGGTCGCGCTCATCGGGGCGAGCAGCGGGAAGATCAGCTTCCAGAATGTCTGCCAGGTCGTCGCCCCGTCGATGCGGGCGCTCTCCTCCAGCTCGATCGGAATCGAGCGCAGGAAGGCGGTGAACAGCAGCACGCTGAAGCTCAACTGGAACATGGTCGCGAGGATGATCACTCCGAAGGGGTTGTCGAGTCCGACGCGTCCGGTGAGCTGGATCTGCGGAAGCGCAACGACGGGAAACGGGATGAACATCGCCGCGAGCAGGTAGAAGAACGAGTAGCGGAACAGCCGTCGGTCCCAGTTGCGCACGATGGCGTACGAGGCGAAGGCCGCCAGCACGATCGTCGCGATCACGGTGCCCGCGGTGACGAGCAGCGAGATACCCGCGCCGACGGGGAACTTCGTCAGGGTCCAGGCCTCGACGAAGCCGTCGAAGCTGAACGGAGCCGGCAACGAGAAGGCGTTGCCGTCCACCGCTTGCCCCGTGGTCTTGAGGGCCATCGAGATGGTCACGTACAGGGGCAACAGGACGGTGACGGCGCACAGGATCAGGATGATCGTGCCCGACCAGTTCACGCGCTCCATGCGCACGCGCGGCTTCTTGCCCGAGGTGGGGATGGTGGTGAGCGTCTGCGTCGACATCAGAGTGCGTTCCTTCCGCGCGTCAGCGACAGCTGGAGGAGGGAGATGAGCACGGCGACGATGAAGAAGATGGTCGCGTTGGCCATCTGGTAGGCGTAGTCGCCGCCGTTGAAGCCCGCGATGATCGTCATCGCGACGCTGCGGGTCGAGGTGCCGGGGCCGCCGTTCGTGAGACCCACGATGATGTCGTAGGCGTTGAGGAAGCCCTTGAACCCGAGGATCACGTTGATCACCACGTATCCCGCGACCAGCGGAAGCGTGATGCGGGTGAGCTGCTGTGCCTTGCTGGCGCCGTCGATGCTCGCCGCCTCGTAGACCTCACCGGGGACCGACAGGAGGCCGGCGATGTAGATCAGCAGGGTGCCGGGAACGGCCTGCCAAGCGGTGACGATGACGATCGCGACCCAGGCGAGGTCGGGGTTGGCGAGCAGGCTCGTCTCGAGCCACGGGATGCCGGCCGCCGCTCCCGCGGCCGGGAGGGAGTTGGAGAACAGGAAGTTGAAGACGTAGGCGATGATGATGCCCGAGATCACCATCGGGATCACGAAGATCGTGCGCAGTCCGGTCTTGAAGCGGATGCGCGAGGTGAGCCCCACCGCCAGCAGGAAGGCCACCACGTTCACCACGATGACCGTGGCGATCGAGAAGCCGAACGTGAACAGGTAGCTCTGCAGGATCGACGGATCGCTGAACAGCGCGATGTAGTTCGTCAGCCCGTTGAAGCTCCACTCCCCGATCCCGATCGAGTCGGTGAAGCTGAAGAAGATGCCGATGACACCCGGCACCGTGATCGCCAGCGTGAAGATGACCAGCGTCGGCAGCAGGAACAGGTAGTAGATCGGCTCGACGCGGCGCGTGTGCCGGCGGAGCTTTCGATCGGCGCCGGTGACGATGAGGGTCGTGCTGTCGCCAGCCGTGGTGGGAGTGGTGGTGCTCATGGCGCGGACTCCTCTGTCTCGCCGGAAGCGGATGGGTCACCGGAAGCGGTGTCCTTCGTGGAGGGGATCGGCGCGCGGAAGGCGATGCGGGCCCAGTCCGCGTCCATGGTGCGGAGGATGGAAGTCGGAGAGGCCCCGAGCACCATCGCCTGCGCGTAGTTCATGATCGGCAGCGTCTTGGGCACGAGCACCGATGGGCCCTGGTAGATCTGCCCGTTGTCGTAGTACTCGACCATCCCCTCGATGCGGGGGTCGTCGGGGGCGGGGGCGCCCTTCGTCGGTGTGAACCCGAGCTGCGAGGCGTTGTACTTCTCGATGTTCTGCGGTTGGTAGAGGAACTCGAGGAAGTCGCGGGCGGCCTCCTGATGGCGCGACCCTTCGGGGATCATCGCCGCGAGGTCCATGTTGACGCGCACGCCGAGGTCGGCGGGGTCATCGGTCATGGGCAGCGGGAAGGTGCCGAGCTGTAGGTCGGGTGCGGTCTTCGCGATCTCGCTGAACGCCCACGGACCCTGCAGGTACATCGCGGCCTCGCCCTTGCCGAACGCGAGGTTGCCGTCGCCGTAGCCACGACTCGGAGCGTCGGCGTTCGTGTAGTCGTTCGCGAGCTGCAGCATCCGGTCCATCGGCTCGGCGAAGTCCTTCGAGAAGGAGACCTCGGAGTCGGGGCCCACATCCGCTCCCTCGTCCGCGAGCGCGTCGAAGAAGTCGATCACGTCGACGGAGCCGCCCGCGGTGTAGTCGTACCAGCCCTGCCCGACGGTCCAGTCGTCCTTGAACGTGCCGTAGAACGGGTCGATACCGGCAGCCTTGAGTTGGTCGCACACGGCGAGCAGCTCGTCCCAGGTCTGCGGGATCTGCAGCCCCTGCGCCTGGAAGATCTCCTTGTTGTAGATGACGGATGCGGCCATCACCGAGTACGGGAGTGCGCTCGTGCGCCCCTCGCACGATCCGTACTGATCCATGAGCGGCTGAAGGTCGTCGCGGATGTTCGCCGCCGCGTCGGTCTCGGAAAGGTCGGTGAGCGCGCAGCGCTGCACGAACCGGGCGATCTCGTAGTTGTAGTTGGCGAGCATGATGTCGGGCGGATTGCCGCGCACGAAACTCGCCGAGACGACGTCGACTCCCGAGGTGTCGATCTCGACCCTCACGTCGCTCTGTGAGGAGTTGTACTCGGCGACGAGGGCGGTCATGAACTCGATCGCCTCGCGCTTGCTGAAGGTGAAGCGGATGGTCTCCGCCCACGTGCCGGCGGCACAGCCCGCGAGTGCCGTGCCGACCAGGGTCACTCCCAGGACCGCAGCCACCGCCCGAGCCGCGCGCGTTCGTCTCTCAGACATCGTCGTCCTTCCGTCTTGTAAATCCGGATACTAAATCTAGTGAGCGAATTTACTCTGCCGAAGGGTACTCTCTCATTGGAAGACAGGGAGGTCAAGTGCCATGACAGAAGTCTCCGCAGACCTGGGCACCGGACGCGCGAGCGTCGGCGCCGTGCTCGACTTCGCCTGGACGGCGGGTGAATTCACCGCGACCGAGGCCATGGCGGGCACCTCCCTGACCCGCTCCACCGCCATCGACGCGATCGACACGCTGGTCGGGGCCGCCGTGCTGCGCGAGCTTCCGAACGCCCGCGCCGCCGGCACCTACCGCTCGGGTCGCCCCTCCCGTCGCTTCGTGCTCGCTCCCGACCTCGGCGTCGTGATCGGGGTGGACGCGGGCGACACCCACCTCGCCGTCACCGTGGCCGACCCGCTCGATCAGACCCTCGTGCACCATCGCGTCGAGTTCGAGCCGTCACAGTCCGCCGAAGAGAGGCGTACGACGATCCTCGATCGCCTCGGTGATGCGCTCGCCGAAGCCGGGGTGACACGTGACCAGGTGCTGGCGCTGTGCGTCGGCGTCGCGGCGCCCGTCGATCGCGACGGCATCTCACCTCCGCACCCGGAGGGCTTCTGGGAGCGCACCAACCCCGGACTCGCCGAGGCGCTGCGAGACTGGGCTCCCCTCGTCCAGATCAAGAACGACGCACAACTCGCCGCCATCGCCGAGGGGGCCGAGGGCGCAGCGATCGGATGCCGCGACTACGTCGCCCTGCTCGCGAGCGAGAGATTCGGCGGAGGCGTCGTGGTCGACGGCCACGTGCTGCACGGTGCGCACGGCGGCGTCGGCGAGGGCGTCGTGTTCGACCACATCGTCGGCGTCGGGTCGGCGTTCGGGCTCCGCTACTCGGTGCAGGATCAGGTGCGCGCGGCGGTCGACTCGGGAGAGATCTCGCACGACAGCGCGGTCGGTCGCCTTGCCGATACCGACCGCATCGACCCACGGCTCGTACTGACTCTCGCCGCATCGGGCGACCCGGACGCTGTGCTCGTCACCTCCCGCGTCGGAGCCACCGTCGCCCGCATCGTCGGCGTGCTCGGCAGCATGTACGACCCGGCACGCGTCATCGTGTGCGGAGCGGTCGCGGAGAGCATCGAGCCCGTGCTGACCGCGGCACGACGCATCCTCCCCCAGGAGCTGCATCTCCCGGCGCCGGAGATCCTCGCCTCGACCCTGGGTGCCGAGGTCGTGTCCCGCGGGGCGGTCGCGACCGCGCGACGTGCCGCCAGGGAGCACGCCGTGCCGCGGCTCGCCGAGGAACGCCTCCGCGCGAGCGCGTGACGCGGTTCAGTCGACCAGCAGTGCCGGCTCCTCGAGCACGGAGGCGACGTCAGCGATGAAGCGGCTCATACCATCGCCGTCGATCACCCGGTGGTCGAAGGATCCGGCGACCGTGGTCACCCAGCGCGGACGCACCTCGCCGTCGACCACCCACGGCTTCTGACTGATGGTGCCCATCGCCACGATGCCGGCCTCGCCGGGGTTGATGATCGGGGTGCCGGCGTCCATCCCGAACACGCCGATGTTGGTGATCGTGATGGTGCCGCCCTGCTGATCGGCCGGCGGGGTCTTGCCCTCGCGCGCGGTGAGGGTGAGCCGGTTCAGGGCGCGGGCGAGGTCCTTCATGCTGAGGTCCTGCGCGTCCTTGATGTTCGGCACGAGCAGGCCACGCGGGGTGGCCGCGGCGATGCCGAGGTTCACGTAGTGGCGCACGGCGATCTCGGCGCCGGCATCCGTGTCGATCCATGCCGCGTTCACCATCGGCGTGCGACGCACGGCCCAGATCACGGCACGCGCCATGATCAGCAGCGGTGAGACCTTGATGTCGGCGTAGTCCGGCGAGGCCTTGAGCCGCTTCACGAGCTCCATCGTGCGAGTGGCGTCGATCTCCTTCCACACCGTCACGTGCGGGGCCGAATACGCGCTCTGCACCATCGCCGACGAAGTCGCCTTGCGCACGCCCTTGACCGGGATCGACTCGGTACGGTCCTCGCCCGCCGCCGATGGACGGGTCGCGGTCACGCCGCGGGCGAGTCCCGCCGGCGCAGTCTGCGGAGCCGGCACGGTCTCCTCGCGCACGGCACCCCACTCCGGGGTCTCGATGTTGCGGAACACACTCGCCTGCGATGCGTGCTTCATGACGTCGTCCCGAGTGACCTCGCCGTCGGCACCGGTCGCGGCGACCGTCGTGAGGTCGACACCCAGGTCGCGGGCGAGCTTGCGGATCGGCGGCTTCGCGATGACGCCCACCGACGACCGCACCGGGCGCTCGGCCGGACGCTTGCGTCGCGAGGTCGCGCCCCCGCCCGTGCCGTAGCCGACCAGCACCGAACCGCCGCCCTCCTCGGTCTTGGGGGCTGCGGGCGCCGGAGCAGCCGCGGCCGCCTCGGTCACGAACGAGATGATCGGCGTGCCGACCTCGACCGTGGCGCCCTCCTCGACCAGCAGCTCGCCCACCACACCGGCGTGCGGCGACGGCAGCTCGACCAGCGACTTCGCCGTCTCGATCTCGCAGACGACATCGTTGATCGCGACCGTGTCGCCGGGCGCGACCTTCCACGCCACGATCTCGGCCTCGGTCAGGCCTTCCCCGACGTCCGGGAGGTTGAAGTTCTGCGTGCTCATGGTTGATCCTCTCGCGGGCCGCGCGGTATCAGTAGGCCAGGGAACGGTCGACGGCCTCGAGGATGCGGTCGGCATCCGGGAGGTATGTGCCTTCGAGCTTCGCCGGCGGGAATGGGGTGTCGTAGCCGGAGACGCGCAGCACCGGGGCCTCGAGCGCATAGAACGCGCGCTCCATGACGGTCGCCGCGATCTCGCCCCCGATGCTGCCGAAGCCCTGCGCCTCCTGCGCGTAGACCATGCGACCGGTCTTGCGCACCGAGTCGAGGATGGGCTCGTAGTCGACCGGGGAGATCGACCGCACGTCCACGACCTCGCAGCTCGTGCCCTCGGCCTCGGCGAGCGCTGCCGCCTGCAGCAGGGTGGTGACCATCGCGCCGTGGCCGACGAGCGTCACATCGCTGCCGGTGCGGACGACGCGCGAGGAGTGCAGCGGCACGGCGGAGGCGTCGAGCTCGACTTCGCCCTTCTGCCAGTAGCGGCTCTTCGGCTCCATGAAGATCACGGGGTCGTTCGACGCGATCGCCTCCTGGATCATCCAGTACGCGTCGTTGGGCGTCGACGGCGAGACCACACGCAGGCCGGGGGTGTGCGCGAAGTACGCCTCCGGGCTCTCCTGGTGGTGCTCGACCGCGCCGATGTGCCCGCCGTAGGGGATCCGGATCACGATCGGCATGCTGATCGCACCCTCATGCCGGTTGGTGAGCTTCGCGAGCTGCGTGGTGATCTGATCGAACGCCGGGAACACGAATCCGTCGAACTGGATCTCGATGACGGGCCGGAACCCGGCCATCGCCATGCCGATCGCGGTGCCGACGATCCCCGACTCGGCGAGCGGGGTGTCCAGCACCCGGCGGTCGCCGAAGTCGCGCTGCAGGTGCTCCGTCACGCGGAAGACGCCACCGAGCTTGCCGATGTCCTCACCCATGAGGAGCACCTTCGGGTCGTTCTCCATCGCCTTGCGCATCCCCGCGTTCAGCGCCTTGCTGAGCGGCATCGTCTCGAGAGTCACTGGGCTCCTCCTTCGAACGACGCCTCGTACTGCGCGCGCCAGGCCTTCTGCTGGTCGATCAGCGGATGCGGCTCGCTGTACACGTGGTCGAACATCTTGTCGGGACTGGGCGGCCCGAGCTCGACCGTGCGCGCCCGCAGATCCTCGGCCGCATCCGCCGCCTCGGCCTCCACGTCGGCGAACAGCTGCGCCGACGCTCCGCGGTTCTCGAGGAACGCGCGCATCCGCGCGATCGGGTCGCGGTCGGCCCAGTACTGCTCCTCGTCGCTGCCCCGGTACTTCGTGGGGTCGTCGCTGGTGGTGTGAGCGCCGAGTCGGTAGGTGACGGCTTCGATCGCCTGCGGCCCGTTGCCGCCGCGCGCTTCGTCCAGCGCGACCCGGGAGACCGCGTAGCTGGCGAGCACGTCATTGCCGTCGACCCGGACGCTCGGGATGCCGTAGCCGGCGCTGCGCTGCACGAGCGGCACGCGCGACTGCGTGGTGACCGGCACCGAGATCGCCCAGTGGTTGTTCTGGAGGAAGAACACGGTCGGCGCCTGGTAGCTCGCGGCGAAGACCATCGCCTCGTGCACGTCGCCCTGGCTGGATGCGCCGTCGCCGTAGTAGACGATGACGGCCTCATCGCGGTCGGGGTCGCCGGTGCCGGTGCGTCCGTCGAAGGCGAGACCCATGCCATAGCCCGCGGCGTGCAGCACCTGCGATCCGAGCACCAGCGTGTACAGCCGGGTGTTGCCGTTCTTCGGATCGGTCGGATCCCAGCCGCCGTGCGAGACGCCGCGCATCAGCTTGATGATGTCGACCGGGTCGACGCCGCGGATGCGGGTGACCGCGTGCTCGCGGTACGAGGGGAAGATCGTGTCCTGCGCGCGGGCGGCCCGGCCCGAGCCGACCTGCGCCGCCTCCTGCCCGCGGCTCGGCGGCCACAGGGCCAGCTGCCCCTGCCGCTGCAGATTCGTGGCCTGGGTGTCGATCGCTCGGATCACGACCATGTCGCGGTAGAACTGCTCGAACTCGGCGTCGCTGATCGCCTCGATCAGCGGAAGATAGCGCTCGGCAGCCTCCGACGGAACGAACCGTCCGGCCTCGTCCAGAACGCGCACAAGGGGTGTCTCGGGGGTGGTCACGCTCTCACGCTACCGGCGGCCGCATGCCGGGTCACGCATACCTAGGACACCCTCGTAACTGCCCGGAAACCGGAGAAAACCGCGGGAAGCCGCGGATCGTGGGCCTCAGCGGACGGCGGCCGCGACCTCGAGCACGCGAGCGATCGAGTCCTCTTCGCCGACCGAGATGCGGATGCCGTCGCCGGAGAACGGCCGCACCACGAGGTCGCCGGCGACGAACGCGGCGGCCACCTCGTCGGTACGGGCGCCGGTGGGCAGCCACACGAAGTTCGCCTGCGAGTCCGGGACGTCCCAGCCCTGCGCACGCAGTCCATCGATGAGACGGGTCCGGCGCTCGACGATCACGGCGACGCGTTCGAGGAGCTCCTCCTCCGCATCGAGGCTCGCGATCGCGGCGTTCTCCGCGGCGGACGTGACCGAGAGCGGGATGCCCGTGGTGCGCGCGGCATCCAGCACCTTCTCGTGACCGATCGCGTAGCCCACGCGAAGACCCGCGAGACCGTAGGCCTTCGAGAAGGTGCGGAGCACGACGACGTTCGGGTGCTGCTCGAACACCCGCTCGGCCAAGCCGTCGACCGCGCCGTCAGCGGTGACGAACTCGGCGTACGCCTCGTCGAGGATGACGAGGACATCGTTCGGAACCCGGTCGATGAACGCAGCGAACTCGGCGCTCGTGATGATCGGCCCGGTCGGGTTGTTCGGCGTGCACAGGATGATCGCGCGAGTGCGGTCGTTCACGGCATCGGCCATCGCGTCGAGGTCGTGCCGGGAATCGGCGGTCAGGGGCACCTGCACCCCGGTCGCGCCCGCGACGAGCGGCAGACTCGGGTATGCCTCGAAGGAACGCCACGCGTAGACGACCTCGTCGCCCACGGATGCGGTCGCCAGGATCAGCTGGTGCAGGATCGAGACGCTGCCCGACGCCACGTGCACCTGGTCGGGGGCGACGCCGTAGCGGACGCCCAGTCGCTCGCGCAGCCGTGCGGCCGTGGCATCCGGGTACCGGTTGATCGGCGTCGTGCGCTGCAGCGCCTCGAGCACCGACGGCAGCGGATCGAACGGGTTCTCGTTGCTGGAGAGCTTGAACGCGTCCGGGCCGGCCTGCTTTCCCTGGCGATACGGCGCGAGTGCGGCGATGGCGGGGCGGATGCGGGGCAGGATCGGCTCGGTCACGAGGTCGAGTCTACGAGGGCACGAGCACCCGAGGAGGGCGCCGATGCCTTCTGCCCGTACGCAACCCTAGTGATACCATTCTGGTATGGCGATGACGGTGCGGCTTCCAGAGGAACTCGATGCACAGCTCGAGGCGATCGCGCGCGCGCGGCACACCTCGAAGCACGCAGTGATCATCGAGGCAGCCACGAGGTTCGCGAACGACACCACTCGATCAGCCTTGGTGGATTCGGCCGTCGACTTCGTGCTCGACAACGACAAGATCCTGCTCGAGCGCCTCGAAGACGCATGACTGAGTACCTCACTTTGCCCGACGGCCTCCAGATCGTCGAGCGGCTGGGTTTCCACGTCCGGGATGCCGGACTGCTCGCTTCCGCGCTCGCAAGGCCAGCGGCTTCACTCTTCGGAGAAGACGCGTACCCGTCGATCGACCGCAAGGCAGCAGCACTTCTCGAATCGCTCGCGCGCAACCATGCGCTGTTCGACGGGAACAAGCGGACGGCATGGACCGGATGCATCGCGTTCCTTTGGATCAACGGCTGGAAACACGACTTCTCGACAGACGACGCCTTCGAGCTCGTCGTCGGTGTCGCATCCGGCACGATCGACCTCGACGAATCAGAACGACGCATCCGCGTGAATCGGATTCCTGTCGACAACACCAGTCACTGACAGGTATGCCCCGCTGACATCCGCAGGCGTCCGTGCCACACTTGACGGACTATGCGCTTCATCATCCGCGTCGTCGTCAACGCCTTCGCCCTGTGGGTCGTCACCCTGATCCCGGTCCTGCAGGTCACGATCACGGCCTTCCCGCCCAACGAGACGCTGCAGCTCGTGCTGACGCTGCTCGCGGTGGCCGCGATCTTCGCGCTGGTCAACACGATCATCGGCACCGTGGTGAAGATCGTCGCGTTCCCGCTCTACATCATCACGTTCGGGCTGATCGGCTTCCTGATCAACGGCTTCCTGCTGTGGCTGACGGCGTGGATCACGAGCGGCTTCGGCTGGGGCCTCGCGGTGGGCGACTTCTGGTGGGGCGTGGTTGCCGCGCTCATCATCTCGGTGATCAACGGGCTCTTCGGCTTCATCCTGCGCCCGCAGAATCGCAGCTCCCGCCGCGACTGACGCTCACCCGACCGGTTCGAGGCGCAGCGGCGCGACCTCCGCAAGGAACGTGAAGTCCCGGTCCTGCTGCAGCAGCGGCACACCACGACGGATCGCGACCGCGGCGATCACGCAATCGATCATGCTGCGGATCGGATGCCCGTTGATCGCCGATGCCCGGTAGAGATCGGCCGCATCACGATAGTCGCCGACGGGGTCGATCGGGATCAACGGGAGACCGTCCACGAGCGCTTCGACGCGCCCCCGCTCCCGCGGCGCCACGGACCCCGCGAGCAGCTCCATGATCACGGGTTCAGTGATCGCGAGCTCGCCGCCCGCGGCGATGAGCTCCTCCAACCGCGCCGTACCGGCCCCGTCAGCGCCACGCAGGTAGGCGATCCACACCGACGAGTCGACCAGGATCACGCGTGGCCCAAGGACGCGGGCGGATCGTTGCGCATCGCATCGAGGTCGCCGCTCCAGCCGGAGCCCTTCAACCCGAGCAGGAACTCCTTCGTCAGCGGCACCCCCACCAGGCGTCGAAGCGCGAGATCGACGGCCTCCTTCTTCGTGGACAGGTCGTACCTGCGCATGACCTCTCGCACGAGGTCGTCGTCGATATCGATGTTCGTGCGCGCCATACACCGACCATACACCTCTGGTACACCTGAGAGCAGAGTCATCATCACGGCGTCCGTTCCGCGCGATACTCGGTGCGTTCGACCGCCACCGCATCGCCGAGCTCACCCCAATAGGCACGCAACGCCTCGGCGCGGGGATCGTGCGAGCCATCGATCATCTTCGCCGTCTCGGTGTAGACCTCGAGGTTGTGCGCCTTGACCACCAGGTCCTGCGGACCGTCATCCGGATCGCCCTCGCGCGTCGCGGCGAAACTGTCGGCAGACCCGGTTCCCTCGGGCGACCCGCCTGCAGCGAGACTGGAGACGACATCGTCCGTGTGCCAGAGCTCGATCAGCGTCTGGTCATCACGGAGCGTCGGCTCGGTGGGGCTTCCCACCGTGATCGTCGTCGCCACGTCGAACGGGCTCTCCATGGCGAGATGCGAAGCGATCATCCCGCCCTGCGAATAGCCGACCACGTCGACCCGTTCGCCGGGCTTCGCCCCCGCCGCCGAGAGCGCATCGAGGGTCGCCTGGTAGGACGCCGACCGCTGACCCCCGTACAGCTCGAGATTGGACTTCATGTCCCACGGCTCCGACGAACCGGTCCGACCCGGCATCCCGTCTCGCGTGCCGCCGACATAGGCGAGATATCGGGTCGCACCTCCCGGCATCGTGTACTTCTCCACCGCCACCTGCGCACTCCCGACGGGGAGCCGTCCGAGCACCGGGGCGAGACCCTTCGGTGCCCCTTTCGGCGTCGAAGCCTTCACGCGCGTCACAGTCACCGGATCGGCTCGCCCTTCCAGCGGCACCCCCGGGCGCAGCTTGCCGCGCCCCGAGAAGACACCGACCATCGCGCCGGTCAGGAACAGCGGCGGGAGCAGTCCGCCCGCGTCGTACTGGTCCCCCAGGCCCTGGAATCGGCGCAACATCCACGTGTACTCGAGCTGGTCAGCCATGCCACGGAGTCGATCGTCGCCGGCGAGCAGTTGATCGAGACGAGCCCGTACGACCGCCGCCTCCGCCTCGTCACCGCGGGAGAGCGCCTCCGCCCGCGCCCGCAGTTCGACCACCTCGAAGGCGTCGGCCATCAGCAGCGTGCCCGCGCACGCATCCTCGAGCTCGGCGTGCAGCGCACCCAGTCGCTCCCCGTTCCGCCGCAGCGCCCCGACGTCGAGCTGCGGGGCCGCACTCGGATCGACGGAGATGAGCGCCTGTGCGCGACGCACCGAGTCGTGCGCCTCCTCGTACTGCGCCGCCACCGCCCGCATCCGGGCGCCGACATCACGCAACTGCTCGGTATCGACGGCGATCGCGCCACCGTGGTTGATGTCGAGCCCATCCGCCGAGTCGGCACCGGCAGCGACGAGACCGCTCACTCCGCTCCTCCTCCGCCCAGCTCCCACTCGCGCACGGTGAGCTGGCCGACCTCGGCACCGGTCTCATCCCGCAGCCTGGTGAGCTGGCTGTGCAACGCGCGCAACCCGTCGGATTGCCAGTCCGCGCTGCTGACGAGGCCGACGAGGGCGGCTCCGGCATCTTCCAGCGTCGATATCGCGGTCTGGATCTCGCACGCGGCGAAACGGACCCAGAGCAGTTCGGTGGTCACGGCGCTGCCGTGCATCAAGGAGGACATACCCCCAGCCTCCGGGCGCCGCCCGGGCGCTCTCGACGCGAATCACACGACCAGTGGACAGCTGGGTACTCCCTCCCGCTGTGCAGGACGGACGAGGCCGGGCAGAATGGATCTGTGACGTCCCCGGATCCCTTTCGCGTGATCTTCGTCTGCACGGGGAACATCTGCCGCTCTCCCATGGCCGAAGTCGTGTTCCGCGACCTCGCGGAACGGCAGGGACTCGGTCCGCGCATCCTCTCGCGCAGCGCGGGCACCGGCGACTGGCATCTCGGCGAACGTGCCGACCACCGCACGATCGACTCGCTCGCTCGACGCGGGTACGACGGCTCCCAGCACCGCGCTCGTCAGTTCACCGCCGCGACCTTCGCGGACAACGATCTCGTCGTCGCACTCGACCGCACGCACGAGCGCATCCTCCGGGAGTGGGCACACGACGAGGACGAGGAGGGCAAGGTCACGCTCCTGCTCGCCTTCGACCCGAACGCCTCGACACACGACGTGCCCGACCCGTACTACGCGGGGCCCGAGATGTTCGATTCCGTGCTCGGTATGATTGAGGCGGCGACTCGGGGCCTGTTCCGCCAGCTCGAACCGGCTCTTCGCCTGCCCCGCCCGCCCCGAACCTTCGGGGCCTCATCAGGAGGACTCCCCTGACTTTCCAGCCCTCGCTCCCGCCCCAGCCCCTGAGCCCCCTCGATGGCCGTTACCGCGGCGCCGTCACCGGACTCGCCGACTTCCTCTCCGAGGCGGGCCTGAACCGGGCGCGCGTCGAGGTCGAGGTCGAGTGGCTGATCGCGCTCACCGATCGTTCGCTGTTCGAGACCTCCCCGCTGTCGGACGCCGCCAAGGAGCGCCTGCGCGCGCTCTACCGCGACTTCGGGCAGGACGAGATCGACTGGCTCGCCGAGAAGGAAGCCGTCACCCAGCACGATGTGAAGGCCATCGAGTACCTCGTGCGCGACCGCCTCGCCACGCTGGGACTCGACGGGATCGCCGAGCTCACGCACTTCGCGGCCACCAGCGAGGACATCAACTCCGCCTCCTACGCCCTCACCGTCAAGCGCGCGGTCGAAGAGGTCTGGCTCCCCGCTCTCGACACCGTGATCGCGAAACTGCGTGAACTCGCCGTCGAGCACGCCGACGCCGCGATGCTCTCCCGCACCCACGGACAGCCGGCCACGCCCTCGACCATGGGCAAGGAGCTCGCCGTCTTCGCCTGGCGGCTCGAGCGTGTGCGTGCGCAGATCGCCGCATCCGACTACCTGGCGAAGTTCTCCGGCGCGACCGGCACCTGGTCCGCCCACCTGGCAGCCGACCCCGACGCCGACTGGCCGACCATCGCCCGCGAGTACATCGAGGGCATGGGGCTCGGCTTCAACATCCTCACCACCCAGATCGAGTCGCACGACTGGCAGGTCGAGCTGTACGACCGCGTGCGTCACGCCGGCGGAATCCTGCACAACCTCGCCACCGACATCTGGACCTACATCTCGCTCGGCTACTTCGCCCAGATCCCCGTCGCCGGAGCGACCGGCTCGTCGACGATGCCGCACAAGATCAACCCGATCCGTTTCGAGAACGCCGAGGCCAATCTCGAGATCTCGGGCGCACTGCTCGCCTCGCTCGGCCAGACCCTCGTGACCAGCCGTCTGCAGCGCGACCTCACCGACTCCACCACGCAGCGCAACATCGGCGTGGCGTTCGGGCACTCGCTGCTCGCGCTCGACAACCTGCGCCGCGGCCTGAACGCGATCTCGCTGTCGCGCGACGTGCTGCTGGCCGACCTCGACGTGAACTGGGAGGTGCTCGCCGAGGCCATCCAGACCGTGATCCGCGCCGAGGTCGTCGCCGGCCGGTCCACGATCACCGACCCGTACGCCCTGCTCAAGGAGCTGACCCGCGGACACCGGGTGGGCGCGGCCGACCTGGCGGCCTTCGTCGAGGGCCTGGAGATCGGCGATGCGGCCAAGCAGCGTCTGCTCGCCCTGACCCCCGCGACCTACACCGGCATCGCCGAGAAGCTCGCGAAGTAGCCCGGTCTTCACGACCCGTTGTTCATAACTCAGGAGATCTGCGTCTCAGGCGACAACGCACCCGTGTGTTTCCAGGATCTGGCACTCACCCGAGCGCATTTCTCCGGAGTTGTGAACGCGACGATCAGCGGCCGAGGTCGCCGGAGCGCTCCTGCACGGCGTCCTTCGGCATGAACGACGCCGCGAGCAGGGTGAGCAGTGCCGTCGCTGCGACGGCGATGAACACTCCGACCGAGGCACGGATGATCGTCTCGGGATCGTCGGGGCCGGAGCCCTGTGCGAGGGCGGCGTTGGAGATCGCACCGAACACGGCCACACCCACCGCGCTGCCGGCCGACCGGGCGAAGGCGTTCATGCCGGTCACCGCGCCGCGCTCACCCCAGCCCACCGACGACTGCGCCGCGATCAGGGTCGGCGCCGCCGTCCAGCCGAGACCGAAACCGAGCAGGAAAGCCACCCCGGCGAGCACGAAGGGGTTCGGCCAGGGCGAGACGACCGCGAGCAGGATCGCCGCCGTCGATGCCACACTCACGCCGATCAGGGTGGTGCGGCGGAAGCCGATGCGCAGATACAGGCGTCCGACGTTGGCCGCGGCGATCGGCCACCCGAGGGTGATGGCTGCGACCGCGAGTCCCGACAGCAGCGGCGCGATCCCGAGCGACCCCTCCAGGTAGGCCGGCGCGAAGCTCGTCACGCCGGTCAGCAGTGCGCCCACCCCCAGCGACACGATGGTGGTGCTGAGGATCAGCGGACGCGTGATCAGGCGCAGATCGACGATAGGCTCCGAGACCCGCCGCTCCACCACGCCGAACACGACCAGTGCGAGCGCCCCGATCCCGAAGCACAGCAGGCTCTGCAGCGACAGCCACTCCCAGGCGTTCCCGCCCTCCAGCATCCCGAGGATGAGCCCCGTGAGACCCACCGTCAGCAGCACCGCGCCGAGGTAGTCGATGCGGTGCTGCGTGGTCTGCTTCTCCTCGCGGTAGCGACGCAGGAGCACCCAGGCCGCGATGAGGCAGAGCGGGATGTTGATCCAGAAGATCCACCGCCACGCGTTCAGCTGCGCGAACAGACCACCCAGCGCCGGCCCGACGACCGACGACACCGCCCAGACGCTGGCGATGTACCCCTGCACCTTGGCCCGCTCGGCGACCGTGTAGATGTCGCCGACGATGGTCATCGCCATCGGCGCGACCGCTCCCGCACCGAGCCCCTGGATCACCCGGAACGCGATCAACGACGGCATGTTCCACGCGAACCCGCAGAGGATCGAACCGAGCAGGAACAGGGCGATGCCGAGGAGGATGATCGGCTTGCGACCGACCGTGTCGGCGAAGCGAGAGTAGATCGGCACGCTCACCGCCTGGGCGAGCAGATACACCGAGAACAGCCACGGGAACTGCTCGTAGCTGCCGAGGTCGCGCACGATGCTCGGCACCGCGGTCGCGAGGATCGTGGCATCGATCGCGATGAGCCCGGTCGAGAGCATCAGTGCCGCGAGCACGGGTCCGCGCGGGGACCGCAGGCCGACGGAGGCGCGATCGATGGGAGTGCTCACCTCAGGCACAAGCCGATCGGAGGCACGATCATTCCGCGCCGCACCCGTCGGATCACGAGGAAGCGGGGCGCTCCGGCTGCTCGCCGTCGGCGTCTTCCTCGGGCTCGGGGTCGTACAGCACCGGGCGATCGATCGTCTTCGTGACATCGGCGGGGTCGACCGCGAGGATCAGCATCGCGAGGATCAGCAGCGTCACGATGAACGCCCCGCCGCCGACCACGAGCCCGAGAGCGATGGGAGTGAGTCCGTCGTAGGTGCCGTTGGCGATCGCGGTGTTCACGCGTGCCGTGAAGGCACCGGTCGAGACCAGGGTCACGACCATGGCGAAGACGCCACAGCCCAGCGCGATGCCCAGCAGGTGCAGCGGCCGCAGGATGTCCCGACGCGTGGGTTTCTCGTCGCTCATCGCTCTCCTCCGTGCTCCGCGGGCGCGGTGCTGTCGTTCGATTCGGAGACCGCGGCGACGGCATCCACCCGCTTCGGCGTGAGACCGGCGATGCCGAGGAACACCGCGACGATCGCCGCATAGCCGCCGAACATCCCGACACCCAGGATGATCCCGGAGAGCACGAACGTGCCGGCCTTGTCGATCGTGTACTCCTGGACGAACCCGGACGGGATCAGCAGCAGCACGACGCCGAGCAGGATGCCCAGCGCTCCGACCGTGATCGCGTCGCGCGACAGGATGTCGGCGCTGCGGCGCGAACGGATGCCGGCGAGCAGCTCGATGCCACCGCTCACGATGGCCCAGCTCGACACGACGATGAAGAACATGTCGTCGGAGCGCCAGGCCGGGATGCCGCTGACCATGCCGGCGACGACACCGACCGCGGCGAGCAGCACCGACGGCCAGCGCGAACCGGCCGGCAGCACCAACCAGGCGGCGAGCACATGCACGAGGGCGGTGACGAAGACGAAACCGCTGAAGACGGACAGTCCGACGGGCGCGGAGTGATCAGACGAGAAGGTGATCATCAGCGCCGCGACGGCGGCGAAGAGCGCGCGCAGCAATTGCACGTGGCGCATGGTGAATGCGCGAGCAGGGGCAGACATGACGGTCCAGAGTCCTCCGGGGTGTTCCTGCCAGTCTACGCGGGGCCGCGAAGGCGATGCGCCGGGAGGGGCACGGCGGGAGGATTCGTGAAGCCCGGCGGATCTCCCCAGATCGATTGCCGGGCTTCACGACATACGCAGCAAGGGGGGCATCACTGCGTCAGGCTGGTCGTTGCAGGTTCGGGCACCCTGCCTGCGTCGACAGCCAAGTGACCCCACATGCCCACCCGGTCCCCTGAGGTACGCGCGTGCGGTCGTATGCTCACTTTAGGGCGGTGCGCTTCACATACCGGAGGGGGGCTGTGATGAGTTACGAAAATGACGAACGCAGATCCGGATCCGATGACTTCGCGGCAGCACTGCGGGACGCGATCAACGCCAAGGACGTGACGCTGTCGTGGCTGCAACGCCAGCTCAAGGCCCGCGGCAACCGCGTCTCCCTCGCCACCCTGAGCTACTGGCGCTCCGGAGCCCGACGCCCGGAAGGTGTGCAGTCGCTCGCCGCACTGGCCGACATCGAAGACCTGCTGAGTCTGGAAGCAGGTGAGCTGACGCGGCGCCTTCGCGCCACGAAGCGCACCGGCCCACTCGGCCCGAACCAGTTCCCCCTCGACGAGGAGGAGCTGGAGCAGTCGGTGATCGAGGCGTTCCGCGCTCTCGGCGCCGTGTACCCCGACACGTCCCGCGAGATCACCACCCACTCCGTGACCGATGTCGGCGCGGACGGCGGCATCGCCCGCAGCATCACTCGCAGCATCCTGCAGTCGACCGTCGGCACGATCACGGCGATCCCGTTCCTGGAGATCAGCCCCGGCATCCGCACGCCCGCCCCGGTGCTCGAGGCCGTCTCGGGGGGACGGATCGCCGCGCGCTACTCCCACCCGAACGGAGAAGTACACGGCGTGCTGTTCGAGCTCGACGTGCCGTTGACCGCACCCGACACCGCGATGGTGGAGTGGTCGGTC
This sequence comes from Microbacterium sp. LB12, assembly GCF_037150835.1. Taxonomy (NCBI): domain Bacteria; kingdom Bacillati; phylum Actinomycetota; class Actinomycetes; order Micrococcales; family Microbacteriaceae; genus Microbacterium; species Microbacterium sp. LB12. The sequence continues at coordinate 450,042 of NZ_JBBCPF010000001.1, read as the reverse complement.
GACTATCCGCCCGAGTACCCGCGCACCTACGACACCGGGCATGCGCTCGCGCAGAAGTGCCGTGAACTGCTCGTATGGACGCGCTTCCACCCCGACGCGATCCCCGACTGGTGCGAGGAGCAGGTGTCGACTCCCGACGGCGTCACCATCACCCCCGTGCCTTTGGACAGGGGGACGTCGGTGCACCTCGTACGGCGGGCCTTCGGCCCCGGCGCGCTGGAGCTGCGCTGGGGCTACGGCCCGCGCGAGGATCAGCCCGGCTGATCGCCGGTTGCGACCGGACGACCGGGAGTGTTCGACCACTGGCTCCACGAGCCGGGGAAGACCTTGGCCTCGATACCCACCTCGTGCAGGATCAGCGCCGTGTGCGCGGCCGTGACGCCGGAGCCGCAGTATGCCGCGACCGCCGTGCCCGGCACGACCCCGACCGCGGCGAAGTTCGCCCGCACGGTCTCCGCGTCGAGGATCTTCCCCTCGGCGTCGAGGTGCAGCATGGTCGGCAGGTTGCGCGCACCGGGGATGTGTCCGGCCACCGGGTCGAGCGGCTCGGTCTCGCCGCGGTAGCGCTCCGGCGCGCGCACATCGAGCAGCACGCCCGATGCGGGGAATGCGGCGGCCTCGTCGATCGACAGCGCATCGCGGCCGATCTCCTCGAGCACGACATCGCCGGGCTCGGGGGTCACATCATCGGTCGCGACTTCGTATCCGGCAGCCTTCCACCCGCGGATGCCGCCGGCGAGCACCCGCACTTCGATACCCGCCTGACGCAGCAGCCACCAGGCACGCGCCGCCGCCGTGCCCTTGGCGTCGTCGTAGGCGACGACGGTGTCGCCGGCGCGCACACCCCAGCGGCGGGCGGCGGCCTGCAGCGTCGCGGTCGACGGCAGCGGGTGCCGTCCGTCCGAGGGCTCGCCATGCGTGGCGAGCTCGGTGTCGAGTGATGCGAACACCGCACCGGGGATGTGTCCGGTCAGATAGTCGTCGTGCCCGGCCTCGGGCCGATCCAGCCGCCACCGCACATCGATCACACGTACCGGCGCTCCCTGGTCGAGGAGGTCCTTCAGCTCGGCTGCACTCACGAAATCGCTCATGCTGCGAGGCTACCGATCGGCCAGGAGCGTTCGGCGATCTCCTGTCTTCTCGCGTCACGTTCGACGGAGCATCCGGCCCGTTATGCTCGATCCGGCACTGTCGAGAAAGGGCCAACGATGCCCTCACGTCTGCGCTGGATGCGCTTCCGCCCGCAGGAGGCCGCGCTCATCGCGATCACCGCGGTGTGGGGCGGCACGTTCCTGCTCGTGCACTGGGCGATGGAGCACTCGGGACCCTGGTTCTTCGTCGGCATCCGATTCCTCATCGCCGGACTCATCAGCGTCGTGATCTTCCGGCGCGTGCTGCGCGGCATCCGGTGGCGCGACATCGGCGCCGGCGTCGCGATCGGCGTGATGATCTACCTCGGCTACGGCCTGCAGACGCTCGGCCTGCAGACGATCGACAGCAGCACCTCGGCGTTCATCACCGCGATGTACGTGCCCCTGGTGCCGCTCGCCCAGTGGGCGGTGTTCCGCAAGCGCCCGCCGGCCATGGCGTTCGTCGGGGCAGGCCTGGCATTCGTCGGCCTGCTGTTCATCGCGGGTCCGGATGCCTTCGCGTTGACGCTCGGTGCGGGCGAGATCGCGACCATGATCAGCACGCTGCCGATCGCCGCCGAGATCATCCTGATCAGCCTGTTCGCGGGGAAGATCGACCTCGGACGCATCACCGTCATCCAGCTGCTGACCGCGGGTCTGCTGGGGCTGCTCACGATGCCGGTGGTCGGCGAGGCCGTGCCGGAGTTCTCCTGGGTGTGGGTGGCGTGCGCCGTCGGGCTCGGGGCGGCGAGCTGCCTGATCCAGCTGACGATGAACTGGGCGCAGAAGTCGGTGTCGCCGACGCGCGCGACCATCATCTACGCCGGCGAGCCCGTGTGGGCGGGAGTCATCGGACGCATCGCCGGCGAGCGCCTGCCCGCGACCGCGTTGATCGGCGGGGCGCTCGTGGTGCTCGGGATCCTCGCGAGCGAATTGAAGTTCGTGCGGCGTCGTCGCTCGTCGTCGGCACCGCTTCCGGCGGAGAACCCCGTGTCGGGCGGAGACCCTCGCGCAGATTCTCCGCCCGAGGCGGAGGTCTCCGCCCGACCCGACGTCACACCGTGAGCAGCACCTTGGTGGCGCGACGCTCATCCATCGCCCGGTAGCCCTCGGCGGCGTCCTCGAGCGGAAGCGTCAGGTCGAAGACCTTGCCCGGATCGATCTTGCGGTCCCAGATGAGCTGGATCAGCTCGGGGAGGAAACGGCGCACCGGAGCAGGACCGCCGTGCAGGTGCACCCCGGAGTAGAAGAGCTCCTCGCCGGGAAGCGCCACATCGTGCGAGACACCGACATAGCCCACGTGACCGCCGGGACGGGTGGAGCGGATCGCCTGCATCATCGACTCCTGCGTGCCGACCGCCTCGATCACGGAATGCGCGCCGAGACCGTTCGTGAGCTCCTTGATGCGGGCGACTCCGGCATCCCCGCGCTCTTCGACGATGTCGGTGGCACCGAACTCGCGGGCGAGCGCCTGGCGATCGGCGTGCCTGCTCATCGCGATGATGCGCTCGGCTCCGAGCTCACGAGCCGCGAGGATGCCGAGCAGCCCGACCGCCCCGTCGCCGACCACCGCAACCGTCTTGCCGGGACCGACCTCGGCGGCGACCGCCGCGAACCAGCCCGTGCCGAGCACATCGGATGCCGCGAGCAGCGACGGGACCAGATCGGCGTCCGGCTGACCCGGAGTGACGACCAGGGTGCCGTCGGCGTGCGGGACGAGCGAGTACTCGGCCTGCGTGCCGAAGCGCCCCATCGGGACGACGTGCACGCAGCGGGACTGATACCCCGCCTGGCAGATCTCGCACGTGTTGTCCGAGGCCATGAACGAGCCGACCACGAAGTCGCCGACCTTCAGGGTCTTCACCTCGGCGCCGATCTCCTCGACCACGCCGACGTACTCGTGTCCCATCGGCGCATGGTCGACGTGGTTGGCGCCGCGGTAGGGCCACAGGTCGGAGCCGCAGATGCAGGTCGCGGCGATCCGGATGACGGCATCGGTCGGCCGCGTGATCGTGGGCTTCTCGCGCTCCTCGACCCTGACGTCGCCGGGGGCGTACATGACTACTCCGCGCATTCGGATGCTCCTTCTGGTCGTGTGTGTCCAGTCAACGCTGTTTCCCTCCACGATGGGAGGCACTGACGGAACCCCTCCGAGATCTGCGCATCCGGGAATACCCCGGCGGAGCGCGCGTTGCACCCGACATGATTGAAACTTCAACCGTCGCTCCGGTCGCCACGGAACGCACCCGCGTCCGTGTACCGCTGCGCTTCGGCGACGGGTTCTCCACGACCGCCGACGTGGTCACCTTCGACGGCCTGATCGACGGCCGCGAGCACCTGCTGCTCGGGCTCGGCGACTGGCGCGCCGCCCTCGAACGCGCGGTCGACGGCGGAGACGCACCTCTGGTCCGCCCGCACAGCGAGTGCCTCACCGGCGACGTGTTCGGCTCGGAGCGCTGCGACTGCGGCCCCCAGCTGCGCGAAGCCGTCGAGCGCATCGCCGCCGAGGGCGGCTTCCTGCTCTACCTGCGCCAGGAAGGGCGCGGCATCGGCCTCTACGCCAAACTCGACGCCTACGCGTTGCAGGACGCCGGACTCGATACGTACGAGGCGAACGTGGCCCTCGGTCACGGCGAGGACGAGCGCGACTACACGGTCGCCGCGCAGATGCTGAACGCACTCGGCGTCGACGGCATCCGGCTGTTGAGCAACAACCCCGACAAGGCCGTGCAGCTCGAGGCCCTCGGCATCCGCGTCACCGAGCGGGTGCGCACCGAGGTGCACCTGTCCGAGGCGAACACCCGCTACCTGCAGGCCAAGCGGGACCACACGGCGCACACGCTCGACCTGTCGGCGGCGTGACACTCCAGGAGGGCATCATGGCGGCGGAGCAGCAGCATCCGCGTCGACTCGACGACACCGAGATGGAGACCTGGCTCCCCGTCATCCGGTTCGTGCAGCTGCTCCCCCAGGTGCTCGATCGCACGCTGAAGGAGGAGGTCGGCCTCAACCACGCCCGGTACGCGATCCTGATCACACTCGCGGGACAGGATGCGGGCAGCGTGACGATGACCGAGCTCGCCCGCATCGCCGGCCTCAGCCGCTCGCGCCTGAGCCACGCGCTGGACTCGCTGGAGGAGAGGGGCTGGGTGGAGCGCACCTCGTGCAGCACCGACAAGCGCACGCTCTCCGCCACGCTCACACCAGCCGGGCGGGAGATGCTGCGCACCGCCGCGCCCGTGCACGTCGAGCAGGTGCGCGAGCTCGTGCTCGACCCGCTCAGCGCCGAGGAGCGCGCCCAGCTCGGTGCGATCCTCGGCAAACTCCTCCCCGGAGTGACCGCAGCCCTGTAGAACCCGGCGGGTTCGAGGGAGGCCCTGCCACCACCCCTTTCTGCCTGGTACGACCAGTACCTCCCTTCCCCCGCGTCGACGGCGTAGCGTCGGGGCATGGACACCCGCAGCGAGGTGCGTGAATTCCTCTCCACGAGACGCGCACGCATCACCCCCGATCAAGCCGGTCTGCCCGCGTTCGGCGGCAACCGCCGTGTGCCGGGGCTCCGGCGCGAGGAGGTGTCGCTGCTCGCCGGCGTCAGTGTCGACTACTACACGCGGCTCGAACGCGGCGACCTGTCCGGCGCATCGGAGAGCGTGCTCGACGCCCTCGCCCGTGCGCTGCAGCTCGACGAGGCCGAGACCGCGCACCTGTTCGACCTGGCCCGCGCCGCGAACACCTCGCCCCTGGCAAGTCAGCCGCGCAAGAAGGCGGAGGTGCTGCGGCCCAGCATCCTGCGGCTGCTCGATGCGATGACCGAAGCACCGGCTGTGTTGCGCAACAGCTACTTCGACTACCTCGCCGGCAACGCACTCGGGCGTGCGCTGTATGCCCCGGTGTTCGCCGAGCCGGCACCGAACAGCGCGCGCTTCGCGTTCCTCAACCCCGCCGCGCAGTCGTTCTATCCGGAGTGGGATCGCAACACGCAGGAGCTCGTCGCGGCGATGCGCGGCGAGGCCGGACGCAACCCGTTCGATCGTCGGCTCACCGATCTGGTCGGCGAGCTCTCGACCCGCAGCGAGCGCTTCCGCACCCTGTGGGCCGCGCACAACGTGCGGTACCACCGCTCGGGCGTGAAGAGGATCGACCACCCCGTCGTCGGCGAGATGGAGCTGACGTACGAGGCGTTCGCCCTGCCCGCCGACCCCGGGCTGCACCTGTCGACGTACACGGCCGAGCCGGGCACGGCTTCGGCCGACAAACTGAAGATGCTCGCCAGTTGGGCGGCGACGGATGCCGCGACATCCACCTCGCCTGCGGCCGCAGCTGGACCGTCCGTCGAGTCGACGCCCGGTCGCGCCGAGGCCTGACCGCGTCCCGGTTCTGCTCTGAGCAGAACTGCTCGGCCACCTCGGAAGACGCGGATTATCGTGAGGCATGGCCGACATCGTCCCGTTCCCGCGCGCACCCCGCACCGACCGCCCGCACCTCAACGACCCCGAGCCGCTGTGGCGGCATCTGCTCGGCGATCAGCTGCGTCGCCGTCGCCACGACCGCGAGGAGACGCTGACTGAGACCGCGGAGAAGGCCGGCGTCTCACCGCAGTACCTCTCGGAGGTGGAACGCGGTCGCAAGGAGCCGTCGAGCGAGATGATCGCGGCGATCGCGGGCGCTCTCGACACGAGCCTGATCGAGCTGACCAGCGCCGTGGCCGAAGAGCTGCGGTCGACTGCGGCACCGGCATCCGCCGCCGGCGCGTTCGCCCTCGCCGCCTGAGGCTCGCCCGTGCCGTGCCGTGCCCGCGACCGGCCCACACGTGCGTGCCGAATGTCGGGAGAGTGCACGGATGTCGGGAGCAGGGACGGGCGTCTTCCCGACATCCGTCCGTTCTCCCGACATCCGCACGGATCGAGTCCGGCGCGGCAACCGGAACCGTCAGGCGCGTGATCCGAGCACGGTGTCGATCAGCCCGTAGTCGAGCGCGGCGGAGGCGGTGAACACCCGATCGCGGTCGGTGTCGGCGCGCAGCTCGGCCACCGTGCGGCCGCTGTGCCTGGCGAGGATCTCCTCCATGTCCGACCGCACCCGCACCACCTCGTCGGCCGCGAGGATCAGATCGGGGATCGCACCGCGCGACTGACCCGCGGGCTGATGCAGCACGATGCGCGCGTGGGCGAGCGCCGCCCGCTCCCCCGCAGAACCGGCCGCCACGAGCAGTGCGGCGGGACCGATCGCCTGCCCCACGCACGTCGTCGCGATGCGGGGTCGGATGTGCTGCATCGTGTCGTAGATCGCCAGGGCCGCGCCCGGATCCCCGCCCTCGCTGTTGATGTAGAACTGGATTCCCGACTCCGGGCTGTCCGCATCGAGGTGCAGCAGTTGCGCGATCAGCGCGTTCGCGACGCCCGCATCGATGCCGGTGCCGAGGTAGATGACGCGCTCCGCGAGCAGGTGCGAGTAGACGTCCATGATCCGCTCCCCGCGAGGATGCTGCGCGATAACGTTCGGGATCGTGTAGCCGCTCATGCGTCCACCCCCAGCCCGACGCGGGCGCGGCGGCGCGGCATCACTTCGGCGAAGGAGCTGACGATCGCATCGATGAAGCCGTACTCCTGCGCCTGGGTGGCGGTGTACCAGCGGTCGTGGAGGGAGTCCTCGAAGATGCGTGTGAGGGGCTGGCCCGTGTCGTCGGCGATGAGTCCGAGCACCGTGTCGCGCGTGTGCCGCAGGTCGTCGGCCTGCGTCTCGATCTCTCCTGCGGAGCCGCCGATGCCCGCGGACCCCTGATGCATGAGGATGCGCGCGTGTGGAAGGGCCCTGCGCTTGCCCGGGGTGCCTGCGGAGAGCAGGAACTGTCCTGCGCTGCAGGCGAGTCCGAGCGCCAGCGTGGCGACGTCGTTGGGGATGAGCCGCATGATGTCGCGGATCGCGAGCATCGACGGCACGGATCCGCCCGGCGAGTGGATCCAGAGGGCGATATCGGCCACGGGATCCTCGGCCGACAGCGCGAGCAGCTGCGTCATCAGCAGAGTGCCGTTGTCGTCATCGAGAGCGCCGTCGAGCACGAGCACCCGCTCGTGGAACAGCGCGCGTCGGGCCTCGGGGCCGAACTGCGGGATGGGGTTGTCTTCGCTCATGCCCCCAGCATCCGCCGCCGCCGTCGGGGCCGGAGCGGATTCTGCTCCGCGCAGATCTGCTCCCGGCAGAGCCACGCATCGCCCGCTCGCGCATCGCCCATCGCCACCCCCGCGCATCGCCAGCCGCACCTCCGACCCGGCCCGTTGTGCGCGAGCCACCTCCTTTCGAACGGGCGGAAGGGGGTGGCTCGCGCGGAAGGGGGTGGCTCGGCGCCAGGGGCGGCGGGGCGGAACGGGTGGGGTGGGTGGGAGGGGTGCTTGCGTCAGGCGGCGAGGGCCAGCGCGCGGCGGTGGCTGACGCGGTGGCCGATCCAGAAGCCGATCGCGATCAGCCCGGCCAGCGCGATCCCGAGGATCCACGGTGTGATCGACGGCGCGGCTCCCGCCGTCGCCGTGGCGAGAGTGCCGGACCCGTCGGCGATCAGTCCGTTGCCCGCGGCGAGATCGGCCGCTCCGGCCTCGAGCTTGTCGCCGCCTTCGGCCAGAGCACCCGAGCCGTCGGCCAACGTGTCGGCGCCCGCGGAGAGCGCGTCCATCCCGACGTTGAGCTCACTCGCGCCCGTCTGCAGCGTGCCGATACCGGTGGCGAGCGTGGTCGCACCGTCGTTCACACGCGTCGCGCCCGCGTCGAGCTTCGCCGTGCCGGCGGAGAGGGAAGATGCCCCGGTCGAGAGTGCCTGCAGTCCCGCGGCGAGGCTCGTCGCACCAGCCGTGAGCTGAGAGGTGCCGGACTGGAGTGTCTGTGCGCCGGCCACGAGCGCGGGTGCGCCTTGCGGAGAGACCAGCGCCGCCGTTCCCGGCCAGACGCGGTTCGGATCGCCGTTGACCGCGGGGTCGCCGTTGATGAGGCGGTTGACACCGGCCGTGACGTTCGCCGAGCCACCCGCGGCGGCGACCATGCCCTGAGCAAGGGCCGGGGCGGCGGCGGCCGGCGCTGCCATCGCGTCGACGGCCTGATCGACACCCGCGGCGAGCTGCGCGAGCTGCTGCAGCTGCGCGTTGTTCGAATCGGCTGCGGCCATCGCCACGAGCGCATCGGCGAGCTGCTGCGAGGCACCCGGCGCAGAGGCGGCGACGCCCGTCAGCGCGGTCGCGGTCGCGGGTTGCGCCAGCGTCTGCACGGAGGGAGAGATGCTCGCGCTCAAGGCCGTGCTCAGTTTCGTCGCGCCGTCGAGGACGCCGTTCGCGTAGGCATGCGCGCCGGCCACGCCGGTGGCGAGCGTGGTGGCCCCGGCGACGAGGCGTCCCGCACCCGCGTCCGCCTCGGCGAGCTTCGTCGCGAGCGTCTGCGCCCCGCTGAGCGCGGTCTGCGCGCCGCCGTTCAGCTTCGCGGCACCGGCGTTCGCGGTGGAGGCACCGACGGCGAGGTCGCCCGCCCCTTCGGCCAGGCTCGTCGCTCCGGCTGCGGCGGTCGTGGCACCGTCGCTCAGCTTCTGTGAACCCGCCTGAGCAGAGGCGACGCCCGTCGCGAGCTCCTCGGACCCGTCGGCGAGCTGGGACGCGCCGGTGGAGAGATCTGCGGCGCCCGCGGCGAGGTCTGCCGACCCGTCTTTCGCCGACGTGGTTCCGTCGGCGAGGTCGGACGCACCGGAGGCGATCTTGCTCGTCGTCACGAAGAAGAGGATCACCATGGCGGCCAGCAGCAGGCTGAGCACGATCACGGCGATGCGCATGCCGGTTCCGTGGGCGTGGGGTTTTGCACTCGTCATTGAGGACTCCCGGGGGTCAGTGGCGTCGTTGCCACCGGCGACTGTATGGGCTGGCCGGACGCGGACCTTCGGATTTGCCGATCGAAACCAAGTCTCAACGCATGCGGGACTCAGTTTCTTGTGGTGAGTGCACAAACGTCCGCCCATGTGGCGTGTCCCGTCCACGAAAACGGCCCGTAACATCGCGGACTCACAGCCCGCCTAGCCTCGGGCTCATGGCGAAGCAGAAGACACCGGCCTGGTCCGAAGACGGCCTCACGTTCCGCACCCGCAAGTGGGTGCGCCCGGAGGATCTCAACGCCAACGGCTCACTGTTCGGAGGGAGCCTGTTGAAGTGGATCGACGAAGAGGCCGCGATCTACGCGATCGTGCAGCTGGGCAACTACCGCGCCGTCACCAAGCACATCTCCGAGATCACCTTCGAGGCGTCGGCCGTGCAGGGCGACCTGGTCGAGCTCGGCCTGCAGGCCACGCACTTCGGCACGACCTCACTGACCATGCGCGCGGTCGCCCGCAACATGATCACGCGCAAGCGCATCCTGACCATCGAGAAGATCGTGTTCGTGAGCCTGGACGAGGCGGGAATGCCCACCCCGCACGGCTACGACCGGATCACCTACGACCGCGACCGCATGCCCACAGCGCGCCTCGCCACAGGCACGATCCGCCTCCCCTGATCCCCTCACCCGACGCCGAGCGGCCCCCTTATGCCCGAACGCCCCCCTCGTGTGCGTCGTGCAGGGGGGTGGCTCGAGCGGAGAGGGGTGGTTCGGCGGAGGAGGGGATCACTGCAAAAGCACGGGAGAGGTCGGCGATCAGGTCGTCGACATCCTCCAGGCCGATCGACAGCCGCAGCACGTCGGCGGCAGGGCGCGCCTCGGGCGGAACGGGCCGATGCGTCAGCGCCGCCGGATGCTGGATCAGCGAGTCGACACCACCGAGCGACACCGCGTGGGTGAACAGCGTCGTCGCCGTCGTCACCGCGGATGCCGCAGCGAATCCACCGCGCATCCGCATCGCGATCATCGCCCCGGTGCCGCGCATCTGCCGCTCCAGGATGCCGCGGGGATCACCATCCAGTCCCGGATAGAAGACCTCGGCGACCTCGGGTCGATCGATCAGCCACTGCACCACCCGTCGCGCGCTCTCCTGCTGGTGCCGCACACGCACCGGCAGGGTCGTGAGTCCGCGGTGCAGCAGATATGCCCCGAGCGGATGCAGGAGCCCCCCGGTCACCGCCCGCACGCGGCGAAGCGCCTCCGCGGTCTCTTCCTTGCACGCGACGACGCCGGCGATCACATCGCCGTGGCCGCCGAGGTATTTGGTGGCGCTGTGCAGCGACATCGCCGCCCCCAGATCGATGGGGTTCTGCAGCACCGGGGTCGCGAACGTGTTGTCGACGACCACGGGAACAGCACCGGCCTGACGCACCACATCGGCGATGTCGGCGATGTCGAGCGTCGGGTTCGCCGGGGTCTCCACCACTACGAGGCCGGTGTCGGGCCGGATACTCGACGCCACCTCGTCGGGGTGGCAGTAGGTGGTCTCGACGCCCAGTAGCCCGGAGCCGAGCAGATGATCGGTGCCGCCATAGAGCGGACGCACCGCGACCACGTGGCGCGAGCCGGTGGCACCGGTGTGCGCGAGGATCACGGCGGTCATCGCGGCCATGCCGGAGGCGAACGCGACGGACGCCTCGGCGTGCTCGAGCTCGGCGAGCGCCTCTTCGAAGCGGGCGACGGTCGGGTTCCACAGTCGCGCGTAGACCATGCTCCCGTCTGCCGGCGGACGCCCACCCGTCGCCATCGCCTCGTACGAGTCACCTCCGCGCTCGATGTCGGGCAGCGGGTTCGTCGTCGACAGGTCGATCGGCAGTGCGTGCACCCCGAGGCCTTCGAGATCCGAGCGTCCACTGTGGACGGCGACGGTGTCGGGATGCAGCGGTGCAGTCATCCCTCCACGTTGCCGGAATCACGATGATTGTGCAGGAACTCGACAGAAGACGCCAGAGAATAAACCCAGAACGCTATTCTGTGCAGCATCCGGCGTCCGAAGGAGTTCCCCGTTGGCGAAAGCACAACTCGACGAGACCGATCTCGAGCTACTCGCGATCCTCACCCGCGACGCCGAGATCACCAACAAGGCGCTGGCTCATCGGCTGGGCCTCGCGGAGTCGACCTGTGCGCACCGCGTGCGAGCCCTTCGCGAGCGCGGCGTGATCCGCGACACCCGCATCCGCGTCGACGGCGCCGCGCTCGGCTTCCCGCTGCAGGCGATCATCAAGGTGCGGCTGGCCAATCACACCGGCGCCAAGGTGACGGCGCTGTTCGACGCGCTCGCGAGCATCCCCCGCGCACTGCAGGTGTTCCACGTCGCCGGCGTCGACGACTTCCTCGTGCATGTGGCGGTGGAGGACGCGACCGCTCTCCGCGACATCGTGCTCGAGCACATCACCATCCACCCGGTCGTGCGCGGCACCGAGACGCAGCTGGTGTTCGAACTGCGCGACGGCCCTGGGGTGCTGCCGGGCTGAACTGCCCCATTCCGGGATCAGAAGCGCCCCTAGTGACCACGATCCGGGCGCGATTCTGATCCCAACACCGTGCCGGGTGCGGGAGGATGGGACGATGAGCCGCAGCGCCACCGCCGCCACGCACACCATCCGCGAGATGCGCGACTTCCTCTTCGCGAACGCGACCGACTACGAGGCGGCGCGTGCCGGGTTCGCCTGGCCCGAGGTCGGAGAGTTCAACTTCGCGCTCGAGTGGTTCGACGTCGTCGCCGGCGAACGGCCCGACCGGCCCGCGGTGCAGATCGTCGAAGCCGACCTGAGCCTGCGCTCCTGGACCTACGGGGAGCTCGCGGCGCGATCCGACCAGGTGGCCGCCTGGCTCACCGGCCTCGGCATCCGCCGCGGCGACCACGTGATCGTGATGCTCAACAACACGATCGAACTGTGGGAGGTGATGCTGGCGATCACCAAGATCGGCGCCGTGTCGATCCCGACCTCGACCCTGCTCTCAGCATCCGACCTGTCCTACCGCGTCGACCACGGCCGCGCCCGTGCGGTCGTCACGCTCGGTGTGCTCGCCGACCGGCTCGACGGCATCGACCCCGACATCCTGCGCATCGGCGTGGGCGACGGCATCCCGTCCGACTGGGGGCGCTTCGACGACTCCGCGTCGGCCCCGACGGGATTCGAGCCCGACGGCCCGACACCCGCGTCCGACACCGCACTGCTCTACTTCACCTCGGGCACCACCAACCGGCCCAAGCTCGTGCAGCACACGCACGTCTCCTACCCCGTCGGGCATCTGTCGACCATGTGGTGGCTGGGTGTGCGCCCCGACGACGTGCATCTCAACATCTCGTCCCCCGGCTGGGCGAAGCATGCGTGGTCGAGCTTCTACTCGCCGTTCCTGGCCGAGGCGACCGTGTTCGTCTACAACTACGCTCGCTTCGACGCGAACACCCTCATGCAGGTCATGGACACCCACCACGTGTCGACGTTCTGCGCTCCGCCGACCGTCTGGCGGATGCTCATCCAGGCCGACCTCGCCCGGCTCACCCACCCGCCGCGCGAGCTGGTCGGCGCAGGCGAGCCGCTCAACCCCGAGGTCATCGACCGGGTGCGCGACGCCTGGGGCGGCACCATCCGCGACGGCTTCGGACAGACCGAGATGACCGCGTGCATCGGCAACTCCCCCGGTCAGACCGTCAAGGTCGGATCGATGGGACGCCCGCTGCCCGGATACCCGGTCGTGCTCCTCGACCCGGTCACCGGCGCGGTGGTGGACGGCGAGGGCGAGATCGCGCTCGACCTGTCGCACCCGCCGCTCGGGCTCATGGCCGGGTACTACGACGACCCCGAGAAGACCGCGGAGTCACGCACCGGTGGCTACCACCACACCGGCGACATCGCCGTGCGCGACGACGACGGATACCTCACCTACGTCGGACGCTCCGACGACGTGTTCAAGGCCTCCGACTACAAGATCTCGCCGTTCGAGCTGGAGTCGGTGCTGCTGGAGCACGACCTCGTGATCGAGGCCGCCGTGATCCCGAGCCCCGACCCGACGCGGCTCGCGGTGCCGAAGGCGTACGTGTGCCTGACCCCGGATGCCACGGCCGCGGAGGCCGACGCCGCGCGGGCGATCTTCACCTACGCGCACGAGCGGCTGTCGTCGCACCTCTGGGTGCGGATCATCGAGTTCGTGCCGGAGCTGCCCAAGACGATCTCGGGCAAGATCCGCCGCGTCGAACTGCGGGCGCGCGAGGCCGCACGGGTGGAGTCCGGCGACGAGACCGGGCAGCACCGCGACCGCGACTACCGCTGAGCGTTCATCGCACGACGGCGATCGACGCCGTCACGGCCTTCGTCGACAGTGCCGGCTTGACCGTCGCCCCGGCCGCCTTCGTGGCGGGCACGGGCGCCGGAAGCGCCTCGTCGACCGTGTCTTCCGTGCGCGCGAGGCCGCCCGCGTTCAGGATCGCCCGCACGACGCCACCGATCACCAGCATCGCCGCCAGCGCGGCACCCGCGAGGATCAGCGGCATCCACTCCTGGGCGAACGACGCCGTCATGCTCATCAGCGCGCACACGATCCACAGACCGACCGCGCCGCCCGTGAGCCCACCGGCTCCACGGATCATCGCGACCGCCGCCACGATCGCGCAGATCGCGGCGAGCGCCGCTCCCACGTAACCGATCGGCACCAGCACCGCGGCCAGATCGCTGGCCACTCTCATTGTCGTCATGACGACCCCCCGTCAGCGGAATATCCGCTACCTCGACACTAGAAGTGTGTCTCGGACGGGGCGTCCGTCTCAAGTCCGACATGCATCATCCTCGAGAGTGATATCTCGACGTGATCTCGCCCGCTCTTGAGGGGTCAGCGGCGGGTCAGCCAGCGCACGCGTCGGGCACGCACCACCGGCACCGGCTGCGTGACGACCGCGTCGACGACCATGGATCCGTCGGTCGGTCCGACGATCGCGATGGCGGAGGTCTCGGTCGCCTCCGCGGGTTGGATCGGGAGTCGACCGAGCGCCCGATGCGCCCGCACATACGCGGGCACGAGCAGCACGATCGCACCGAGCCAGGCGAGCGGGTTGCTGAGCGCCACGCCCTCGAAGTCGATGAGCGCGCCCAGCACGATGACGGCTCCGACGCGCATGACCAGCTCGATCACGCCCGTGACGGTCGGCACGAGCGTGTGCCCGAGCCCCTGCAGCGCACCGCGCAGCACGAACAGTATGCCGAGCGCCCAGTAGCCGCACCCGTTGATGATGAGCATCAGGTGGGCGAGCTCGACCACATCGTCGGAGCCCTCGCCGATGAACAGCCGCACCATCGGGGCGCCGAACGCGATCAGCAGGACACCGAGCACGACGCCGGCGCCGACGGCCATCCAGGTCGCCTGGACCACACCGCGACGGATGCGATCGGGGCGGCGACCTCCGTGGTTCTGGGCGGCGTACATCGACACGGCGAGACCGAGCGAGGAGAGCAGGGCGACCGCGAGACTGTCGACGCGCGACCCGGTGGTGTAGGCGGCGACCGCATCGGCGCCGAGGGTGTTGAGGGCGACCTGCACGGTGAGCGTGCCGATCGCGATGATCGACGCCTGGAACCCCATGGGCAGTCCGAGCCGGAGGTGCTCGGCGATGTCGGCGCGGCTGACACGCCAGTCGGTGCGGCGCAGGTGCAGCATGGGCAGTCGGCGGCGCACGAACTCGAGGCACAGGATCACCGACACCGCCTGCGCGACCACGGTGGCGAGGGCCGCACCCGCGACGCCCCACTCGAGCGGGCCGACCATGAGCACGACGAGGCCGACGTTGAGCGCGCACGCGATGGTCAGGAACACCAGGGGCGTCTTGGAGTCGCCGATCGCGCGGATGATCGCGGACAGGTAGTTGAAGAACATGGTGGCGCTCGCGCCGAGGAAGCTGATTTGGGTGAAGATCGTCGCCTCGGCCATCAGCTCGGGCGGGGTCTGGAGCAGCGCGAGGATCGGCCCGGCCAGCAGCGGAGCCCCGACCGTGAGGATCACGCTCGTGATGCCGCTGAGGAGCACACCGGTGGCGACAGAGCGACGGACGGCCGCATCATCCCGCGCACCGAACGCCTGCGCGATCGGGATTGCGAAACCGCTCGTCAGACCCCACGCGAAACCGAGGAGCAGGAAGAGCAGGCTGCCGGTCGCGCCGACGGCGGCGAGGGAGGTGACACCGAGGTGCCGACCGACCACGATCGCATCGGCGAACTGGTACAGCTGCTGCACCACATTGCCGAGGAGCAGCGGGATGGAGAAGGCAAGGATGACGCGCCACGGACGGCCCGTGGTGAGGGAGGTGGCCATGAAGGAGCGGCTCGCAGAACTGGGGGATGGATCGGGGCTCGCACCAGCCTATCGAATCGTTTCGGCGTGACGGAATACCGGAACACGATTCTGGCGACCGGTGGCCCGGAAGGTACCGTCGGAGCGACACCGTCAAGGACGACCGGAGGACGAGAAAGTGACCAAGCAATACACGGGGGGAACCGAAAGCACGCGTGACGCCGCGCCGGATGAAGGGGAACAGCATCTGCGGCGAGCGCTGAGCAACCGCCACATCCAGCTGCTCGCGATCGGCGGAGCCATCGGTACCGGCCTGTTCATGGGCAGCGGCAAGACGATCTCCGTCGCAGGACCCTCGGTGATCTTCGTCTACATGATCATCGGGTTCATGCTCTTCTTCGTCATGCGGGCGATGGGCGAGCTGCTGCTGTCGAACCTCAAGTACAAGTCGTTCAGCGACTTCGCGAGCGACCTGCTCGGTCCGTGGGCCGGGTTCTTCACCGGGTGGACCTACTGGTTCTGCTGGGTGGTCACCGGAGTCGCCGACGTGATCGCGATCGCCGGATATACGGATGCGCTCATCCCCGGCATCCCGCTGTGGATCCCCGGCGTGCTGGTGATCGTCATCCTGCTCGCCCTGAACCTGCCCACCGTAGCCGCATTCGGCGAGATGGAGTTCTGGTTCGCGCTCATCAAGATCGTCGCGATCGTCGCCCTCATCGTCACCGGCCTCGTCATGATCTTCACCGGCTTCCAGCACGACGCGGGCACCGCCAGCTTCGCCAACCTGTGGAACCACGGCGGCATGTTCCCGCACGGATTCATGGGGTTCGTCGCCGGGTTCCAGATCGCCGTGTTCGCGTTCGTCGGGATCGAGCTCGTCGGCACCGCTGCGGCCGAGACGAAGGACCCGAAGCGCAACCTGCCCAAGGCCATCAACGCGATCCCGATCCGCGTGCTGCTGTTCTACGTCGGTGCGCTCATCGTGCTCATGGCCGTCACCCCGTGGACCGAGTACGTCGCCGGCGAGAGCCCGTTCATCGCGATGTTCGCCCTCGCCGGGCTCGGCATCGCCGCCACGGTCGTGAACCTCGTCGTGCTGACCTCGGCCATGTCCAGCGCGAACTCCGGCATCTACTCGACCTCGCGCATGGTGTTCGGCCTGGCGCAGGACGGCGACGCCCCGCGCATGTTCGCCCGCCTCTCCCGCCGCCGCGTGCCGCAGAACGCGCTGTTCCTGTCGTGCATCCTGCTGCTGTCGGGCGTCGTGCTGCTCTACGCCGGCAAGGACATCGGCACCGCATTCGACATGGTGACCACCGTCTCGGCGCTGTGCTTCATGTTCGTGTGGACGATCTTCCTGTGCAGCTACCTCGTCTACCGGCGCACCCGCAAGGACATGGTCGCCGCCTCCACGTTCCGGATGCCCGGCGGCGTGTTCATGGTCTACGTCGTGCTGGCGTTCTTCGTCTTCGTGCTGTGGGCGCTGACCACACAGCCCGACACGCTGACCGCGCTGCTGGTGACGCCGATCTGGTTCGCGGTACTGATCGTGGCGTGGCTGTTCGTGCGGCGCTCGCCGCACCACCTGGCACGGCACGAGGCCCACATCGCCCACCTGCGCGACGACTCGGTCGAGGCCGAGTAGGCGCGGCGCTGCGGGGTCAGGCGGAGGCGACGGCCGGAGCGGTGGGCTTCGGGGCGAAAAGGCGCTTGCGGAGCGCGAGGAACAGCAGCACCATGCCGGCGCTGAGGAGGATGTGCCCCAGCCCCGCGATACCGGCGATCATCGCGGACGACTCCCGGCCGAGCACCGTGAGGGAGCCGTGCCAGATCATCATGGCCGAGGTCAGCACGAGACCGGCGTTGTAGAGCCAGAAGAACCAGCCGAACAGGCGGCTCTCGGAGAGCGCGAACGCCTTCTCCAACAGCAGCACGATCAGGAGCACCAGGAACCCGAGCACCAGCAGGTGCGTGTGCACGAGCCCCAGCTGCGTCGCCTGCCCCTCGGGGAAGTCGTTGATCTTGGTGAACTCTCGGTAGAAGAGTCCGGAGGCGACGCCCACGAGCATGTAGGCGAACGCGGCGGAGAAGAGCCTGCGCATCGGGAATCCTTTCGGTCTGATTCCAGGCTCCGTCAGCCGGGCCGGACCGGGATCCATCGAACGGTTGACCTGCCACGGCGCGCGACCCTTGTGGGATCGGCGCGGGGTGTGGTGACCTGTCGGCATGAGCTTCTTCCCGCCGGACCCCGAGATACCCGAGCCCGACGAGAACGAGCAGGAGCGGCAGCCCTCCTGGCAGGCGCCGGAGGACGAGCTCCCCGTGCTGCTCGCCGTCTCGGAGACCCTCGCCGCCAACGACCACTTCGCGCTCGGACTGTTCGGCGTCGCCGTCTACAGCGACGGCGTGGAGTTCCGCCTCGAGGGGCGACTGCGACGGAACGGCATCTCCGCGCGGGAATGGAGCGACCTGTGCGCGGACTTCGTCGGCCACGGCCCGATGGGTGGCCCGATGCCCACGGCCGGACGTCTGCGCTTCGGCCTCGTGCTCGGCGACGGCGAGAAGGTGCTCCCCGAGTGGTTCCCGTTCTCCGGTGGCAGCGAACCGTCGCGCGAGCCGAGGGGGCACACGCTCGCGCGCAACAGCAGCGGCGCCAGCGGTGGAGGCCAGACCTTCTCATCGAGCGAGCGGCTGTGGCTGAACCCGCTCCCGCCGGAGGGACCGATCGAGTTCGTGATGCAGTGGCCGGCGCTCGGTGTGGAAGAGCGCAGCGTGGTGCTGGACGGCTCGGCCATGCGCGCCCTCGTCCCGCGCGTGCAGCGCTTCTGGAGCTGACGGGACCGCGCCCGGTCAGAGCAGGCCGGTGTCGCGGGCGATCGCGATCGCACGGGCGCGGCTGTCGGCGCCCAGCTTCTCGAACACGTGCACGAGGTGGGTCTTCACCGTCGCCTCGGTCACGAACAGTGTCTTCGCGATCTCACGGTTGGACGCCCCCGTGTCGAGCAGCCGCAGCACGTCGAGCTCGCGGTCGGTCAGGTGCACCCGCGGCGCACGCATCACCTGCACGACCCGCTCGCTCAGCTCGGGCGTGAGCACGAGCCCTCCGGCAGCCGCCTGACGGATCGCACGCACGATGTCATCCGGTGCGACGTCCTTGAGCAGATACCCCGCGGCTCCCGCCTCGATCGCCCCGAGGATCTCCGCATCACGGTCGAACGTCGTCAGGATCAGCACGGCCGGAGCCGGCTCCTGGGCCCGCAGCGCCGCCGTCGTCTGCACGCCGTCCATCCCGTCACCCAGACGCAGATCGCAGAGCACGACATCGGGGTGCAGGTGCCGCGCGAGCGCCACGGCCTCCTCGCCGGACGCCGCCTCCCCGACCACCTCGACATCGTCCCGACGGTCGAACAGCGAGCGCACGCCGGCACGGACGATGGGGTGATCGTCGACCAGCAGCACGCGCACCGCGGTCACGAGCGACCCCCGTACGGAAGATGCGCGGAGAGCGCGGTGCCGTCTCCCGGCGCGCTCTCCACGTCGAGTCCGCCGCCGAACTCGCGCAGCCGCGCCCTCATCGACCGCAACCCGTAGCCGCCGCCCTGACTGCCGACACCGCCCTGGGCGTCCCACCGCGTCGCGTCGAAACCGACCCCGTCGTCGACGATGTCGAGCCGCACCGCGTCGCCGGCATCGGCCAGCGTCACCACCACCCGGGAGGCTCCGGCGTGGGAGCGCACGTTCGCGAGAGCCGACTGGGCCGTGCGCAACAGGGCCACCTCCGCGTCGATGCCGAGCGAGGGCAGGTCGTCATCGGCGTGCAGCGTCGCCTGGATCCCGGTCTCCTCGCCGAGGCGTTCGAGCATGCGGGCGAGCGCGTCGCCGAGTGCGGTGGCCTCGAGCTCGGCCGGCATCAGGTCGTTCACGATGCGCCGTGCATCCGCGAGTCCCTCCGCGGCGAGCGCGCCGATCTGCTCGAGGGCACGGGTGGCATGGGCGGGGTCGTCGGCCTCGAGCGCACCGCGCGCCAGCATCCCGATCGACGACACGCTCTGGGCGACCGTGTCGTGGATGTCGCGCGACACCCTGGTGCGCTCTGCGCTCGCCCCCGACTCGCGCTGGGTGCGGGCGAGTTCGTCCTGCAGGGACGCCATCTCGTCCTGCGTCGCGACGAGCGAGGCGATCAGTCGACGCCGCTCCCGCCCATCGCGCACCAGCTCCAGGTAGCCGCGCGAGATCCCGAACGCGAACACTCCGCCCACGAGCGGCCCGATCACGTTCGCGTAGCTCGTCGTGCCGGTGTGCAGCAGTGGTGCGGCGACGACGACCGCGAGGATCGCCGCACTCAGCAGCAGCGCCCACCGCATCCGCATCACGAATCCGGCGAGCAGCCAGAGCGGGAAGGCGAGCCAGACGAACTCCGCCGACACGACCACCGCGCCGAGCCAGATGAGCGTGAGCCCGAGCAGCCACCAGGTCGCCAGACGACGATCCGACGTGCGCTCGCTGAGCAGCAACCCGCCGCCGTACCAGCCGAGGAACACCAGCGAGAGCGCGAGCACCCACGGCAGCGGCACCCCATCGGACGACGCGCGCCAGGCGCCGACCACGACAAGGATGAGCGTGATGACGGCCTGGCCGATGCGGATCGATCCGACCAGGCTCGCCCAGGTGCGCGGCGTGCGCGGCCGATCCTGGGGCGCGTGCTCGGTGGACGACATGCTCACATTCTTCCCCTCTCCCCCGGCGGCGCCTCCATCGTTCGACGGATCTGCGTGCGGTGAGGGGTTCCGGCCAACGGGGTTCCACCAGGCCCTCCCGTCCTCGCATCGCCGCGCGTACCGTCGGATCCACGGCCGCGGATCACGTCCCCGGCCCCGACGAAAGGACCCGCTCATGCACACACGCACTCTCGGACAGGGCCTCCAGGTCTCCGCCATCGGACTGGGCTGCATGGGGATGTCGCAGAGCTACGGACCCAACCCCGGCAGCCGTGACGACATGATCGCGGTGCTCCGATCCGCGCTCGATCACGGCGTCGACTTCTTCGACACGGCGGAGGTGTACGGGCCGTACGTGAACGAGGAACTCGTCGGCGAGGCGCTGGAGCCGATCCGCGACCAGGCGGTGATCGCCACCAAATTCGGCTGGGACATCCAGGACGGCAAGAGCGTCGGACTGAACAGCCGCCCCGCGCAGATCCGCCGCGTGGCCGAGGCGTCGCTGCGCAGCCTCCGCACCGATGTGATCGACCTCTTCTACCAGCACCGCGTCGACCCGGAGGTGCCCATCGAAGACGTCGCCGGGACGGTCGCGGAGCTGATCGCGGAAGGGAAGGTGCGCCACTTCGGACTCTCCGAGGCGTCGGCCGCGACCATCCGCCGCGCCCACGCCGTGCACCCGGTGACCGCGCTGCAGAGCGAATACTCGCTGTGGACCCGCGACCCCGAGACCGACATCCTCCCGACGCTCGCCGAACTGGGCATCGGGTTCGTCCCGTTCAGCCCGCTCGGGAAGGGGTTCCTGACTGGAACCGTCGGCACGAGCGCCGACTTCACCGAGGGCGATATCCGCGCCACGATCCCGCGCTTCTCCGCCGAGAACCGGGCGGCGAACCAGACGCTCGTGTCGCACGTCGCCGATCTCGCTGCCGCGAAGGATGCCACGCCCGGACAGATCGCACTCGCCTGGCTGCTCGCCCGGCAACCGTGGATCGTCCCCATCCCCGGCACGCGGCGCACCACCCGCATCGCGGAGAATGCGGGCAGCACCGCGGTCGCGATCTCCGCCGACGAGGTGGCCGATCTGACCGCCCTCGCCGCCCGCATCGGCGTGAGCGGCGACCGCTACAACCCGCAGCAGATGTCTTTCGTCGACCGGTGAGCCGCACGCGGGCTGGGTATCGTGAGGCGGGTGACCGCCGCCCGCCTCTTCCCCGCCACGATCGCGGCATCGGTGGAGCACGAGATGGTCGTGCGGAAGTCGCGCTTCGTCTGCCGCATCGAACCCGTGTCGTCGGTCGAGGAGGCCGAGGCCGTGATCGCCGGTATCCGCAAGCGGGCGTGGGATGCGAACCACAACTGCACCGCCATGGTGACCGGGCTGCTCGGTGATCAGGCCCGCTCGTCGGATGACGGCGAGCCCGCCGGAACGGCCGGGATCCCGATGCTCGAAGTGCTGCGCCGCCGCGAGCTGACCGACGTGGTCGCCGTGGTCACGCGCTACTTCGGCGGCGTGAAGCTGGGTGCCGGCGGGCTCGTGCGCGCCTACTCCTCTGCGGTGTCCGAGACGCTCGACCGGGCCGCGCTCGTGCACCGCGTCGCGCTCACCCAGGTGACGGTCGAAGTGCCGCACGCAGAGGCCGGCCGCTACGACAACCTGCTACGCGACTGGGCGACGCACCACGGGGCCGAACTCGGGGAAACGACCTATGCGGCGATGGCCGCACTGGAACTCTGGGTGCCGGAGGCGGAGCTCGCCCGCCTCGCGGACGACCTCGCCGCGGCATCCGCTGGCACGCTCGTCCCGGTCGTCGGCGTGGAGCGGATCGTCGACGTGCCCGGCTGACCGGCCGGGCACCGACACGGCCTACACACAAGCACCGACGGATATTCTGGATGCCGCGGTCGCGGAAGGAGAGCGATGTTCGACAGTCCGCTCTCGGCCTCGGCCTACGAGATCCTCGAGGTCGACCCCACGGTCGACGATGTCGAGCTGCGCCGCGCCTACCGGCTCCGACTCCGGCAGACACACCCCGACACGGGCGGTGACGCGGCCGTCTTCGTGCAGGTGCAGCTCGCCTGGGAGCTGATCGGCACGCCCGAGGGCCGCGCTGCCTACGACCGCCGCACCGGCACCGGCACCGCCGCGAGCGCGGGCACCGCCACCGACAGCGCCTGGAGCGGCTGGCGTCCGCAGGCCGCCCGCACCGACACCCGACCTCGCGCCCGCTCCTACGGCCACCCCGGCGGCTGGCGGCGGGAGCGGTACCTGACGCTCATCCGCGAATGGGCCGGCCGCGGCGTCGAGGTACCCGACCCCTACGACCCCGCGCTCGTGCGCTCGGCGCCACGGGATCTGCGCCGCCTGCTCGCAGACGCCCTCGCCGAAGAGGCCACGGCCCGCACCGTGTCCGACCTCGGCATGGGCTTCACGGTGTGGCACGACGTGTCGATCAGCCCCGACGCCGACGACAAGCTCGACCACGTGGTGCTGAGCCCGTCCGGGCTGTACGGCGTGATGTCGGAGGACTTCGGCGGCGTGGTGGGCTTCCGCCGTGGCGACATCACCGGACCGAGCGTGGGTACACGGGCACCCGTCACCGCCGCACTCGCGCGCATGCGATCCGTGGCACGCTCGGCACGCGTGAAGTTCGGCGGGGCGATCATCGTGCTCCCCGACGACGACCTCGCCCAGGCGGTGACCCCGCTCGGAAGCAGCCGCGGCGTGCCGGTCGTCGTGGTGCGCCGCAGCGCGCTCGCGATGGTGCTGCGCCAGGGCGTGCCGGGCGCTCGCGCGATCGGCGGCAACGAGCTGTTCGACGTGCGCACCCGCCTGCAGCAGACCATCCGCTTCGTCTGAGCCGCGGCGTCGCCGATTCGGAGAGTCGCAGCGGCCGGCTCCGCCCGAGGCCCCCCTCAGGAGACCGACCGCTGCGCGCAGCGGAGTTGCTCCGCTGTCAGGAATGGGTCGGTGCCAGCCGACCACCTCTTCATCGTCACGGCCGTGCGAGCCGACGACGCACCCGAGCCGTCATTTTGCGTAGTCGACGCCACGAACTACGAGTCCCGCACCACACGGCTCCGTATGCCTGCCGCGACCGCCCGATGCGCGTGCTCGAAGGACCCTGAGTGCCGGCTGCCGCGTACGTCGCCCCAAAAGCGACACGTACACGGCCCCTCGTCCTCTACCGATCACCCCCGCCTCCACGTACGCTTCGCCCGCACCATGCTCCACGTGTGAGCCGGGATGCGACCCTCGGCACAGCGCCTCACTCCTCTTCGAGGTGCATCGACGGGACATCGCCACCTCCGATGCCTCGACAGGTGCGCTCATCCCCCCGGAGCGCGTCGGCTCCCGCGCTCTTCTCCCTTCAGAGCGCGGGAGTCCCCTCCCCAAGCCGACTGTGTGCCGGCCCCGAAACCCGCAAATCCAGGAACGAGCGGACGCGAACAGTGAGCATCACCCCCCACCTCATCTACGCCGGCGACTGCCGGCAGGCCATCGACCTCTACGTCTCGGCGTTCAACGCCGACGTGCAGAGCATGAGCACCTACCCAGAGGCCCACATCGCGACCCCGCCGGGCATGGAGGACCGCATCGCGAGCGCCGTGCTGTCCTTCGGCGGCGGGAGCGTGCATCTCTCCGACAGCCTCGGGCACGACGTCGTGAAGACCGGTCCGCGCGTCGCCCTGCTCGTCGAGGGATCGGTCGCGCAGATCCAGCAGGCGCAGGATGTGCTTCTGGAAGAGGGGAACCGTGTGCCGACGGTGAACCCAGGCACCGGGCTGTTCTCCTGCACGGTTCTCGACCGTTTCGGTGTGACCTGGCAGCTCGTGGAAGCAGAGCACTGAATGGCGGCACGCAGCATCAACCCCTGTTCACGCACCAGTTCGTGGTCGTACCATGCCCAGTAGTGCGCGTCGACGTTCGATGACGAGGGGCAACATGGTTCACAGCAGGGACGTGTTCTTCACACAGGCAACGAGCATCATCGGCAGCGGGGGCAGCGTCGACATCGTCGGGGATCGCGGCGCCGGCCGCACCACCCTCTGGGAACGACTGCGCAACCACTTCCTGAACGAGAACTGGTTCGTGCTCACCATCAACGGGGTGCCCGCCTTCAAGAGCTACCCGCTGGTCGCGCTGTCGATCGCCGGGGTCTCGGCCGCACGCGAGGGACGACCGTCGGCGATCGCGGCATCGGTCGACGAGATCGTGGACCGGATGCGCCAGGAGCGCGGAGCGATCTTCATCGACGACTGGAACGACCTCGACGATGCCACCTGGGGTGTCGTCACCGCCGTGCAGCGACGCCACGGCGTGCCCGTCGTGATCACCCGGATCAAGAGCGCCGACGCCCGACACACCCCGGGCGGGCTGGCCGCGGCGTCCATGGCGCTGACCTACACCGTCGACCTCCCCTCGTTCCGCTACGACGAGTTGGACGACGCGGTCACCGCACGACTCGGGGGCCCGATCGAGCCGTCCGCCCTGTCCCGCGTGTATGCGAAGACCGGCGGCAACGTGGGACTTGCGTTCGCGCTGGTCGACACGGCCGTACGCGAGCACCGTCTGGAGATGCGCGACGGCTCCTGGGTCGCCACTCGCGACCTGTGGTCGAACGGGCTCGTGACCATGGTCGAGTCCCTGCTCGAGCACCTGACGCCGGAGCAGCGGGACACCCTCGAGACGCTTTCCCTGCTCGGGATCGTCGACCTCTCGGCGGTCGAGCCCCTCATCCCGGCCGCACGGCTGGAGGAACTCGAGAAGCAGTCGCTTTTGGAACTGTACGCGACCGGCGGCAGGTTCCTCGTCAACGTCAAACCTCCGCTCGTGGTGGAGTACTTCCGCCACGTGTCCCACCCCGCCAGGCGACTGCGACTGACGCGTGCACTGCAGGACGACCTGATGCCGGCGACCGTCGACGACATCGAGGTGAGCCACGATTCGGCCGGCCAGATGGCCGGGTTCGTACGGTTCGTGCACGAACAGCGGAGGGCACGACTGCTCATCACGCGTGCGGAATGGAACCGCGCGCGCTCGCGGAAGGCCGCCGTCGACTACGTGCGCGCCCTCGTCGCCTCCGCCGGTCAGGTCGAGGAGATCGACGACGTGCCGGCCGCCTCGACCGACCTCCCCGCCGACGCGACGCTGCTCGTGGAGTGGCACATCCTGCAGGCCGACCACATCGCCTTCGAGCATCTGGACGGCCGTCGCGCGGTGACCCACCTCCGAGACACGGCGGCCACCATGGGAACGATCGGCGCGATCCTGCTCGCGCGCGCTGTCGAGATCGAGGATGCACTGCTCGGCAACGGCGATCTGAGCACGCTCCCCGCGATCGACGACCACTTCTCCAGCCCCGAACGCGTAGCGCTGCACCGCGCGCATGCCTCGGTGCTGACCGTGCGCGGCGAGATCACCGAGTCCCGCGCACACATCGCCGCGATCCGCAGCGAGACGCAGGCACCGCTCGATCCGGTGTCGGCGATCATCGCGGGATTGAACGACATCTCCGACGGCCGCCTCCGACGCGCGGCGGACGAGGCTGCCCGAGGAATGGACGAGGCACGCGAACGGTTCGATCCGATCGCGATGCGCGCGCACGGCTACCTGTCGGTCGCGACCAACGTGCTCGACGGACAGTACGGCGAGGTCGAACGGGTGCTCGACACCATGTATGCGATCGGCGAGCCCTTCCATGAGCCGCCGTTCACCCAGCTCGCGTTCGACATCACCTCGGCCGTGATCGCCTCACGGCGGGGGAACAAGCGTCTCGTGCTGCAACGCGTCGCGGACTTCGAACGGAATCCGCTGCCGGACGGCCCCTGGTTGGGAACGGCGCGAGGATACCCCTCGGCGCAGATCGCCGCCGGCGCCGGCGACTACCAGCGCGCCGGCGACGTGCTCGACGACATGGCCGAACAGCTCTGGGAGCGCGGCGGACGGGTCGCGTCGATGCTCGCGAGCCTCGTGAGCATCGAGCTCGCCCCCACGCCGAAGAAGCTGGCGGTGGTCGCCGAGCGCGTCGAGCAGGTGCCCTCCGATCTGGTCAAGACGCACTACCTGTTCGCGACCTCGGTGGCCTCGGGCGACCCGCAGCAGATGGTGGCGGCGGGCGAAGAGCTCGCCCTGCGCGAGCGGACGGGGATGGCGATGATCGCCTTCCGCACCGCGGCCGATGCGCTCGCCCAGGATGGCGACCAGGCGGGCGCGGATCGCGCACGTGAGCGGTTCGAGGCGCTGCGCGAAGGGCTCGCCTCGGACGAGTACGACATCGCACGGTTCAAGACCGTGGTCGTCGACCTCACCACACGCGAGCGGGAGGTCGCGAGCATGGCCGCATCCGGGATGACGAATCAGCAGATCGCCGACGCGCTGACCCTCTCGGTGCGGACGGTCGAGACGCACCTGCATCGACTCATGCGCAAGACCGGAACCGAACGGCGCAGCCAGCTCCGGGAGTACCTGGAGTTCGAGGCCAACCGATAGGCCGCGCGATGCCCTTCCACGAGTACTCGACGCGCGACGTGTGGGTCGCCGCCGCCCTCGACGCCGCCGGCTGGAGCGGCAATGCGGCAGGGCTGAGACGCTTTCGGGTCTCGATCGACGAGGTCGTCGCGGTGATCGATGCGGAAGCCGCCGGAGCCGATGCCGCCGGGCTGTCGTCGCTGACGCCCGAGCAGGTGGCCGCGACCACCGGAGCACCCCTGCGCACCGTGCTGCTGATCCGCGCGGGCCTCGCGAACAGCGGACTGATGTCGCCGTCATCGCACACGACCGGCACGATTCAACTGCAGCTCCCCCGCGGGACCACGGCGAGCGCAGGATTCACGCCGCTGCACGAGCGCTGAGCCGGACGGTACGTATGCCGGGGTCGCCGGGTTCGTATTCGCCAGTTGTCGGGCACGGACGAGTATCTCGACCCGCTTAGCGTTGCACTGCTCGGTGGTCCGATCGGGTTCGAAGCATCGAGCAGTTCGGGTCGAAGCGGGGAGCATGCTGATTCTCTCCATGCACCCCGCTTCGCTCGAGCATGAGGTCGCAGCCCCGCCGGCATGCCCTCGCGTCGCCGCCGACCGCACCTCGAGACGTCGCTCACCCTGAGACTTCGACCTCCCCTGACGGGACTCGGTGTCACCACGTAGTCGAGCCGCTCCCCCTCGCGCCCCTTTCGCGGCGGGTACGTCACCCGCCTCACCCCGTACGTAGACGTCGCTGCGCACCCCGGGAAGTGGCCTGGCCAAAAGTCACTATGAGTGAGACGAACGTCTAGGCGGTCGTCGCCCCCCGAACTCCCTTTTCCGAACCCGAACCCGATTGCGAGCAATGATGTCCCGCAGGAAACCCCTACCGAAGTCGCGTTTCGCGCTCGCCCTCACGGCAGCGCTCGCGCTCCTTGTCGGCCTCTTGAACCCGGCAGCCGCTTTCGCCGCCAACGACAGCATGCTGGCGACCGCGCTGACCGCGAAGAACTCCACGGTGTACTCCGGTGACGCCCTCGTCTACGAGGCCCAGCTCAGCTGCTCCGACCCCGCCGAGTGCACCGACGTCACCCTGCACTTCACCAAGCCGGACGCTGTCAAGGCCGGCGTGAAGGGCGTCGTGACCAAGCCCTATGCACCGGGAGTGACCTCGGTAACCACGAACGACGACGGCACGATCGACATCGTCTACAGCGCCACTGCGGCCGGGCTCGTCTCGCAGCTCACCGTGTCGTGGCCGACGGAGAACTACTCGACTCCTCCCGGGGATCAGACGACGACGATGACGGTGTCGCAGCCCGGGGTTCCGGATGTGACGCGAACCGCGACGATCAAGCTCGAGGCCGACAGCACGCTGACGCTGACGAAGACCGGAGCCGCAACCACGCAGCCGGATCAGAACTACACGTACACGATGTATGTGGGGTATGACTACCCGGACCGGGGCAACCCGGAACATGGCGTGTTGAGCATGACGAATGTGACCCTGACCGACCCGCTGCCCGCTGAAGCCGCATACGTCAGCTCGAACGGCGGAGGCGTGTACGACCCGGCCACGCACACGGTGACGTGGCACTTCGCCGCCCTGGGCAACAGCGACAACGCCCAGGTGACGGTGACGTACCCCGCTCCTGTCGATGGTGGCGAGTCGACCTATGTGAACACCGCGACCGCGATGGGAACCCCGCTGGGATCGAAGGACTCGCAGACAGTCTCGTCTTCTTCTCCGGTCACCGTGCGCGTCGATGCGCCCGACTACAACACCAGCTCCAGCAAGATCGGCACCCCGCTGGTCAGCGACCAGGTGCAGCACTGGGAGCTCAGGTCGACGAACTACGGCAACACGAACGCCGACATCACTATGACGGATTCGATTCCGGACGGTCTCGACGTGACGTCTGTGGACGGCGGGTACTACAGCTTCAACGTGAAGACGGGCAGCACGATCGAGCTTCACTATGCGGACGGCTCATCCAGCGGCGTCCTGCCTTTCGATGGCTCGAGCATCCCCGTGCCGTCGGGCGGTCCCCGGCTGACGAGCGTGACGGCAACGTTCAAGCAGGTTGACGTGGGCGCGGCCGTCAGCCTCTACATCTATGACGTGGGCGACTGGTCGGTGATCGGCGACGACACGACAATCAAGAACTGCGCCACATTCTCCACGGCTGGTGCTGATGATGAGAAGCAGGAGTGCGCGACGATCGAAGTCTCTCCGGTCGACCTCCCGTCGCCCTCAGTCAGCAAGGCTGCGGATCAGGGAGCGGTGGGCCCTGGCGGCACCATCAGCTGGACGATCTCCGTCATGAACCGCGACGGAAGTCCCACTGCACTGATGCCGGTGCTGTATGACAGCATCCCGAACCAGGTGGCTTTCGTTCCGGGCTCGTTCCGGGCGGATGCGGACAACGACACCTACTGCCCTGCTGCGTCGGAGTTCACCGAAGACGTGCTGCCGGAGTGGAACCAGACGCACGGTACTCCGTTCACGACGGGTCCGCGCAACACGGTGCGATGGACCTACACCGGCGACAAGGGGATCATCGTCCCGATGTACGGGACTCCCTGTAACTACCAGTACGACACGACGGTAAACCCGGGCGTGGCGTCGGGCGTCTACGGCGGGGACTCGCTGGTGCCGAGCTACAAGGGCAACCTGGTGCAGATCTTCGATCGCGACGTGCGCATCCCCGCGTCCCCGTGGGCGTGGGACAACGACCTCTACGACGGCGACGGCGACGGCGACACCACCGAGTGGGCTGTTCGCTACGGCGCCGACTTCGCGGTCGCTGACACCGCGGCCGCCTGGATCGAGAAGAAGGTCGCCGGCGACCAGGACAACGGTCACTGGTTCGACTCCGCCGAAAAGAAGGGCATGAAGGACGAGGTCGGCACCTCGACCCCCGGCGGCACCGTGTCGTACCAGGTGCGCCTGGGCAACCTCGGCAACCGCGACCTGAAGAACCTCGTCGCCTACGACCTGCTGCCGCAGCCCGGCAACCACGGTGTGACGAACGGCCGCTACGCCCAGAACCCTCCGGGCAAGGGCAACGAGTGGACCCCGACGATGACGGGCCCGATCGCGAACCCGAGCCCTGACTCGCTGACGATCACGTACTCGGTCAAGGCCGACCCGTGCCGTCCCGAGATGGACAACTCCGACGAGCACTCCGCATCGTTCTCCTGCAACGGCCAGCAGGACTCGTCCTGGCAGACCGCCGACCAGGTGACCGATTGGTCGCAGATCCGCTCCGTGCGGTTCGACTTCGGCTCGAAGGTCTTCAGCGGCGGCGAGTTCGTCGACCTGGAGTGGACCATGGCCACCCCGACCACGCTCGCCGACGGCTCCCCCATCCTGGGTGGAGAGCGCACCTGGAACCGCATCGCCCTGGACTCCGTGCAGGCAGGCGACGGATCCCCGATGCTCGCCGCCGAGGCGCCCTGGGTCGTCGACAGGATGGCCGAGCCGACCGAACCCGCGATCTCGATCGAGAAGTGGTCGACCACCGACGGTTTCCCCGCCGGTGACTTCGACACCGCTCCGGGCAAGGCCGTGAAGGCGAAGTCCCCGACGGCGATCACGATGACCATCACGAACACCGGCGTTGAGGCGCTGCGCGACGTGAAGGTCACCGATGACACGCTGAACGGGCCGGCGCTGACCGACCTGGACTGCGACTTCTCCGCACTGGGCGGTCCGAAGACCGGCACCGAGTGGGCCGGGCCTCTCGAGGTCGGCAAGAGCTTCGAGTGCACCGGCACCGTCCCGGGGCTCGCCTCCGACACCACCCACGGCGACAACGCCACCGTGACCGGCACGGGCGTCGCCACCGGCACGGTCGTCACCGACGAGGACCCGTGGTTCGCCACGGCAGAGACCCTCTACGCGATCGGCGACTACACGTGGATCGACGCGAACAAGAACGGCATCCAGGACGACGGTGAGCAGCCGATCGCCGGGGTCGTCGTGATCCTGTTCGACGCGGACGGCACCGAGATCACTCGCACGACCACCGACGCGTCGGGTTACTACCACTTCGACAACCTCGAAGCCGGTGACTACTCGCTGCAGTTCGGTGACGTGGACGGCTACACCCGCACCCTTGCCACGCAGGGGACGGACACGACCGTCGACTCGAACGCCGACCAGACGACGGGCCGTACCGCCGTCGTGCACCTCGACAAGGGAGCGGACAACGTCACCGCGTCGAAGGCATCGGACGGAGTGAACGCGCCGTACATCAACCGCACGATCGACGCGGGCTACGTCTCCATCCCGGTCTACGCGATCGGCGACTACACGTGGATCGACACGAACGGCAACGGCATCCAGGACGCCGGTGAGGTTCCGATCGCCGGTGTGCCGGTGATCCTCTACGGTGCCGACGGCACCACCGAGATCGCCCGCACCACGACCGACTCGCACGGTTTCTACCACTTCGACCGCCTGCCGGCCGGGGACTACGTCCTCGAGTTCGGTGACGTGCCCGGCTATCAGCGGACGCTGTCCGCGCAGGGTTCCGACGCGACGGTCGACTCCGACGCCGACGTGACCACGGGTCGCACCATGCTCATCCACCTGGACGAGGACGCGGTCAACGTGACCCCGTCCGAGGCCTCCGACGGCGTGACCGCGCCGTTCATCAACCGCACCATCGATGCCGGCTACATCGCGCTCATCCCCGCGATCGACATCGAGAAGTGGTCGACGGCGGACGGGCTCGTCGCGGGCGACTTCGACACCGCTCCCGGCAAGGCCGTGGAGGCCGGGAAGGCGACCGCGATCACCATGACGATCACGAACACCGGAAACGAGGCGCTCACGAAGATCCACGTCACCGACACGACCCTCACAGGTCCGGCGATGACCGATCTGGACTGCGACTTCTCCCCGCTCGGGGGCCCGGCGACGGGCGTCACGTGGGACGGACCGTTCGAGATCGGCGCGAGCTTCGAGTGCACGGGCCAGGTGCCCGGAATGGACGCCGCCACGACGCACGCCGACGAGGCAGCCGTCACCGGCATCGGAGTGAAGTCCGGCACGGCAGTGCAGGACGCCGATCAGTGGCACGCGAAGACCCCGAAGGGCGCGGCACCCGCACCGTTCGACGGTCCGACCACCCTCGCCCTGACGGGCGGGATCATCGGGAGCACCGGCCTCGCCGCCCTCGCGCTGATCCTCCTCGGCATCGTCCTCGTGCGCCGTCGCCGTACGCAGGCCTGATCGAACCCGCACAGGTGGGTCCCGCTGCACCCGCAGCGCGACCCACCTGCGTGCGCACCGCCCGCCCCAAGCCAGCTGCTCCGTCGCGCCCGCTTCACCTGCGCCAGGAGCATGCAGGCCGCAAGAAGCCAGAAGCCCCCATGGTGGTAGAGGCCACGCATGGGGGCGGGATTCCCGCGTACTGGGGATGTGCTGGGGAATCGATCGGGTGTGGGTGGCGACCTCCCCGGTAGCCACCCGCACTCGCTGGCGCGTGGGCTGGGGGCCGACGCTCCGTGCTCGAGTGTGCAGGTGCCGCGTGGTGCACGGAAGGGACAGGACGGTTCCTACGTACCGCGGACGGACCGGGATCAGTAGCCCGGTACGCTTCCGTACGTGGCGGTGGCCCTTCCGCACGCCACCCGAGTTCGATCACGAATGAGCGGCCCGCGACGGTTTCGGCATCCGGCCCCACCCCGCCCGGAGAGGTGCCCGTCACGCGCAGCCCGTAGCGTCATGCCCTCCCGCCCGACGGGCTCGACTACGTATGAGGGGGCGCAAGGATGTCGTCGCATGCGCCTCAGGTACGTACGTTCCTGAGGGCGACAACTGACGAACGTCGAGGCGACCGCGTCACGCATTCCCACCCGCGATTGTCTCGTGGAGCGCGCCGATTCCGGCCGCTCACCCGATGCGGGAGGGATGGACCGAGATGCACGATGGCCGCAACGAACGATTCGTCGACTGGGAGCCGGTGGCGGAGATCGGCATCGACGGGTACCCCGCCCCGCTGGGTTCCCCGCGCATCGACCACCACCCCCTTCCCCCGAGGGAACACATGTGTCCACTCACCCCGGCGAAGCCTCGCCCCGTCACCGCCGCTAAAGTCGACGACGCCGTGAGAACGATCGCTCCTGCGATGCCGCCACACGCGACGAAGGCTGTCCACGGACGAAATGTCGCCCTCACCGGCTGTGGGCGGGCCTACGTGTAACGCTCGCGGAGCGACTCCGGACCTGCCCACCTCACCGCGAAGATCGGCCATATCTGGCCCACCGGTGTCCGTGTCGCCGCTCTCGGATTCGGACATGACAAGTCCGGTGCCTCGCGCTTCTCGCGCTGATCCCCGCCGTCGGAGGGCTCATCCTCCTCGTCCTGCTCGCACTCCCGTCCGACCGGGCCGGATCGAGCTTCGACGTCTGACGGCGGACGGCCCCGCCGGATCGTGACCACCCCCTGGTCCGGGGCGACCGCACAGCGTAAGGTGCCCGCATGTCGATGACGGTGGAGACCAGGGACTGGCTGCTCGACGCGGATCCCGCGGTGCGGTGGCAGGTGGAGCGCGACCTGCTGCACGAGCCCGAGGAGGTGTGGCGGGCCACGCGCGCACGGGTGGCGAAGGAAGGCTACGGGGCGGAGCTCCTCGCCCATCAGGACGCGGACGGGCAGTGGGCGGGCGGGGCGTTCTTTCCGGCCGGGTTCTTCGGCAGCCCGGAGGCGGAGGAACCGGGGCAGCCGTGGATCGCGACGACGTGGTCTCTGAACGACCTGCGGGAGTGGGGCGTCGATGCCGAGGTGCTCGGCGACACTGCGGAGAGGCTCGCGCGCAACAGCCGCTGGGAGTACGACGATCTGCCCTACTGGGGCGGCGAGGTCGACGTGTGCATCAACGCGTACACGCTCGCGAACGGGGCCTGGCTGGGCGCCGACGTCTCGCAGCTCGCCCGCTGGTTCCCGGAGCACCGGCTCGACGACGGCGGCTGGAACTGCGAGGCCGAGGAGGGCGACTCCGTGCGATCCTCGTTCCACTCCACGCTCAACGCGGTGCGCGGCATGCTCTCCTACGAGCAGTCCACCGGCGACACGTCGCTGCGCGAGGCCCGGCACTCGGGCGAGGAGTACCTGCTGCGGCGTCGGCTGCTCTATCGGGAGTCGACCGGGGAACGGGTGGGACCGTTCGTCGAGCGCTTCGTGTATCCGAACCGGCATCGGTACAGTGCCCTGGCCGCACTCGACCACTTCCGCGCGGTCTCGCTCGTCGAGGGCACGGGGCCCGACGAGCGGATCGCGGACGCCGTGGCACTGGTGCGCGCACAGCGGCAGCCCGACGGCACCTGGCTGCAGGGCGCACCGCTGGCCGGACGCACCTGGTTCCCCGTCGACTCGACCGAGGGCCATCCCTCCCGCTGGCTCACCCTGATCGGCACGCGGGTCCTGAACTGGGCCTGAGCCCGCTGCGGAGTGCAGAAACGTCCCGCCGGACGCTTCCGGCGGGACGTTTCTGCACCCCGTGGACTACTTCGCGCGGGGGCGGCGGCGCGTCAGGAGCATTCCGCCCGCGAAGGTGGTGAGCAGCGCCAGAGCCGCGGCGGCGAGGAGCGGACGTCCATCCGCACCCGTACTGGCGAGGTTCGTCGCGCTGGCTGCCACAGCGGCCTGCGGGGTGACGGATGTGCTCGGAGTGCTCGGTACATCCGGAGTGGCGGGAACGTCCGGCGTACTGGGAACATCGGGGGTGTTCGGCGTGTCCGGGGTGTCGCCGGTTCCGTCACCGTCGCCGCCGGCTGCCTGCCGTTGGGTGACGACACTGATCGGGGTGACCTCGCCGTCGTTCATCGTCACCGTGCCGCTGTTGCCGTACTCCTTGAGTGAGGGATCGGTGACCGACATCGTGAGGTGGATCGTGATGTACCGACCGGCCTCGATCGACGGCCAGTGCACGGTGACCTGGCCGTCGGCACAGTCGACGTCCGGGGTGACATCGTCGAAGGGGGCGAGAGCCATCCCGTTGCCCTCGAAGTAGCGGTCGCTCACGTTCGCCTCGAGGATCGGGCAGTTCGCACGCAGGCCAGGGCCCGGGGTGTCGACGATGGTCACGGGACCTGCGGTCTTCGTCTTCGGCGTGAGGATGTACACGTCGAGGCGGGTCTGCGCCGCATCCGACCACCACATCATCTTCTTGGCGACGGTCACCTCCGTGCCGCAGGAAGGGCACGCGTGGGCGTCGGGGTCGTAGGCGAGCGGGACGACGATCGAGCCGAAGCTCAACTGCATCGTCTCGGCTTCGCCGCCCGCATACGTGACCTCGGTGTAGAACGTGCAGCTGCCGTGCACGTCGAGCGGGTGGCTGGCGACGAAGTCGGTGAGCGTGAAGGTGATGAGTCCGTTGCCGTCGACGTGGGCCGTGGCGACCTCGGCGTTCTCGGGGGCAGGGCTGCGCAGGGAGAAGTCCGTGGCGACCGTGCGGTTCCAGCGCAGCTGCGCGGGCAGCTGGAGGGTGAACTGGTCGCCCGGCTGCGAATGATCGGGCACCGCCCACGTGCACGAGAACTCGACCCGATCGTTCTGTGCGACCACGCGCTCGGTCGTGGTGACCGAAGTGATGGCCCCCTCGATCGTGGCGGCCGAGGCCGGTGGGGCGACCAAAGCGGGCAGCAGCGCGGCCACGACGATCGCCGCGGCGGCAACGAGCTTCGCAGGGAGACGGACAGGCATCAGACCAGTGCTTTCGGTTCGGGTTCGGGTGCGGGGACTGGCTCGGGAATGCGGAGGGGGCCGCACTCCCGAACAATGCCCTGGGAGCGAAACCGTTTGGGGTACGACTTCATGTGTTCCACTCTCGCCCGTGCGAGCAGTACTGACCCGGGTCTCCGGCGCGATGACGAACGGAACCGAGGAGACTCGACACGCCCGGGATAGCGGTTCCGTACCGCACCGCGACGCCTACGTACCCACCGGGCACCCGCTACGAACCCCGAAACCCCCCTTGCAGAGTGCAGAAACGTCCCGCCAGATGCCTCCAGCGGGACGTATCTGCACTCTGCGGGGCCATCGACACGCCGTTCTTTTGAGTTACTCAAAAGAACGGGTTAGGGTCGAGGCATGGACACAGCACTCGACTCGGCGCTTCGCGACGCCGGGCTGCGCGCGACCGCGGGCCGCGTCGCCGTTCTCGAGGCGTTGGACTCCATGGCCCATACGGATGCGGAGCGGGTCTTCCGCGCCGTGTCCGACGTGCTGCCGACCACGTCGATCCAGTCGGTGCACAACATCCTCGCGGACCTGACGACGGCGGGCCTCATCCGCCGGATCGAACCGGCAGGCTCCGCGGCGCTCTACGAACGGCGCATCGGCGACAACCACCACCACGTCGTCTGCACCTCCTGCGGTGCGGTCGGCGATGTGGACTGCGTCGTCGGCGAAGCGCCGTGTCTCACCCCGTCCTCGGCGGGGGGATTCACCGTCCAGACAGCCGAAGTCACCTTCTGGGGCCTGTGCCCCAGTTGCCAGAACGCCGCGCAGTAACACCCCCGGCGATCTCCCCTCCACGGATGGGGGTATTCGTCGCGCCTGCGCGCAGAAGGAGAAACACCATGACGACACCTGCCACCACCACCCAGTCCGGCGCTCCCATCGCGAGCGACACCCATTCGCTCACGGTCGGCGCCGACGGCCCCACGGTCCTGCACGACCAGCACCTGGTCGAGAAGCTCGCGGCGTTCAACCGGGAACGGGTGCCGGAGCGCAACCCGCACGCGAAGGGCGGCGGCGCGTTCGGCGAGTTCGTCGTCACGGAAGACGTGTCGGCGTACACTCGCGCCGCCGTGTTCCAGCCGGGCGCGACGAGCGAAGCGCTCATCCGCTTCTCCTCCGTCGCCGGCGAACAGGGCTCCCCCGACACCTGGCGCGACGTGCGCGGCTTCTCGCTGCGCATGTACTCCGAGGAGGGCAACCTCGACATCGTCGGCAACAACACCCCGACGTTCTTCCTGCGCGACGCGATCAAGTTCCCCGACTTCATCCACTCGCAGAAGCGCCTGGGCGACTCCGGTCTGCGCGATGCCGACATGCAGTGGGACTTCTGGACGCTCTCGCCCGAGACCGCGCACCAGGTGACCTACCTCATGGGCGACCGCGGACTCCCGCGCAGCTGGCGGCACATGAACGGCTACGGCTCGCACACCTACTCGTGGGTGAACGCCGACGGCGAGCTGTTCTGGGTGAAGTACCATTTCGTCTCGCACCAGGGTGTCGAGGCGATGGGAGCCGACGAGGCCGAACGGCTCGCAGGGTCGGACGCCGACCACTACCGCCGCGACCTGTTCGAGGCGATCGGACGCGGCGAGCACCCGTCGTGGGATCTGTTCGTGCAGATCATGCCGTACGACGAGGCGAAGGCCTACCGGTTCAACCCGTTCGACCTCACCAAGACCATCTCGCTGAAGGACTATCCGCGCATCAAGGTCGGCACGCTGACCCTGAACCGCAACCCGGAGAACTTCTTCGGCGAGATCGAGCAGGCCGCGTTCTCGCCGGGCAACCAGGTTCCCGGCACGGGCATCTCGCCCGACAAGATGCTCATGGGCCGTGTGTTCGCCTACGCCGACGCGCAGCGCTACCGCATCGGGGCGAACTACAACCAGCTGCCGGTGAACCAGCCGCACGCGTCCGAGGCGCGCAACTACATGCACGAGGGTGCGATGCGGTACCAGCACAACAGCGCCGCCCACCGCACTTACCAGCCGAACTCGTTCGGACCGGCCGGCGGCCCCGAGGCGGATCCCGCGAAGGGCGTCGAGGCGAACTGGCAGGCCGACGGCGAGCTCACCCGCTCGGCGGCGTCGCTGCACGCCGAGGATGACGACTTCGGACAGGCCGGCACCCTGTACCGCGAGGTGTTCGACGCGGAGCAGCGCGCCCGCTTCCTGGAGACCCTGACCGGTCAGGGACGCAGCATCACGATCGACGCGATCCGCGAGCGCTTCTTCCAGTACTGGACGAACGTGGATGCCGCGCTCGGAGCAGCCCTGCGCGACCGGGTCTGACGCGTCGCGGACGCCCCTCGCGTCCGCGAGACCCCGGGTTCGCGGCGAGACCCCCTCCTGCCCACGTCGGCAGGAGGGGGTCTCGACGCTTGACCGGGGCCTCGGCGGGGTCGGCGGGGCGGGCGGGCGCGGCGGGCGTCAGGCCTCGACGGGCTCGACCTCCGGCGTGATCGCGTCGAACTCCCGCTCGCCATCGGGGGTCATCCATTCGCGCAGCATCGCCCCGACCGCGCTCGCCATGTCGATGGAGCGGTCGAACAGCCACTCGGTCTGCAGACCGTCCATGGTGGCGGTGAGGCGCAGCGCGGCGTCGGTCGGGTCGACGTCGGCGCGCACGTGTCCGGCCTCGACGGCCAGGGCCAGGGCATGGCCGGTGCCCTCACGGATGCGCTCGTAGCGGCGGCGGAAGTACTCGTGCGCGGGGTGGTCGACGGCGGATGCCTCGGCCGAGAGCCGCACGAACAGCTCGATGAGTCCGGGGACGAGCCGGTTGTGGTCAGCGAGGTCGACCATGCCGCGCAGCACGCCCATGCCGCCGTAGCCGCGGGCATAGGGGCGGAAGCGCTGACGGTCCTCGATGTCGCGCGCCTCGAGCACCGCTTCCAGCAGCGCCTCCTTGTCGGGGAAGTGGTGCAGCAGCCCGGCGCGGGAGATCCCGCAGACGGCGGCGATGTCGAGGATCGTCGCCGACAGGAATCCACGCTCCGCGAAGTGGTCGGAGGCGATGCGGATGATCTCCTCGCGGCGTGCGCGACCGTTCGCGTAACCGCGCTCTCGGGGTGCCGTCGCAACTGCCATGGGGGAAACCGTAGCACCGGTCTTGACAAAACCGACACATGTGTAGATATTTATCCCGACACTTGTGTAGAAATTGATGCACCGCCGATCCCGGCCGTCGTACCCGAACGAAGGAGTTCCCCGTGAGCGAGACCGCGCACCCGTACCAGGACCGCACCCTGCCCATCGAGCAGCGTGTCGAAGATCTCCTG
This sequence comes from Microbacterium sp. LB12, assembly GCF_037150835.1. Classification (NCBI taxonomy): domain Bacteria; kingdom Bacillati; phylum Actinomycetota; class Actinomycetes; order Micrococcales; family Microbacteriaceae; genus Microbacterium; species Microbacterium sp. LB12. Next base: position 411,507 of record NZ_JBBCPF010000001.1, on the reverse strand, counting down.
TCGCGGATGACCCTGGAAGACAAGGCCGGACAGATGTTCCAGCCCATGGCCACCCTGGGCGACGACCTCGACGCCCCCGGCCTCTTCGGCTCGCCGTCGATGCGCACGATCATCGACCGCGGCATCACGCACGTGAACATCCTCCAGGCGCCCTCGGCCCGCGAGATCGCCGCGTGGCACAACACCCTCCAGGAGGAGGCGCAGCGCTCCGGCCTCGGCATCCCGTTCTCGCTGTCGAGCGACCCGCGCCACTCGTTCTCCAACAACCCCGCCGCCGCGCTCATCGCCGGCCCCTTCTCGCAGTGGCCCGAGTTCCTCGGCTTCGGTGCCCTCGACGACCCCGAGCTGACCCGCCGCTTCGCCGAGGTCGTGCGCCGCGAGTACCTCGCCGTCGGCATCCGCACAGCCCTCCACCCGCAGATCGACCTCGCGACCGAACCCCGCTGGGCGCGCGCCTCCGGCACCTTCGGTCAGAGCGCCGAGGTGACCGGCCGACTGGGCGTGGCGTACACCCTCGGCCTGCAGGGCGACGAGCTCGGCACCCACTCGGTCTCCGCCATGGCCAAGCACTTCCCCGGCGGCGGACCGCAGCTCGACGGCGAAGACCCGCACTTCTCCTACGGCCGCGAACAGGTGTACCCCGGCGGGCAGTTCGACCTGCACCTGCAGCCGTTCCGCGAGCTGCTGGCCGCGGGCGTCTCCCAGATGATGCCCTACTACGGCATGCCGATCGGCACCGAGTACGAAGAGGTCGGCTTCGGCTTCAACAAGCAGATCATCCAGGGCCTGCTGCGCGACGAGCTGGGCTTCGACGGCATCGTGTGCACCGACTGGGGCATCCTCTCCCGCACCTTCTGGGGCGTGGAATCGCTCACCTACGAGGAGCGGATGATCAAGTCGCTCGACGCGGGCGTCGACCAGTTCGGCGGAGAGTTCAACCCGAAGGCGCTGATCGGCCTGGTGCGTGCGGGCTCCGTGCCCGAGTCGCGCCTGGACACCTCGGTGCGACGACTGCTGCGCGAGAAGTTCCGCCTCGGACTGTTCGACGACGCCCGGTTCGTCGACGTCGACGCCGCGGATGCGATCGTCGGGATGGCGGATGCCCGCGCCGCGGGCCTCGAGGCGCAGGCGCGCTCCCTCACGTTGCTGACCAACGGTGAAGGCGCCGCGCACCTGCCGTTGAGCGGTCGCCCGGCGGTCTACGTCGAGGGCATCGATCCCGCCGAGCTCGCGGGGTGGGCCGACGTGGTCGTCGATCCCGACCGTGCCGACGTCGCGATCGTGCGCACCGACGCCCCGTGGGAGCCGCGCGGCAACGGCGCCGACATCGAGTCGTTCTTCCGCGCCGGGTCGCTCGACTTCCACGACGACGAAATCGCTCACCTGCGCGACCTGGCTGCCCGCGTGCCGCTCGTGCTCGACGTGTACCTCGACCGTCCGGCGATCCTCGCTCCGCTGCTCGACGTCGCCTCGACGATCATCGCGAACTACGGCGCCTCCGACACCGCGCTCGTGAACGTGCTGTTCGGTGCGGCCGAGCCGGAAGGCCGACTCCCGTTCGAGGTGCCCTCGTCGATGGATGCCGTCCGGGCCAGCCGCCCCGACGTGCCCTCCGACACGGAGAACCCGTCGTTCGTGTTCGGCCACGGGCTCCGGTTCGCCGACTGGACCCCGGCCGTGCGCCCCGACCCGTCGACCACGACGATCGAGGAGGCAGCGCCCGACGCCGCAGCGGGTGGACGCTTCGACCTCGCCAGCGCGACGGTCGCTCAGGTGCTCGCCGACGCCGACGCGCTCGCGATCATCACCGAGCTCGTCCCCGAGCTGCCCGGCAACCCCATGCTCGCCGCGGCGCAGAACATGCCGCTCGACACCGTCCTCGGCTTCGCCGGCGCCACCCTGCCGGCGGAGACGATCGACGCCCTGCGCTCCCGTCTGGTGGCGCTCCCCGCATGATGCCTCGGGCGGAGGTCGTGTCGGCCTCCGCCCGGTCTCCCCTCCGGGGGAACTCCCGTGCCACCCCCTCGGCACGTCCTGATCGACCCTGCACGCCCGCGTTGTACCGCACCCGAGAGGAAACCCGACGACGATGTCTGGAACATCCGCAAGCCCCGAGAGCACTGTCCCGATCACCGAGACGACCTTCGTCCGCACGGCCGCCGGCAACGACGACCCGCCTCCCCCGATCAAGGGGATCCGCCGGCTTCTCGGCTGGATCATCCCCGCCAACCTCGGGATCTTCCTGATCTGGGGTGCCGTCCCCGGCATCCTGCTTCCCCAGCAGGTCGCGGTCGCGCTGGGCGAGGAGAACAAGGTCGCGAACCTCGCGATCATCGCCACGATCGGCGCGTTCGCCGCCATGATCGCGCAGCCGATCGCCGGGCAGATCTCCGACCGGACGCGCTCCCGCTTCGGTCGCCGCGCCCCCTGGATGATCGTCGGCGTGCTCGCGGGCGGCCTGGCCCTGGTCGGACTGGCATTCGCGAACTCGCTGGTCGGCATCGCGATCGCCTGGACGCTCGTGCAGATCGCCTACAACTTCGCGCAGGGCCCGCTGTCCGCCGTGATGCCCGACCGGGTGCCGCTCAACCGTCGCGGCACGTTCGCCGCGCTCTCCGGGATCGGCCTCATGGTCGGCTCGCTCGGCGGTCAGATCGTCGGCTCGATGTTCTTCCACAGCATCACCGCGGGGTACATCGTCTTCGCAGTCTTCGCACTCGTCGTGATCAGCCTGTTCGTGCTGTTCAACCCGGACCACTCGAGTGAGCGGATCACTCCCGAGAAGTTCGACCTCAGTGCGTTCCTGCGCACGTTCTGGGTGAGCCCGATCAAGCACCCCGACTTCTTCTGGGCCTTCACGGGTCGGCTCCTGCTGTTCACCGGCTACTTCTCGGTGACCGGCTACCAGCTGTACATCATGACCGACTACCTGCACATCGAGAAGCCGGAGACGGTCATCCCGATGGTCGGCCTGCTCAGCCTCGCCGGCATCCTCATCTCCACGATCATCTCCGGTCCACTCTCCGACAAGGTCGGGCGCCGCAAGCCGTTCGTGTTCGCCTCCTCGGTGGTCACCGGACTGGCACTGTTGGTGCCGTGGATCTCGCCGACGATCGAGGCGTGGATGATCATGTCGTTCATCGCCGGCCTCGGGTTCGGCATGTTCCAGGCCGTCGACACGGCGCTCATGAGCGAGGTGCTCCCGTCGGCCCAGTCGTTCGCGAAGGACCTCGGCGTCGTGAACATCGCCGCGACTCTGCCGCAGACGCTGGCCCCGGGCGTCTCGGGTCTGATCGTGATCGCGTTCGGGTTCGCGGGGCTGTTCCCCGTCGGCATCGTGCTCTCGATCCTCGGTGCCTTCGCCGTCTGGCCGATCAAGTCGACGCGCTGACACCCCGCCTTTCCGTCGAGACCCCCTCCTGCCGACGTGCGCAGGAGGGGGTCTCGACGATGAACCGGGGTCTCGACAGCGGCGGGCACCGGGCCGCGGCCGTCAGGCGCGCGCGTCGTACTGCGTGCGGGACTCCTCGATCGCGGGATGATTCGCGAGCGCCCAGTCGCCGATGGTCTTCGCGATCGGGATGAGCGTGCCGCCGAGCGCGGTCAGCTGGTACTCCACCCGCGGCGGCACCTCGGCGTAGGCGGTGCGGCTGATCAGCCCGTCGCGTTCGAGCTGACGGAGGGTGAGCGTGAGCATCCGCTGCGAGATGCCCGGGATGTGCCGCAGCAGCTCGCTGAAGCGCAGGCGGTCCTTGCGGAGGGTCGCGATGACGAGCAGCGACCACTTGTCGCCGACCCGGTCGAGCACCTCGCGGATCGCGCGACCCGCACCCTCGTCGCCCGAGCAGGAGCTCTCGTAGCCGGGGAATCCGGCGAGCGCGGTCTCATCGATGTGCGTCGGTGACATGGGTGTGCCTTTTGCAGCGGTCATCGGCATCCTCCATCCTTGGTTACTGATCGTAACAAAGACACAGAATGGAACCACGGATGCTCATCGCACTCTGGATCGTCAACGGGCTGCTCGCCCTCGCCATGCTCGGCGGCGGCTTCATGAAGCTCGTCACCCCGAAGGCGACGCTCGCCGAACGCGGCATGGCCTGGACGGAGGACTTCTCCGCCGGGACGATCAAGGCCATCGCGGGCCTCGAGGTGATCGGCGCGTTCGGGCTCATCCTGCCGCTGGCCACGGGCATCGCCCCGATCCTCGCCGCCCTCGCCGGCACCGGGCTCGCGATCATCATGATCGGCGCGACCGTGGTGCACGTGCGCCGCAAGGAGCCGTTCCTCCCGGCCCTCGTGCTCGCGGTGCTGGGCGTCGCGAGCGCGGTGCTCGGCTTCCTCGTCGTGCTCTGAGCCGACCGCCCGGCGACAGGGCCAAGATGGAGGCGTGGCCGTCCCCCTCTCCGATCTGACCAGCATGCCCGACCCTCAGCAGGTGTACGCCGCCGACGGCACCCGACTGGCGACGTACACCTGGGGCGAGTTCGACGCCCCGGTCGTCGTGATCGTGCACGGCTTCGCGTCGAACGCCCGCGACAACTGGGTGCTCACCGGGTGGGTGCGCGAGCTGACCCGCGCCGGGTACCGCGTGCTGGCGCTCGACCAGCGCGGCCACGGGCTCAGCGAGAAGCCGCACGACCCCGACGGCTACCGCATCCGCACGCTCGTGACGGATGTGGAGTCGGTCATGGACACCTACCTCGTGGACGACGCGTTCTACATCGGCTACTCGCTGGGCGCCCGCGTCGGCTGGGAGGTGGTGCGCGATCTGCCGCACCGCATCGGGCGCGCGGTGCTCGGCGGCGTGCCCGACGGCATCCCGCTGGCTCGCCTCGATCTCGCGCAGGTGCGGGCGTACATCGCCGACGGCACCCCGGTCGATGACCGGACCACGCAGAACTACATCGACCTGACCGAGCGGGTGCCCGGCAACGACCTGCAGGCGCTGGTCGCCCTCGCCGAGGGCATGCGCGCCTCCGGCACGATCGACCCGGATCCGTCGGATGCGCCGACCCGGCCGATCCTGTTCGCCACCGGTTCGAAGGACGCGATCATCGAAGGCTCGCGCGCCCTCGCCGCCGCCGCGCCCGACGCCCGGTTCTACGAGATCCCGAACCGGAACCACTTCAACGCGCCGGGATCGCGCGACTTCAAAGAGGCCGCCCTGGCGTTCCTCGCCGAGGCATAGCCCGGGACCGCGCGCCGCCCTCGGTCCGCCACACCCGAGCCGCCTCGCGAATGAAGTCCTTCATCGCCGGGACGCGACGCCGACGGGACGCGACGCCGACGGGACGCGGCGGGCGGCGTCCGCGGCGGGCGTGCGAGACGCCTCAGACCGCGGCGGCCTCATCCCGCTTCGGCAGCACCCATCCCGCACGCGGGAAGTGGCACGTGTACCCGTTGGGGTACTTGATCAGGTAGTCCTGGTGCTCCTCCTCGGCCTGCCAGAACGGACCCTCGGGCTCGATCGTGGTCACGGCCTTCGCCGGCCACAGCCCCGAGGCGTCGACATCGGCGATCGTGTCGCGCGCGACCTGCTCCTGCTCCGGGGAGAGCGGGAAGATCGCGGAACGGTAGCTCGACCCGATGTCGTTGCCCTGACGGTTCAGGGTCGACGGGTCGTGGATCTGGAAGAAGAACGCGAGGATGTCGCGGTACGTCGTCTTCGTCGGGTCGAACACGATCTCCACGGCCTCGGCGTGGCCGGGGTGGTTGCGGTACGTGGCGTGGTCGTTCGAGCCGCCGGTGTAACCCACGCGGGTGTCGAGCACGCCGGGCTGGCGGCGGATGAGGTCTTCCATGCCCCAGAAACAGCCGCCCGCGAGCACCGCGGTCTCGGTGGCGGGGGTGCGGGTGATGGTTCCGTTGTCGGTCATGACTGCTCCTCAGAGGAATCGGTGGTGGGATGTGCGAAGAGGGGACTGTAGCGACCGTACCCCTCCTCCTCCAGACTGTCAGCCGGGATGAAGCGGAGGGCCGCGGAGTTCATGCAGTAGCGCAGTCCGCCCTCGGCGCGGGGGCCGTCATCGAACACGTGTCCGAGGTGGCTGTCGGCACCGGCGGAGCGCGCCTCGGTGCGCTTCATCCAGAGGGAACGGTCGGTGCGGGTGGTCACCGCGTCGGCCTCGATGGGCTTGGTGAAGCTCGGCCAACCGGTGCCGCTGTCGAACTTGTCGGTCGACGAGAACAGCGGCTCGCCCGAGACGACGTCGACGTAGATGCCGTCTTCGTGGTTGTTCCAGTACGCGTTGCGGAACGGCGGCTCGGTGGCGTCCTGCTGCGTCACCTCGTACTGCAGGTGCGTGAGACCGCTGACGGCCTCGGGGGTCTTGGCGTAGTCGTTCGACATGATCTGACTCCTTGTCCGACGTCGCTGGCTGCGGCGTCATAGAAGGAGAACCGTGGACGAGGCGGATTTGGTCCCGCAGGGCTGAGAGCGCGCTGTGAGTTTCGGCGGAGTCGATAGAGTTGCCTCCGCATCACACCGGAACCAAAAGGGGAACAGCACATGTCGGTCGGACTCCTCGCTGTCGTCGACGACATCCTGAGCGCGGCGATGAAGGCCTCGGCGAAGGCGGCGGGAGTCGTGATCGACGATGCGGCCGTGACCCCGCAGTACGTGCAGGGCATCACGCCCGCGCGGGAGCTGCCGGTCGTCGGCAAGATCGCGCTCGGCTCGCTCGCGAACAAGTTCCTCATCATCATCCCTGCTGCCCTGCTGCTCACGGCATTCGCCCCCTGGGTGCTGCCGTACCTGCTGATCCTGGGAGGCGCGTACCTGTGCTTCGAGGGCGCCGAGAAGGTGCTGGAGTGGTTCGGCGTGCAGCACGGCCACGCCGACGAGGGCGCTCGCGACGAGAGGAAACTGGTCCTCGGCGCGGTGCGCACCGACCTGATCCTCTCGACCGAGATCATGCTCATCTCGCTCGCGAGCCTGGAGACCGGACTCGACGTGTGGACGACCCTGGCGATCCTCGCGGTGATCGCGCTGCTGATGACCGGCGTGGTCTACGGCGCCGTCGCCCTGCTGGTGAAGATCGACGACATCGGGTTGAAGATGGCGAAGAACCCGGTGCAGCGCGTCCGCCACACCGGCACGAGGATCGTGCGGTCGATGCCCGCGGTCTTCCGCTTCATCAGCGTGCTGGGCACGGTCGCGATGCTTTGGGTCGGCGGACACCTCGTGCTGGTGAACCTCGGCGAGGTGGGCTGGCACTTCCCGGTCGATGTGCTGCACGCCGTGGAACACGCACTCCACAACCTCGGCCCGGTCGTCGTCTGGATCGTCGACACGATCATCTCCGCGATCGCCGGGCTCGCACTCGGCCTGCTGATCGTGGGGATCGTGCTGGCCATCGCGCGACTGTTCGGCAAGGAGCCGAGCTTCCACGAGGGCGAGGAATCCCCCGCCGACGTGCACGTCTAGGGAACCGCTGCACCGGCGAACACCGCGTGCCGTATTCTCATCGCCATGTCTGCCTCCCCGAAACTGCGGAGCGCGAAGCGCGACGCCGACCGCTGGTTCCGCGAGCAGGGCCTGCCGACCTTCGTGCCGCTGCGCCGCTGGTTCACCGATCTGCCGCGCCGCGTCGCGCCGCTGATCGCCTGGGTGGCCGTCATCGGCTACCTGTTCCAGGACGGGATCGAGATCGCCATCGACGTGGCTCTCGACGCCACCGCCGACGAGGCCACGTTCATCGTCGCCGTGGTCGTCGTGCTCCTCGCCATCTCCCTCGGACTCGCCTGGGCCGCCTACCTCGTGCTCCGCGCCGTGCTGCGTCGACTGCCGATCGTGCCGGGGACCGTGGTGGCGCTCGCGGTGATCATCGGATGCGTCGCTCTGATGCTGATGAACGACTACTGGGTGCACCCCGATGCGACGGTCGGCCCGGTGCTGCGCGTGCTGCTCGTGATCGGCCTGTGCGTGCTCGTCACCGGGATGGGCGGCGGTGCGCTCATCTCCTGGGCCGCACGCCTCGCGGTGCGCAACGCCTCCGCGATCGGGCACATGGCATCCATCGCCCTTCCGGTGATCCTGATGCTCGTCGTGTTCTCGCTCTTCTCCACCGAGGTCTGGCAGATGGCCTCCGCCCTGCACTGGGGCTCGATCGCGTTGATCGCGCTCGTGGTCGCCGTGCTCGCCGGCATCGTGGTGCTGCGCGTCAGCGCCTCGGAGATCGACGACGACGCCCAGACCCCGACCGCGGAACAGCAGGCCGCCCTGCTGATCGGCACGCCCGCGGAGCACAACAGCACCGCCGCCGCACCGCGCCGACCGCTGCGCGCACCCCAGCGGATCAACATCCTGCTCGCCATGACCGTCGCCCAGCTCGTGCAGGCGCTGTTCTTCGCCGCCCTGCTGGCCGCGCTGCTAGTCGTGATCGGCGGCATCGCGATCCCGGCCGGCGTCATCGGCGTCTGGCTCGGTCCGGGGAACGACGCCCAGGCATTCACGGTCGAGCAGGTGCGGATCGCCGGTGTCGCCCTCCCGATCACGGTGAACCTGCTCAAGGCCACCACCCTGCTCGCGGTGATCGCCACCCTCCCGTTCGTGTTCTCCGCGGTCAGCGAAGCCCGCTACCGGGAGCGGTTCTTCGACCCGATCATGGCCGACATGCGCCGCGCGATCCTCGTGCGCGACGCGGTCGAGGCGACACCCTCCGAACTCCGCGCGTAACTGTTCGATTGCGGCGCGCCCGACGCCCCGGCATCCTGCTAGCGTCGGCGATGCGCACCCGAAGCGCTGAAGACGAAGAGAGACCGCCCGCCGATGACAGCCGTGCGCATCAGGGATGCCGAGACCGCCGATCTCGACACCATCACCGCCATCCACAATCACGCCGTGGTGCACACCACCGCGATCTGGAACGAAGAGGCCGTCGACCTCGCCGACCGCGCCGCATGGCTCGCCGACCGCACCGATCGCGGCTACCCCGTGATCGTCGCGGTCGACGACTCCGGCGTGCTGGGCTACGCGTCGTACGCGCAGTGGCGTCCGCACAGCGGCTACCGGCTCACGGTCGAGCACTCGGTGTACGTGCGCGGCGGCGAGCACGGCCGCGGCATCGGCACGGCGCTGATGGCCGAGCTGGTCGAGCGCGCCAGGGCGGCCGGCCTGCACGTGATGATCGCGGGGATCGAGAGCGGCAACGCCGCCTCCATCGCCCTGCACGAGCGCCTCGGTTTCGCCGAAGTCGGACGCATGCCGCAGGTGGGTGCGAAATTCGGACGCTGGCTCGACCTGAGCATGCTGCAGCTCGTGCTCGACGAACGCACCGAACCCGACGCGGGATCCTGACGTGGATCCGCTGCAGTGGTTCGTCGAGGCCTTCAACTCGTCGTGGACGCTGCCGGGCGGGCAGACGCTCCTCGTGCGGGAGGTCGTCGGCAACGCGTTCGGTCTCGCCAGCGCGCTGGGCGGGATGCGCCGCAAGGTGTGGGCGTGGCCGGTCGGCATCATCGGCAACGCGCTGCTGCTGACGGTGTTCCTCGGCTCTGCCTTCAGCCCCGACCCCTCGCTGCCGCACCTGCTCGGGCAGGCGGGACGGCAGATCATGTTCATCGCCGTCGCGATCTACGGGTGGGTGCGCTGGCGCAACCTCGACGGCGGCCGGGTCGTGCCGCGGTGGGCTCCCACCGGTGCGCGCATCGGCATGGTCCTGGTGATGATCGTGGGCACCGTGGCCCTCACACCGCTGTTCCGTCTGCTCGGCTCGTGGGAGCCGGTGTGGGCCGATGCCTGGACGTTCGTCGGGTCCCTGCTCGCGACCTACGGCATGGCCAAGGGGTGGACGGAGTTCTGGCTCATCTGGATCGCGGTCGACGTGGTCGGCGTGCCGCTGCTGTTCAGCTCCGGCTACTACGCCACCGGGTTCATGTACGTCTTCTACGGCGTCTTCACGGCGATCGGATTCGTGATCTGGTGGCGGGCGCAGCGCCAGGCCGACCATGACATCGAGATCCTGCCACCCGACCCGAGCCCGCGCCGGCCGGAGGAGGAAGAGCTCGCCTGAGCCGCGCCTCCGGGGTCAGTGCTGCACGCGCGCCAGGAACTCCGCGGTGGCCGCCTGCTGCGGCGCATCGAACACCTGCGACGGCGGCCCCTGCTCGACGACCACGCCGTGCTCCATGAACACGATGCGGTCGGCGACCTCGCGCGCGAACGACATCTCGTGCGTGGCCATCACGATCGTGGCGCCCTGGTGCTTCAGCTCGCGCACCAGGTCGAGCACCTCGCCCACCAGCTGCGGGTCGAGAGCGCTGGTGATCTCGTCGAGCAGCAGCACCTCGGGCTGCGTGAGGATCGCACGCACGATGGCCACACGCTGCTGCTGGCCGCCGGAGAGTCGGTCGGGGTACTCGTCGGCCTTGGCGCCGAGCCCCAGCGTCTCGAGCAGCTCGCGGGCCTTGGTGCGGGCGTCCGCCTTGCGCATCCCGTGCACGCGGATCGCGGCGAGGGTCACGTTGTCGAGGACGGTCAGATGCGGGAACAGGTTGAAGTGCTGGAACACCACGCCGATGCGGGCGCGCACGGCGTCGGCATCCACCCGCGGGTCGGTGATGTCATCACCCGACAGGAAGATCTGTCCGTCGTCGACGCCCTCGATGAGGTTCATCGTCTTGAGCAGCGTCGACTTTCCCGATCCCGACGCACCGATCAGGACAACCACCTCGTGCGTGCCGACGGCGAGGTCGATGCCGCGCAGCACGTCGTGGTCGCCGAAGCGCTTGCGCACACCCCTGGCCTCGATCACGGGGACGCTCATACGACTCCTCCGGCCTGCTCGCGCTTGTTCAAGCGGGCGGTGACGACATCGGTCAACCGGATCATCGGCCAGCTGAGGATGATGAACATGAGCCCGGCGACGATGTACGGCGTGAAGTTGTAGGTCTCGGCGACGAGCAGCTGGGCAGCGCGCACGGCATCGACCGCGCCGAGCACCGAGATCAGTCCGACATCCTTCTGCATCGACACGAAGTCGTTCATCAGGGCGGGCACGACCTTGCGCACCCCCTGCGGGATCACGACGATCCGGAGGGTCTGCGCGTGGCTGAGTCCGAGCGAGCGCGCGGCGATCCGCTGCGAGGGATGCACCGCCTCCATGCCGGCGCGGAGAACCTCGGCGACGTAGGCCGAGTACGTGAGGACCAGGGCGATCGTGCCCCAGAACATCGCGGGCATGCGCGGGAAGATCATCAGCGCCGGGATGCCGAAGCCCACCAGGTACAGCACGATCAGCAGCGGGATGCCGCGGAAGAAGTCGGTGTACGCGGCGGCGAGCGCGCGCAGCGGGAAGAACACCGGTCCGCGCAGCGAGCGCATCGTGGCCAGGAGCGTGCCGAGGATCGCGACGCACACCACGGCGATGACGAGCACCAGCAGGTTGACCAGCAGCCCCTGGAAGATCGGGCCGATGCTCTCCAGCGCGACCTGCGGGTCGAAGAACGTCTGGCTGACGATCGCCCAGCCGGGGGTGTTCACCACGACGACGATCAGCACCGTCAGCAGCACGAGGCTGCTGACGAGAGCGATCAGGACGGACCGGGTGGTGGCCCGGCGCCGCAGAACGCGGCGTGACAGCTCGAGCTCGCTCGGCTGCCACCCCGCGTCGACGGAGGGTGAGGTCATTTCAGGACGGGGACGTCGACCGCGTCGCTGAGCCACTTCTGCTGCAGCTCGTCGAGCGTGCCGTTGTCGCGCAGGGTGTCGACGGCCTTCGTGACGTCTGCCGTGAGAGCGGAGCCCTTGGGCAGCACGATGCCGAAGTCGTCACCGCCGTTCGCGTCGGCGAACTGTCCCGTGACGACACCGTCGTCGAGCTGTGCGCCGACCACGTAGAACGCGCCGGGGAGATCGGTGATCATCGCGTCGATCTGGCCGCCCTTGAGCGCGAGCACGACGTCGTCGACCGAGTTGAAGACGCTGAGGTTCGCCTCGCCGAGCTGCGCCTTGGCGACCGTGTAGCTGGTGGTGCCGCTGGCGACGCCGACCTTGGTGGCCTTGAGCTCGTCGATGGTCGTGGCGGATGCCGCGGGCGAGCCGCCGACCGCGACGACGGCCTGGGTGGTCGTGTAGTACGGCGAGGAGAAGTCGACCGCCTTCTTGCGGTCATCCGTGATGGAGAACTGCTGCAGGTTGATGTCCCAGTCCTTCGGGCCTGGAGCGATCGCGCCGTCGAAGGTGGTGCGGACCCAGACGATGTCGTCGGCCTTGTATCCGAGCTGCTCGGCGACGGCGTTCGCGACCGCGCCTTCGAAGCCCTTGCCGTTGGAGGGGTCGTCGTCGACGAACCACGGCTCGTAGTTGGGCTCGCCGGTGGCGATCGTGAGCTTGCCCTCGGTCACGGTCGGAAGGCCCGAGCCGTCTCCGCTTCCGGAGTCGGTCGACGGCGTGCTGCAGGCGGCGAGGGTGAGGGCGAGGGTGGCAGCGGCTGCGGCTGCGGCAGCGGCGCGGCGGAGAGCGGGAGAGAAGGGCACGAGGACTCCAGGGCGAAGAAGGGTAGGAAGGAGAGTGCGAGGCAGGACGGGTCTGCCTCTACAGAGTAGGCGATGCGGCGAGTCGCCAATCCGCGAAATCGAAACCTGGCGACACGAAGCAGGAGACCAGGACCTCCTCCGCGTCCAGCGGGCGCGCCGCCTGCCACACTCCGGCGGGCACGAGCTGTTGCGCGGCGTCGTCCGGGCCGAGCACGACGGTGGTCGCTTCCCCCGGCTCCTGACCGTCGCCGCCGAGGCTGAGCTCGAGCCGGCCGGGTCCGTGCCACAGCCACAGCTCGTCGCTGGTGACGACGTGCCATTCGCTGCGCTCCTCGGGCTGGAGGAGGTAGTGGATACAGGTGGCCGCGGGCCGCTGGCCGTTCGGGGTCTCCACGGGCAGGGGGCTCGTCCACGTGCGGCGGAACCAGCCGCCCTCCGGGTGCGAGGCGAGGTCGAGGCGCTCGGCGGTCGCGGGGCGCTGTGTCATGCGACACCTCCAGGTTCGGTGGCGACCGCGGCTCGGTCGAAGGAGTCGATCGCGTAGCGCACCTCGCCGGCGACGACGGTGGCGGCGGTGCGTCCGGCGCCGTGCTCGACGAGCTCGACGACGGCGTCGGGGCCGGCCGGGACGTCGAAGAACGTGAGGTCGGCGAGGGCGCCCACGGCGAGGTAGCCGGTGCGGTCGGGGCCGACATCGATGCCCATGGCGTGCGCACCGCCGAGCGTCGCGGCGCCGAGGAGGCGCGCATGCAGGTCACGGTCGGTGTAACCCTGCGAGCGGGCGATGCGAGCGAGCGCGGCCACATCGGCGAGCACGTCGAGCGAGGGGCTGGACGACAGCGAGTCTGTGCCGACCGCGATCGGGCTGCCCTCGCGCAGGTAGGCGGCGATCGGCGGCTCCTCGAGCCCGATCACCGCGTTGGAGCGCGGGCACAGCGCCACGGTGGTGCGGCGCTCGCGGAGGATCGCACGGTCGCGGGCGCTCATGTAGACGCCGTGGGCGATGTGGCAGTCGGGGCCGAGCACACCGAGCTGATCGACGAACTCGGTGGCGCTGGTGCCGAACCCGGCCTTGCGCAGCTCCTGGAAGCTGGCGAGGCCTGCCGTGTGCCAGGCCTGCGGATGCTCGTGCGCGAACTCGCTCTCGAACGCGGCCTCGCCGAGGTGGATGTGGATGCGCCCGCCGCGCTCGCGCACGATGTCGGGGATCTCCAGCAGCGGCTCGATGTCGAGCGAGTAGGGCGCGTGCGGCGAGAGACCCGTTCCCGGTGGGGTGGGCAGGGCGTCGAGCGCCTGCTCCACCTGTGCGCGTCCGGTGCGCGCCCAGTCGGCGTTGGTCCAGCTCATCACCTCCCAGTAGGTGATGCCGTGCAGCCGGGCATCGTGCAGGGCGGTCGCCGCCGCACGGTCGGTCACCACGTCTGCCACGGCCGTCGTGCCGGAGCGCAGCGCCTGGGCCGCGCCGTCTGCCGCGTCCGCCGCCCAGTCGCGCCCGGACTCGTAGACCGGGTCGAACGCGCGCACCCAGTCGTCGAAGCCGTCGTACTGTCCGCGGCCGACCGAGGCCATGCCGGTGTACTGCAGGTGGGTGTGGGCGTTCACGAGGCCGGGGGTGAGCACGCCGGGCCAGTGCACCTCGTCGGCGTCGATGCCGCGTTCGGCGAGCGAGCGCAGCACCCAGGCGCGTTCGCCGACGTGCAGGATGCGTCCGTCGCGCACGGCGACCGCGCCGTCGACGATCGGCGGTGCCGTGATGGGCACCACGAGTCCGGCGGAGTACACGGTGGTGGCGGTCATGCGGATGCTCCTCGGAATCGCGGCGAGCGCCACTCCCGCTGCGCCTCCACCTGCGCCGGACTGCGCTCGTCGATCTGCTCACCGCGCGCGGCCAGGGCGGCGGCACCGATCGTGGCGTCGGCTTCGGCGGGCAGGGGATGCACGCCGACGGACAGGTCGTGCGTGAGCAGGTGCTCGACGGCGAAGAGCTGCACCGAGAAGGACAGGTCCATGATCTCGATCGGGTTGCCTTCGCCGGCCGAGAGGTTCACGCAGCCGCCGCGGGCGATCACGAGGGCACCGTCGCCGGCGCGCTCGACGAACGGCGAGGTCTCTCCCCGCTCGCCGGCGTACGGGTGCACGGTCGAGACGTCGAGGTCGATCTCGTGCGGCACGCCACCGGCGACCGCGACGATGCGCGCCACCCGCAGCACCTCGGCGTCGACCGTGTGCGGCGCTCCGGTGGCCGAGACCACAAGCGCCCCGGGAGCGAGGTCGCGCAACCGCCCGATGCGGTAGCCGTCGTGCGCGGCCCGGAGCGCACGCACGGCGTCGGTCTCGGTGACCGCGACGTCGACGCCCAGCGCTCGCAGATGCGCCGCGACGCCTTCACCGACGGGGCCGTAGCCGATCACGACCGCGGGCTGGTCGCGCACGTCGATGCCCGCAGCATCCAGCGCGTCGGCGATCGCGAACACGCACGACTGGCCCGTGCCGTAGCGGTTGTCGAAAGAGGTCTTCGTCAGGGCGTCGTTCACCGCGATGACCGGGATGCCGAGCACGCCCTCGCGCTCCATCAGTCGCAGCGGGGTGAGCCCGCTCGTGGTCTCCTCCGCGGCGCCACGGAGGTCGGCGGCGATGCCTTCCTCGTGGGCGAGTCGGATCAGGTGCGAACCGTCGTCGAGCAGCAGGTCGAAGCCCCGGCGCAGGAACGACACCGCGGCGGCGCGCTCGGCCGCGCCCGAGAGCGTCGGGTCGCCGTCGACCGGGATACCGCGGGCACGCAGCACCCCGGCGACCTCCACGTCGATCTCGTCGGGGTGGGCGTACACGGCGACCGTGGCACCGGCATCGCGCAGCAGCAGGGCCAGCTGGGCGGTCTTCGGTTCGAGCACCATCGCGATGCCGATCCGCATACCGCGCACCGTTCCGGCGTCTCGCAGCCGCGCGGCGAGCGCGGTCGCGACGGGCATGTGACGTCCGGCCGCGTCGACCCGGTCCTCCGCGGTCTCGCGCACGGGCAGCGGTGCGCCGTCGAGCAGGATCTCGACCGCCTCACCGGGCGCGAACACGACGCCGGTCTGTCCGGCACCGCCTGCTCGGAGGTGTCCCCCGAGGGCGTGGAGCAGCACGCGCAATGCCTCCGCGACGGCATCCGTCCCCTCCACGGTGAAGTCCCGACCCGACACGAGCAGGTTGGTCTCGCGGGCGAAGCGGCGCACCAGACGCTGGGCGGTCGCGGTCTCGTCGGTCACCAGTCAAGGGTAGAGCCCGCACGGATGCGCCGATGCCCACGGCGACGCACTTCCCGACCCCGGAATGTGTCCGCACGTTTCGTCGACCCTGGCCACGGACGCGGTGGTCGCCTTTCATGGGTGCATGACCCGTCAGATCCGCTTCAACGCCTTCGACATGAACTGCGTCGCCCACCAGTCGTCCGGCCTGTGGCGGCACCCCGACGACCGCTCCCGCCAGTACAACACCATCTCGTACTGGACCGACCTGGCGAAGCTGTTGGAGAGCGCGACGTTCGACGGCATCTTCATCGCCGACGTGCTCGGCACCTACGACGTCTACGGCGGCACGAACGAGGCTGCGATCCGCAACGGCGCCCAGGTGCCCGTGAACGACCCGATCTTGCTGGTCAGCGCGATGGCCGCGGTCACCGAGCACCTGGGTTTCGGCATCACCGCCGGCACGGCGTTCGAGCACCCCTACCCGTTCGCGCGACGACTGAGCACGCTCGACCATCTCACGCAGGGGCGCGTCGGCTGGAACGTCGTCACCGGCTATCTGCCCAGCGCCGCACGCAACATGGGCCAGGAGGACCAGCTCGCCCACGACGACCGCTACGACCATGCCGACGAATACGTCGAGGTGCTCTACAAGCTGTGGGAGGGCTCGTGGGAAGACGATGCCGTGGTCGAGGACCGTGAGCGCGGCATCTTCACGGACCCGTCGAAGGTGCATCCGATCGGGCATGAGGGGAAGCACTTCAGCGTGCCCGGCATCCACATCTCCGAGCCGTCGCCGCAGCGCACACCGGTGATCTACCAGGCGGGTGCGAGCCCGCGCGGGGTGAAGTTCGCGGCCGAGAACGCCGAGGCCATCTTCGTCGCGGCGCCGTCGAAGGAGGTGCTCGCGGGAACGGTGAAGCGCATCCGCGATGCCCTCGAGGCTGCGGGTCGCGACCGGTACGACGCGCGCATCTACACACTGCTCACGGTCATCACCGCGGCGACGAGCGAAGAGGCGACGGCGAAGCACGCCGAGTACCTCTCTTACGCGAGCCCCGAGGGCGCGCTCACGTTCATGTCGGGATGGATGGGCGTCGACCTGTCACAGTACGCCGAGGACGAGCCGGTCGGGAACGTCGAGTCGAACGCGATCCAATCCGTGCTGCAGCACCTGAAGGAGGAGGCCGACCTCGGTCGCGAGTGGACCGTCGGGGACTTCGGCCGTCACAACGCCATCGGCGGACTCGGCCCCACGATCGTCGGCTCGGGCGAGGAGATCGCCGACGAGCTGCAGTCGTGGGTCGAGCAGACCGACATCGACGGCTTCAACCTCGCCTACGCGGTCACGCCCGGCACGTGGCAGGACATCATCGAGCACGTGATCCCGGTGCTCCGCGAGCGCGGCGCCTACCCCGAGGAGTACGCACCGGGCACGCTCCGCAACAAGCTCCACGGTCGCGGCGACCGCGTGCAGGACACGCACCGAGCCGCGCGCTACCGCGTGGGTGCGAACGCCCCGGCGTGACCACGAGCTGCTCGGATGCTCCTCCCCGAGCGAGCATCCCGATCGTCATCGAGCCGACTCCGTGCAGATTCGGCACCGGTCGGTGACGGCCTTGGCACCGGGAAGGCGAATTGTCACCCCTGGATCGCGGTGAAGGGCGAACGAGGCGCGAGCATGGACAGCAGCCGGAGCTTGTCCGCGCTCTCCGACCCGGGAACAGCGGTGTACACGAGGAGGAAGTGCGACTGCTCCGGATCGATGAGGTTCTGACACGTCAGCTCGAGCGCCCCGACCTCCGGATGCACGAAGCGCTTGGTCTCGCGTGGACGCAGCCCGACCTCGTGCCGCTCCCAGATCTCGCGGAACTCGGCGCTGCGCTCCTGCAGGGAGTCGGCCATCCGCGACGCCCGTGAGGCGATGCCGCGACGTGCGACGACTTCCCGCAGTCCCGAGACCCACAGACGCGACAGGAACTCATGCTCGGCGGGATCGTACAGGTCACGCGTCGACGGCTCACTGAACCAGCGGTAGCCGAGACTCCGGTCGAGACCGGTGAATCGCGTCGTCTCACCGGTCAGCGCCACGCCGAGCGGAGTCTGAAGCAGCGTCTCACCGAGTTCGCTCACGATCTCCGCCGGGGTGTCCTGCAGACGGTCGAGGATGCGCAGCAGTCCGGGACTGATGTGCTCGCTCACACCCCCGCGCGGAGGGGGCGCGTGCCCTGCGAGCCGGAACAGGTGATCGCGCTCATCGACCGTGAGGTGAAGCCCCTGCGCGATCGCGGCGAGCATCTGTTCGGACGGCAACGGCCCGTCTCCCCGTTCGAGCCGGGCGTAGTAGTCGGCCGACATGTGGCTGAGGGCGGCGACCTCCTCGCGGCGGAGCCCCTCGGTGCGGCGTCTCGCGCCGCGCGGCAACCCCACGTCCTCGGGCTGCAGGCTGTCTCGTCTCAGCCGGAGGAAGTCCGCGAGTGCCGCCCGATCGATCGCCATGAATCCCCCACCTGTCGATGCCCCGATCCTCGCATCCTGGCGGTATCGCTATCCACTGCATGGGGAGTCCTGGTTGCGGTGGCCCGCGGCGCGCACGCTGGAGAGGACACGAAGGAGCATCATGGCCACTCGCACCCCCGACATCCGCATCCCCTCGCTCACCGGTCGTCGCGCCGTCGTCACCGGCGCGAGCGACGGCATCGGTTTGCGCATCGCGACACGGCTCGCGCAGGCCGGCGCCGAGATCGTGCTCCCGGTGCGCAACACCCGCAAGGGAGATGCCGCCGTGAACGCGATCCGGGCGGCCGTCCCCGACGCACGCGTGCAGACCCTGCCCCTCGATCTGTCGTCACTGACCTCCGTTGCCGCCTTCGGCGAGGCGATGCGCGACGACGGGCGTCCGGTGCATCTGCTCATCAACAACGCTGGCGTCATGACACCGCCGGATCGGCAGACGACTGCCGACGGCATCGAACTGCAGTTCGGGACCAACCACCTCGGACACTTCGCCCTCGTGTCGCAGCTGTTGCCGTTGCTGCGGGAGGGGAAGGCACGCGTGACCTCGCAGGTGAGCGTTGCTGCGGCACGCGGAAGCATCAACTGGCAGGATCCGAATTGGGAGCGGACCTATGACGGGATGCGGGCGTACCGGCAGTCGAAGATCGCCTTCGGATTGTTCGGAGTCGAGCTCGACCGGCGCAGCCGCGATCGGGGATGGGGCATCACGTCGAACCTGTCTCATCCGGGCGTCGCCCCGACGAGCCTCCTCGCCGCTCGCCCCGAGCTCGGGCGCGCCGAGGACACCACCGGGGTGCGGATGATCCGCTGGGCTTCGCAGCGCGGCCTGATGGTCGGGACCCCTGAGAGCGCCGCTCTCCCCGCGCTGTTCGCGGCGACGGCGGCGGAAGCGGCTCCGGCTAGCCTCTACGGCCCCCGCGGACCAGGACACCTCGGCGGAGCTCCGGCAGAGCAGCCCCTCTACCGCCCGCTCCGCAGCACCGAGGACGCCGCGCGCAGCTGGCACCTCTCGGAGGAGATGACCGGGGCGTCTTACCCGCAGTGAGGCGGATCAGTCGTCGCGACCGCTGAAGATGCCGCGGAGGACGAGGAAGACCACGACGGCGACGACCGCGACGATCCCGAGCTTGAAGATGAACGCCAGGACCGAGAACAGGGCGCTCACGATCCACCACGCGATCACGACGGCGAGGATCACGCCGAGGACGGTCCAGAGGTTCTTGGTCATGCCTCCAGCCTAGGGAGTCGTGACTGAAGGGATCTCGTCGAGCGATCGGTAGATCGGCAGACCGCGCTCCTGCGCGATCTCGACGTCCTTGTCGGCGCCCGAGGACTCCCCGGGCAGGCGCAGCACCGCGTCGCAGTGCCGCAGCAGACGACGAGCGGTCTCGTACATCACGTCGCCCTCTCCCTCGGAGTCGAGGGTGCGCAGCACAGGAAGAGCGACCCACTCTCCGATCATCGGCACGTGGCCGAGGCGGAAGATCGGACCGGACGCCTCCTCGAGACGGGCCAGATTCTGGGCGATCAGGGCGGGGTCGCCGTTCGTTCCGGAGCGATAGGGGCCGGCGATCAGGATCAGCAGTGGCTTGGACATGGGGATGACTGTAGTGTGAATCGTGCACAAACATGCAACTTCGTGAGGAAACGTATGCTCGCCGCACAGCGCAAGGATCACCTGCTCGACCTTCTCCAGCGGGAAGGACGTGTCGTCGCGAAGACCGTGGCCGACGACCTCGGGGTGTCGGAAGATGCCATCCGCCGCGACCTCCGCGAGCTCGCCGACGAAGGCAGGGTCGTGCGCGTGTACGGCGGGGCCCTCCCGATCCCCGCAGCCGAACCGCCGGTGCACGAACGTCGAGAGCTCGCCACCGAGAGCAAGGAACGAGTTGCGCGGCGGGCCGTGGCGAGCATCCGCC
The DNA here is from genome assembly GCF_037150835.1 of Microbacterium sp. LB12. Taxonomy (NCBI): domain Bacteria; kingdom Bacillati; phylum Actinomycetota; class Actinomycetes; order Micrococcales; family Microbacteriaceae; genus Microbacterium; species Microbacterium sp. LB12. The sequence goes on along the minus strand of NZ_JBBCPF010000001.1, from coordinate 391,364 downwards.
CCGGGGCGACGATCGTCCTGGACGCCGGCACGACCACCCTCGCGTTGGCGCGACTGCTCCCGTCCGGGACCGGGCTCACCGTGATCACCCCGAGTCCCGCCATCGCCCTCGCCGCAGCGGAGCACTCCGACGCGCGGGTCATCATGATCGGCGGGGAGCTCTCGCGCCACTCGATGGTCGCCGGCGGAGGGCTGGCGATGGAGGCGTTGCAGCACCTCGCCGCCGACGTGTTCTACCTCGGCGCGAGCGGCGTCGATCCGCGCCACGGCCTCACCACGGGCGAGCTCGACGACGCCGCGACGAAGCGAGCGATCGCTGCGCGCTGCACCGAGACGATCGTGCTCGCCAGCGAGGAGAAGGTCGGCGCGACGGCGCGCTTCCCCGTGCTGCCGCTCGACGCGATCTCCGCGATCATCACCGACCCGCTCGACACGAACCCGCTGATCGAGGAGCTCGCGGCCGCGGTCGGCGGGGAAGTCTGATCGACGGCATAACTTCGCAGAACAGCAGATCCCTCGCACGGATCACGAGGATTCCTGCGAAGAACCTGCCGTCCTGCGAGAGTTCGGGTCGCGCTCGGCGAGCATCGCAGACAGGTGTCCGGCCGCGTGCAGGAGGGCGATGCTGCGCTGCGTGAGTGCGGTCAGTCGCTCCGCGAGCAGCCGTTGCGCATCCCCCGCCGCCCGATCGCGCACCTGCTCGAGGATGTCCGCGATCGCCGGGATGCCATAGCCCCCGGAGCGCAGGGCCGCGATGATCCGCCCCTCCGTGACAGCCCCGGAGCCGAATGACCGCACGCCCGACGACCGGGCCGGATGGAGGAGCCCTTCCCGCTCCCAGTGCCGCAGCGCGGAAGGCCGCACATCCAGTGCGTCCGCGAGTTCACCGATGCTCATCGCGTCCTCTTCACGGAACACGTCCCCCGCCTCTGCCACGGCCACGGCGAGCCCCGCGAGCGCCTCCTTCACGCGGGCGCGCTCCCCCGCGATGTCCGCATGGAGGTCGTCGATCGTCGCGGCGGCGTCATCGAGCGGTCCCGCGATCAGGACGGGCATCAGCCGACGAGCGGGCACCGGGCCGATCGCCGAGGCCATCGCCCTGTATGCACGCAGCGCCGTCTCGTGCGTCGAGGAGTAGCGGCGATAGCCGTTGGCTCCCCGCTCGGCGACGGGCAGCACGCCGAGGCGCTCCAGGTCCCGCACCTGTTGCGTCGAGTAGCCCACCCGAATCCCGAGCATCGCCGTCGTCATGACCTGCTCTGGAGGGTTGTACGCGTGGATCCCGGTCGACTCAAACACGAAGTCCACATAAGCACATCAACTCCATCATTGAAGGATGGAGATGCAGGAGATCATCGATTCGGTCCGTGGGCTCGACGGCGCACTCGTCCTCACCCCGGAGAAAGGCAGCGCGTTCCCGGAGCTGTCGTGGGGAGACGCCTACTTCTCCTACGCACCCGACGGGAGGATGCCGGATCGCACGCAGCCCTACGGGACCGTGATCACGAAGGACTACCCCGACGATGCGTCCTCCGGGTTGGACGCACCGGGACGGTTCCGGGTGAACATCCACGTCGGGCGCGACCGCGCGGCAGAGCTCGTGACGGCGAGCGGCGACCCGGGCGCGGCCGACGTGTTCCACGCACACCCGCTCTACGGTGCGTCCGGCTGGGTGTGCGTGATCCTCCCCGCGGAACGGACGTCGACGGCGGTGCTCGACCTGCTCCGCGAGGCGCACGAGGCCGCCCGGTCGCGTGCCGAGCGTCGGGCGAGGTGAGCGTGTCGACGCCGCAGGGCATGACCGAAGCCGACCGGCGGATCGTGGCGGTGTGGGCCGCTGACTGCGCCGAGCGGGTGCTGCCGCTGTTCGAGGCGGAAGCGCCGGGCGATGACCGTGCTCGTGATGCCATCGCCCGCACGCGCGCCTTCGCACGCGGGGAGCTCACAGCCGCGGGAGAGATCCGTCGACGGTTCGTCGCCGGTCGCGCTGCCCGCTCTGCGACCTCGCCTGCCGGAGTGGCCGCGGCGCGGGCGGCAGCCCAGGCTGCGGGCGTCGCGCACATGGGCGCCCACGCCCTCGGGGCCGCCGCGTACGCCGCGAGCGCAGTGGATCTGGCGCACCCCTCAGACGGTGAGGCGCGCGGTGCCGAAGTGCGCTGGCAGCTCGCACGCCTCTCCCCCGCGGAAGCCGCCGTGCTGCGAAATCTGCCACCGCTCGGCGAAGACACGGCGGGCCCGCTCGGCCCCGGCCTGCTCGCCTCCGGCACCCTCGGCGCAGTGATCCGCGAGCTCCAGACGCACCTGCAGCGCTGAGGCCACACCGCAGAGACGTCGCAGAACAACAGGTTCTTCGCACGGATCGCGGAGATTCCTGCGAAGTTCGTGCCGTTCTGCGAGATTCGCGACACCCCGCTTCAGCCCGGATTCAGCAGCGACCGGCCACACTGGACGCATGCGGATCCTGGTGGTGGACGACGAGGTGCGCCTGGCGGACGGCGTGCGCCGCGGCCTCGAGGCCGAGGGGTTCGCGGTCGACGTCGCGCACAACGGCGTCGACGGACTGTGGCGTGCACGGGAGAACCGGTACGACGCGATCGTGCTCGACCTGATGATGCCGGGCATGAGCGGATGGAAGGTGTGCGAGGCGCTGCGCGCAGAGGAGAACTGGACGCCGGTGCTGATGCTCACCGCGAAGGACGGCGAGTGGGATCAGGTCGAGGCGCTCGAGAGCGGGGCCGACGACTACGTCACCAAACCGTTCTCGTTCGCTATCCTCGTCGCCCGGCTCCGCGCCCTCGTGCGGCGCGGTGGCGTCGCCCGCCCCACCGTCCTCGAGGCGGGAGATCTGCGGCTCGACCCCGCCGCGCACCGCGTCTGGCGCGGCGAGACGCCGGTGACGCTGACCGCCCGGGAGTTCTCGGTGCTCGAATACCTGATGCGCCACCGCGGGCAGGTGCTGTCCAAGCGCACGCTCATCGAGGGCGTGTGGGACGACGACTTCGACGGCGACCCGAACATCGTCGAGGTGTACGTGGGGCACCTGCGCCGCAAGGTCGACAAGCCGTTCGGACGCGAGGCGATCGAGACGGTCCGCGGCGCGGGCTACCGACTGGCGGCGAACGGTGGCTAGGCGCAACTGGCGCTCGGTGCGCGGCCGCACGACCCTCGGCGCGACGGCTGTGGTCGCGGTGGCGCTGCTCGTCGGCGCCTTCTCGTTCTACGGCGTGCTGAGCGCGAGCATCCACAGCGCCACGGAGCGGGCGGCGGAGCAGCGCCTGGAAGAGCTGTCCGAGCGCACCGGCGGTCCTGGCAGCCGTGGCGTGGACGCGCTGGACGACGAGATCCTACAGATCATCGGCCCCGACAGATCCGTCCGCGCCGCGAGCGAGGATGCCCGCGAGAAGCTCGGGTCCACCTCCCTCCCGATCGACGACGACGCGCAGACCACCACCATCGATGGCGAGACCTACCTCGTCGTGTCGGAGGACATCGGCGGCGACCGGACGCTCGTGCTCGCGGTCTCGATGGACGACGACGCCGAGACGCTCGCCACGGTCGCGACGCTGCTGGCCATCGCCGTCCCGCTGCTCCTGCTGCTGGTCGCGGTGACCACGTGGCTCGTCGTGGGGCGGGCGCTGCGTCCGGTCGAGCGCATCCGCGAGGAGGTCGACGGCATCACGGCCGAACGCCTCCACCAGCGCGTACCGGTGCCGCAGACCGCGGATGAGATCGCCGCGCTTGCGACGACCATGAACGGGATGCTCGACCGGCTCGATGCCGCGGCGACCGCGCAGCGCCGGTTCGTCTCGGATGCGTCGCACGAGCTGCGGTCCCCGCTCGCGACCATCCGCCAGCATGCCGAGCTCGCCCAGGCCCACCCCGACGTGACGAGCATCGGCGAGCTCGCCGAGGTCGTGTCGGAGGAGGGGCTGCGCCTGCAGGGCATCGTCGAGTCGCTGCTGCTCCTGGCCCGCCTCGACGAGGGGGCGAGCACTCACGACGCGCCGGTGGACCTCGACGACGCCGCCCTCGCCGAGGTGAGCCGGTTGCGGGCTGCCGGGTTCGAGGTCGACGGCAGCGGTATCCATGCCGCCCGCGTCGACGGCGACCCGCGGCTGCTCGGTCAGCTGATGCGCAACCTCGCCGACAACGCCGCCCGGCATGCCCGCGGCCGCATCGCGATCGGCGTGACACCGGCAGAGGGGTACGTGTTCGTCACGGTCGAGGATGATGGCGCGGGCGTTCCGGTCGAGGAGCGGGAGCGGGTGTTCGAGCGCTTCGTGCGGCTCGACGAAGCCCGTAGCCGCGACGCCGGCGGCAGTGGCCTGGGCCTCGCGATCGCCCGCGGCATCGCCTCCTCGGCTCGGGGGACGCTCGTGGTCGACGACTCGCGCTGGGGTGGCGCGCGCTTCGTCCTCACCCTCCCCCTCAGTGCCTGAACGGACGGTTCCTGAAGGCGTCTTCAGGACGCTTCAGGGTGGCTTCAGCACCCTCGGGAGACCATCGGGACATGGACGACAAGACACCTGCTCCCGACCAGAACCCCGAGTCCGCCCCCGACGCACCCACCGTTCCGGTGGAGCCGACTCCGGATGCCGCAGCCCCGGATGCCGTCCCGACCCCTGCCGCGCCGAAGCCCGGACGAAAGCGGGCGCTCCTCATCGGCGGTGGCATCGCGGCGGCCGTGGTGCTCGCCGGCGGCGGCGTCGCGGTCGGTGCGGCCATCGGCGATGAGTTCGGCGACGACGACCGGCCCCCGATGTCCGGCGGTCCCCGCCACGACGGCGCGGACGACCACGGTCAGCGTGGCGACCAGGGTGACCACGGAGACAGGGGCGATCGTGAGCGAGACGATGACACCTCGGACGCACGAGGCCCGGTCACCGGCATCGGCACGGCATCGGCCGACGAGCTGATCCGGATCGCGGAGGCCGCGCGCGGGGTCGCCGACGGCGAGGTCACCTCGATCGACGCCAAGCGCGACGACACCTGGGAGGTGGAGCTGACGACCGCTTCTGGCGAGGAGACCGAGGTCCGCGTCGACAAGGACCTCCAGGCGTCCGTCATCAAGACCGACACGACCGACGGTGACGACACCGCGCCGACGCTGACCCTCGACGATGCGACGATCCGCGCTCTGGTCGCCGCAGCTCTCGCCGAGGCCGACGGCATGATCACCGACCTCGACGTGGACGGCGATGACGCGAGCCCCTACGACGCCTCGGTCCTGACGTCGGACCGCCGTTCGATCGACATCGACTTCAGTGCCGACTTCGCGGTCGTCGGCACCGACACCGACCGCTGAGCGCGGATGCAGAGCGGCGGATAGCATTCAAGGATGACGAACACCGACCCGATCGACGACATCTCCATCGGCGGTGAGGTGATCCGCCTCGGACAGTTCCTCAAGTTCGCCGGCCTCCTCGACTCGGGCGGCGACGCCAAAGAGGTCATCATCGACGGCTACGTGACGGTCAACGGCGAGGTGGACCGCCGCCGCGGCCGACAGCTCCACGACGGCGACCTGGTGTCGTTCGAGGGGCGCACGGTGCGCGTGCGCCCCTGACTGCTGCAGGAACTTCGCAGAACGGCGCGTTCTTCGCACGTATCCCGCCGATTCCTCAGAAGAATGTGCTGTCTTGCGCAGTTGCGTGTGGGCTAGGGCTGTGCGGAACCGCCGGGCACGGGGAACACCGACCGCGCCGTGACCATCATCAGCGCCACGAGGAGACCCACGAGGGCCAGGTCCGCAGCGATGTAGGCAAAGTGCGCCCAGTTCGTGCCCGGTGCTTCGAGCCCGGCGATCACCAGGTCGCTGCGCTGATTCAGCACAGGGCGGATGACGGCGACCTCGACCAGGTAGACGACCCAGATCGCGCCGAGGAGACCGAACGACACGCGTCCCGCCCTGGCACGGATGGTCACGATCGTGAGCACGATCAGCACGACGCCGGCGAGCACGTTCAGCGCCGTGAACACCAGCCGCCCGATGCCGAGACCGATCGGGATCGTGACGCCGGGCGCGAGGAACTTCAGCGGCGCCTCGAGGAACGAGATCGCGACGATCGCCCCGAGCAGGAAGGCCGGCAGCAGCAGTTGCAGCGCGGTGGTCGTGCGCACCATCGAAGTCACCCGTCCTCTCGCCCGCCGATCGTCATCCGACCTTCGACGCTACCCGGGTAAGGGCACGCAAGCGGTGGTCGACGGCCGGAGAAAACGACCAGGCGGTCAGAGCAGCCACTCGAGCAGCTGCTCCCCGAGGATCGCACAGCCGATCACGGTCATCGCGATGCCGGCGATCCGGGTCACCACGACACCGGCGCGGGGCCGACTGCGCAGCAGTCGCCGGGCAAGCAGCCCCACAGCCGTGTAGACGACGGCGATGTTGAACAGGTGCAGACCGCCGAGCGCCAGCATCTGCGTGGTCGACGGCCATCCGTCCGGGCTCGTGAACTGCGGCAGCAGGGCCAGCAGGAGCAGCAGACCCTTGGGGTTGATCCCGCTCACGCCCGATCCGCGCAGGAACTGCGACCATCCGCCGGTCGCGATCGGCTCACCGCTCTCGGCGATGGGTGCGGGACGACTGCCGAGCGTCGTCGCGCCGAGGGAGATCAGGTACAGCGCACCGACCACGGTCAGGGTCGTGAGCGTCACCGGGTATGCCGTGACGAGGGCGCCGAGCCCCAGCGCCACCGCGACGATCACGACCGTGTACCCGGCGAGCATCCCGAGGATCGACGGAGCGATCGATCGGGCGCGCAGGCCGGCGGAGATCGCGTACGCCCAGTCCGCACCGGGTGTCATCGCGAGCATGGCGGCGACGACCCAGAACTGCATGACCAGGGCGATGTCCATCGGTCCTCCTCTATCAAGGAAGAGGCTACGAAGATTCGCGCGAAAGGTGCTTCGATCCTCCGCCCGCGCACCCGTTATGCCTGCAAGAATTGTCGCCATGGACGCACTTGACCGGGAGATCCTCTCGCTGCTGCAGGAAGACGGGCGGATGAGTGCCACGAGTCTCGCCTCGCACGTCGGGCTCAGCCTCTCCGCATGCCATCGTCGGCTCAAGGAACTGGAGCAGTCCGGGGCGATCGAACGGTACCGGGCGGTGGTCGCTCCCGCCGCGGTCGGTCTCACGTTCGAGGCCATCGTGTTCGCGACGATCGGACGCACCGACAAGGACACCATCGTGGCGTTCGAAGAAGCCGTGGTGGCGATCCCCGCCGTGGTCGAGGCGCAGCGTCTGTTCGGCGACCCCGACTACATGCTGCGCATCCTGACCCGCGACATGGGCGCCTACCAGGAGCTCTACGACAACACGCTCGGCACCCTTCCCGGCGTGCAGCGACTCACCTCCACCATGGTGATGAAGCGGCTCGGCGCCGACCGCGCCGTGCCGATCCCCTGACCCTCAGCGACGGCTCTGCGCGGCCCCGTCCGTCAGGGCTCCCCTCGACTCGCCTGTGTCGAGGACGGCTGGTCGGGCCGGGACCTCAGCCCCCGGCAAGTGCATGAAGCTCGCGACGAGTTCGCCCATCCGCTCCGCCTCTGTGCGTGCCTCACCGCTCTTCGACCACCCGGGGAACTGCAGGGTCAGGTCGGCGGTGCGGGTCACCACGTCGACGACGAGCGGCTTGTCGATGCGGTCCGGCATACGCACATACCGGATGTCGTCGACATCGAGCTCGATGTCGATAGCGCCCACCCGGCGGAGGGAGTCCTGCTTGGTGACCAGGATGCGGCGATCGGTGACCGCCACCCACCCCGCACCGAGCATCGGCACGTTCCAGCGATCGCACGAGGCATCGGCGAGGGCGAGCACCTGCTCCCCCGATTCCAGCCGCAGGGGCAGGATCCGCATCAGTTCGTCGGGCACATCCTTCTCGAACACCGCGATCGCCGGCACTCTCAGCGGCTCCGGCTCGCTCGGCGCCTCGTGCCCGCGAATCTCCGCCAGTACGGCCCGCAGCTGACGGACCATCTGGGTCGCGTCCTTCGCCGCACGCGCCGTACCGCCGATCTTGAAGGTGCGTTTTCCCGGCAGCTCGTCGATGATCGCGAACTCGCGCGCGAGTTGATCCAACAGCCAGTCAGTATCGGTCAAGGTCTGCTCGTGAAGCGTCTGCGCGTTCGCGACCAGGGTCTTCAACAACTCTGCGTCCTGTTGGTCGGACGCCGCGCTCGCGAGCAGATGTCCCGCCCGCAGCGCCTGATAGACGAACCACGAGGTCTGCGCGAGCAGCAGGGCCTGCACATCGGCGATGATCGCCTGCCCGTTGTCGGTCAGGTACTGCTGACGCTCCTTGTGCCCGACCTTGCCGTGGAGTTCGACGACGTGCTGACGGACAGCCTTCTCGAAGATGTCCCACTGGGCCGAAAGCTCGCCCTGGTAGCCGCGCACCTCGCCGAAGATCGCGTCGGTCACCACGCCGATCTTGCGGGCATGGCCGAGCTCTCGCAGGAGCGTGTTGTGGTATCCGGAGACGCTGGACCACTGATCCTGCCGCACGACCTGCAGCACCTTCGACGTCAGCTCGAGGTTGTGCTCGGCGACGCGCGCGATCTGGTTCAGTTGCACCTGGATCACCATCAGCGCGACGGCCGGGCCCATCGCGGCCACAACGGATGCCGTCGTCGCCGCGGTGGCGGGCAGCCACCGCACCTGCGCGGCGAACTTGCCGCCGGCAGCCAGAGTGCCGAGATTCCAGCCGTCCTTGACGATCGGCGCCGCGGTCTTCAGTGCCGCGAGGGTCTGCGGGGCGAGGCGCACCAACCCCTGCGCCTGCATCGCCGCGTTCACGCCCTGCGCGGCCATGTTCCCGAGACCGACTGCCGTTCCGGCTGCCGTCGACACCGCCGTGCGCGTCACCGGATCGAGGAAGGCGAACGGAATGAGGTCGATCCCCTCGGGGACGCGGTCGCCGAAGAGCACCGCCAAGCCGTCCTCGAACTCGACCAGCGCCGTCGTGGGGACATCTCCCCCACTCACGATCTCATCGGCTTCGGAGCGCGCCTGCTCCACGATCTCGTCACCCATTCACGGTCCCCACTGATCTCGAACGCTGATAGCGCCATCCTGTCAGACTGGTCGGACACCCGGAGACGGTTGGTCGGAGTGACCGGCGGCGGACGCGATGATGCGGCTCACGACGTACTCGACGACCTGGTCCTCCGGGATCGCGCGCGGTCGGAATCGCACACCCGTGGGGCCGCGCGGCACGATGCGGTCGACGCGGAAGATGCGCCAGTCATCGCGATCCAGGTCCCACGCCAGCAGGTACCAGAGCGGTCCCCAGCTCACCAGCCGCTGGGGTTCCACATGACGCGCATCCGTGCCACCGCCGTGCGTCGTGTACTCGAAGCGGAGCCGTTCGCGCTCGCGGACCGCGGAGGCGACGGTGTTGAGCGCCGCGAGGTCGACCGGCGGCTCTCCGCCGGGGACCACGCTCGTCGCCGCGCGGATCGCGTCGACCCGGCGTCGGAGTCGCGCGGGCATCACCTGTTCCAGCTTGGCGAGCGCGGTGAGCGGAGACGTCTCCTCGATGCCGAGCCGCCAGGTCGCGACGGCGCTCAGCCCCACCGCGACCGCGACGGCCTCGTCATCGTCGAGCAGCAAGGGCGGCATCGCCGTGCCCGCGGCGAGCCGGTACCCTCCCGCGACGCCGGGGCGCGCATCGACCGGGTAGCCGAGCGACCGCAGCCTGCCGATGTCCGCACGGATGGTGCGGGTGCTGACCCCGAGCCGGTCGGAGAGCTCGGCACCGGTCCACTCGCGCTTGAGCTGCAGCAGCGAGAGCAGTTCGAGCAGTCGGGCCGAGGTGTCCAGCATCCACCGATCATTCCAGCAAACGCGGAAGCTCATCTTCCGCATTGGTTGGGAGCGTGGGACCCATGACAGAGAACACGACACTCACCCCCTTCCGCATCGACGTCCCTCAGGCCGACCTCGACGACCTGCACGACCGCCTCGACCGCACCCGCTGGCCGATCCCGGTGCCGGGCCTCGATGATCCGACCGACTTCGGCCGCGGCATCCCGTTGCGCTCCCTGCAGCAGCTGGCCGCCCACTGGCGCGACGGATTCGACTGGCGCGCGCAGGAGGCGAAGCTCAACCAGCTCCCGCAGTTCACGACGATCGTCGACGGCCAGACGTTCCACCTGCTGCACGTGCCGTCGGAGAATCCGGATGCCATGCCGCTGCTGCTCAACCACGGCTGGCCGGGCTCCTTCGTCGAGTATCAGCACCTCATCCCGCTTCTCACGGCCGACTTCCATGTCGTGGTCGTGACACCGCCCGGATTCGGCTTCTCCACACCGCTTTCGAGCACCGGGTGGGAGTTGGCACGGACGACCGATGCCTACGCCGAGATCATGACCCGCCTCGGCTACGAGAGGTTCCTGTCGCACGGGACCGACATGGGTGCGGGTGTCACCGGGCGCCTCGCCGCCCTCTATCCGGAGCGAATCATCGGCACGCATCTCGGCGGCGACCGCACGTGGCTCGGCCTGGTCGGCACCAAGTTCCCCGCCCCCGACGACCTGACCGATCAGGAGACCGTCCAGCTCGCGTTCGCGCACGCCGAAGCCGCCGCCGAGCACGGCTACCTCGCGATGCAGAACCATCGGCCCGACACCATCGGTCCGGCGCTCACCGACTCCCCGGTCGCTCAGCTCGCGTGGATCGCGGAGAAGTTCAAGCAGCGGACCGATCGCGGGCATCGCCCACCGGCCGTCGACCGCGATCAGCTTTTGACGAGCATCAGCGTGTACTGGTTCACCCGCAGCGGCGCATCGAGCGCGCAGTTCTACTACGAGTCCGAGCACGCATCGCTCAGCCTGGCCTTCGCGCCCGGTGTCCCCGCCGGGTGGGCGGTGTTCGATGCCCACCCGCTCGTGCGCCGCACCATGGACCCGTGGAATGCGATCGCCCACTGGAACGAGTACCCGGACGGCGGGCACTTCCCCGCGATGGAGGTACCGGCGCTGCTCGCGGACGACATCCGTGCGTTCGCCCGCGGGATCGCCTAGGACGCAGTGGGATACGCGGGCGGGACATGATCGTCCCGCCCGCCGTTCCAGTCCGACCTCGAGATACGGGGCGCATCCTCGGTATCGAGGTTCTTCGGGATCGGACCCTTCACGTGGAACGAGTGGTTCGCAGACGACGGCCTCGTGCCGTCCGGTGCGTGCGCACCCAGCAGCAGCTCGCCGAAGTCCTTCCGCCACTTCGAGTACAGGCCACCGCTGCGTGTCTCGAGCGTGTTCCACACCGGAGACCCCTCCGCGACGGAGCCGATCCATCCAGCGTTCCAGTTGCGGCCGATGAGCCAATCCGTCAACAACGCGATCCGGTTGTAGGTCATCTCGGTCCTCGCCCGCGGGTCGCCGATCTCCTTCTCGTCGAGCACCCGCGTGATCGCGTCCTTGTCGAACAGGGAGAGGTTCAGGTTCTCGTACTGCAGCGCGGGCAGCACTCCTCCCATCAAGAACGTGTGCAGCAGCATCGAGTGCATCAGTCGCGGGAGTCCTCCCTGCGCGATCGGGTGCACGATCGTGGTGACCCCGAGGTGCACCTCTTCCAGCTGGGCGAGCAGTGTCTCGCTGCGGTCGGGCTCCCCGAACGGGAAGGTCAGGGCCGCCACGGCCGCGGCGCCCGTGCAGCGGTAGAGGATGTCATGCGCCGTGTAGACGAAGTTCGCATCCGCGAGGAAACCGTCGTTGTAGCGCTTGCCCTCCAGATGGCCGTCGGCGAGGAGCATCTCGATGAGCGCGACGGCGTTGGTCGCATGATGCACCGCGAAGTTGCTGAACCGCTCCCACTGTCCGTCGGGCACCGCGGCGCGCTGCCACCCTTCTTCTCCGGCGAGCAGCTGCTCGACCCACTGCACGGCGGAACCGGCGAGGTTCAGCTCCAGCTGCTCCTCCATGATGAGCATGTCCCGGTCGCGGGCGTTCCCGCTCTGGTGCAGGGCACGGATCCGGTTCAGGCCCTGCACGCCGCTCGCGACAGCGCCCTCGTAGTCGATGTTCTGCCGCCCGAGCGCCTCGTTCCGCTGCAGCGCGGCACCGAATGCCGTGCTCTGCGAGTTCCGGCGCAGCCCGCCTCGGATGGCCGCCACGGTGCCCGGATCCAGCGAGTCCCGCACGCGGCGCGGCGCGATGGCGAGGTTGGCGGTGAGGTCGGCCAGGATCGACACCATCCGGTTCCGGTCGTCCTTCACCATCTCGGGCATCACTCGCCGCCGCGTGTCCACATACGCGACCGCGTACGTGGATCCGGGCGCCAGCTGCAGCAGCTCGGCGGCGCAGAACAGGTCGAAGACCCGAGGGTGTGCCTGTGCGACGTACAGCGGTCGCTCCTTGTTCGGCAGCTCCTGGATCTTCGGGAACCGTGCCTGCGCCTGCCGGATCGCCACGGCTCTGGCACGGTAGTTCATCTCGGGACGATCCGAGCTGCCGGGGCGCTGCAAAGCGTAGATGCGGTCGATCGCCTGCTGCGCGGCTGCCGCGTCCCAGTCGTTGATGGCGGTGTGCAGACACATCGAGACGACCGCGGCCACGATCTGCTCGTCTCGCAAGCGCGGTGCGATGCCCGTCGCCTTCTCCTTCGCGGTGCGCAGGTCCATCATCGTGTAGCCCTGCCAGGGACGTACGACGTGCTGCTGGAAGAAGATCTTCATGCCGCCGTAGCCCTCGCTCAACTGCACGTACGCGTCGACCTTCGCGACCGTGAGCCGCCGCACGACGCTGAGCTGGCAGTCCTCGCCGATCACCGCGGCGAGGTCCGGCAGGTCGCCCAGACGCTTCCGCGCGAGGTCGCGGACCCAGCGCCCTTCCTCCGACGGCGGCCACATGTCGGCGCGTGACATCCACACCGGGGGCTTCTCTGATGCCGATGCCGGGCGCACCGCCTCGGTGTCGGGGCGACTGCGGTACCAGGTGCGCAGGGCCTCATAGGCGATGGGGTTGCCGGTCATGGTCTCGGCCCACCGATCGACCCGGCGATCAGCCGAGTCCGAGTTCACGTCGTCCTCCCACGTGATGCGGGGGAGATGGTCGATGCCCCACGACGCACGCACGGCGGCGACCGCCTGACCGGGTGTGGTCGGCTTGTTCGGCGAGATCACGGAGCCCGGATCGATCGCGAACGTGTCGAACACGGCTTTCAGCGCGGATCTCGCCCGCGCGAGGTAGTCGATGCGCCACCGGCCGGCGTCGTCGTAGACGACCTTCGCCGCGGCGGAGTCGGGACGGATCGGCTCCCTGGGCCTCGCCTGCGTCAGGACGGAGCGCAGCATGCGCCCGAGCGCCAGGATGCTGCCGTCGCCGACGAGCACGGGGACATCCTGCTCGCCATCGCCGACGAGCTCACCGTGGTCGAGCTGCCACTGCCACAGCGACAGCTGGGCGTGAGTCACACCGATCACCTCGAGGAACACCTCGATCGTGTCGGGGGCGTTGGTGAGGGCATCGCCGTAGGCGGCCAGGAAGCGCCGCTTCTCTTCGGACGTGAATGCTCGTTCCGCGCTCATGCCCGAACACTGGCAGGCCCGATCCACGCGGAGCAAGAGCCGAGTGGCAGTCCTGCGCAATTCCTGACATATGCCGACAATCCCCCCTGCCTTTTGTCGACAGATCCCCCCTCTTGCGGCCTTCCCGTCCACTCATGCTCGCCGCTGCCCTTGACTCTCCCCACGTCACCCACGAAGGCGTCACCGATGAAGGAGAACGACATGGCCCGCACGACGAAGTCCCGCTATCAGGGTTCGCGACGCAACGGAGCGCTCACGATCAACCGGCACACCCGCACGCTCTGCCCGGCGACGGGCAAGGTGCGTCTGCGTGACTCGCACCAGGCGGCCCATGCCCTCCAGGGCGCCCGCCGTGTCGCGTCCCTCGAGCTGTTCCAGAGCGGGCACTCGAACCGCCGCGAGGCGAGCTTCTACAAGTGCGCCGCGTGCGGTGGCTACCACCTGACGAGCGAGACGTACCGTGACCCCGAGGAGTGGCGGCGCTACTGCCAGGCCCGCTGGGAGGCGGAGCGCCGGGCGGAGGCGGCCGCCGAAGCAGAGCGCGTCGCCGCCGTCTCACGTGCTCGTGCCACGGCGATGTCGGCCGTGCATGCGGCCGCGCACCAGGCGGATCTGTCGTGTGCTGCATGACGGGCTCGGCGAAGCCGGGCGCGGGGTTCGGCGTCGCGCTCGATGCCGTGCGTCTCGCGAACCGCGGCGAGCTGGGTCGCGACGAGCTCGTCTCGATCCTCTCGACCTGGACGTACGTGCCGCGGTGCCGTCGCATCGCGTCCGCACGCACGTCCCAGGTCCTCCTGGAACCGAACAGTCTCGACGCCGTCGACGTCGCGTACTTCGACTGCGGGCTGTTGACCGACGACCAGTACTCGCGCATCCTCCGCGGTGCGCGAGTACGCCACGACCCCGCCGAGGGAGGTGATTGACATGACTCATCCGTTCGCTCGCGCGATGTACGTGTGCCGTGGTTGCGGCACCGAGTGCGCCTATCCGAACCGCTTCATCAAGTGCCCCGTCTGCGGCATCAAGTGGAGCTGATCCGCCGCCCCCACCCCACCAGAAAGGCGCAACCGCCGTGAAGAATCCGTTCTCCCGCAAGCCGGTCGACACCGATGTCCGCCCGCTCGCGCTGACCGAGCACCACACCGTGCCCGGTCGCATCACGCCCATCTCCAACCCCGACACCCGGATGCCGCTGCCGCACTCCTCGCGCAGACCGTGCAGGACAAGACGATCGTGTCGTGCGAGCTCGCCAACGTCCGCGCCGAGCTCCGCGAGATCCTCGACGATCGCGCGAGCATCCTGCGGTCCTGGGGCTTCGCGGCGCCGGATCGCGAACTGACGCAGGCGGCCACGGCCGGTCCGGCGACCGCATCGCGGGTGCGGGCGGTCGCCCACGGCGAGGAGGCTCCGGTCGAATCGTCCGGCACCGAGCCCCTCCCCGGCACTCCCGAGGTCACGGCGCCGTCCGTGATCGACTTCCCGGTCGTAGCGCCCGGCGCCGACCCCACCCCCGAGACCGACTCCGAGGAGCTCTCCGCATGAACGCGATCGATATCGAGGAGCCGCAGCCCGCGGCGTCCCCGGCGGCCACGGCCGCCCGCACCCCCGCACACGGGTCGCGTTCCCGCGCGACCGCGTCGTCCCGGTCCCGCACCACTGCGCGGTCCTGGGCTCTCGCCGTGCTCGTCTTCGCCGGCGCGATGGACATCTTCCTCGCGGTCCCGGCCTTCAACGGGCTGCTGCGGGGAGAGCCGTGGCAGTCGCTGATCTGCGCGACCGCGTTCGCCCTGGTCGCGGTGAGCGCAGCGTTCACCAGCGGAGTGCTGTTCACACAGGAGAAGAAGGCGATCAGCGCCGTGGCCGCGGTCGCCACCGCGGCGATGGTGGCAGCCCTGTTCTTCCTGCGCATCCAGGCGGCCGCCGTCAACTCCTCCTCTGTCAGCTACGAGGGCGGCGCGGCGGTCGAGGACGAGGTCGGCGCCGAGATCGGCATCGCCGTCGTGCTGGCTGTGGCGATGCTCGCGACCGCGGTGATCGCCTGGGTCGACGGATACAAGATCACGCTGACGCCGGCGGAGGCGCATCTGCGCAGCCTCGAGCGTCGCCTGGCGACCTCGAACGTCGCGGTCGCCGATCTCGAAGGATCCCTGGTGCGTCTGAACGAGAACCAGGCGATGGCCGAGATCCGCCTCGAGCGTCTGCCCGCGGAGCGTGATGAGGCGATCCGCGGCCTTCATGCCTTTACCCGTGAGCTCCGCGAGCTCGCCCGCACCGAGGTGGCCACCCGCCTCGGCACCCCGACCGCGACGAGCGGTCTCGACCTCCCCCTGACCGACACCACCGATCCCACCTCGAAGTAAAGGACTCCATCGTGAGCACTCACACCTCGCACTACGCGGCGATGAACGCGCCGCTGTCCCTGCCCATCCCCTATCCGTTCCTGCTGCGCATGCGTGATGCGTGGTTCATCGGCCGCCGCGACGCGCAGAAGAGCCTCGCACACGAGCTCATCGGCGACGCACAGCCGTCCGCGTCGCTGCGCGGTCTGGCCGCCGAGCTGTCGACCCGCTGCGAGTGGGAGCTGCTCGAGGCCGTCCGCATCGCGGGCCCGCTGATCGACGAGCACCGCGAGCACCTCCGGGTGATCGCCTCGCTCGCCCGCCAGATCGCGGCCGACGCTGTCGAGATCGAAGCCGCTTCGATCACCGACCCGGCCGCTTACGACCGGGTGCCACAGAGCGAGGCGCACCTGACGCCGCAGCAGCGCTCCGAGCGTCGCGACCGGGAGACACGCGCCGCCGTGGCACCGCTCGTCGCGCGCCGCAGCGCGACCACGGCTCAGCTCGCCGCCCGCCAGCTGCGGGAGGCCGAGATCGCGGGCAACCTGACGACGCTGTTCGAGGCGCTGCAGGCGCGCGTGGCGTCGCTCACGAATCACTACGAGCGGCGGGCGGCGAACCAGATCCGCGCCTACCTGCGGCGCGCCCCCGGCGACGTGGATCACCCGCTCAACCAGCGGATCGCGTTCGCGGCGCCCGCGTGGGCCTCGGGTCCGAATCCGTGGCTCCCTGCCGAGGGCGGTGCGCTGTGAGCGCGCGGATGCCGTGGGTCGCGGCTGTCGTGGTCTCGGTCCTGCTGCTGGCCGGTTGCGCGGGCGCCGAGGCTGCCGACGGCGGCGGCACGGATGCGTCGGCCGATGCGGTCATCTTCATCGCGGGTGCGCATGCCAACATGCCCGCGGCGCAGGTGCCGGTCGAGATCGCACCGCTGCTCGAGGCGGCGGTGCGCGACGAGGCGCCGATCACGGTGATCGCGAACGACGGCACCCCGGCGGTGTCGTTCCAGGTATCGGGCTACACCGTGAGCACCGTCAACCCGGAGGCGACCCGCAACGATGTCGAGGACGTGGTCGCTGCCGTGATCGACGCGATCACGCACGTGTCAGCGGACTCCGACGGCAATGACCTGGGGGCGGCGCTGGCGGTGGCGCGCGACCAGGCTGTGGCCGACGGTGCCATCGCCGCATCGATCATCGTGATCGACAGCGGGCTCACCGACCGCGGCTACCCGATGTTGACGACGCCCGGCATCCTCGATTCCGATACGAGCGCGGTCGTCGTCGAGGTCGCGCAGCAGAACGACTACCTGCCGATGATGCCGCCGGGCACGACCGTCACGCTGATCGGGCTCGGCTACGGCGCTCCTCCGCAACCGGATCTGACGCCGACGCA
This sequence comes from Microbacterium sp. LB12, assembly GCF_037150835.1. NCBI lineage: Bacteria > Bacillati > Actinomycetota > Actinomycetes > Micrococcales > Microbacteriaceae > Microbacterium > Microbacterium sp. LB12. Next base: position 374,102 of record NZ_JBBCPF010000001.1, on the reverse strand, counting down.
GCGAGACCGCGTGAAGGCGATCTGGCGGGCGTTCCTGGAGGCGTCGGATGGCCTGGTCGTCATGATCGACAAGCCCCGCACGGGCCCCGGCCCCGAGACGACCTTCTCGACCGGGATCGTGACTCCGGGTTCGTACGAGGACCTGTCTTTCCAGGCCAGGGAAGACGGCTCGGTGCAGGCGACGCTCGGCGCGGATGTCCTCTTCGCCTTCGGGAGCGCGCAGCTCGGCACGGACGCGCAGTCGGCGCTGGTGGAGTTGCGTGACTTCCTCGCAGCGACCCCAGGATCGATCCTGATCACCGGGCACACGGATGCGACCGGGGATGCCGCTGCGAACTTCGTGCTGAGCCTGGCGCGGGCGGAGTCAACGAAGACGTGGCTCGCAGCGAACGGCATCGACGCCTCCCGGATGACGACCGAGGGGCGCGGTTCCGCCGACCCCGTGGTGCCGAACGCATCGACGCCGGAGGAGCTTCAGCAGAACCGTCGGGTCACGGCCACGGTCACGCCCTGACATTCGCGGAACGGGGAGTCACCGCCGCCGGCTCATCTCTCGGAGCTCGCGGGCGATCCCGACGAAGACTGCGCCGACGACCCCGCCGATCGTGTTCCACACCACATCCTGCGCATCGGGAACTCGTCCGGGGATGGCGGCTTGGCGGTGCTCGACGGCGAAGGACACGCAGAACACGAGCACGGGCGCGAGCAGCCAGAGTCGCCGACGGAGCGCGAGTGCGGCGGCGGTTCCGAGCGGCACGAAGAGCAGGGCGTTGAGCGTGCTCTCCAGTTCGAGGAAGGTCATCGGTTCGACCAGAGGCGCCGCGAAGACGTGGGCGAGGTCCATGAAGAGCGCACGGGCGGGGCCGGCGAGCTGGCGCGGCGTCAGCGTGACGGCGAGCACCGCCGACACCACGAGACCCATGATGAGGATCCGCGGGCCGGACGACGGGCGAGAGTGAGCGGAAGGAGCCATACCCCCACCTCACGGCATCCGATGTTGCGTGAGCGTATGCGTTCGGCTCGATCGCCTTCGATCCACGAGCAGGACTTCGACCCGATCGACTTCAGGCCCCTCGTGCAGGCACCACTGTGAGCGGGCGGGTCCGCGTCAGTTGAAGTCGCCGCCCGGAGCCATGTCTGCGAAGCGCGAGTAGTGGCCCTGGAACGCGACGGTGATCGTCGCGGTGGGGCCGTTACGGTGCTTCGCCACGATCAGGTCGGCCTCGCCCGGGCGCACGTCCTTGTCGTAGACCGAGTCGCGGTGCAGCAGGATGACCATGTCGGCGTCCTGCTCGATCGAGCCGGACTCACGCAGGTCGCTGATCGCGGGCTTCTTGTCGGTGCGCTGCTCGGGACCACGGTTCAGTTGCGACAGGGCGATGACGGGAACCTGCAGCTCCTTGGCGATGAGCTTGAGGCTTCGTGAGAACTCCGAGACCTCCTGCTGACGCGACTCGACGCGCTTGCCCGACGTCATCAGCTGCAGGTAGTCGATGATGACCATGCGCAGGCCCTCGCGCTGCTTGAGGCGACGGCACTTCGCGCGGATCTCGACGAGCGTCATGTTGGGACTGTCGTCGATGTAGAGCGGAGCATCGTTGATGCGTCCTCGGGTCGCGGCGACCGTGGTCCAGTCGCGCGGGTCGAGGTTTCCCTTGCGCATGTTCTGCAGCGGGATCTGGCCTTCGGCGCTGAGCAGACGCATCGCGATCTCGCTCTTGCCCATCTCGAGCGAGAAGAAGACGGATGGGAGGTTGTGACCGATCGAGGCCGCGCGTGCGAAGTCGAGCGCGAGCGTGGACTTACCCATCGCGGGTCGCGCGGCGACGACGATCATCTGCCCGCCGTGCAGGCCGTTGGTGAGCTCGTCGAGCTCCTTGAATCCCGTGGGCACACCGGTCATCGAGCCGTCGCGACCGCTGGCCGCCTCGATCTCCTCGAGCGCGGCGTCGACGGCGATCTGCAGCGGCACGTAGTCTTCGGCGGTCTCGGAACCGGTGATGGAGTAGATCTCCGCCTGCGCGCTGTTGACGATGTCGGTCGCGTCGCCTTCACCCGCGTAGCCGAGCTGCACGATGCGGGTGCCGGCGTCGACGAGGCGGCGGAGGATCGCACGCTCGGAGACGATGCCCGCGTAATACCCGGCGTTCGCGGCAGTGGGAACGATCGAGGTGAGCGTGTGCAGGTAGTCGGCGCCACCGGCGCGACCCAGCTCGCCCGTCTTGATGAGCTCGTCGGTGACCGCGACCACGTCGGTCGGCTCACCGTGCGAGTACAGCGAGAGGATGGCCTCGAAGATCAGCTCGTGCTTCGGGATGTAGAAGTCGGCGCCCTTGAGCGTCTCGATCACGTCGGCGACGGCGTCCTTCGACAGGAGCATGCCGCCCAGGGCGCTCTGCTCGGCGAGCAGGTCGTGCGGAGGGGTGCGCTCCGGCTGACGCTGCCCTCCCAGGCGCTCCTCCGAGATGTCGGCGATCGACACAGTCTTCCCTTCGATGCGACGTTTCCGATGCGGTGTTCTGATGAGGCGATGCGACGACCGGACCCATGGTCCGCGGCCGTACCAGCACCGTGAACAGCGAAACAGGTGCCTCCGACATTCGGTCGCTCGCCCACGCTACGAGCGACGCTTTCCCCACGCAACATGCCCTGTGGATAACCATGTGGAAAGCGTGCGGACAAAGTCGGAGTGTCTGTGCACAACGGGTGTGGATAACCCCGTGGAGGACCACGGAACCAAACTTTTTTCTGGACCTTGAACTGGGTTTTTCCGATTCCCCAGCCTGTGGATGAGAAACAGTTTAAATCGAGCCTTGAAGGTTGCTTCCCGTCCGAACGGGATGTGTAGAACCTGGGGAAAGTCAAGCCGAGATTTCTCCGGGCGCGTCACACCCCGACATCCCCGGAAACCCGCGGAGAACCCCCTAGACACGAGCGCCACTCGCGAGTATCGTCACCGGCAATCGATGCACTTGCGTCGACGTACGTTGCCTTCGGAGGGGGAGGTCGACGTGAACGTTCGGGCCACCCGACGCGGCACCCCAGCCGCCGTCCTCTGGGGCGGCTTCGGCGTGCTCATCTGGGCAGCGCTCACCGCTTTCTTCGGCGGCGGGTCGGCACACGCCGACGAACAGCCCGACAACCCGCTCGACGGACTCACGTCCCTCGTCAGCAACACGGTGACCGCTGTCACCGCTCCGGTGACCCCGATCGTGACGCAGGTCGTCGCGCCGGTCGTGACCCAGGTCGTCGCCCCCGTGCAGCAGGCGGTTCCCGCTGTCGTCCCGACGGTCACGCGCCCCGTCACGCAGGCCCCGATCGTCGCCCCGGTGACCGCACCCGTCGTGCACGCCGTCACCGAGACCGCGGCGGCAGTCGTGGAGCCGATCACGAACGCTCTCTCCCAGGCGCCCGTCGCGACCATCACCGATCCGATCCTCGACGCCGTCGGGAGCATTCCCGTGGTCGGCGGACTCGTCAGCGACCTCGGCGTCATCTCCGCGGTCAACGGAGTCGTCGGCGTGGTCGACGACACGACGGCCCTCCTCGGTCAGGTCACGAACGAGACGGTGCCGCCGGTGCTCGAAGCCCTCGACCCGACCACGCCGGCACCCGGTTCCGAGCCCGGCATCGTCGCCGCACGCCCGGATCTGCCGACCGTGGCCGCAAGCCCAGGAGTCGCTGCCGCGGCATCGACGCCTGGCGTGCTGTCCGCCGCCACCGCATCCGCCCCGTCGACCGCACCACCCGTGGCGAACGGCTCGGATCCAACCGGCGACGACACCACCCGTGTGCCCTCAGGGCCTCCCAGTGGGAGCCCGCCCGGTGCCCCGCTTCCCGCATCATCCTCCGCCGGTTCCGGCGGAGCATCCAGTGCTGCCCACGCGCGGTTCAGCGACGTGGACTCCTCTCCGCTCCGTGCTGGTGAGCGGAATTCCGGCGCCGCCGACGACGTGCTTCCTTCGTCGCCGGTCGCCGACACCGACGTCTCTCCTGACTGACGGACCGTCACGTCGTTCCTCGCGAACGACAGATGCCGTGCTGCGCGCGCACTCCCATCGCGTGCACCCATCAGACGATCCATCCAGTCAGGAGAAGAATCATGCGTACGTACATCAAGCGCGTCCTGTGGGGCACGCTCATCGCCGGGGGCATCACGCTCCTCGGCGCGACGGCCGCGAATGCGGCCGAGACCAACGGAGACGACGGACTGCTCTCCGGCACGCAGGCGGAGACGACGATCTCGGCACCGATCTCGGTCGTGAGCAACGCGATCTCGGTGCTCGGCAACGCCGTCGCCCCGGCACCGGCACCGGCCCCTGCCCCAGCACCGGCCCCCGCTCCCGCGCCGGCCCCCGCACCGGAGACCAGCGGGGCATCGGGGGCGGCATCCGGCACCCAGGCCGCGGTGACCGTCAACCTGCCCGTCACCGTGACGAACAACGCGGTGAGCGTGGTCGACACCGCATCCACCAGCGCCCCGGCAGCGACTCCCCAGAGTCCGGCTCCCCAGGCCGGAACTCCCGCCGCGGCGCCTCTCGTGACCACGAACGGCCTGGACGGCGTGCTCTCGGGCACCCAGGCGCTGCTCGCGGTCAACGCACCCATCACCGTCACCGGAAACGCTATCTCGCTCCTCGGCGACAGCGCGAACACCGCACCGACCGCGCAGGGCGCCGCAGCACCGGCATCCTCCGCTCCGGCCGGCCCGGCCACGTCCGGCGATGACGGGATCGGCAGCGGCACGCAGGTCATCGCCCCGGTGACAGCACCGATCACGGTGTCGGGCAACGCGATCGCGCTCCTCGGCGACACGAGCTCGACCGGTACCGGCACCACCGGAACCGCAGGCTCGACCGCTCCCGCCACCATGGCGGGCACCTCGGGTGACGACGCGATCCTCGGCGGCACGCAGGCCACGGCGCCCGTCACCGCACCGATCACGGTGTCGGGCAACGCGATCTCGCTCCTCGGCGACACGTCGGCGACCGGCACCGGGAGCACCGCTCCCGCGCCGACCGCACCCGCGACCGGCACCACCACCACCGGAACCGACAGCGTCCTCGGGGGCACCCAGGTCACCGCACCCGTCACCGCCCCCATCGGCGTGACCGGCAACGCGATCTCGCTCCTCGACGACGCCACCGTCACCCGCACGGGAACGGGAGCAACCGGCACCACGCCGACCGCACCCGCGACCGGCGGCAACACCACCACCGGAACCGACAGCGTCCTCGGCGGCACCCAGATCACCGCACCCGTCACCGCCCCCATCGGCGTGACCGGCAACGCGATCTCCCTGCTCGATGACGCCACCGTCACCGGCACGGGCGGAACCGGCGCCACGCCGACCGCACCGACCACCGGGGGCGGCATCACGACCGGTGCGGGCGGCCTCCTCGGCGGCACCCAGCTCGCGCTGCCGATCAGCCTTCCGATCACGCTCGGCGGCAACGCCATCTCCGTGATCGGCGAGGCGACGGTGACCGACCCGGGCACAAACCCCGGAACCGACCCTGGCACGGACCCCGGCACGGACCCCGGGACCGACCCGGGAACCGACCCCGGAACGAACCCGGGAACCACCCCCGGATCCTCGGCCGGTGCGGCGAGCGCCTCCGGTGCCGCATTCACCGGTCCTGCTGAGGGACTCGCCATGACCGGCGGAGCGCCGTCGATCGGACTGGTCACCCTCGCCGCCGTCCTGCTCCTCCTCGGAGGTGCCGGGCTGCTGCGACGCCGCCTGACGGCGTAGCGATGACGCCGGCGGTGCGGTCGTCCTCGGGGGAGGAGACCCCGCGCCGCCGGTGCGCCGCTGCGTCGTTCCCCGCGCCGACGGGTTCGTAGCCCCCAGCTCGCCCTGTCGCTCGACGCCGGCGCAGAAAGGGCGGATGCCCCGTGGAAACCCCGCCACGGGGCATCCGTCGCGCCCGCACGCACGCCCGCACGCACGCACGCACGGTCCACTTGTCGGGAGCATGGACGGACGTCGGGAGATCCCGACCGCGGGGGTGCCCGGACGGCGAAACCTCCCGACGGATGACGAAGGGGCGGAGAGCCCCCGGTCAGGGGATGTCGTCGATCTCGCCGTGCGGGATGATCGCGGCGCGGTACCGCTCCACGAGCTCACGCCACCCGAACCCATCGGTGTACTCGTGCTCGTAGACGGCCTCGGTGAAGTGCCAGAGCAGATACGGATGCGCGCCGAGCCCGTACAGCGCCCCGTAGTCGCGGTCGATGAAGGCGGTGCGCTCCTCGGGCGTCAGCACACGGTCGTCGGCGACCGCATCCGGCCCTGCTCCCCCGGCCAGCCAGGCGTCGACGAAACCCGCCGTGTCGGCGACGTAGGCGTTGACGTTGGCGGTACTCATCTCGACGGCGCGGATGAACTTGTTCATCATGTACTTGCTCACGATGCGGCCCTCCACAGGAAGAACGGACTGGAGGCGAAGCGCGACGTCGTGGCCTCGGCGAGCTCGGCCGGCCGCCCCTGCATCGCGGCGAGCGCGGCCACGATGTTCACATACTGATAGGTGACGTTGCCAGCGGCCATGATCCGGTCGAAGCGGCAGCCGGCGATCGCGCCGTCGAGGTCGCCGTCGCGCATCCACGAGACCGCCTCGGCGTCGAACTCCGGGTCGGGCGAGCCGTTGAAGGTGCGGGGCCCACCGACGTCCGTGGCCATGTGGCCCGACGTGAGCAGCCCGACCCTGGCGCCGCTGTCCCACGACTCGACCGCGGTGCGCAGGTGATGCCCGAGTGCGGCGAAGCGTGCGGCGGTCGGCAGCGGCGGCAGGATCGAGTTGGCGTGGATCGGCACGATCGGCAGGTCCAGCTCGGGCCGCACGTACTGCAACGGCAGCACGAAGCTGTGGTCGAGGCGCCACTCGTGCGAGACCGAGAAGTCGATCGTCTCGGGCAGCACCTCGCGGCCGGTGATCTGCGTCGCCAGCTCCGGATCGCCGGTGAGCTCGGCGTACTCCATGCCGAACGTGCGCACCTCGTTCTCGTAGGTGCCGTGGTACGACGCCGCCTTGCCGACGATGAACGCGGGCGAGTTGTCGGAGAAGAACTGCCGCACGTGGTCGGTGCCGAGCACGATGAGCGTATCGACACCGGCATCCGCGATCGCCTCGCGGATGCGGCGGAAGTTCGCCTCCACCTGGACGAGATCATCCGGCATCGGCTCGCGCATCGCCCGCCACAGCAGCGGGTTGTGCGGCGTCGCCGCCGCCATCACCAATTCAGCCACGATCGGCTCCTTCCTCGCCGGTCACAGCCGGAACAGCTTGCGTGCGTTGTCGAGCAGGATCTTCCGGCGCGACTCCTCCTTCATGCCGAGCTCGTCGAACTCGGCCATCCACCGATCCGCCGTCATCACGGGCCAGTCCGACCCGAACAGCACCCGGTCGGAGATCAGCGAGTCGGCGTAGCGGACCACCTCGGGCGGCAGGTACTTCGGCGCCCAGCCAGACAGGTCGAGGTACACGTTCGACTTGTGCCACACCATCGCGAGGTTCTCGAGGTGCCACGGCCAGGCCGGGTGCGCGCTGATGATGTTCAGCTCAGGGAACTCGGCAGCCACGTCGTCGATGTACGGCACAGGCCGGGCATTCTCGAGCCGGTATCCGCCCCCACCCGGTGTGCCCGCGCCGGCCCCGGGGAATCCGGAGTGGAACATGACCACGAGTCCGAGCTCGGCGCAGGTCTCCCAGATCGGCCAGAAACGGCGGTCGTTCGCGAGGAACTTCTGCCGCGACGGGTTGAGCTCGCCGACGCCCTTGATGCCGTACTCGTCGTGCATCCTGCGGATCTCGGCGACCGCGGCCTCGCCCTTCCAGGGGTCGATGCCGGCGAACGCGAGGAACACGTCGGGGTGGTCTCGCTGCGCCTTGCCGAGCAGGTCGTTGGGCGCTCCTTTGATGCCGCTCGTGGTCTCGGAATCGGAGTTCACGATCACGGCCATCATCCTGCGGTCGCGGTACTGGTCGGCCTGCTCGGCGAACGACACGACCGGACGCTCTCGTCCGAAGTGCGCGGCCATCTGCGTGTGCCGCTTCCCCATCGCCGCGATGAACTCCTCGGTCTGCGGGTGCGTGTGGACGTCGATCGCGACGAGGTCGTCGATGCCGGGCATCAGGCTGCCCCTTCCTTCGCTCGTGCGGGTTCGGGTTCGGATGCTGCGCGCAGTCCGGTCAGCGCCTCGGTGTCGGCACCGAGGGCCGGGGCGTAGCGCAGCTCGGGGCGCCCGCTGCGTGCGAAGCGCGTGCTCGGCACCGGAACGCGCAGTGCCCCGTCGGGGCCGTCGATCTCCTCGACCAGCCCCATGCTGGCGATCTGCGGGTCGTCGAACAGATCACCCATGGTGTTGAGCGGACCGTGCGGGATGTCGTGCGCCGCGAGTCGGTCGAGCCAGTGCTGGCGGGGTCGCGTGGCCGCGATCTCCTTGAGCACCACGTCGAGCTCGTCGTAGTTGCGCACGCGCCCCTCGCGAGTCGAGAAGCGCGGGTCCTCGGCGAGGTCCGGCCGTTCCAGCACGTCGAGCAGGCCGGTCCAGAACTTCTCCGGCACCGACATGTGGATCACGAACGCCTTGTCGTCGGAGCCGCGGCACGCGTAGGCCTGCGCCCGACGCGGTCGCGAATCGGGCGAAGAGATCTGACCGGTCTCGAGGAACGCCGACGCCGACTCGGTGAGGAAGTCGAGCAGCGCGCCCACCATGGTGACCTCGACGTGCTCCCCCACTCCGCTGACATCGCGGGCGTGGAGCGCGGCGAGCACGGCCTGCACCGCTGACATGCCCGACAGCAGGTCGGAGAACGCCGGCCCGAGCGGACGGATCGTGGATGCCGGCACGATCTGGCTGTACATGCCGCCGGTGGCCGAGATCACGGTGTCGTAGGCGGGGCGCGTGGCCGCGGGGCCGGTCGGGCCGAAGCCGGTGATCGAGCACGTGATCACCCGCGGGTTTCGGGCATGCAGAGCCTCGGGCCCGAAACCGAGCCGATCGGCGACCCCGGGACGGAAGTTGTCGAGCACGATGTCGGCGTCGTCGACCAGTCCGAACAGGGCGGCGAGGCCTTCGGCGCTCTTGAGGTCGAGCACCACCCCGCGCTTGCCCCGGTTGTAGGCGGCGAACTGGGGGCTCATGGTCGCGCGGCCCTCCCACCGGCGCATCGGGTCGCCCTCCGGCGACTCGACCTTGACGACGTCGGCGCCGAGGTCGGCGAGCAGCTTCGCAGCGAACGGGCCGGAAATGTACTGGCCCAGCTCGACCACGCGGATCCCCGCAAGCGCTCCGGCGCCGGGTGATGCAGAACTCGTCACTTCTGGTCTCCTCTTCGATTCCGCGGGCGGTCAGCGCACATCGACGACGACCTTCCCGTCGCCCTTCCGGGGGAACTCGCGATACGCCGTGGCGATGTCGTCCAGCGCGTAGCGGGTGCCGACCAGCGAAGGCAGCGCTCCGGCCGCGGCGAGCGCGAGCGCCTCGGCCACGTCGTCGTAGCGTGCGCTGGCGACGCCCGAGAGCTGCTTGCGCCGCAGGTAGAAGTCGCGGGAGTCGATGCGCAGATCGCTGTCGACGGATGCCGCGCAGAACACGACCCGACCTCCCCACCGCAACGCCGAGATCCCGGCGCTCAGCGTCGGCGCATGTCCCGAGACGTCGAGCACGACATCGAAACCGTCGCCCCCGTCGAGCGCAGCGGCCAGGGTCGCGGCGTCCGAGGCCCGGACGAGCTGCTCATCGCCCACCGGAGCGACGTCTCGGCGGGAGGCGGCGACGACCTGGGCGCCCCGAGCCAGCGCGATGGCCACGGCGGCGCGGCCGAGCGTTCCACCGGCACCCGTGATGAGCACCCTGTCGTCGGCGGCGAGCGCGACCGTGCGCACGGCGTTGATCACGATCGAAGCGCTGTGCACGACGGCGGTCGCCTGCGCGGCATCGAGCCCGCGGCGGTCAATCGCGTTGCGGGCGGGGACGGAGACGAACTCGGCCGCTCCCCCGTCGCGGTGCACGCCGACGACGGTCTGTCTCGGGCAGTCGGCCTCGTCGCCGGCTTCGCAGTACGCGCATGATCCGCAGGCGATGTTGGGTTTGACGACGACCTGCTGTCCAAGGCGCTCCTGGTCGACGCCGGCGCCGACCGCGACGATCTCCCCGGCCGGGTCGATGCCGAGGATGCGCGGCAGGCGGGCCTGCGCTCCCGGGCCGATGCCGGCGATCACGTTCAGGTCGAGCTGGTTCACCCCGACCGTGTCGACGCGCACGAGAACCTCGCCGGGTCCGGGTGCCGGTGCAGCCGTCTCCGCGACGGTCAGCCCGTCCAGGTCGTGGCGGCTCAGCACGGCGGCACGCATCTTCACCTCTTCATCGCGGGAATCTGTTTCGGATACTGTATCCAATTTTCACCAGAGCCGTCTACACCCTGTTCGAGCACGATATCCCGCAAACCATGGACACGTGATTCCAAATTGGATACCGTATCCCAAAATCCGCGTGAGGCGCCCCACTCCACGGAGGAGTCGCACGCACTTGCCCGAATGGAGAGTCATGCGCACGACACGAAACCGACTCGGCATCGCCGTGGTCGGCGGCGCAGCAGCACTGACGCTGCTCGCCGCCTGCACCGCACCGTCGCCGACACCGACCGGACCCGTCGACCTCGGCGACGGCGAACCCGGAGCCGCCGAAGACACGAGCATCACGGTGGCCATCCCTTTCCCCGACATCACGATGTACTCGATGTTCGTGCTGGGAACCGACCTCGGCTATTACGAAGACGAGGGCCTCACCGTCGAGGTCATCACCGCCGACAACGTCACGGCCGCGGTCGCCAGCGGCAGCGCCGACATCGGCGTGGAGTCGACTGGCACCGTGATCGACGCCATCCGCGGGGGCGTCGAGATCGACCTGGTCTCCGGGCACTACTGCCGGCAGAACTTCGACTTCGCGGTGCAGTCCGACGTGAAGAGCGTCGACGACCTCGACGGGACCTCGATCGTCTTGGCGGGCACCCCCGGCGACCCGGCCGAGTTCCAGCGCGCCCAGGTGCTCGCGGAAGAAGGGTGGGACGTCTCGGGGATCAACGCCGAGATCGTCTACCCCGGCCCCGGTTCGGAGTCGTGGACCGAGTTCTTCGTGAACGACAAGATCACGCTGCAGCCGTTCTACGCCGACGACCGGGCCGCCCTCGAGGAGCACGGCGCGAACATCGTCGTGGAGTCGCTGCGGAACTGGGCCAACGATGTGCAGATCGCCGGCACGAAGTGGGCTCAGGAGAACCCGAACACCCTGGTGCGGTTCCTGCGGGCGACGCTCAAGGCCACTGACTTCATGACGGCACCGGCACCGGGCGAGTTCCCGGAGAACGCCGACGCCGCCCTGGACATCTACGAGGCTAACGACTTCGACGTGGCGGAGCTGCGCGAGTCGGACAGCGTCTGGATCCTCGACGGCCACCTCGCCTGCCCGAACCTGTACTTCGACGACGAGGCATGGGACACCACCATCGAGACGCAGCAGCTCGATCCGCTCGACTTCGACTCCGAACAGCTGGTCTACCTGCGCAAGGCGCAGGAACTGCTGGGACTCGACAACGAGGGACCGGCGACGCTGCCCTACCCGTGATCCACTGAGTCACACGAGAGGCCCCACCGTTGCGCATGGCGGTGGGGCCTCTTCGTGTGCTCCTAGTAGTGGTCGCGAGCCTGCAGGATGACGATCTGGTCGTCGCTCACGTAGTAGACGAGACGATTGCTCTGATCGATGCGACGGGACCACGCCCCGGACAACACGTGCTTCAACGGCTCCGGCTTCCCGATCCCGGAGAACGGATCCCGCAGGATGTCGGCGATGAGCGATGAGACCAAAGACCCGACCCCCGTCGCGCATGAGACGGGGGTCGGGAGTCGGTGGCGGGTGCGGGTCAGCCGACGATCTTGCGCTCGTCATACCAGGGCGCGAGCCGACGACGGAGCACCGAGATGAGGAACAGCGTCAGGTTCGCGATGATGACCATCACCACGACCATCGCGATCGCCTCGTCCATGCGGAACTGGTAGGCCGCGAACTCGAGCAGGTGGCCGAGGCCGCCGGTGCCGCCGAGGAACTCGCCGAGCACCTCACCCGTGAAGCCGAGAGCCGCACCGCGCTGGATGCCGGACAGGCTGTACGGCAGCGTGGCGGGGAAGATCACCTTCCAGCCGAGACCGATCCCCTTCGCCCCGTAGACCCGGGCCGCGTTCACGAGCGAAGGATTCACGGTGACCGCACCCTCCATCGTGTTCAGCAGGATCGGGAACACCGCCAGCAGGATCACGAGCGCGATCTTCGACTCGCTCCCGAGTCCCAACCCGAGGATGAACAGCGGCGCGAGCGCCACCTTGGGCGTGGAGTACAGCACCCACAGGAACGGCGCGACCATGAAGCGCAGCACCGGCGACCAGCCGACCGCGAGGCCGACGACCACACCGACGACGATCGCGATGGCGAGACCGATCAGCAGGTTGGTGACGCTGAAGACGAAAGCCGACCAGAACTCCGGATCGACCATGAGCTGCCCGAACGCCACGGCGATGGCGCTGGGGGCGGGCAGGAACGCCGCAGGGATCCACTGGAACCAGCTGACCGCCGCCTCCCACAGGAGCAGCACCACCAGCACGACGCCGATCAGAAGCAACGTCCACCTGCCCTCGCCCGAGCGCACCACACGCCGCGGGCGGACGATGCGGACGGTCCCGGTCGCAGACATGACACTCATCGCTTGCCCTTCCTCGTCCACGGCGCGACACCGCGCTCGATGGCCGTGACCGCCTGGGTCATGCCCACGCTCCAGACCACGACGACGGCGATCGCCGCGAACGCCTGATCGGTCTGATATGTGTTCGAGGCGCGGATGATGAGCGCGCCCATGCCGCTCGACGAGCCGGCGAGCTCGGCCACGACCATGCCGATCGTGGCGAGCACGACCGCCTGACGCAGACCCGCGAACAGGAACGGGATCGTCGACGGCAGGTACACGGAGCGGTAGAGCCGCATCCGCCCGGCGCCGTAGACGCGCGCGGCCCGGATGATCGATGGATTTGTGGTGCGCATGCCCGCCGCGACGTTGAGCAGGATCGGGAAGATCGCGCTGATCGTCACGAGGAAGATCACCGGGCCGATGCCGAATCCGAACCACGCCTTCGCGAGCGGCTGATACGCGATCGACGGGGTGGCATAGATCGTCCAGGCGATCGGACCGACCACCCGATCGACCGGGAGCGACGAGCCCATGAGCAGACCGACCGGGATGCCGACGACCACCGCGAGCGCGAAGCCGGTCAGCCACGCCTGCATCGAGACGCCGGCGTTGGCGGCGAGCGACCCGTTGGCCACGATCTCGCCGAAGCCCTGTGCGATCGACAGCGGCGGCGGGAGGAACACCGGATTGATCCAGCCGAGCACTCCGACGACCAGTTGCCAGAGCACGAGGAGGATGACGACCTCGACCGCGATCACGGCGGCCTTGCCGCGGGCACTCAAGCCCGCGAGCCACGCGGCCGCGCCACCCCTGCCGAGGTTGGGGCCCGAGGCGAGGAGCGCGGTCACTTCGACACCGCGGCCGCTGTGGCCTCGCCCTCCAGCGCCTCCCAGAGGTGGTCGCGGAGTTCGAGGAAGCGCGGGTCGTGCTGCACCGAGCGCTCCGAGCGCGGTCGCTCGATGCCGGTGGTGATGATCTCCTTGATCGCGCCGGGGTGGCTCTTGAAGACCACGATGCGGTCGCCGAGCAGGATCGCCTCCTCGATCGAGTGTGTGATGAACAGGACGGTCTTGCCGGTCTTCTCGATGAGCTTCTCGATCTCGTCGCGCATCACCTCACGGGTGAGGGCGTCGACCGCACCGAGCGGCTCATCCATCAGCAGGATCCGCGGCTCGGCCACGAACGCCCGCGCGAGCCCGACGCGCTGCTGCATCCCACCGGAGAGCTCGCGGGGATACGACGACTCGAACCCCTTGAGGCCGACCATGTCGATGGCCTCCTGCACTTTGGCGCGCCAATCCGCCGTGCGCAGGCCCTTCTGCATCTCCAACCCGAACTTCACGTTGTCGAAGACGGTCCGCCACGGCAGCAGCGCATAGTCCTGGAAGACGACGGCCCTGTCGGGTCCAGGGCCGTCGACCTGCTTCCCATCCACCAGGACCGACCCGGTGCTCGGCGCGACGAGGCCGGCGATGACGTTCATGAACGTCGTCTTGCCGCACCCCGACGGGCCGAGCACCGTGATGAACTCGCCCTCGAACACGTCGAGGTCGACGTTTTCGATGGCGATCAGCTTCTTTCCCGTGCGCGCCACGTCGTAGCTCACCGAGAGTCCGGTGACCGAGATCAGCGGATCGGTGGTGTCTCGTGCGGTGTCTTTCACGTCAGTCATCGTCGACCTCTCGTCTCGTGCCGCGCTCGGGTGCGCGGCTTATCGCAGCTTAGGAAGCACCTCGGTACCGAGAAGTTCGATCTGCTCGAAGAACCGATCGAACTTGAACCGGAAGTCGAACACCAGGTGTTCGGTGCCGACCTCCTCGAACCGCTTGATCTGCTCGACCGCCTGATCGGGGTCGCCCACGATCAGCTGACCCTCGAGGTCTTCCACGGTCTCGAAGCTGCCGGACGGCGGCTTCACCGCGAACTTGGCCTTGTTCGCCCAGGCGAGCAGGCCCGGGATGTTCACGTGCTTGAGCGCCTCTTCCCGGGTGTCCTCGATCGAGGTGGGCGGGATCACGGCGATGGTCGGCATGGGCCGGCCGTTCTCGTCCGTCATCTCGCGCATCGTCTGGATGCGCTTCTCCATCGTGAGCAGGCCGGTGCGTCCGGGCATCCATCCGTCGGCGAACTCCGCCGCGAGACGGGCCGAGCGCGGGGTCGCACCGCAGTACCAGAACGGGATACGTCCACCGACGGGCTTGGGCTCGATCGTGACGTTCTCGAACGAGAAGATGCCGTCGTCGTAGGTGACGTCGTTCTCGGTGAACACCCGACGCAGGATCTCGGCGTTCGAACGCACCATCTCGACACGGTCGAGGTCGCCCCAGCCGATCGCGTCGAACTCATGATCGAAGGTGCCGGCGCCGAACCCGAGGATCAGGCGCGGACCGAGCAGCTGCGTCATCGTGCCGGCCATGAGGGCCGTGACCAACGGGTGACGGAACGGGATGAGCGATCCGGTGCCGAGCTCGATCTTGTCGGTCACGGCGCCGATTGCGGTGAGGGTCGTCAGCGCGTCGTAGAACGTGCGGTTCGGCTTCTCCATCTCGCCGTGCGGCTCGAACACCAGGTGATCCCGCACCCAGACGGAGTCGAATCCGAAGCTCTCCGCGAGCTTGGATCCCTCCAGGAGCTTCTCCTTGCTCGCCTCCTCGCCGAAGTGCGGCAGCAGCAGTCCGAATTTCATGTCAGTTCCTCTCTGCGGCGAGCGCCGCCCTGTCTTCCGCCGAGGCGGCGAGCTTTCCGAATGCGGGGTCGCCGACGACCTCGCGGTCGACGTAGACGTCGACACCGCGCACGAGGGTGCGCTGGATTCGGGCGCTGATGGTGCGCCCGTCGTAAGGGGTCCAGCCGATCTTCGACAGCACGTCGTCGTTCGTGATGGTCCACTCCTCGGCGAGGTCGGCGATGACGATGTCGGCATCCGCCCCGATCGTGAGCGATCCCTTCACACCCTCCAGGCCGAACTTCGCGGCGGGGATGTGGGCGACCATGTCGATCGCGCGCTGCAGGTCGAGCTCGCCCTTGTTGACGGCGTCGAGCATGAGCTCGTAGTAGTACTGGATGCCGGGGGTGCCGGTGTGCGAGCTCCACATCTGCGTCCAACCGACCTCCTTCTCCTCGCGCGTGTGCGGGGCGTGGTCGCTGGCGGCGATGTCGATCGTGCCGTCGCGCATGCCCTCCCACACGGCGGCGCGGTTGTCGTCGGGCACCCAGTAGCTGAGCGCGTAGGGGCCGAGCGTCTCGACGTCGTTCCACGTGGAGAGGAACGGCGCCCAGTGGTTGACCTCGCAGGTCACGTCGATGCCGTTCTGCTTGGCGCGACGCACGGCCTCGATCGATCGGCGGGTCTGGATGTGCGCGATGTGCACGGGGCATCCGGATGCTTCGGCGAGGCGCAGCACCACGTCGATCGCGGTGTCCCAGATCACGCCCTCGCGCGCGGCGTAGGCGGAGGCGTAGCCCTCGGGGGTGTTCTCGCCGCGGGCGAGGTAGGCACCCTCGATGTAGTCCATGAGCGCCTGGTCGTGCGGGTGCACGATGAACCGCTTCCCGGTCTGGGCGATGTGGTCCATGATCTCGAGCAGGTGCCCGTGGTTGTGGATGCCGGTGCCGGAGGGGTGCGGGTAGTCGCGACCCGTGTCGACGACCATGTAGATCTTGTACGCGCGGATTCCCATGTCGCTCATACCGGCGATCTCGTCGAACTTGGTCGGCGCGGGGTTGTGGTTCCAGTCGACGATCGACGATTCCTCATAGCGGTGGAACACGTCGGTCAGCGTGGCGACATCGGTCGTCGGCGGCTTGAGGTTGGGCATGCCGAACATGGTCGTGACGCCACCGGCCGCGGCCTGCAGGCTCGTCGTGTAGATATCGTCCTTGTGCTCGTAGCCCGGTTCGCGGGTGTGCACGTGCACGTCGACCATGCCGGGGAGCACGAGCTTGCCGGATGCATCGATCGTGCGGTCGGCGTCGATGGCGGTATCGGCCGAGACGATGCCTGCGACCTTGCCGTCGGCGACGAGCAGGTCGGCGACGACCGGTCCTGCGGGGGTGACGACGGTGCCGCCGGTGATCTTCAGATCGACGCTCATCGCGCGACCTCCTCTGTGGTGACGGATTGTGCCTGGATGGACTCGCCGATCGCGGGAGACGGCGAGACGCGGTGGATGAGATGCGCGGGCCGCACGTACTGGTCGAACCAGCCGACGATCACCGGGGTGGTCTGCTCCCAGTAGGCGTCGTACGCGGCGTAGTGCGTGGTGTGGCGCTGCATGATCAGCTGCTTCGGACCGCGCGCGGCCTCGTAGAGCGCCTCGGCGTGGTCGGTCGGGGTGGTCGCATCGCCCTCGACGCCGATCACGAGCAGGGGTGTGGTCAGGCGGGCGGCGGCGTCGATGGGCCGGTAGGCGATGATGCCCTCGGCACACGCGAGCGGCACCGCGGTGGGGATGCGGTCGTCGACGTCAGCCTTGATCTTGGTCGCTCGGCGCTCGGCCGTGGGGATCATGATCTCCTCACGGGGGTGCACGATGCGCCCCTCCCCTGTGGCGACGCGCAGCCGGCGGTCCTCTTCGAGCGACTTCTGGAAGTCGAGCCATTCGTACTCGCTGCGCATGCGGTGCAGCCAGTCCTCGCCGTCGGCGACGGGCACCTGGCTGACGGCGGCCTTGATGCGCGGGTCGGCGTCGGCGAGGAGCACGGCGTTGCCGCCGCCCGTGCCGCCGGTGCCGAAGACACCGATCGCGTCGGCGATCACGTCGTCGCGGGTGGTCAGGTAGGTCACGGCGTTCACCAGGTCCTGCAGCTGCCAGGCCGGGGACAGGTATCCGCGGTCGCCTTCGGAGTCGCCGAAGCCGCGGTAGTCGATCACGAGCACCGCGAAGCCGGCCTCGACGAGGGCTTCGTGGTAGCGCACGTAGAGCTTGGCGTCTTTGAGTCCGAGCCATCCTGGCCCCTGGACGATCGCGCGATACGGCCCCTCATGATCGGGAGTCCGCCAGACGGCGGAGATGCGCTGACCCTCGCTGAAGTACGAGACGGATGTGGTCTGCATGGATTCCTCTCGGGTGAGCGCGGCATCGCGATCGAAGATCGGCACCGCAGCGGTGGGGCGTTCTTCATCATCGTCCATTCTGGATCCAGAATCCAGTATTGATTTGGATCCAGTATCCGCGCTACCATGACCGCATCACGTCGACCCGATTGGCCGACGTCGCTGGTCCCGACCTGGACGGCGAACGTGCGCTCTCTTGCACCCTTCCCTTCCACGTCTTCGGAGAACCATGCCCGCCACCGCCCGCGCCCTCGGCGCCGCCCCCGTCCTCGCCCTCCTGCTCGCCGCCGGCCTCAGCGGATGCGCAGGTGCGCCCGCGAACTCGGCCGCCGCCGCCGATGCCGCCGCCGAACCGCTCGTGCTCGACAACTGCGGGACCGAGGTGTCGGTCGACTCGCCCCCGCAGCGCATCCTCACCATCAAGTCGTCGACGCTCGAACTCGCGCTGGCCCTCGGCGCCGGCGACCGCATCATCGGCTCCGCCTTCTCCGATGGGCCTCTCCCCGACGACCTCGCCGCCGACGCGGACGGGATCGCGGTCGTCTCCGAGAAGGTGCCCTCGAAGGAGGCGGTGCTCGACCTCGAGCCCGACCTGGTGTTCGCCGGCTGGGAGTCGAACTTCTCGGTCGACGGTGCCGGCGAACGCGCCGACCTGCAGAAGCTCGGCATCGCCACCTACGTCGCACCCGCCGCCTGCAAAGCCCCCGGGTACATACCCGATCCGCTCACGTTCGACACCGTGTTCGACGGCTTCGCGGAGGCCGGCGAACTGCTCGGCGAGGAGGACGCCGCGACCGCCCTCATCGCGCAGCAGCGGAAGGAGCTCGCCGCGATCACCCCCGACGACCGCGGCCTCACCGCGCTCTGGTACTCGTCGGGCACCGACCAGCCGTTCGTGGGTGCGGGCATCGGCGCACCGCAGATGATCATGTCGGCGGCCGGGCTCGACAACGTCTTCGCCGACGTGCACGACACCTGGACGTCGAGCTCGTGGGAGTTGATCGCCGACGCCGACCCCGACGTGATCGTGCTGGTGGACGCCGCCTGGAACACGGCCGCCTCCAAGATCGCGCTGCTCACGTCGAACCCCGTCACCGCGCAGCTCGACGCCGTGAAGAATCAGCGGTTCATGATCGTCGACTTCCCCGCGACCGAAGCCGGAATCCGCAACGTCGACGCGGTGAAGTCGATCGTGGCGCAGCTCGGAGAACAGTGAGCGCCACGCTCCCGGTGCGGGCGGCGGTCCCCCTCCCTGCGGCATCCGCCCCTCGGACACGGCGACGGACGGTGCCGGCGATCACGGTGCTGCTGCTCGCGCTGGCAGGCAGCATCGTGACCGCAGTCGCGATCGGTCCGGCCGACATCCGTCCCGCCGAGCTCGCGGCGAGCGTGTGGGCGCATCTGACCGGGACGACGAGCGGGCTCACCCCCATCCGCGACGCGATCATCTGGGAGGGACGGGTGCCGCGCGTGCTGACCGCCGCCGCAGTCGGGGGCGGACTGGCGCTATGCGGCGCCGTGATGCAGGCCCTCACCCGCAATCCGCTCGCCGATCCGTATCTGCTCGGCCTCTCGTCCGGGGCTTCGACCGGCGCGGTCATCGTGATCGTGCTCGGTGCGGCGATCGCGCTCCCGTTCGCGGCCTTCGCCGGGGCGCTGCTCGCCCTGGCGCTGACTCTCGGGCTGGCGCGGGCCGCCGGCTCGTCCGGGCCGACCGCCGTCGTGCTCGCCGGGCTCGCCGTGTCGGCCGTGCTCGCCGCACTGACCAGCCTGGTGATCTTCTGGAGCGCCACGAACGACAGCTACCGCGAGATCCTCAGCTGGCTGCTCGGCTCGCTCGGCGGTGCGGACTGGGCGTCGGCCACGCTCGCCGGGGTCGCCGTGCTCGTGTGCGCCATCCCGCTGCTGGCATCGGCCCGCCCGCTCGACAGTCTCGTGCTCGGCGACACCGCCGCGGAGGCACTGGGCATCCCGGTGACGTGCCTGCGCGTGCTGCTCTTCCTCTGCACGGCACTGCTCACCGGTGCGCTGGTCGCCGTGAGCGGCTCGATCGGCTTCGTCGGACTGATCCTGCCGCACGCCGTGCGGGCGGTCGTCGGGGCACGGCATCGCGTGCTGCTGCCGGTGTCGTTCCTCGCGGGCGCCGTGTTCCTCATCTGGGCCGACACGATCGCCCGCACCGTGTTCGAACCGCGGGAACTGCCGGTCGGCATCGTCACGGCTCTGATCGGCGGACCGGTGTTCGCCCTGCTCATGCTGCGGATGCGGAAGGCACGCCCGTGAGCGGCCTCGACGCCCGCCGCATCCGCTTCTCCCACGGCGACCGGCTCATCATCGACGGCATGCACGTGTCCGCGCGCGGCGGCGAGGTGACCGCGCTGCTCGGACCCAACGGCTCGGGCAAGAGCACGCTGCTGCGCCTGATCGCCGGGACGCTGCGCGGAGAGATCGACTCCCTCTCCCTCGACGGCGACTCCCTCGCGGCGATGCGGCGCCGCGCCCGTGCACAGCGGGTGGCACTGGTCGAGCAGGAATGGTCGGCGGCGGAGGGCATGACCGGCCGCGACATCGTCGGCCTCGGGCTGCTGCCCCACCGCGGGTGGCTGACGTTCGAGGGAGAGGATGCGGATGCCGCGGCCACGGATGTCGCGCTCGCCCGCGCCGGCGCGGGCGAGTTCGCCGAACGCGATGCCGCGACGCTCTCCGGCGGCGAGCGCCAGCGCGTGAACCTGGCGAGGGCCCTCGCCCAACGACCGACGCTGCTGCTGTGCGACGAACCGACCAACCACCTCGACATCCGCGCCCAGCTCGACGCGCTCGTGCTGCTGCGCTCGCTCGCCGGCGACGGGATGACCGTGCTCGCGGCGCTGCACGACCTCAACCACGCGGCCGCTTTCGCCGATCGGGTGGTCGTGGTCGCTGACGGTCACGTGCAGGCGACAGGTTCACCGCAGGACGTGCTCACGCGCGAGCTCATCCGTCGGGTCTGGCGCGTCGACGCCGAGGTGCTGTCCCGCCCGGGGAGCGACCGTCCGCTGATCGTTTTCGATGCCGAGAGTGCGGTCGTGCGCGCCTGACCGGCCGCCGCCGCTGCCGCCGCGGGATTCATCGCAGGCACTAGATGTCGTAGACACCCCGACGGTGGGCGACTCGAACGACGGTTACGAGGACCTGGGCGTCGACGACTTCGTACAGCACTCGGTAGTCGACGACCCTGATCCGCCAGGCGTTGTCATATCCCGCGAGCTTGCGCACACCGCTCGGACGCGGCTCCCGCTCGAGCTCGGAGATACCCGCAAGGATCCGGCGTCGGATCCGTGGATCCAACTTCCGAATCTCCTTGGCCGCAGCAGTGGTGAACTCGACTCGATAAGCGATCACGCGACTTCTGCGCGGAGCTCATCGAGCGAGACGCGCTGCCCGTCATCCACGGCCTTGGCGGCAGTGAACTCGGCCGCATCGCGTGCAGCTTCCAGCTCTTCGAGGAGTTCCAGGTCATCCACGCTGATCATGACGGCGGTGAGCTTCCCGTGACGAGTGACACCCACCCGCTCCGACCCATACGCGACGCCCCCCAGGACGTCGGCCAGGCTGTCACGGAGGTCCTTCGACGGGACACTGCGGCTGATCGTGTTCATGCCCTCAGAGTACCACTTATGTACATAAAGTGGATAAGATACGAAACTTCGCCTTCGGCAGCCTCAGGCGCGGTAACGCACCACGGCGAGTGAGCGCAGCGCCCAGCCGAACAGCGCCGACAGGATGCCGACACCGATCGCGAACGCGGCGACGCCGAACGACACGACCGAGGTGAAGAGCGACGCCCGCAGGAACGAGGCGTTCATCACGGTGGCGCGGACCGGGTCGTCCATCGCGAGTTCGGAATACGTCTGGCCGTTGGAGGCCTCCAGCGCGTGGTGCTGGATGATGTCGGCCTGAACATAGGCGGTGAGCGGCCCGGCGACAGTCTGCCCCTGGAACGCGATCGCGTCGTCGGGGATGGTGATGTTCTCGGCGCGCAGCTGGGTCGACACCATGATCCAGACCACGACGCCGACCACGATCAGCACGATGCCGCCGAGGATGCCGATGACACCCACGGCCCTCACGAGCCTGCGCTTCCTGTCGACGAAGTCGTGGCTGTCGTCGGTCGTTTCCGTTGCTTCCATGGCCTTCTCCCTCGTGTCGGCGAATGCGCTCACAGGCTATTGCCGCCATCGCACTCCACGCTCGGGTCGAGGCCGGAATTAAGCCGGGTGAATCAGTGGGAGAGGGCTGCTTCGAGCGCCGCGTCGGCGAGCGCGGTCGCCGTGTCGAGCTCGCGCATCCAGAGCGGATGCACCGGGGCGCGCAGCCCTGTCGCCGCGAGGGATGCTGCCATCGCGGCATCCTCTTCGGCGATGAGCCAGGCATCGAGCAGTCCTCCCTCTGCGCGCGGACCGTAGTGCAGCCCGACCGCATCGGCCGTCGCCGGGATCCCGACGGCGGCGAGGCAGGCGTCGGCCATGCCGCGCACCGGGGAGCCGGCGATGATCGGGGAGACGCCGACGACCCCGCCGCGGGCCGCCCGCACTGCGTCGGCGACACCCGGAACGCGGAGGATCGGACCGAGCGAGACCACAGGGTTGGAGGGGGCGAACAGGATCGCATCCGCATCCGCCAGCGCCTCGATGACCCCGGGCGCCGGAACGGACTGCTCGATGCCCGGCGACTCGAAGCCGCGCGCCGGAAGCATCGCCCGATGCCGGGTCCACCACTCCTGGAAGTGCATCCGCCCCTCATCGGTCGAGACATGAGTGTCGACCTCGGCGTCCGTCATCGGCAGCAGCGTCACGCCGAGCGGCCAGCGTCCGGCCAGCCGCGCCACGACCTCCGTCACCGGGGCACCGTCTCGGAGCCAGCCGGTGCGGGCGATGTGGGCGCCGAGGTCGAGGTCGCCGAGGGTGAACCACGGCCACCCCGCATTCCAGGCGTGCAGTTCGGCCGCGACGCGCTCCGATTCCCCCGTGCGCCCCCACCCGCGCGCGGTGTCGTTGACGCCGGCGAGCGCGTAGATCATCGAGTCGACGTCGGGCTGCAGCCGCAGGCCGCTGAGCCACAGGTCGTCGCCGGTGTTGGCGATCACCGTGATCTCGGCGCGCGAGCCGCCCGCGCCATCGGGCCAGCGACGCCGTGCCGCCTCGCGCACGCCCACGACGAACTTCGACCCGCCGACGCCGCCGGCCAGCACCACGATCCGCGGTGCAGCGGGATCGGCGGTCATGACGCGAGCACCAGGGGTCGCTCGATGAGCGCCGCGGTGCGCGGACCGAGTCCGGCACGCTGCGCCGCCCGCAGGTGCTCGGCATGATCGAGGTCGCGGCGCAGGCCGCTCAGCACCGGGAATCCGACCTCCGCGAAACCGGCCGCTCGATGTGCGGCGGCAGAGTCGGTCCCGAAGCACGGCACGAGGTCGAAGCCTGCGCGCGCCGTCGCCAGCACGCTGCCGGTGCCCTCCGTGTCGGGCACGAACGCGCGCGGGTGCGAGGAGGCGAAGGCGAGCGCCCGCGCCAGCTCATCCGGACGCAGCGCCGGGAGATCGCCCAGCATCACGGCCCGCGGCCGCTCGTCCGACGCCGCACGAACACCGAAGTCGATCGCCGCCGTCAGCCCCTCGCCGCGGTCGCGCACGACACGTACCCGCGGCAGCTGACGCAACGCGAGAGAGGTGACCTCGTCGCTCGTCACGACGATCACCTCGACGACCCGCTCGCACGCGGCAGCGGCTTCTATGGTGTCGAGCGCGATGGCCCGGGCGAGGGGTTCGCGCTCGATCCCGGGCAGCCGCAGCCGCGACTTGCCGACCTCGGCGCGCTTGACCGGGATCACCACGACCCACTCCCGCACGGGAACCCCCGGAGAGGGAACCCCGACACCCGAACCCCGGATCATCGTCTCGTCCTCAGCCGCGCAGCCGCGGCGCGATGTCGCGTTCGAAGAGCTGCAGGAACCGGCGCTGGTCGTGACCGGGCGCGTGGAAGACGAGGTGGTTGAAGCCCCAGTCGATGTACTGCTGGATCTCGGCGGCCACGGCATCCGGGTCGTTGCCGACGATCCAGCGCTTGGCGATGGTCTCCAGCGGCAGCGCATCCGCCGCCTTCTCCATCTCGACGGGATCGGTGATGTCGTGCTTCTGCTCCTTCGACAGCGACAGCGGCGACCAGAACCGGGTGTTCTCCAGTGCGGCCTCGCGCGTCTCCTCGTAGGAGAGCTTGATCTCGATCATCCGGTCGTAGCTGTCGAACGAGCGCTCGGACTGCTCCAGCCCCTCCTTCACGGCGGGCAGCAGCTGGTCGACGTAGAGTTCCTGTCCCTTGCCGGAGGTGCAGATGAAACCGTCGCCCGCGCGACCGGCGTAGCGCGCCACCATCGGTCCGCCGGCAGCGATGTAGATCGGGATGCCGCCCTCGGGGCGGTCGTAGATCGAGGCGTCGTGCGTCGAGTAGTACTCGCCGTCGAAGTTCACCCGGTCACCCGACCACAGCGCCCGCATCAGCCGCACCGACTCGCGCAGGCGCGCGTAGCGCTCCTTGAACTCGGGCCACTCCTGCTCGCCCGCTCCGCGGAATCCGGTCGCGATCTCGTTGAGCGCTTCGCCCGAGCCGACGCCGAGGATGATGCGGTCCTGGTACAGGCAACCGAGGCTCGCGAATGCCTGCGCCAGCACGGCCGGGTTGTACCGGAAGGTCGGGGTCAGCACCGAGGTGCCGATGCGGATGCTCGAGGTGCGCTCTCCGACCGCCGCCATCCACGTGAGCGAGAACGGGGCATGCCCGCCGGTGTGCCGCCACGGCTGGAAGTGGTCGCTGGCGAACACGGACTGCATGCCGTGCGCCTCCGCCGCGACCGAGATCTCGACGAGCTCCCGCGGGTCGAACTGTTCTGCGCTGGCCTTGTATCCGAGGGTCAGTGTCATGTCGCATCCTTCGTGTGTCGTTCGGTGAGGTCTGCCAGGGCGGCGGCGTAGCCGTCGCGGTACCCCTGGTCGAGTGCTTCGGCGGTGCCGAGCCAGAAGAGGTCGCGCTCCGAGGCGCGCACGATGCTCGAGGCACCGGGGAGGGTCAGGGGACCGACGAGATCGGCACGACCGCGCACCACGGCGACGGGATTGCCGCTCGCCTTGCCCTTGACGAGGTCGGACGCCGCGGCCAGCTCGTCCGCGACGCACGGGGTCGTGACGCTGAGGACCTTGCCCGCCTGGTCGGTCGTGCCGCGGAGGTCGGCGATCATGTGCACCCCGCCGCCGCCGATCGCCACGTCGGTCTGCCCTTCGCGCCAAGGGCGTCCGAGGGTGTCGCTGAGGATCACGCCCACCTCGGTACCGGTGGCGGCACGCAGCCCTGCCGCAAGCGTGCGCGCCGACCGGTCGGGGTCTTCGGGGAGCAGCAGCACCCAGCCGTCGGGGGTGTTGCTGGCGTCGACGCCGGCGGCCGCCGCGACCATGCCGAGGCGGTTCTCGACGATGCGCATGGTGTGCCCGTCGTAGGTGCGGGAGGCGACGAGGCGCACGGTCTCGGCCGTGATCGCTTCTTCGCGGTCGGCGGCCTGCACGTAGCGGTCTTCGGCCTTGGAGACGATCTTCGAGGTGACGACGAGGATGTCGCCGTCGACGAGCTCGACGCCGGTGCCGAGGATCAGCGCCACGAGGTCGTCGCCCGGGTGCACCTCGCTCATGCCGGTGAGGGCGAAGACCGTGATCGCGGGGCCGCTCATGCGTGCACCTTCGGGATCACGTCGCGACCGAAGACCTCGAGGAACTGCTTCTGGTCCGGGCTGACGTTGTGCAGGTAGATGCGGGTGAAACCGAGGTCGACGTACCGCTGGATCTGCGCTCGGTGCGCGTCAGGGTCCGCGGAGATGAGCATCGACGCCCGCAGGTCGTCGGTCGTGACCCCGCGCACCAGCTGTTCGAAGTCGTAGGGCGAGCGCACATCGCCCCGGCGCATGCGGAGTCCGGCGACCGGCCATTCGGTCAGCGCGTTCGCGAGCGCCTGCTCCTCGGTCGGCGCCCACGAGAGCCGCAGCTGGAGCACCTTCGGCAGAGTGTCGGGATTGCGCCCCGCCTCTCGCGCGCCCTCCGCGAACCGGGCGAGCAAGGGCGCGAGGCGCTCGACCTCGGCGGAGGTGGTGATCAGGCCGTCGGCGTGGCGTCCGGCGCGGCGGGCCGTGGCCGGGCCTGCAGTGGCGATGTACACGGGCGGGGCGGTGGGCGGCATGGTCCACAGCCGGGTGGACTCCATGCGGAAGTGCTCGCCGCGGTGGCGGGAGTCGCGCCCGGCGAGGGAGGCGGAGAAGAGCTTGCGGATGAGGTCGGCCGCCTCGAACATGCGGTCGATGCGCTCCGCCGGCTCGGGCCAGTAGTCGCCGACGACGTGCTCGTTGAGCGCCTCGCCCGAGCCGAGCCCGAGCCACGTGCGCCCGGGATACAGGGTCGCCAGGGTCGCGGCGGCCTGGGCGACCACGGCCGGATGCGTGCGGAAGCCCGGCGTGGTCACCCCAGGACCGAGGTCGCCGTTGGTGTGTGCGCCGATCGCGCCGAGCATGGTCCACACGTGCGCGGCGTTGCGGTGACGCGGAAGCCAGGGCTGGAAGTGGTCTGTGGCCATGATCCCGCGGAACCCGTGCGCCTCGGCGAGGACGCAGTTCTGGATCACGGCGGTGGGCTCGACCTGCTCGAGCATCGCGGCGTACCCGATGTGCATGTCGGCCTCCTCCCTGGTGCTGTCTCCATTAAATGGATACTGGATCCAAAAGTCAAGTAGTGCGTGATCGCGAGCGGTGGCGGGATCAATAGCGCGCCCCCAAGCCCGCCTGAGGGCGCGAATCTAATCCCGCCCGCGGGTCAGGGGCGGTGGTCCGGGGGGCGGTGGGTCGGCGAGCAAGGCCGCATCTGTCCACAAATGAGGTGGATATGTCCATATTCAACAAGTAAAGTTCTACATGCGAACTCTGGAAGCCAGAACTGCCGATGAAGGACGGATGGCCACAATGCGGACTCAGATGACACTCACGGACGGATCGGCTCGGACGGTTCCTCCCGCCCCGGGAGAACCCAGGCGGTTCAAGCGACGATTGTGGATTGGCGCACTCGGGGCCACCCTGGCGTTGTCACTCGCGTCGATCGGACCGGCCTATGCGTCCGATGACGACACTGAAGTATCGGCCACAGAAGTCGAGAACGCATTGTCTGGTGCGAGTTCCCTACGTGTCGAGCCTGCGGTCGATGGTTCGACCACGAGCACGGCTGCGGCCGTGGTCGACGGCGAAGGTGGGAGCGTGAGCGTTCCTCAGGACCCTTCCGATGGTGTTGAGGTCACGGCCGGCACCACGTCCGTGGCAATCGGATTGCCCGAGGCCGGCGAGGCCTCGACTGCCATCACGTCGGAGTCAGGTGCGATCATCTACCCTTCAGGAAACGGGGCCGCGAACGCTGTCGTCCCCGTCGACAACGGCGTTCAGATGCTGACCACCATCACTTCTGCCGATGCCCCGTCTTCGTTCGCATACCAGATCGACGTCCCGCGAGGCGGATCAGTCACTCTGAACCAGGACAGCACCGCTGTCATCTCCGACGTCGAGGGTAAGCCGCTGATCACGACAAGCGCTCCGTGGGCTGTGGACGCCGACGGCACCGCCGTGCCGACCCACTACGAGGTCGAGGGCACCACCCTCATCCAAGTGGTCGACCACGCCGCTGGCGACTTCAGCTACCCGATCGTGGCCGACCCCACATATTGGTGGGGTGGGAAGGAATGGTGGTCCGCATCGCGCGTCAACGTCGCCCTCGCTTCGGCCGGCGTAGCTGGATACGTCGGTATGGCGGGCCCCGCGCTCATCGTCGGGTCGGCGCTCCTTCTGTGCAATCAGGCGGGCCGAGGGATCTGGGTGTACTGGACGTGGGCGGGGCAGGCGTGGTGCAAGGGACCATGAGCGCAGCCGAGATGCCTGATCGGGATAGGCACGGAAACGCCCTGCCGCCACGGGAGAAGCTCCGCGCTCGCGCAACCCGCCTCACTTTCGCGGTGCTCACGATCAGCGTCGTGGCGGTGGCTGTCCTCCTGCAGGGGAATCCCTCTCAACCCACAGTCATGCTGGCCATCTGGCTCGGCTGCGTGGTCATCCTCTACCTGATCGAAGTGTGGGCACGGAAAGGCAGAACGCGATAGCGCGGACACCGGCCCCAGCGGATGCGTGCGGAAGCCCGCTGCCGGGATCAATAGCGCGCCCCCAAGCCCGCCTGAGGGTGCGAATCTGATCCCGCCTTGCGCGGATCAGGGGGCGGGGCGGGGGCGGGCGCGGGCTGGGGCGGGTGGGGCGGGAGGTGCGTCAGTGCTTCTGCCGCTGCACCGCCAACGTCACCGTGGCCGATCCCGCATCCGCAGGCGTCGGGGTCGCGGCGAGGTCGGGCAGACCCGCGGAGACCGACTTGCGCGCACGACCGATGGCGCGGCGGGACAGCGCCCACTGCAGTCCATACCCGATCGCGAACACCATGAGCGTGAAGATCAGCGCCATCGCCGCACCCTGATCCGGCGCATACAGCTGCGCCGACCTGGGGTTGATCATGGCGTAGATGTACATCGACAACGGACGCGACGACGGGGTCGCCAGGAACGCCGGGAGCGTGAACTCGTTCGTGCCGAGGATGAACATCTGGATCCACACGGCCATCACGGTGGGCATCAGCAGCGGTGCGATGATGCGGCGGAACCCCTCGAAGCGACTGGCACCGCTGGTGAGAGCCGCCTCCTCCAGCTCCGGACGGATCTGCAGCGTCGCACTGTACGACGAGCGATAGGCGATCGACACCCGGTACGAGTAGGCGATCACGAGCGCCAGCAGCGTGCCGGCGATCGGGATGTAGGGGTTGATCACCATGAAGGTGAGGAACATCGCGAAGCCGGCGATGGTCGCGGGGATCGCGACCGACGACGAGGCGAACAGGTCCATGGCCTTGATCCACCCGGTCTTCTTGCTCCGGGCGATGCCGTAGGCGAGCACCGTCGCGAACACGACCGCGATCGTGGCGCTGCCGCCCGCGATGAGCACCGTGCGTCCGAGCGACACCCAGAACTCCGGATCCGCGAGCACGACGCCGAAGGCGCCGAAGTCGGTCTGACTGAGCATCGCATCCCACGAGAACGCCACCGGGTAGGGGGTGATCGCCGCCCACAGCAGCGCGAGCAGCGGAAGGATGCCGGTGAGCAGCACGAACACGGCCACGAGCACCATGACCGGGATCTTCCACGGCCCCATGCGCATGGTCGAGGGCCGGAACCCCTTGCCCGACACCGACGCCCGACGCTCGGCGTTGCGCGTCGCCCTGAGGTAGATCGCGAACGCGACGGTCGTGATCACCAGGAACACGAGCCCCCACGCGGCGGCCAGACCGTACTGCGGCAGCTCGCCCGCATTGGAGCTGATGAGCGTCCAGAGCTTGAGGGCGAAGATGTTGCGCCCCGACTCCTGCCCGAACAGCAGCGGCACCTCGAGGCTGCCGAGACCCAGGATGAACGTGAGCACGGTCACGCCGAGCAGCCCCGGCCACAGCATCGGCAGGGTCACCCGGCGCAGCGTCTGCGGCCACGAAGCCCCCGACACCCGCGCCGACTCCTCGAGCGAGCCGTCCATGTTCGTCAGGATCGGCACGATCATCAGGTACGGGAAGGTGACGTTGGTGAGCGCCTGGATGAAGATCATCGTCGGGAACGCGTACGGGTCGATCGGCACGTCGCTCGCGAACGGCAGCAGGCGCAGCAGCTGGTTCAGCACGCCCGATTCGGGCGACAGCATCAGCAGGTAGGCCTGCGCCTTGACGATCGGCGGGATGATGTACGGCACGATCACGAGCACCGAGATCAGCCGACGCCACGGTGCATCGGTGCGGACGGTGACCCAGGCGAGACCGAAGGCCATCAGGAGCGTGAGCAGCGTGGAGCCGCCGACGAAGGCGCCGGTCGCGCCGAGCACGCCCCAGAAATCCTCGCGCAGCTGCCACAGGGTGACGAAGTTCTCGACACCCCATTTCGCCGACGAGACGCCGAAGGGCAGGAACGGACCACGGAACGCGGTGATCACCTGAACGATCAGCGGTACCGCGAGAAGGATGAAGATGACCGCGCCCGAGACGATCATCGCGATCGTCATCGAGGTGGGGCGCTTTCGCCCCGTGGTCCGTCCTGCCTTGAACATCGTTATCCGTTCAGCGCCTTGTCGGCGGCGTTGATCATGGCCTGCCAGTCGTCACGAGTGGCCTGCGTCTCGGTCTCGGCACCGTTCTGGAGGCCGAGGAGGAGCGCGTCGGAGTTCGTCTTCATCAGCCCGGTGGCCTCGCCGAACGTCGCCGCCGGGAGTCCGGCGAACGGCACCTGGGTGCTCGCGAAGCGCTCATCCGTCATGCGGAGTGTGATCCAGTCGGGGTCGAACGCATTCCACAGCGTCCACAGCGCCGCACCCGGCTTGTTCTTCGCGTCGGAGTTGACGCCGGAGAACTGCGCCCAGACACCCGCATGCTCGAACGGCGACACCTGCAGGGCCGGGTTCGGGTTGAACAGCGTCTGGTTCAGTGCGATCGGCACATCGCCGCTCGACAGCGGCGCACCCTGGTCCTCCAGGAGCTTCAGGTTGCCGGACGACAGCAGGTCGCCGATCAGCGAGACCATCTTGTCCTCGCCCTCAGCCATGCCGTATCCGGCGAAGACCACCGCGTTGTAGCCGGCGACCGAGACCTTGTCCTTGTACTCGGGGGCGAGCAGCCCGTCGAGCGTCTCGGGGACGGTCTGCACCTTCTCGGTGTTGTACTGCATGAGGGTGCCGTTGATGCTGTCCGGCATGAGCTCGGGGGCACCGATGGTGAGGAACTCCTTCGGCACGCCGAAGCTCGACCAGTCGACCTTCTCCCAGAAGCCCTCGTCGTACATCGCCGCCATCGAGGTGATCGAGCCGGACACCACGTCGGTGTTGCGCGATCCGGTCGCCTTGGCCGAGATGATCGCCGACGACAGGTTGTACGTGAGACCCCTGGTCTCGACCTTGATGTCGGGGAAGCGCTTGTTGAACTGCTCGATCACGTCGGGCGACAGCTCGTACCAGTCCCAGATGACCAGCGTGCCGCCATCGGCCTTCTTCGCCTCCTCGTAGAGGGCGTCGAGCTGCTTGTCGATCTCGGGCCAGTAGTCGTCGTAGAAGTTCTCGCAGCGGGTGATCGCTCCGATCTCCACGGCATCGCAGGCGGCCGATGCGGCCGCGTCGCCCTTCGGCACGCTGTCGCCATCGGCGGCGCCGCCCTGCGTCGCGCAACCGCTCAGGGCGAGCGCGAAGACCGCCGTGACGGCGACAGCTCCCAATGTTCTCTTCATGATCCGAATGTCCTCTCTGACATCAGGTGTGTGATTGCGGGTGTGGTGCGGGTTACGTCATGCAGCCAGCGCGCGGCAGGCGTGCGGGACCAGTTCGAGGAAGACCCTGCCGCCCTCGGGGGGTGTCTGAAGCGGTGCGCCGCGGCCGACGATCGTACCGACGGGGTCTCCGTCGGTGAGCACCTCGGCCTCGTACTCGACGATCTCGCCGAGGAACTCGACCCGCACGATGCGCACGGGCAGCACGTTGGGACGATCGGCCGCGGTCTCGTGCCAGCGCACGGTCTCGGGGCGGAACGTCAGGGTGACCTCGTCGCCCGCGGAGACGTCGTCGGGCACGGGCGTGCGCAGCCGGGTGCCGAGCGCTTCGACCACGGCGTCGCCGGCGCCGTCGCGGTCGACCACGACCGCGGGGAACATGTTGGCACGGCCGACGAAGTCCGCCACGAAGCGGTCGGCGGGCTGGTCGTAGAGCTCGCGGGGCGATGCCTCCTGCACGATGCGCCCGCCGTTCATCACGGCGACCCGATCCGACATCGACAGCGCCTCGGACTGGTCGTGCGTCACGTAGAGGGCGCTGATGCCGAGGCTGCGCTGCAGGCTGCGCAGCTCGTTGCGCATGGTGTCGCGCAGCTTGGCGTCGAGGTTCGACAGCGGCTCGTCGAGCAGTAGCAGCCGCGGCCGGTGCGCGAGGGCGCGGGCGAGGGCGAGTCGCTGCTGCTGGCCACCGGACAGTGCGGTGGCCGGGCGCTGCGCGAGGTGGTCGAGCTGCACGAGTTCGAGCGCTTCCATGGCGCGCTTGCGGGCCTCCTGCTTGGGCAGGCGCGACCCCGCCACCTGCAGCGGGAAGATCGCGTTGGCGAAGACGGTCATGTGCGGCCAGATCGCGTAGTTCTGGAACACCATCCCGATGTCGCGCTTGTCGGGCGAGACGTGTTCGGTACCGGTGGAGAGCACGCCGCCGTCGAGCGAGATGACGCCGCCGTTGCTCCGTTCGAGGCCCGCGACGCAGCGCAGCGTGGTCGTCTTGCCGCAGCCGGACGGACCGAGCAGCGAGTAGAACATGCCCGGCTCGATCGTGAAGGTGACGTCCTTGACCACGGGGACGGCGGCGCCGTCGAGCTCGTAGTCCTTCTTCAGGGCATCGACGACGAGTCGTCCGCCTCCGGATCTGACCGTCATCGGAGCCTTCTCCTTTTTCGTCTTTCTGGATGTTGGATCCACTGCGATCGCCGCCATCATCGTCCCTCTCTCACAACAGAACCCGCCGTCTGCGGCGCAGCCGGAGCACCCCAGGGCCGCGGCTTCTCGAAGAAGACCACGACGATCGCGCACACCGCGAAGGCGATGGCGGAGAGCAGCAGCGACTGCGCCATGGCTGTCGCCAGTCCGATCCCGTCCTGCGTCGACAACTCGCTCCCCGGGTGGATCGCCCCGGGCACGAAGCCCGTGATGTGCGCGGCCAGCGTCACGTTCATCAACACGGCCAGCAGCGCCGATCCGATCACGGATCCCATCTGCCTCGTCGTGGAGTAGACGCCGGACCCTGCGCCGGCCTGTGTGTGCGGCAGGTTGCGGGTGGCCGTCGAGGCCAGCGGACCGAACATGCCCGAGACGCCGACGCCCAACAGCGCCGAGGGAAGGAGAAGCAGCCAGAACGGGGCGTCGACCGTCATGGTCGACGCATACCAGGCCATCGCGACCGCGGAGGTGACGAAGGCGGCGAACGTCACCCACCGCGGGCCGACCCGGTCGCTCAGCTTGCCGACGAACGGTCCGAGCACGCCCGACACGACCGCCATCGGGGCGAGCATGAGGGCCGCGAGCGTCGGGTCGAGGCCGCGGGCGACCTGGAAGTAGAACGCGAGCGGAACCGGCATCGCCGTGATGCCGACGCCCACGAGGAAGATCGTGGCGTTCGCCACCGAGAAGTTGCGGTCGCGGAACAGGCTCAGCGGCATGAGCGGCTCGGCCGGGTTGACGCGCTGCCACACGACGAAGAGCACCAGCAGGATCGCCCCGGTGACGATCACCCCCCACACCGTGATCGGGCCGAACATCACCCCCAGTCGTAGACCTCGCCCTCCTGGATGCCGAACACCAGCAGGAACAGACCCGCGCCGGAGAGGAGCACACCGATCCAGTCGAACCGGTGCGGGTGCCCCTCGAGATCCGGCACCAGACGCCAGGCGACCACGAAGGCGACGATCCCGACGGGCACGTTCACGAAGAAGATCCACTCCCAGCCGACCGTGTCGGTGAGCACGCCGCCGAGGATGGGTCCGACGAGGGTGGCGAGTCCGCCGACCGCACCCCACGCGCCCATCGCCTGGCCGCGACCGCGCGGCGGGAACACCCGGGCGATGATCGCCATCGTCTGCGGCGTCATCAGTGCGGCGCCGAAGCCCTGCACCGCTCGTGCCGCGATGAGCATCTCGATGCTGCCGGAGAGCCCGCACGCGAGCGAGGCGAGCGTGAACAGCACGAGCCCTGCGAGGTAGACCCGCTTGGGGCCGAACCGATCACCGAGCCGGCCGGTGATCAACAGCGGCACCGCGTAGGCGAGCAGGTAGGCGCTCGTGACCCAGATGACCGTCGTGAGGTCGGCGTCGAAGGCCGCGAGGATGACCGGATTGGCGATCGCCACGATCGTCGTGTCGACGAGGATCATGAAGAAGCCGATGCACAGCGCCCACAGGGCCGGCCATGGCCTGACGTTCTGGTTCATGGATCGCTTTCGGGAGGGATCGGGATGCGTCGGGTACCGATCCGGTGTCCGTCCGCTCAGCCCCTTGTGTGGAGGACGGACACCGGAGTTCAGAGGGTCAGGCGTCGGCGGACGGGAGTCCCACGACCGGCTCGCCCAGCAGCGGGGTCGAGACCGCGTAGATGCCGTGGTTGGCGAACAGCCAGATCACGTTGCGGTCCCACTCCACGAAGATGCCGTGCACCGGGGCGGCGAGGTCATCGTCGTCCTTGAGACCGATCGGCGGCACGAAGTACGCGCCGACCTTCGGGTTCTCCGGGTCGCGCACGTCGAAGATCTGCAGCCCCGCGGCGTAGAACGCGTAGGGGATGACCCCGCCGTGCGGCGTGCCGGTGTTGGTGAAGTAGCCCGAGCGCTTGGGGCCGAACGACCCGCGGCGCTGCGCCCAGTCGGTGAAGGCCGCCTCTGCGGGCGGTGTGGGACGCGGAAGCGTGCGCACGACCCGGGGGTTCGTCGGGTCGGACACGTCGATCTGGTAGATCTCCTTGGCCGGCTCGTAGCAGTCCGTGTTCATCGGGTAGCCCGAGACGTAGACGTAGCCCGTCTCCTCGACCTGGGTGGTGTCGACGTTGTCACCCTCGGTGCCGGCGACGCTCACCGGGAGGTGGCACCAGCCGACGTGGTGGATGTTCGTCGGGTCGGACACGTCGAGCACGAAGAAGCCCTGACCCCCCTGGGCGGCGTAGCCGTACTTCCACCCGGACTCGACCGAGCGGGGCAGGAAGATGCCCATGCGCGAACCGAACCACGACGTCTTGTTGTTCCAGCGCTCGTTGTCGGCGAGGTACTCCGAGTCGGCTTCCTCGCCGGCACGGGAACCGGGGACCCACCACGTCGAGAGCAGCTCGGGCTTCGCCGGATCGGACACGTCGTAGGCGGCGTGACCAGCGGTCCACAGGGTGGTCTTGTACGGCTGATTGGTAAAGGTGTTGTCCGGTGCGGTCGCCACGAACAGGTACTTGTCGCCGTAGTAGACGGGCAGGTCGAGCACGCCGTTGCCCTCCTGGATCTCATCCGGCCCGTGGTTCGGGTCGGTCGAGACCTCGGTGATGAGGGTCCAGTCGCGGGGGCTGGGGCCGTTCATCTCCCAGGTGCGGAACCCGCGCAGACCCTCCCACTCCTTCAGCTGACCCTCGACCGTGTCATCGATCCACTTGTTGGCGACCCGCCCCTTGAGGAAGTACCGCGGGGTCTCGCTCGCCTGGATCGCGATGTACTTGCCGAGCTGCTGGTTCCACTGCACGGTCGTGGCGCCGAACTGCGGGCGCGGGTCGTCCCAGCCCCATTGCTCCTCATCGACGATGGTGAGGTCGCGCGGGTCGGTGATGTCGTACAGCTTCCAGTGGTTGCCGCCGCCGTAGTGCAGCATGAGGCGGCGACCATCCCAGTCGTAGATGCACTGCCACGAGTGGCTCGTGTTCACGACGATCGGGTAGAACGCCTCGGCGGTCGCGTTGAGCGTGTAGGTCTCGGGGTCGCGGTAGTCGAGCTGACCGGGCCAGTCGATGAACACGTCGCGCGGAACGGACGGCGTGTGCGCCGGCGGCAGGAAGGTGCCGTCGGGCTGCATGCCCCAGCTCGCGGGATCGGGATCGGCCGGTTCGCCCTCGACGCGCTGGAAATCCTCCGGGCGGTACTTCTTCGCATCGGGCACGTAGGGAGAGCCGGCCATGTCGCCTCCATTGGCTGAATCGGGTGAGATCGTCACGACGTCGTGTCGTCTCCTCAGATTCACCCCGCCAGAGCGATGCTGTCCAATATCCATACGGGTCAGAGCTATGACCGTATGGGCATATCAGGCGGCGGGGCGCGGCTCCGTCTGCGCGTACTCGCGTTCGAACTCCGCCAGCCGTGCTCCCTCTTCGCGCAGGTGCCCCAACAGGGCGGATGCCGCGGGCGACGGCGCCCGATCCTTGGGCAGCGTGACCCCGACGGAGCGGCGGATGGAGCTGAGGGGTGTGGGCAGGATGCGCAGTTCGCGATCGTCGACCGCGATGAACATCGGAAGCGCCGCGATCACGTCGGTCGAGATGAGCAGCGTGCGCAGCGTCAGCATCGACGTGCACTCGACGCGGTCGGGCGGGAGGGGCAGCCCCTCGTGGAAGAAGACCGCCTCGAGCTCGGCCCGCAGCGCCGTCTGCGCGACCGGGAAGATCCACGGATAGGCGATCAGCTCGGCGAGGGAGTTCGCCTTGACGCCGCCGAGCACCGGATGCCCGGCCCGCGCGACCAGCCGGATCGGTTCCTGGTGCAGGCGTTCCTGATCGAGCCGCACCGGCACCGTCGGCGATAGCCGCCCCACCGTGAGGTCGAGGTCGCCCGCGAGCAGCAGCTGCTGCAGGGTGTCGGGCGTGCCCTCGCGCACCACCACCGTGAGCCGCGGATGCTCGGCCTTGAGCGCGGCGATGGCCCGAGGCAGCAGCAGGTTCGACCCGGCGAGGTGCGTGCCGACCGTGACGGTGCCGAGCTGACCGGACTGCAGCAGCCGCACCTCCTCCCCCGCGGCCCGCAGCTCCGCGAGCACCGAGCGGGCGCGTTCGATGAACGAGACGCCGTACGGGGTGGGCTTGACCCCGCGCGGCATGCGCTCGAACAGGGGGACGCCCAGTACCTCCTCCACCTCGCGCAGGCCGCGGGTGACCACGGGCTGGGTGATGTGCAGCGACTCGGCGGCGCGCACCAGGGTGCCCTGGTCGGCGATGGCGGTGACGAGGACGAGGTGCCGGATCTTGACGCGGCCGTCGAGCAGGCGATCAGTGACCATGGTCGGGACTATAGCCGTATGGGCATGGCAGTGCATCAAGAGAGTATTTGTCGGCATCCCTCGAACCTTCTTAGCCTGAGCCCATGCCTTCCGAGACGATGACGCCTCCCCTCCGTGCCGCGGAGCCGGCGCGAGCGCCCCGCGCGATCCACAACATGATCGCCGGCGAGCGAGTGGAGGGCGTCGCGACCTTCACGAAGATCAGCCCGATCGACGGCTCCGTCATCGCCGAGGTGCACGAAGCCGGGACCGAGCAGGTCGACCGTGCGGTGGCCGCGGCCCGTGCCGCCTTCGACGGACCGTGGGGGCGCATGACGGTCGCCGAGCGCGCCCGCCTGCTGCGCGGGGTCGCCGACGCGATCGACCGCCGTGCCGACGAGCTCGTGGCGGCCGAGGTGGGCGACACCGGAAAGCCCGAGGCCCTCGCCCGCGACCTCGACGTGGCCCGTGCTGCCGCGAACTTCCGCTCCTTCGCCGACACCGTCTCGACGGCCGGACTCGACTCGTTCCTCACCGAACTGCCCGACGGCCGCCGCGCGCTGAACTACGCGGTGCGCAAGCCGCTCGGCGTGGTCGCGGTGATCGTGCCGTGGAACCTGCCGCTCCTGCTGCTCACGTGGAAGCTCGCTCCGGCTCTCGCCACCGGCAACACGGTCGTCATCAAGCCCTCGGAGGAGACCCCGTCGTCGGCCACGCTGCTGGCCGAGATCCTCGCCGAGGCGGGAGTGCCGGCCGGTGTCGTGAACGTCGTGCACGGTTTCGGCGCCGACTCCGCGGGCGAGGCGCTCACGACGCACCCGGGCATCGACGGCGTCACGTTCACGGGCGAATCGTCCACCGGGTCCGCCATCATGCGGGCGGTCGCCCCGCGCGTGCGACCGGTCTCGTTCGAGCTGGGCGGCAAGAACGCGGCACTCGTGTTCGCGGATGCCGACCTCGACGCGGCCGTCGCCGGGCTCGCCCGCTCCACCTATCTGAACACCGGCCAGGTGTGCCTGTGCACCGAGCGCATCTACGTCGAGCGCTCCGTGTTCGACGATGTCGCGGCGGGTCTCGCCGAGCACGCCGCACGCCTGCGCCTCGGCCGCCCCGAAGACCCGGCGACGACCACCGGACCCCTCATCTCGCAGGCCCACCGCGAGAAGGTCCTGTCGTACTTCGACCTCGCCGCGTCGGAGGGCGCGACCGTGCTCGCCGGCGGCGGCATCCCCACGCTCGGCGGCGGTCTCGACGGCGGCTCCTGGATCGAACCCACCCTGTGGACCGGCCTCGACAACAGCCACCGCACCGTGCGCGAAGAGGTGTTCGGCCCGGTCGCCGCCCTCATCCCCTTCGACACCGAGGAGGAGGCGATCGCGCTGGCGAACGACACCGACTACGGCCTCGCCGCCGTGACCTGGAC
This sequence comes from Microbacterium sp. LB12, assembly GCF_037150835.1. NCBI lineage: Bacteria > Bacillati > Actinomycetota > Actinomycetes > Micrococcales > Microbacteriaceae > Microbacterium > Microbacterium sp. LB12. The sequence continues at coordinate 335,970 of NZ_JBBCPF010000001.1, read as the reverse complement.
CACCGACCTCACCCGCGGACACCGTGTGGCACAGCAGATGCGCACCGGGATGTCGTGGGTCAACACCTGGTACCTGCGCGACCTGCGCAGCCCGTTCGGCGGAGTCGGGCTCTCCGGCATCGGCCGCGAGGGCGGTCACCACTCGCTCGAGTTCTACACCGAGCCGACGAACGTGTGCGTGCAGCTGTGACCGGCATCCCCGACTCCGACGCCATCCGCACCGCGGACGAGCGCCTGCGTGCGGCGACCGCATCGGGTCGGCCGTGCGCACCGGTGCGCGACCTGCTCGGGGAGACGGATCAGGACGCGGCCTACGCGGTGCAGTCGCTCGGCATCGCCCGACGGCTCGACGACGGCCGCCGCGTCGTCGGGCGCAAGATCGGTCTCACCTCTCCCGTGGTGCAGACACAGCTCGGCGTGGACAGCCCCGACTACGGGGTGCTGCTCGACGACATGATGCACGCCGACCGCGAGCCGATCGACCTCGCGCGCTTCCTGCAGCCGCGCGCCGAGGCCGAGGTCGCCTTCGTGCTCGGCAGCGACCTCGACTCCCCCACCACGCACGTGGCCGACGTCATCCGTGCCACGGCGTTCGTGCTCCCGGCGATCGAGATCGTCGACTCGCGCGTCGCCGGATGGGACATCCGCATCACCGACACCATCGCCGACAACGCCTCCAGTGGAGCCGTCGTGCTCGGCACCACCCCGCGACGCCTCGACGGGTTCGACCTGACCGAGGTGGGCATGACCCTCGACCGCGACGGCCGCCCGGTGTCGACGGGCTCGGGCGCCGCGTGCCTGGGCAGCCCGGTGATCGCGGTGGCCTGGCTGGCGCGCGAGGTGGCTCGACGCGGGCAGCCGCTGCGGGCGGGCGAGGTCATCCTGTCCGGCGCGCTCGGCCCCATGGTCGATGCGACCGCCGGCGTGTATCGGGCCCGACTCGACGGCCTCGGCGAGGTGCGCGCGGACTTCTTCGGCGCGGCATCCGGTACTTCGACGGAAGGAGCCGCGGCATGACCGTCGGCATCGCCATCATCGGCTCCGGCAACATCGGGACCGACCTGCTCATCAAGGTCAAACGGCTCTCCACCACGCTGCACGTCGTCGCGATGGCCGGCATCGACGAGCAGTCCGACGGGCTCGCCCGCGCGCGACGGCTCGGTGTCGCCACGACCCACGAGGGCGTGGACGGACTGATCGCGATGCCCGAGTTCGCCGACGTCGAGCTCGTCTTCGACGCGACCTCGGCCGGCGCCCACGCCCGCAACGACGCGCTCGTGCGCAACGCCGGACGCCTCATGGTCGACCTGACCCCCGCCGCGATCGGCCCCTACGTCGTGCCGGTCGTGAACCTCGACGCGCACCTCGATGCGACGAACGTGAACATGGTGACGTGCGGCGGCCAGGCCACGGTGCCGATGGTGGCCGCGGTGTCGCGGGTCGCCCCGGTCGCCTATGCCGAGATCGTCGCGTCGATCGCCTCGAAGTCCGCCGGCCCTGGAACACGGGCCAACATCGACGAGTTCACCGAGACCACCGCACGGGCGCTGGAGGTGATCGGCGGCGCCGACCACGGCAAGGCCATCATCGTGCTCAACCCCGCCGACCCGCCGCTCATCATGCGCGACACCGTGTTCTGCCTGGTCGAGGGCGACCCCGAGCAGTTGGATCGCGAGGCCGTCAGCGCCTCGGTGGCCGACATGGTCGCCGACGTGCAGGCGTACGTCGGCGGGTACCGCCTCAAGCAGCAGGTGCAGTTCGACGCGGTCGACGAGGCCTTCGTGCCCGCACTCGACCGGCCGTTCCGCGGCACGCGCGTGACCGTGCTGCTGGAGGTGGCGGGCGCCGGGCACTATCTTCCGGAGTACGCGGGCAATCTCGACATCATGACCTCGGCCGCCCTGCGCACGGCCGAACGTCTCGTCGCCGAACGGACGGGGGTTCCCGCATGAGCACCACTGAGCGCGTGTACGTGCAGGACGTCACTCTCCGCGACGGCATGCACGCCATCGGCCACGGCTACACGACCGAGCAGGTGCAGGACATCGCCCGTGCTCTCGAGGCGGCGGGCGTCGACGCGATCGAGGTCGCGCACGGCGACGGCCTCGGCGGTTCGAGCGTCGCCTACGGACAGGGGGCGCACACCGACTGGCAGTGGATCGAGGCGGCGGCCGAGGTGCTCGACCGCGCCGTGCTGACCACGTTGATCCTGCCGGGCATCGGCACGATCGACGACCTCTCCCGTGCCCGCGACCTCGGCGTCGCGAGCGTGCGGGTGGCGACGCACTGCACCGAGGCCGACGTCGCGATCCAGCACATCACGTGGGCGCGGGAGCACGGCATGGATGTCTCCGGCTTCCTGATGATGAGCCACCTGAACGATCCGCGCGGGCTCGCCGAGCAGGCGAAGATCATGGAGGCGGCGGGCGCGCACTGCGTGTACGTCACCGACTCCGGAGGGCGTCTCACGATGCGCGACGTCGCCGACCGCGTCGACGCCTACCGCGAGGTGCTCCACCCCGACACGCAGATCGGCATCCACGCGCACGAGAACCTGTCGCTGAGCGTCGCCAACAGCGTCACGGCCATCGAGCACGGCGTGTACCGGGTCGACGCCTCGCTCGCCGGCCAGGGTGCCGGGGCGGGCAACTGCCCCATCGAGGCGTTCATCGCGGTGGCCGACCTGCTCGGCTGGGAGCACGGCTGCGACCTGTTCGCGCTGCAGGATGCCGCGGAGGAGCTGGTGCGTCCGCTGCAGCGCCGTCCGGTGCGGGTCGACCGCGAGACGCTCACGCTCGGCTACGCGGGCGTGTACTCGAGCTTCCTGCTGCACGCCGAGCGCGCGGCCGAGAAGCACGACCTCGACGCCCGCGACATCCTCGTCGAGCTCGGTCGCCGCCGCATGGTGGGCGGTCAGGAGGACATGATCGTCGATGTCGCGCTCGACCTCGTCGCCGCCCGCGCGGGGGTGCCGGCATGACCGCCGATGCCGTGTTCGCCGCGGCGCTCGACACCGCACAGCGCACCGCCACCGCCATCAGCCAGCTCTCCGACGACGACCAGCTGAGCCTCGACACCGCCTACGCCACGCAGCACGCGCTCATCGCCCGTCGACTGGCCCGCGGCGAGCGCGTCAGCGGTCTCAAGCTCGGCTTCACGAGTCAGGCGAAGGCGCAGCAGATGGGCGTGCACGATGTCATCATCGGCACCCTCACCGATGCGATGCGCCTCGACGACGGCGCCGAGTTCGACCGACGCTCCGCCATCCACCCGCGCATCGAGCCCGAGGTCGCCTACCTCCTCGCGGCAGACCTCGACGGATCCGCGGGCGATCGGCCGCTGTCCGAGGTCGTCGCCGCTGTGGCTCCGGCACTGGAGATCATCGACTCGCGGTACCGCGACTTCCGCTTCAGCCTCTCCGACGTCGTGGCCGACAACACCTCGGCCGCCGCGTATGCGACCGGACCGTGGACCCCGTTCGACCGTGCGGGTGCGCTCGACAACCGCGCGGTGCGGCTCGAGGTCGACGGCAGGGTCACCGCCACGGGCTCCACCGCCGCGATCCTCGGCGACCCCGGTCGCGCGATCGCCGCAGCCGCCCGACTCGCCGCCCGCCATGGGTTCACGCTGCGTGCGGGCTCGGTACTTCTCGCCGGAGCCGCGACCGCCGCCGTCCCGCTGCCCGACAACGGCATGGTCGAGGCGACCGTCGCCGGGCTCGGACGCGTCGGCATCCGCACGCACGACGGGGCGCAGAGCCGCACCCAGGAGGGAGCACGATGACCGAATCCCGCGGCATCCTCGTCGAGGGCAAAGCCACGCCCCGAGGCCGTTTCCCGCATGCGAAGGTCTCCGGCGACCTGGTGTTCGTCTCGGGCACGTCGAGCCGGCGCCCCGACAACACGATCGCGGGCGCCGAGGTCGACGAGTTCGGTGCCACGCGTCTCGACATCGCGGTGCAGACCCGCGCGGTCATCGAGAACATCCGCGCGGTGCTCGCCGCCGCCGGGTGCACGCTCGACGACCTCGTGCAGGCGACCAGCTTCCTCGTCGACATGAACGACTTCGCCGCGTACAACGCCGTGTGGGCCGAGTTCTTCGACGAACAGGGTCCCGCGCGCACCACGGTCGCCGTGCACGCCCTGCCGCATCCGCACCTGCGCATCGAGATCCAGGCGATCGCACGCCGACCAGCAACGACCACCGACCGCACCACCGCTGCCACTCTCGAGGAGGAGAAATGAGCACCACCGCACCCACCATCCCACCCGTCATCGATTTCCCCGCATGGATCAAGGAGAACGAGCATCTCCTGAAGCCGCCGGTCAACAACAAGGCCGCGTGGACGCCCATGGGCGACTTCATCGTGCAGGTCGTCGGCGGCCCGAACCAGCGCACCGACTTCCACTTCGACCCGTACGAGGAGTGGTTCTACCAGTACCGCGGCAACATGCACGTGAACATCCAGACGCCCGAGGGCCTGCGCCGCATCGACATCCGCGAGGGCGAGATGTGGCTGCTCCCCGGCAACGTGTTCCACTCCCCGCAGCGTCCGGAGGAGGGCTCGATCGGCATCGTGATCGAGCGCATCCGTGAAGAGGGCACGCTGGAGAAGTTCGCCTGGTTCTGCCCGAACTGCAACGCCAAGGTGCACGAGGTCGAGCTGCAGGTGCGCGACATCGTCGAGGATCTCCCGCCCGTGTTCCGTGACTTCTACGAGAGCGAAGAGGGACGCACCTGCCCCGAGTGCGGCGCCGTCCACCCCGGCAAGGGCTGAGCCCCCTTGGGCACGATCGACGTCCACACGCACTTCGTGCCGAACGCCTGGCCCGACCTGTCATCGCAGGTCGGGCCGGGTGTCTGGCCGACGCTGCGCGTGGACTCCGCGCGCGAGGCGATGATCATGCTCGGCGAGACCGAGTTCCGTCGCATCGGCGCCGACTGCTGGGATGCCTCCGTGCGCCTGGCCGACATGGATGCCGACGGCGTCGAGATGCAGGTCGTCTCCCCCACGCCCGTGTTCTTCTCCTACGACAAGTCCGGCGATGAGGCGGTCAAGGTCGCCCGCATCTTCAACGACCTCGCTCTGGAGATCTGCGCGCCCGCGCCCGATCGGCTGATCCCGTTCGCGCAGGTGCCGTTGCAGGATCCGGATGCCGCGTGCGTCGAGGCCGACCGGGCCATCGCCTCGGGTCACGCCGGCGTCGAGATCGGCAACCACGTCGGCGATCGCGACCTCGACGACGTGGGCACGGTCACCTTCCTGCAGCACTGCGCCGAGCGCGGCATCCCCGTGTTCGTGCACCCGTGGGACATGGCCGGCTCGCCGCGGCTCGACCGCTGGATGGCGCGCTGGCTCACGGGCATGCCCGCCGAGACGCACCTGTCGATCATCGCGATGATCCTCGGCGGTGTCTTCGATCGGGTGCCGTCGACCCTCCGTCTGGCCTTCGCCCACGGCGGCGGATCGTTCGCGTTCTGGCTGGGCCGGTTCGAGAACGCGTGGCGGCAGCGCCCCGACCTGATCGGCGTGAGCGAGCATCCGCCGTCCGCCTATCTCGATCGCTTCAGCGTCGACAGCGTCGTCTTCGATCCGGTCGCCCTGCGGGTGCTGGTCGAGACCCTCGGCGCCTCGCAGGTCATGGTCGGCAGCGACTACCCCTACCCTCTGGGCGAGCGGCCGGTCGGCAGCGTGGTCGACCGCGCCGAATTCCTCGACGAGGCGCAGAAGAGCGCCATCCGCCGCGACAACGCCCTGCGCTTCCTGGGGCGCTGACCCCGCACGACACGAACGGACCCGCCTGATGAGTTCCCCTGCCCTTCGCACCGCCATCGACCGTGCCACCTGCACGGCCCTCGAGAGCGACCCGCTCGCCCCCCTGCGCGACCGCTTCGTGCTGCCGGAGGGGGTGATCTATCTCGACGGCAACTCGCTGGGCGCGCTCCCCCGGCACACCGAGGCTCATGTGCAGCGCGTCATCACCGAGGAGTGGGGCACGGGGCTCATCCGCAGTTGGAACGATGCCGGCTGGTTCGCGAAGCCCCGCACCATCGGCGACCGCATCGCCCCGCTGATCGGCGCCGCCGCCGGCGAGACGGTGCTCGGCGACTCGACCTCGGCGAGCCTGTTCCAAGCGGTGGTCGCTGCGGTCCGGCTGCGGCCCGGTCGGCGGGTGATCGTCGCGGAGCGCGGCAACTTCCCCACCGACCTCTACATGATCGAGGCCGTGCAGGAGCTGCTCGGCGGAGGGACTCCCCTGGAGCGCCGGCTCATCTCGGACGACGGTCCCACCCTCGACGACGTGCTCGACGACCACGTCGCGGTGGTCGTGCTCACCCAGGTCGACTACCGCACCGGCCGGATGCACGACATGGCCGAGGTCACCCGCAAGGTGCATGCGGCCGGCGCCCTCGTGGTCTGGGACCTGTGCCACAGCGTCGGCGCTCTGCCGATCGACCTGAACGGCGCACAGGCCGACTTCGCGGTCGGCTGCACCTACAAGTACCTCAACGGCGGTCCCGGCTCGCCGTCGTTCATCTGGGCAGCGACCCGGCATCACGAGGCGCGTCCGGCGCTCACGGGGTGGCACGGGCATGCCCGGCCGTTCGACTTCACGGTGGACTATGCCCCCGCCGCGGGCATCGAGCGGTTCCGCGTCGGCACCCCGCAGCTGTTGTCGGTGGCGGGCCTGGAGGCGAGCCTCGACATCTGGGACGACGTCGATCTGGACCTCGTCCGTGAGAAGAGCCTGCGCCTGACCGAGCTCTTCATGTCGCTGGTCGACACGCGCCTCACTCCGCGCTGGGGCATCGAGCCGGTCACGCCCCGGGAGTCTGCGCGTCGCGGAAGCCAGGTGTCGCTCCGTCACGAGGACGGCTATGCGGTGATGCAGGCGCTGATCGAGCGCGGCGTGATCGGGGACTTCCGCGCTCCCGACCTCATCCGCTTCGGGTTCACTCCCCTCTATACGTCCTACACCGACGTGTGGGATGCGGTGGATGCGCTGGAAGACGTGCTGCACAGCGAGATCTGGCGCGAGCCGCGCTTCGCCCGTCGCGGCACCGTCACCTGATCCACCGAGACGACGAGGGGGACCGGCGAGCGATCGCCGGTCCCCCTTCTCGTGCCGTCGTGTCAGCTGCCGTCGCCGGCGGCCTCGGTCGCCGCAGCGTCGAGCAGGGCGATCACGCCGTCGCGCACGTGGTCCAGGTGCGATTCGAGCACCTGCAGGGCCTCATCCGTGTCGCCGCCGGCGACCGCGTCGATGAGCTCGCCGTGCGAGTGGTCGTGCTCCGCGGGAGAGACCAGACGCCACCCGAGCACGTAGCGACCGAGCTTCAGCCGCAGCTGCTCGATCATCTCCCACATCACCGGACGGGCCTGCGCGTCGTACAGCGTCGCGTAGAACTCGGTGCGCGCCTCGACGAACTCGCCGCCCTCGGAGATGTCGTCGGCGGTCTTCGCGAGCTCGCGCAGCCGGGTGATCCGTTCGGGGGTGATCTCCGCCATCGCCAGGCGCAGCGCGTCCTTCTCGAGCAGCGTGCGCAGGTGGTAGACCTCGGTCGCCTCCTCGACGGAGAGGGCGCGCACCATCGCGCCGCGACGGGCGTGGAAGATCACGAGGCCGTCGGCTTCGAGCTGGATCAGGGCCGAACGGATCGGCAGCCGCGAGATGCCGATGGATTCCGCCAGCGTCTCCTGCCGCAGCTTCATGCCCGGGGGCAGGGTGCCGTCGAGGATCGCGTCCCGGATGATGTCGTACGCCATCGCGCCCACCGACCGGTATCCGGCTCCGTGTCGCTGCGCGAGCTTCTGCAGAGCCTCGGCCCGTTCCTTGGGCGACGCGGCGTTCCCTGTTTGCACCATGGGAGCGAGAGTATCGGATGATCGCCGCGAACTCTGCATTCTGGATCCAAAAACTGTCTCCCCCCATGGGAGGAGGTGGTTCAGTCCCGAGGAGGATGCCCCGCCCCGACCGATCGGCGAGGCTCGAAAGCGTCGATTGTGTCGCCGAAGCTCAGTCGCATCTCGTCGATCCAGCCGAAAGCACCCTCTCGCTCCATGTCGTTCCTCACTCGCGCCAGCCTCAAGAACCGCCTCATCATCTCGCTCGCGACACTCGCGATCGTGGCCCTCGGTCTCATCGCGATGAACTCGCTCAAGCAGGAGCTGATGCCGTCGATGCAGGCGCCGACGGCGTACATCAGCGCACAGTCGCAGGGCCTCGCGCCGGAGGAGATGGCCGGCAGCGTGACCGAGCCGCTCGAACAGGCGGTCCGCGCGGTGCCCGGCGTCACCAGCGTCACCTCCACCACGTCCAGCGGCGACGCGCAGATCCTGGTCGAGTGGACCTTCGGGGAGGACGACGAGGAGACGCTGCGCACCATCCGCAGTGCGACCGAGTCCGTCAAGGCGACGCTCCCGGCCGGCTCCGAGGTGCAGGTGGCGTCCGGAGGCGCAGCCGACCTCCCGGCCATGGTGCTGAGCGCAGGCGCCGGCGGCGATCAGGAGGCGTTCGGCGAGACGCTGCAGCAGACGGTGGTCCCGGCGCTGCAGGCTGTTCCGGGCGTGCGGACCGCCCAGCTCTCCGGCCAGGAGACGCAGCGGATCACGATCGACCTGCGCCCCGCGGACGTGACCCGGCTGAAGGTCGATCCCTCGACCCTCGGGCCGCTCCTCGAGACGCACGGCGCCGCACTCCCGGCCGGGCAGGCGGAGTCCGCCGACGGCCCCATCTCGGTCACAGTCGGCGCGCGCCTGGTCACGCTGGAGGACATCCAGGCCCTCTCGGTGCCCACACCCGACGGAGCCGTCACGGTCGCCGACTTCGCCGACGTCGCGGTCGAGACCGTTCCGGCCAAGACCATCTCCCGCGTCAACGGCAAGCCCGCGCTCACCCTGCAGGTCACCCCGACGCAGGGCGCCAACGTGGTCGACATCTCGCACGGGGTGAACGCCGAGCTCGACCGCCTCGCGCCCACCCTCGACGCCGAGTTCGTCACCCTGTTCGACCAGGCCCCCTACATCGAGCAGTCGATCCACGACCTCTCCGTCGAGGGTGGACTCGGCCTGCTGTTCGCGGTGCTGGTCATCCTGGCGTTCCTGCGGTCATGGCGCTCCACCGTCATCGCCGCCGTCTCGATCCCGCTGTCGCTCCTCATCACGCTGATCGGCCTGTGGTGGAGCGGCAACACGCTCAACATCCTCACCCTGGGCGCCCTCACGATCGCGATCGGGCGCGTCGTCGACGACTCGATCGTCGTGATCGAGAACATCAGCAGACGACGCGGCGACGGCCCGCTGACGGTCGAGGGTGTGGTCGCCTCGGTGCGGCAGGTCGCGGGCGCGATCACCGCGTCGACCCTCACCACGGTGGCGGTGTTCCTGCCGATCGCGTTCGTCTCCGGTGTCACGGGCCAGCTGTTCCGCCCGTTCGCGATCACCGTCACCGTCGCCCTCATCGCATCGCTCGTGGTGTCGCTCACGATCGTGCCGGTGCTGGCCTCCTGGTTCCTGAACAGGGCGCCGAAGCACCGCGTCGCCGGCGACGCCGACACCGCCCTGGAGGCGGGGGACGAGGCGGTGCCGTCCGAGCTGGACGAGATCCACACCGCTCCCGACCGTCTGCAGCGCACGTTCATGCCGGCCCTGAACGCGACGCGCCGCCACCCCGCCATCACGCTCGTCGTGTCGGGCCTGCTGCTGGTGCTGACGCTCGGCATGACCCCGTTCCTCCAGACCGACTTCCTCGGATCCTCGGGGCAGGCGAGTCTGCAGGTCGTGCAGACTCCGCCGAAGGAGGCTTCCGCCGACCTGGTCGCCGCGGCGGCTCCGGTCGAGAAGACGCTCGGCGGAGTCGAGGGCGTCGCCGACGTCATCACCTCCATCCCCGTCCCGATGCCGGGAACGCCGACCTCCATCACCTACGACCTGCAGCTGGAGTCGGGCGCCGAGCCCGCGAAGGTGGAGGCACGGGTGCAGAATGCGCTCGACGACGTGCCCGACGGCGGTGACATCGCACTCTCCTCGCAGGATGCGTTCGTCTCAGGAGCCGGCGACGGCATCGCGCTGCAGATCGCCGGCAACGATCCGGAGGCGCTGCGCACCGCGAGCGACCTGCTCGAGAAGCAGCTCGCCGGAGCCGAGGGCGTGCGCTCCGTGAAGAGCGAGCTCACGGGCGAGCAGCCGGTGCTGCGTGTGAAGGTGGACGAGCCCCTGGCCGCGCGTCTCGGCTTCGACCGGGCGACGATCGCGAAGGCCGTGCAGGGCGCTCTCGCCGGCACGACCGTCGGCACCCTCATGTTCGATGGGCAGACGCGCGACATCGTCGTGCGCACCCCGGGCTCGGAGCGCACGGCCGACCGACTCGGCGAGATCATGCTGCCCGTCACTCCGCAGCAGACCGCCGAGGCGCAGAAGGCAGCCGCCGACGCGCTCGAGGCGAAGGCACAGGCCAAGGCCGACGAGGCACAGGCCAAGGCCGAGAAGGATCTGAACTCGCAGATCAGCACCGCCACGAAGCAGCGCTCCGAGCTCGCCGGGCAGATCGGCACGCTGAACAAGCAGCTCGCCGAGCTGTCGGCCGCTCCCATCGTGCCCGCGGACCTGCTGGACCCCGACACGGAAGCCGTCCTGAAGGCGCAGCAGGAGCGTGCCGAGCAGCTCGCCGGCCTGCAGAGCGCGATCGAGGGTGCGCAGTCCGGCGTGAAGGCGGCGGACGAGCAGATCAAGGCGCTGCGTCAGGCGAAGACCGATGCGGCCACCCAGCAGGCGGAGGCCGAGGCGACGCAGGCCGAGCAGAAGGCCGCGTCCGAGGTCACCGGCACGGCGATCCCGCTCTCGGCGATCGCGACGGTCGAGGAGGAGCTCACCGCTCCGACCATCACGCGTGCCGACGGCGAGCGTCAGGTCACCCTGACCGTCACCCCGAAGGACGGCGCGCTCACCGCGGCGAGCCGCGCGATCGACAAGGCCATCGCCGACATCGACCTGCCGGACGGCGTGACCTTCGAGCAGGGTGGCGCATCCGCGCAGCAGGATGAGGCGTTCGGGCAGCTCGGCCTGGCCATGCTCGGCGCCATCGTGCTGGTGCTGCTGGTCATGATCGCGACGTTCCGCAGCTTCCGCGGGCCGCTCGTGCTACTCATCTCGATCCCGTTCGCGGCGACCGGCGCGATCATCGGTCTGCTCCTCACCGGAACCCCGCTGGGCCTGCCGGCACTGATCGGTCTGCTGATGCTCATCGGCATCGTCGTGACGAACGCGATCGTGCTCATGGACCTGGTGAACCGCCTCCGGGGCGCCGGTGCGAGCCTCGATGAGGCGGTGGAGCACGGCACCCGTCTGCGGCTGCGTCCGATCCTGATGACGGCCGCGGCGACGGTGTTCGCGCTGGTCCCGATGTCGCTCGGGCTGACCGGTGGCGGGGTGTTCATCTCGAAGCCGCTGGCGATCGTGGTGATCGGCGGGCTCGTATCGTCGACTCTGCTCACCCTGGTGCTGGTGCCGGTGCTGTACACGCTCGTGGAGCGCAGCCGTGACCGTCGTCTGGCCAAGCGCGCCGACCGCCGTGAGCGTCGTGAGGAGCGTCGTTCCGAAGCTCATGCCGCGACCATGGACCTCGACGACCTCACCACCGACACCCCCTGACCGCCGGTCCCCACGGCCCACGGCCGCACGCCCCACGGCCGCACGCCCCACGGCCGCACGGTGTCGTGCACCCTCCCGTCCACCTGTCGGGAGGGTGCACGCATGTCGGGAGCACCCACGGCGATCCGCCCGACATCCGCGCATCCTCCCGACATCCGTCCAGGGTCAGGAACGCACGGCGGCGGAATGCACGAGTTCGGCGAGGTCGCGGGGGCGGCTCCACATCGGCCAGTGCCCCGTCGGCAGGTCGACCATCTCGACGTCCTCGAGCGTCGCGACCTCGGCGAACATCGGATGCCCGGCCTGGGCGAGCTCCTGCACCTGCGCACTCCGGATCGAGCAGCAGATGAAGGTGGTGGGAATCCGGCGACGGTCGTCGTTCGCGAGCACGACAGGACGCCCGACCACCGGCCCCGGTTCGGGGACCGCACGAGTCCGGAAGCGATCGAGCACCTCCGCGCTCAGTCCGTCGAGGCTCGCCTCCTGCGCGAGCACGTCGAACGGCGGCAAGGGCAGCCCCTCGGTCTGCGTGGGAGGCTCCACGGCCGACGCGGGCGCCGGGCTCACAGGACCGGAGTCCACCCACACCACCCGCGCGACGAGCTCGGGATGCCGATCGAGCACGACGCTGACGGGAGCATTGGCCCCACTGTGCACGACGATGATCGCCGGCTCATCGGCGGAGACCCCGAGCTCCGAGAGAGCGTCCGAGATCGCCGTCGCCTGATCGTCGAGGGTCCTCGTCGCCCGCGCGGGGTCGGCGGGATCGAGGCCGGGGAGCGTGATCGCCACCGCGCGGACATCGGTGGACCGCAGGTGCGCGAGGACCTCGTCCCACGCCCATGCGCCCAGCCAGTATCCGGCGATGAAGAGGATGGTCGGAGTGCGCGTCGTCGTTGTCATGTGTCCACTGTGCGGCACGCTCCCGGCAGGTGTGTGTCACTATTTATGTCATGAAATTCTGGGATCGCTGCGCATGAAGCGCGCCGAGCGCTTGCACGCCCTGACGGAGATGCTGCGCCGAAGCGGATCGCACGGGACCTCCGCCGAACGGCTGGCGCGGGAGTTCAGCGTGTCCGTCCGCACCGTCAAGCGCGACCTCGCGGCACTGGAACGCAGCGGCGCGCCCCTGTGGTCCCGTCCCGGTCCGGGTGGCGGGTACGGGTTGGCGGTCGGTGCGAGCTTGCCGCCCGTCAGCCTCTCCCCCCCACAGGCGGTGGCTCTCATGGCGGCTGTGTCCGCGGCACCCGACGCCCCCTACTCCGATCTGGCCGCGGCCGGCGTGCGCAAGATCGTCGATGTCCTCGATCCCCGCACACGTGCGCGCGCCGACGAGCTCGCCCACCGCGTCTGGGTCGATGCGCCACCGCCGTCGTCGCGCGCGATCCGGTCCGCACTGGAGGAGGCGATGGCCGAACAGCGGGTGGCCCGCATCCGTTACACCGCCCAAGACGGGGCGACGACCACGCGCGACGTGGAACCCGTGCTGTTCGCCTCCACGAATGCCCAGTGGTACCTGGTGGGGTGGTGCCGACTGCGCGATGCGATGCGGTGGTTCACCGTGTCGCGCATCGAACGGGCCAGCGTCACCGCGACGCCATGCACCGGCCACACCGTCGAAGAAGTCGGCGCTCCTCCCAAGAACGCCCGTCCGGTCCATGGGAGGGAGGACTGACCCCTCCCCCCGCGCCCGTCCGCCCGTCCCCCCGCGCGTCCACCTGTCGGGAGGGTGCACGCACGTCGGGAGGAACCGCGGCGAGTCGCCCGACATCCGCGCATCCGCCCGACATCCGTCCCCCGCTCGGGACCCCCGTCCCCCGCTCGGGACCGTCCCCGCCGGGAACGCAGAACGCCCCCTGTCCCGGAGGACAGGGGGCGTTCGATCCGTGCCTTACTTGGCGGCGACGACCTGCAGCGTGATGACTGCGGTGACGTCGTCGTGCAGACGCACGGTCGCCTCGTGCTCACCGGTCACCTTGATGGGCGACGTGATGTGCACCTTGCGCTTGTCGATCGAACCCAGGCCGGCGGCTGCGACAGCATCCGCGACGTGGTCGGTCTTGACGGAGCCGAAGAGACGACCCTCCTTGCCGGCCTTGACCGTGAGGCGCACCTTGGTGCCCTCGAGAGCGTTCTTCAGTGCGACAGCGTCGTCACGATCGTGGATCGCGCGTGCCTGACGCGCGGCCTGGATCGAAGCGACCTGCTTTTCGCCACCGCGGGTCCACGCCGTAGCGAAGCCCTGCGGGATGAGGAAGTTGCGGGCGTACCCGTTCTTGACCTCGACAACGTCACCGGCGCTACCCAGCCCGGCGACCTCGTTCGTGAGAATCAGCTTTGCCATCTCGATACCCCTTACCGGCCGGCGCCAGCGTAGGGCAGGAGCGCCATTTCGCGCGCGTTCTTGATCGCCGTGGCGATCAGACGCTGCTCCTGCACCGAGACACCGGTGATACGACGGGCACGGATCTTGCCGCGCTCCGAGACGAACTTGCGGAGGGTGGCGACATCCTTGTAATCGATGACACCGACCCGGATGGACTTCGCGGGAGCAGCGTTCTTCGCGCCCTTCCGCGGCTTGCGGCGGTCGCCGCTCGACTTTCCAGCCATTGTTTTTCCTTAGTGATGAGCGGATGCCGGCCGTCGGGACCGGATCCAGAAGTTGTTCAGAACGGGGTGTCGTCGCCGAAGCTGCCCGGAGTGCTCCAGGCATCCGCGCTGGTCGACGAGCCGGGCGTGGACCACGGCTCCTCCGACACCTGCTGCTGCGCGGGACGAGACTGTCCGCCGCCGCCACCGCCGGCACCGCCGGTCGAGGCCGCACGGGTGACCTGCGCGGTCGCGTACCGGAGCGAGGGGCCGATCTCGTCGACCTCCAGCTCGATCGCGGTGCGCTGGTTGCCCTCGCGGTCCTGGTAGGAGCGCTGACGCAGACGGCCCTGCGCCATGACGCGCATGCCCTTCGTCAGCGAACCCGCCACGTGCTCGGCGAACTCGCGCCAGACGGACGCACGGAGGAACAGCGCTTCGCCGTCCTTCCACTCGTTCGCCTGACGGTCGAAGTTGCGCGGCGTCGATGCGATGGTGAAGTTCGCCACCGGCAGCCCGTTCTGCGTGTACCGCAGCTCGGGGTCGGCCGTGAGGTTTCCCACCACGGTGATGACGGTTTCGCCGGCCATGGGATCAGGCCTTCGCAGCCTTGGCGGACTTGCGGGCGGCCTTCTCCTCGGCGCGCTTCGCCTCGGACGCGATCATCGCCTGTGCCTCTTCGGCACGCAGCACCTTGGTGCGCATGATCTGCTCGTTCAGCTTCAGCTGACGGTCGAGCTCCTGCGTGGCGGCGCTGGTGGCGGTGAAGTTGACGACGGCGTAGATGCCCTCGTTCTTCTTCTGGATCTCGTAGGCCAGACGGCGCTTGCCCCAGATGTCGACGTTCTCGATCGAGCCACCATCGTTGGTGATGACCTTCAGGAACTTGTCGAGCGTCGGGGCGACCTGGCGCTCGTCGATCTCGGGGGTCAGAATGACCATGAGTTCGTACTGGTGCGTCACTTACCCACCTCCTTCGGACTAGAACGGCTCTCGGGACTTTCCCGGGAGCAGGAGGGTGTGTGCACGTGCCCGCCCCGGGAATCCCGAATGGATGCCAGAAGGCAGACAACCTCGACAGTCTACCGGAATCGCCCCGGAGCCGCGAATGGGCGGGAACCGGAGGCTCCGGGTCGTGCCGGCACGCGATGTTTTGGCATGCTGGGAAGAGTGCCCGGTGACGGTCATCGGACACTCGACCAAGAGGGGGGACGCCATGCGCGTCAACAAATGGGGGGTCGGCGTGATTCTCGCCGCCGCCATGCTGCTCACCGGATGCTCCGGCAGCGGTGCGGACACCACCACGGAGAAGAAGCCCAGCGCCGGTGCATCTCAGGAGGCGGAAGCGCCCCAGAGCGACTGCCCCGAGCTCGCCGAGGGCGTGACGGTCGACGGCTCCGCGTTGGGAGCGTGCATCACGACCGCCATGGAGGACTCGGACGGCTACGCCGCGAAGATGTCGATCCTCGGCATGGAGACCACGGCGCGGTACAACCCGTCGACGAAGGCCGCCGAGCTGACCACGCCCATGGGCTCGGTCGTGACGATCGGCGACGAAGCCTGGGTCAAGTCGTCGACGAGCGAATGGCAGGTCGCCGACCCGAACTCGTCCGACCCCATCATCGCGGGACTCAGCACGGCCGCCGCGACCGCGAGCAGCACCGACCCCGCGACCGCGGCCGGCTCCCTCACGGGTGACGTCACCGTCACGGGCAAGGGCAGCCGCCTCGGCCAGGACGTCTACATCCTGACCGGCACGATCGACCAGGACGGCGTCTCGGTCGAGATGACCTACGAGGTCACCGCCGACTACGTCGTGCTCGCGACCACGGGCGCCACGGAGGCGGCCGGTCAGTCGATCGAGACCTCGCTGGAGGTCACCGAGTGGGACGTGAAGCAGGACATCGTCGCGCCCATCTGAGCGGGCGGATGACGAAGCGGGCCGGGGCAGCAGCCCCGGCCCGCTTTCGTGTCTGCGGTCAGTACATGACCGGCGGGACCTCCGCCCACACCGTGCGGTCGTCGACCGAGGGTGCCGCGGGGATGCGGCCGGTGCCGTCCGGCTCGGGGATCGCCGCCAGCAGCGCCTGCGTGTAGGGATGCTGCGGTGCCGCCCAGAGTGCATCCGTCGGACCCGACTCGAGCACGCGGCCACCGAACATCACGAAAGTGCGATCGGCGATACGGCGCACCACGGCGAGGTCGTGCGAGATGAACAGCATCCCTGCCCCCGACTCCGCCACGAGGTCGCGCATGAGCCCTGCGACGCTGGTCTGCGTCGACGCGTCCAGCGCCGAGATCGGCTCATCGGCCACGAGCAGCGACGGGCGTGCGGCCAGAGCCCTGGCGATCGCGATGCGCTGCTTCTGCCCGCCGGAGAACTGGTGCGGGAAGCAGCTGCTCACGGTCGTCGGCAGTCCCACGCGGTCGAGCCACTCGTCGACCGTCGAACCTTCGGCGCCGCGTGCGCGCGCTGTGGCGATGCCGTCGGCGATCTGGTCTCCGACGCGACGGCGCGGGTTCAGCGAGGTCGACGGATCCTGGAACACCATCTGGATGCCGGTCATCGCGGTCGGACGCCGACGGATGCCGAGCGGAGCCACGGGGGCGTCGCGGAAGCGCACGGTGCCGCCCGCGATCTTCTCGATGCCGACGACGGCACGGGCGAGGCTGGACTTGCCGCTGCCCGATTCGCCGACGAGGGCGACGGTCTCGCCCGCGGCGACACTGATCGATACGCCGTTCACGGCGATCACGGGCGGGTTGCCCGGGTAGCGCACGACCACATCGTGCGCGTCGAGGACGGCGACCTCACTCATCAGCGGCCTGCCCTTCCGGTGCGTCATCGATGCGCGATCCCGGCAGGGCCGCGAGCAGCATGCGCGTGTACTCGTGCTGCGGGTTCAGGAACAGGGTCTCGCGGTCGGCGAGCTCCACGATGTGTCCGTCCTTCATGACCGCGACCGTATCGGCGATCGCGCTCATGACGCCCAGGTCGTGGGTCACCAGCAGCACCGCGAGGTTGCGCTCGATCGCGAGGTCACGCAGCAGCTTCAGGATGCCGGCCTGCACCGTGACGTCGAGCGCCGTGGTCGGCTCGTCGGCCAACAGCACCTCGGGGTCGCAGGCGAGGGCGCACGCGATCGCGATGCGCTGACGCTGACCGCCCGAGAACTGATGCGGATACCGCTTGAGGGCTTCGGCCGGGTTCGGCACCTGCACGGTCTCGAGCAGTTCCACCGCCCGCTCCCGCGCGGCGGCACCCTTGAGCCCGAGGTGCACGCGCATGTGGTCGGTGAGCTGGCGGCCGACGGGCAGCTGCGGGTGCAGCGACGCCGACGGGTCCTGGAACACCATGGCGATGCGCGTGCCGCGTACGCGGTTGAGGGCACGGCGCTTGAGCCCGACGAGCTCCTCCCCCGCGAGCGAGATCGACCCGCCGATGCGCGCCTGACGCGGCAGGAGTCCCAGCACCGCGAGCGAGGTGAGCGTCTTGCCGGAACCGGATTCGCCGGCGAGCCCGTGGATGCGGCCCGCCTCGAGCTCGAGCGAGACGCCCTTCACGAGCGGCCGTCCGATGTCGATGGTCAGATCGCGGATGCTCAGCGCGGAGGCGGTCATGCGGCCACCCCCGTCGCGGAGGCCTTGTGCTCGGCCGCCTTCTCGTGCGTGACCTCGGCGGTCGGGTCGAGCACGTCGCGCATCGCGTCGCCGAGGAAGTTGAACGCCAGCACCACGGTGAGGATCGCGAGGCCGGGGAACACTCCGAGCCACCATGCGTCGAAGTTCTGCATCGCACCGGAGATCATCGACCCCCACTCGGCGGTGGGCGGCTGCGCGCCGAGACCCAGGAAGGAGAGGCCGGAGAGCAGGAGGATCGCGGCGCCGATGTCGAGCGTCGCCAGCACCAGGACGGGTCCGGCGATGTTCGGGAGGATGTCGACGAACAGGGTGCGTGCGGGCGAGTGGCCCAGCAGGCGTCCGGCGATCACGTAGTTCTGACCGCGCAGGCCGAGCACGATGCTGCGCGTGACGCGGGCGTACTGCGGCCACGACACCACGATCGCCGCGATCACCGCGTTGAACAGAGACGGGCCGAGCGAGGCGGCCACCACCATCGCGAGGATCACGGTCGGGAACGCCATGAACAGGTCGGTGATGCGCATCAGGGTCTCGTCGACCCAGCCGCCGAAGTATCCGGCGAGCGCGCCGATCAGCGTGCCGATGACCATGGCGGCGATCACGAGCATGAGCGCGAGCGGGAGGCTGACGGTGGCACCGGTCATCAGCCGCGAGAAGATGTCGCGTCCGTTGCCGTCGGTGCCGAGGAGCGTGTCGATGCCCGGTGCCTGCAGGCGCGGCAGCACCTGCGCGTTGGGCGGGTACGGCACCCACCACTGCGCCGTGAAGGCCACGATGATCCAGGCGCCGGCGATGACGGTGCCGATGATGCCGAGCGGGGTGCGCCAGGCGCGGGGCCAGCGGAAGCGGAAGCGCCCGGCCGGTGTGGCGGCGGCGATGCGGCTCATGCGATCCTCACTCTCGGGTCGAGCACGCCGTAGAGGATGTCGACGATGAAGTTGATGAGGAGGTAGATGATGCCGACCACGAGTCCGACGCCCATGATGCCGGGCAGGTCGAGGTTCGCGGCCGAGTTGTAGGCGTAGGTGCCGAGCCCCGGCCAGGCGAACACCGACTCGACGAGCACCGTGCCCGAGAGCAGGGCGCCGAACGCGACGCCGACGACGGTGAGGATCGGCAGCGAGGCGCCGCGGAGCACGTAGTCGAGGATCACGCGCATCGCGGGCAGGCCCTTGGCCCGGGCGGCGCGCACGTAGTCGCTGCCCAGCACTTCGAGCACCGAGGTGCGGATGAAGCGCGTGAGCAGGCCGATCGTCACGAGCGAGAGCACCATGACCGGCAGGGCGAGGTGGGCGAGCGCGTCGAAGAAGCCGACTGCGTCGCCGTTGAGCAGGTAGTCGACCGTGTAGAGGCCGGTCACGCGCGGGGGCGGCGTGATCGCCGGCGAGATGCGGCCGGAACCGGGCGCGATGCGCAGCTCGAGGAAGAAGACGTAGAAGCTGACCAGTGCCAGCCAGAACGTCGGCACGCTGAGCCCGATCAGGGTCACCACGCGGATGACCTGGTCGGTGACGAGACCGCGACGGTAGGCGGCCAGGGTGCCGAGCACGATGCTGACCGCGAGGCTCACGATGATCGCGCCGATCGCGATCTCGATGGTCGCGGGCACCGCGGTGGCGAGGTCGCTGGTGACCGGGCGTCCGGTCACCAGCGACGTGCCGAGGTCCCCGCGGAGCAGGTTCCCCATATAGATGAAGTACTGCACGAACAGTGGCTGGTCGAGACCGTGCTCCTTGATGAACGCCTCGCGCGTCGCCGGGTTCTGCGACGCACCCTCACCGAGCGCGGCCGAGACCGGGTCTCCCGGCACCAGGTTGGTGAGCGCGAACGTGACGATCGTCACGCCCACCAACAGGAGCAGGGAGGTGCCGGCCCGCCGCAGCAGGTATCCGGTCAGAGGTGATCGGCGCCGCTGCGCCTGCCTCTGCACCGCCACTGTCGTCATGAGTGTTCCGTTCAGCCGGCCGGCGTGATCTCGGCGATGTCCATCTCCCACACGGAGTTGTACACGGCGCCCTTCACGCTGTCGACGGAGGAGATGTTGCGACCGGGCACGATCAGCGGGACGAACGGGCCCTCGGCCTGCATCGCCTCGGCGAAGGCGGTGAAGGCGTCGGTACGGGCCGCGGTGTCCGTGGCGGCGGCGGCATCCGCGGCGATCGCGGCGATCGCCGGGTTCGCCTCAGCGGCCCAACCGGCACGGAGGCCGACCTTCAGACCGGGAGCGAAGGGCAGGAAGTTCGCGGAGTCCGCGTAGTCCGGGCCCCAGAACCACAGGCCGAAGCCCTCGGTGCCGTTGACGTATGCGTCGAGCTCGGTCGCGAACGGGGCCGGGGCGAGCTCGACCGTGATGCCGGCATCCTCGAGCTGCGCCTGCACGCGCTCGGCGAGCGGGGTGAACTCCACGCCACCGACCGGGTAGTCGTTCGGGAACTGCAGCTTGAGGGTCTGACCCGTGTAGCCCGCCTCCGCGAGCGCGGCCTTGGCCTTCGCGAGGTCCTGCTTCACGCCGCCGTCGAGGGCACCCTCGAATCCGGGCGGGATGACGCCGGTCGCCTGCACGGATCCGGCACCGGCGAGCTCGAGCAGGGAGTCGTAGTCGAGCGCGTAGCGGATCGCCTCGGCGATCTTGACGTTCGCCAGGTCACCGGCGACCGCGGAGGACTGGTTCAGCAGCAGGAAGATCGTCTGGCCGGAGGGAACCGAGTCGACGGTGATCGTGTCGCCGAGGCCGGCGACCTGGTCGCCGTTCAGGTCCATCGCGACCATCGAGTCGCCGCCCTTGAGGTTGGCGAGTTGCGTGGCACTCTCCGAGACGTTGCGGACGACGACGCGGGAGTATGCCGACTTCTCGTCGCCGTTGTACTCGTCGTTCGCCTTCAGCACGACCTGCGAGCTGAGGTCGAGCGTGTCGAGGACGAAGGGACCGGAGCCGGCCGATGCGCCGTCGAGGTACTTCTGCGCGGAGTCGCTGCCGTCGGTCGCGCCGCCGTTCTCGATCACGACGTCGGAGTTGACGATGCCGAGTGCGGGGTTCGCGAGGATCGCCGGCAGCTGCAGCAGCGGGGTCTCCGAGGTGAACTCGATGGTCTTGTCGTCGACCTCGGTGATGGTGAGTCCGCCGAGCAGGAAGTTCGGCTTGGCGTCTTCCATGCCCTGGATGCGCTGCAGCGAGAACACGACGTCCTTCGCCTCGATCGGCGAGCCGTCGGAGAAGACGCGGTCGCCCTCGAGCGTGAAGGTGAACTCGGTCGCGGTGTCGTTCTGCTCCCACGAGGCCAGACCGGGCACGGGGGTCGAGACGTCGGAGCCCTTGAAGTCGACGAGGGTCTCGTACAGGGCCTTCGCGATCATGTTGCCGGTCGGGTCGTAGGTGTGACCCGGGTCGGTGGTCTCGATCGAGAACGCGGTGTCGATGACGAGGGAGTCGGAGCCCTGGGAAGACCCGCCGTTGTTGGCCGAGTTCCCTCCCGAGCATCCTGCGAGCGCCAGGAGCGCGACGGCTCCGAGCGCGATGACCGGCGTGATACGGCGTGACGACATGAGGGCCTCCAAAGGCGAGGAGTACATTCGGGTGAGTCGCCACCGATGTGGACGACCGTGGATCAGATTCGCATCATATGCGACGATGTGTCCAGCAAGAGCGGGTCACGTCGGCACGCTCTGTCCAGAACCTCGGATGTGGGGAGCAATATGTCCAGCAAGGATGCGGATCAGTCGAAGCATTCTGGACGAAGTGCCGCTCCACTGGACCAGACGGCGTACAGAATCCTCGATGTGCTGCGGGATAACGGTCGGGTCTCGATCGCCGCCCTCGCGGACAAGGTCGGGATCTCCCGGGCCAGCGCCTACACACGGGTCGAGTCGCTCGTGCACGACGGGGTCATCACCGGGTTCAGCGCCCGGGTCGACCAGGCCAAAGCCGGGCTCTCGATCGGAGCGCTCGTGTTCGTCACGGTGATGCCGCAGGCGTGGGCGTCGTTCCGGGAGCGGGTGCTGGAGATGCCCGATGTCGAGTGGTGCGCGATCACGACCGGCGAGCACGACGCGATGCTGCTGATCCGCGCGGTCGACGTCAGCGGCGTGCACGAGTTCTCCACCGGAGTCATCGCGCAGCTGCCCGAGGTGCGCACGGTCGTGAGCGTGGTGGTGCTCGACGAGGTGATCCGCCGCCCCTATCTGCTGCCCGCCGACCTGCCGGAGCGCGACACCGAGATCCCGCTCGGGATGACCCGATGGACGCCCGCCTCACCCGGCCGCGACACCCTCCCGCCGCGCTGAGGCGTCAGGCCGCGATCTCCTCGCACACGCTGAGCTGCGGGAGGCCGTGCATCTCGTAGTGCTCGACCAGGCGGATGCCGCCGTCGTCGGTGAGCTCCAGCTCGCTCTCGCCGTCGCCGGTCACGACCGTGCCGTCGGCCTTGAGCACGTGCACGAACGACACCCAGATCGTGTCGCCGGTGCGCGTGCCGACGAATTTGCCGAAGGTGACCGTGTCGCCCTCGTACCCGCCCCAGATCGCACCGTCGCGCTCGAAGTACTCGAAGATGCTCGGGGATTCGGGGTCGACCGCAGAGGTCGTGGACGAGACCATCCGGAAGCGGCGGCCGTCGAGGGAGGGGAGGGTTGCAGTCGCAGTCACATCCTCGATTATGGGGGATGCACTCACCGGTCGGTCGCGGTCGGCGACTCCCGCCACTCGTCGGCGAGGAGCGCGTACACGAGCAGAGTGGTCCATTCGCCCTTGAACCATTCGCTCTCCACGAACCGCGCTTCACGCCGGAATCCGAGCCGCTCGGCCACCCGTGCCGACGAGGTGTTCCGCTCATCGAGGCGCGCCACGATCCGGTGCAGGCCCAACCCGTCGAAGCCGAGCGCGAGCAGGGCGGCCACCGCTTCCGTGGCATAGCCGCGCCCTCCGGCGCCCGGGTCGAAGATGTAGCCGACCTCGCCGCAGCGGTCGGTCTCGCTGCGCCAGAACAGCACGACATCGCCGACGAGCGCGCCCGATTCCCTCTCCTCGACGGCGAGCGCCACGGCATCGCCCTCGCGCGTGAAGACGGTGTTCGACCAGGTCGTCGCGATGCGCTGCTCGACGTCGGCGAGCGTCAGCGGAGGGTACGGCACGTAGCGCACGGCGTCCGGATCCGACTTGTAGACGTGCATCGCCTCGGCGTCGGTCGGGACGATGGGGCGCAGGAGCAGTCGATCGGTGCGGATCGGGTACTCGGGCGCGTGCCCGACCGGTGCGTCCCCGCTCATTCGAGGTCCAGGGAGAGCAGGCCGGGGAACTGAGCCGTCCTCGCACGCACGGCGAGGAGGAGGTCGCCGTAGCCGGGGGTGATCTGGACGCGCGCGGACTCCAGCAGGTGCGTCGTCGTCTTCCCCCCGGTGCGCGCGAAGCGGATGCGCTTGACGGGGTACGCGGGCGGCGTGAGCCAGATGCGGCGGAGCTGCGCGTAGGGGATGTCGACCCCGTCGAGCCGGATGCCGTGGGAGTCGACGGAGACCTGCGTGGGGATCGACCGCACGACGCGGCGGCGCTGCGCGGCGCCGATCCCGAATCCGATGGCGGCAACCGCGGCGAACGGGGCGAGCAGGATGAGCGCCGAGAGCTCGCCATCGAGGAATCCGGGCACCAGGGTCAAGAGCCCCACCGCCACCGCGATGACGAGAAGCACCACGGCGGCGATCGTGATGCGTGCGGCGAAGCGCCGCTCCCCCGTGCCGTCCACCGTGAACTGAGTCGGCAGCTGGGCGGCGGCGCGGGCCGCATCCACCGGGTCGTCGAACACGGGCTGCGCGATGGGATTGAGCGTCGCCATCAGCTCATTGAACAGCGGCCGCGTGTAGCCGGGCAGCTCGATCGTGATCTCGCGGTCGCCCGTGTGCACGATGAGCGCTCGGGTCGTGCCGCTGGGGAGTCCGTTCGTGCGGTGCTCGGTGATCTTCGAGCGGAAGGCCGTCGTCGCCCGCGCGTAGGTCTCGCGACTGCCCGCCTTGCCGATCTCGACGGTGTCCGGGCGTACGACGATCCGGATGTTGCGGAACCAGAAGAAGCCGGCGAACACCGCCACCGTGAGGGCGATCGCGACGACGAGCACGAGCTGCCCGCGGGTCGAGATGTTCATGTTGCGGGGCAGGAACTGCGGCAGGATGAACAGCGTCGCCGCGGAGAGCACGGCGGAGAGCACGATGGCCCCGAGCGCGGCGCGCAGCGGATGGCGGCGGAAGACCCGTTCCACGGACACGGCCTGATTCAGCATTCGCATTCTCCCCCGGATGATCGGCTCGCCTGACGCGGTTCCCACCGTAGTGCCGCGGTCGGCCACGTCAGTAGTGCGCGTGGTCGAATCCGTGGGAGCCGACCCGGGTACCGTGGTCGCATGGAGTGGATGTCCGATCCCTCGGCGGGGGCATGGCTGCGCGCGCGGCTCGACGCCGGCTACGAGACCATGCACGGGGTCGTCCCCCGGGGCTTCCCCGCGTACGCACGCGTGTTCCATCCGGCATTCGTGCGGTCGCTGCCGGACCGCGGTGTCCCGACGTCCGACGAACTGATGCGGATGCCGGAGTCGGAGCGGCAGGCGCTCGTGGATCGGTTCATCGATGAGCCCGCGTCCTGGGCGGACACGGCGGCCGCCTTCGGCACGACCCTGCACCCGCTCGCGCAGTGGCAGCGGATCGTGCGGACCCCGGTCGACGGCGACTGGCGCACGCGCATCGCCCCGGACGGGCGCGAGTTCACGGCACCGATGGAGGGCGAGCTCGAGCCGGAGGTGCTCGCCGCGATCGCCGCGCACCTCGTGGACCACACACAGACGCCGGACACCGGTTTCGCCGCGCTCTGGGAAGGCCGCGGCGGTCTGCTGGGCTTCTTCGGCATCACTCCGTCGCGCGCATTCCTGACGTTCACGGACGACCCGAACCATCAGGCGATGCTCGACCGCAGCGCGCACGACCCGTTCAACAACGTCTTCCGCAAGCCCACCTGGCAGGAGGGCATCCTGTCGCGGGAGATCTCCGAGGGCCCGCGGTTCTCGCTGCCGGGGCGCGATCATGTGCTGTTCTCCGCGGCGCCGCGCGCGTTCGCCGACCCGGACTGGGTACTGCGTGTCCCCTGGCGCGATCGGCCCGGCGAGGAGCACGGCTTCCCGCCGGCCGCCCAGAGCCCGAGCCTCCTGTGGCCGGAGGATCACGCCTGGGTGCTGGTGACCGAGGTCGACTTCGACTCGACGATCGTGGCCGGATCCTCGGAGCTGATAGCCGCGATCTGCGCGGACGAGCGGCTGGAGGCGCTGCCGCTCCCCGAGGGTGCCGACCTCACCTGGGACGCCGACGCGGTGAACCGGTGACCGTGCAGCCGTCGACCTTCGACGCGCGTCCCCTCACCGACCCGGTCGACCCGGCGGCTGTGCGTGCGTTCGCCGCCGAGTTGCGGTCTCGCCAGGCGACCGGTGTCTCGGCATCCACCGTCATCGGCATCGTGGCCGTATCGATCGCCGCGGTCGTGATGATCCCGGTGCTGGCGACCGTGATCGTGACGTTCGCCTCATTCGGGGGCTCGTCGTTCGCCGGGGTCGTTCCCCTGCTCCTGATCACGCTGTTGCTGGCGGCAGTCGGTGTGATGATCTGGCTCGGCGTGCGCAACGCGCAGGCCACGCGGTACCGGCTCCACCGTTTCGCGCAGGCCAACGGGATGTCCTACGAGGCCAAGGTCACCGACCCTCCCCTGCCCGGGATGATCTTCCAGCTCGGACGCTCACGGCAGTCGACCGACCTGATCCGCGGCAGCCGACCGCGTTTCGTGGAGTTCGGAAACTACCAGTACACGGTGCAGACCGGGAAGAACTCGACCACCTACCGCTGGGGTTACGTGGCCGTGAAGCTCGATGTGCCGCTGCCGAACATCGTGCTCGACGCGAAGGGCAACAACGGGTTCGGCTCCAACCTGCCGGCGTCGTTCCGGAAGGCGCAGCGCCTGTCGCTCGAAGGCGACTTCGACCAGCACTTCACGCTGTACTGCCCGGCGGGATACGAGCGGGATGCGCTCTACCTCTTCACGCCCGACATCATGGCGCGATTCATCGACAACGCCGCGGAGCTCGACGTCGAGATCGTCGACGACTGGCTGTTCCTGTACACGCAGCGCAAGGCGTCGACGCTCGACCCGGCCACCTGGGCGTGGCTGTTCGGCGCGGTCGGCGCCCTGCTGACGAAGTTCGATCAGTGGGCGCGCTGGCGCGACGAGCGTCTCATCGCCGAGAACCCACCGGCTGTGGCATCCGCCCCGAGTGCGCCGGGACACGCGCTGCCGTTCGCTCCGCCGGCCGGGATGCTGACGCCACCGCCGGGGGTCGCGCCGCAAGGGCGCCGACTCAAGCGCGGGGCGACGTGGGTGCCCATCGTCGTCGTGGTCGGGTTCGCGATCTTCTGGATCGTGAGCCGCCTGTTCTGATGCGGGGCCCGAGTGTGGGGGTGGGTGCCGGCTGGGGACCGAACTCCCACCCCATCCCCCCTCGGGATCGAAAAGAGATCGACTCTCCCTCCGCATGACGGCCTCGCCGTCGCGCCTGCGGTCCAGCTGGGGACTGACACCGTTCGGCGGATAACAGAATGGTATACCGGGCGGGGTTGCAGCACGTTGCATCCATCCGGCTGAATGCGCTTTCATCCCCAGGGGATCATCGCGCGTCGGCGCGGGAGGCGACCCACCGCTCGACGAGTTCGTCGAGCGCTCCGTCGAGCGAGCGCCAGGCGTCGGCGGCGCGCATCTCCGCTCCGATGCGTTCGGCGTTGCCCCGGAACGACGGAGTGGTCAGCACGCGGTCCACAGCCCTGGCGACCTGCTTCGGCGTCGCGGTGCTCGTGCGCAGGTTCACCCCGGCGCCGGACCACCCGACGCGCGCGCAGACCTCGACCTTGTCCTCGGTCTGTCCGGCGACCACGAGGGGGATGCCGTGCGCGAGGGCCTGCTGCACACCGCCGTAGCCGCCGTTGGTCACGAGCACGTCGACCAGGGGCAGCAGCCGGTCGTAGGGCAGGTACTCGGCGACGCGCACGTTCGACGGCAGCACCCCGGCGAGCGCGTGGACCGTCCGCCCGCCTGTGGAGACCACGACCAGCACGCCGGTCGCGGCGAGTGCGCGGATGGTCGGCAGCACGAGCTGACCGAAGTCGGAGTTGGCGATGGTGCCCTGCGTCACGTGCACGACCGGCCGGGACCCGTCGAGGTCGGACCACCAGGACGGCAGTGCCGGGTCGGACGGAGTCGGAGGCAGTGGTCCGGCGAACGTCACACTCGCCGGGAGGTCGGCGCGCGGGTACTCGAACTCCGGCACGGTGAACTGCACATAGGCGTCGGCGCGGCCGGCCCAGTCGAGGACGAAGCCACCCAGGTCGCGCCCCACCTCGCGCCGTGCCATCTCGTCGGCCTCGCGCTGGACACCGCCGAAGATCGCGCGTTCGGCGACCGTGCGCAACGCCGCGTTGCGCAGTCGCCCGATCAGCCCGGGCAGTGGAGTCACGCCGAGTCCGAACGGTGCGGTGTCGGCGCTGCGGGCACCGAGCGGGAAGATGCCGAGCACGACGACGGGCGGCCGCTCGTGCGCAGGGAGCAACTGCAGGAGCGCACCCCCGACGAACAGCGGTTCGGTGAGCACGGCATCGACGGGATGCGATGCGAGTTCCGCGCGCACCGCGGCGAGCTGCGCGGCGCCGGGCCGCACGAAGAGGGTGCTCATGTCGAAGCGCAGGGCGGCGGGACCCGTGAGTCCCACGCGTTCCGGGAAGGCACTGTCGGCGTCGTCGAGGTCGACGTCGGCCTCGGCGGGAAGCGGGATGAAGCGCGCACCGGAGGCGTTCACGCGCTCGGCGTAGCGGCTGCTGGTGAGGAAGCTCACCTCGTGGCCGCGGGAGAGAAGGTGGCGTGCGATCTGGAGCAGCGGCACGACGTGCCCGTGCGCGGGCGTGCAGGTGATGAGGTAGCTGGACATGGCGGATTCTTTCCCTAAGATTGAATGTACCGTCGAAGTATTCATCACCCCGTTAGGAAAGTCAATGGTTGAGGCCGCTCCCCGCGCCTACAGATCGGAACTGCGCGCCCGCCAGGCACAGGAGACCAGGACGCGCATCGTCGCCGCGTCGGCGCGTCTGTTCGCGACCCAGGGGTATCAGGCCACCACGATCGCCGCGATCGCCCGTGAAGCCGGGGTCTCCGCCGAGACCGTGAAGACCACCGCGGCGAAGGCCGAGCTGCTGATCGCCGCGTTCGAGGTGACGTTCTCCGGATCAGAAGCCGCCGAGACCCTGACCGACACGGAGGTCGCCGCCGGGGTGCTCGACCTTCCCGACGAGATCTTCCTCGATGCGGTGCTCACCCAGATCACCACGGCGAACGCCCGCGGTCACGGCCTGTGGACCGTCCTGCTCGGCGCGGCGCTGTCCGACCCCGTGGTCGACGAGGCGCTGCGCCGCATCCTGGAGCACCGTCGCGCGGACTACCGACGCCTGGTGGCCGAGCTGCTGCGCCGCGGCATCGCCTCCCCCCGCGCCGACGACGACGCCACGGCCGACGCCGTGTCGTTCCTGCTCTCCCCCGAGAGCTACCAGCAGCTCGTCGTGCAGTCCGGGTGGGATGCCGATCGCTACAGCGCCTGGCTCCGCGCCGCCGTGCTCGCCGAAGTCGCCGCCGACCGCTGAGCGCGCGGCCGGCTCACGCGGTCAGCGTCGCACGGGCGTCCTTCGTCAGGAGGAACAGGGTGCGTCGCGCATCCGGGAACGGCGTGAAGCCGAACCGCTCGTAGAACGGCACGACCTCGTCGGAGATCGCGTGCACGAGAAGGGCGTGGATCCCGATCGTCGCCGCGGCATCAAGGGCACGAAGCGTCGCGTGCTGCAGCAGGGAGAATCCGAGTCCACGACCTGCGAACTCCTGGTCCACCGCCAATCTGCCGAGAAGAACGATCGGGATGGACGACGGCATCGCCGCCGCCAATGGCGGAGGCCCGTCTCCGCGGTCGATCGCGCTCGACGCGAGACAGTAGTATCCGGCGACCCGGCCCTCCCGGGTGACCGAGACCATCGTGCGCGAGGCCCCGCTCTTCTCATTGCGGCGCGCGCGGCCACGGAGCCAGATGTCGAGGCTCTCCTCCCCGCACCGGAAGTCCGAGAGCCGATCGCCCACCGCGAGCGGTCGCGGCGTGAGGAACTCAGTCAACGAAGACGGACTCGCGGCTCAGGAGTTCGCGCAGTCCGGTCACGGTGCGGGCCGGGCGGTCCATCACCTTGACGAACGCATCGAAGCGCACGGCATCGACCCGCAGTCGTCGTTCGCGATCGATCACCTCCTGCGCCCGTTCGTACAGGGCTGACGCCGAGAAGTCGGTGACCGTGCGCCCCTCGATCGCAGCGGCCTCCTCGATCGCCTCCTTCTGCTCCGCGGTGACACGGAACTCGAGTCGGGCGTTCTTCAGCGGAGGGGATGCACTCATCCGACCAGTGTACGGCAGATCTCCGTACACCGGCCGGTCCGTTCGCGCTCAGCCGCGAAGCCCGAAGTACTCCAGCTCCGCGTCGTTCAGCATCCGGGAGCGGATGAGGAACCGCATGCCCGTCGGTCCCTCGACCGAGAACCCGGCACCGCGCCCCGGCACGACGTCGATGGTGAGGTGCGTGTACTTCCAGTACTCGAACTGCGACTCCGACATGTAGACCTCGACGGGAGCGTCGAGTCCCACGTCGAGGTCGCCGAGCCGCACGTCGCCGGGGCCGGTGAGGAACATCCCGACTGGGAAGCACATGGGGGCCGAGCCATCGCAGCATCCACCCGACTGATGGAACATGAGCGGGCCGTGCTGCGCGGTGAGCTCGCGGACGAGGGATGCCGCGGCATCCGTCACGTCCACCCGTTGATGGGTGCCGATGCTGGCCATGGACCGACCTTCCGGACGTGGGTCCGGGCGGACGCCGCAGCGCCCGCCCGGGGAACGGATCAGAAGAAGCCCATCGGGCCCTCCGCGTACGAGACGAGGAGGTTCTTCGTCTGCTGGTAGTGGTCGAGCATCATCTTGTGGTTCTCGCGCCCGACGCCCGACTGCTTGTACCCGCCGAAGGCGGCGTGCGCCGGGTACTGGTGATACGTGTTCGTCCACACGCGACCGGCCTCGATCGCCCGACCGGCGCGATACGCGGTGTCGCCGCTGCGGCTCCACACCCCGGCACCGAGGCCGTAGAGGGTGTCGTTGGCGATCGAGATCGCGTCGTCGAATCCGTCGAACGAGGTGACCGAGAGCACCGGACCGAAGATCTCCTCCTGGAAGATGCGCATGTCGTTCGTGCCCTCGAACACGGTCGGAGCGACGTAGTACCCCTCGCTGAGGTCCCCGCCGAGATCGACCCGCTCGCCGCCGGTGAGCAGCCGCGCACCGCCCTGCTTCCCGATGTCGATGTAGCTGAGGATCTTCTCCAGCTGGTCGTTCGACGCCTGGGCGCCGATCATCGTGGCCGGGTCCAGCGGGTTGCCCTGCACGACCTTCTTCACCCGCTCGAGGCCGTCGGCGAGGAATCCGTCGTAGATCGAGCGCTGGATGAGCGCGCGCGAGGGGCACGTGCACACCTCGCCCTGGTTCAACGCGAACATCGTGAAGCCCTCGAGCGCCTTGTCGTAGAACGGGTCGCTGGTCGAACGGGCCACATCCTCGAAGAAGACGTTCGGGCTCTTGCCTCCGAGCTCCAGCGTCACGGGGATCAGGTTCTGCGACGCGTACTGCATGATCAGGCGTCCGGTCGTGGTCTCGCCGGTGAAGGCGACCTTGCGGATGCGCTTGTGCTGCGCCAGCGGCGCGCCCGCCTCGATGCCGAAGCCGTTCACGATGTTCACCACGCCCGCGGGGAGCAGGTCGCCGATGATCTCGAAGAGGAACAGCAGGGATGCCGGTGTCTGCTCAGCCGGCTTGATCACCACGCAGTTGCCTGCGGCGAGCGCGGGCGCGAGCTTCCACACCGCCATGAGGATCGGGAAGTTCCACGGGATGATCTGACCCACCACACCCAGCGGCTCGTGGAAGTGGTACGCGACGGTGTTCTCATCGAGCTGGCTGATGCCGCCCTCCTGTGCGCGGAGAACGCCGGCGAAGTAGCGGAAGTGGTCGATCGCGAGCGGGATGTCGGCGGCGAGGGTCTCACGCACCGGCTTGCCGTTCTCCCACGTCTCGGCGACGGCGATCTCCTCCAGGTGTTGTTCGATGCGGTCGGCGATGCGGTTGAGGATCACGGAGCGCTCGGCGGGGCTGGTCTTGCCCCAGGAGGTGAACGCCTGCCAGGCGACGTCGACCGCGCGGTCGATGTCCTCCGCGGTGCCGCGCCCCACCTCGGTGAAGGGCTTGCCATTGACGGGGCTGACGTTCTCGAAGTACTGGCCTTTGACGGGTTCGACGAACTCGCCGCCGATGTAATGGCCATAGCGGGGGCGGTAGTTCGCGACGGCGCCGGGCTGGCCCGGGGCCGCGTAGGCGAGGGACACGTCTTCTTCGACGATGCTCATTGGGGGTCTCCTTCGACATGCCGTGCGTCGGTGCAGCGGCTTGTGCTCCGAAGGTAGGTCGCGCGGGGTTGCGCCCCGATGCGCAACGTTGCGCGGGGTTGCGGTGCGCGTTCAGGCCTCGAGGCGCTCGATCCTCGACACGAGACCTGCCCGCTTCGGCGAGCGTGCCGGGAGCATCTCCAGCGCGAGGCGCAGCACTTCCGCATCGCCCTGACCCTCGGGGATCTCCGCATACGAGAGCAGCACGTCCAGACTCGCCTCCGACAGCATCACCTCGCGCAGTGCGGACCGCACCGATTCGCGGAACTCCTCCACGCCGGGCGACGTCGACTCCGGCAGCACCGGCCCACGGTACGCGGTGAGCGCGACCCGGTGCGCACCGCGGTCGAGCAGGGACAGCACGTCGTGCGCATCCGTGTCGAGGGCGACCGGCAGCCGGTACGGACGGGATTCGGGGACGAGGTCGGGGGCCGTGCGCTCGAGCACCTTGCGCAGGCGCACCATCTCCGGTCGCAGCGTGTCGGTCGAGACCTCCGGGCCATAGACGAGTTCGCACAGACGCTCGGCCGACAGGCCCTGACGGTGCACCGCGAGCATCAACAGGATCGCCGCGTGGCGTGCGCTCAGGTCGATCATCGCCTCTTCGTGCGCGGCCTCGGTCTCGAGGCGCGCCCGGTCGCGGCCCAGCACGTGCAGGGTCGCCCGCACGGTGGACGGCGTGTGCGCCTTCGACCCTGCCGAACGGGGGCGAGGAGTCTCGCTGCGCTGCCGCAGTCGCGCCACCATCAGCTCCGACTCGACCGCGCGCGCGGTCGCATCGACCAGGAGTCGCGCCTGCGGGCTCACGACGTCCGGTCCGCCCGTGATGTCGATCACGCCGAGCACGCGCTGCGTCTCCGGATCGCGCACCGGGGCGGCCGTGCAGGACCACGGGTGCACCAGACGGTTGTAGTGCTCCGCGCCGCGGATCTGCACCGACTGGCCGAGGGCGAGGGCGGTGCCGGGCGCACTCGTGCCCACGGAATCCTCCGACCAGTTCGCCCCGGCGACGAAGCCCATGCCGTCGGTGAGCGAGCGCAGCTGGCTGTCGCCCTCGATCCACAGCAGACGGCCCGCCTGATCGCCGACCGCGATGATCACGCCGGTGTCGTCCGACTCGCCGGGGAGCAGCAGCGCACGGATCATGTCCATCGCCGAAGCGAGCGGGTGGGCGAGCCGATAGGCGTCGAGCTCGTCGCTGACCAGTTCGATCGGCGGAGCCCCCTCCGGTCCGACCCGACCGCGCCAGGATCGCTCCCACGACTCGCGGACGAGGGGACGCACCTCCTGCAGACGGCGGTCGTCGAGGTTGCCGGCGAGCAGCTCCTCATGCGCACGCTCGATGAGCAGTCGCGATGTCGGCGGAAGTGACTCGCGAGCTACCTGCCACGGCGCAGACACAGCGGTCTCCGATCGTCGAGAGCGTGCGTTGCCTCAGTGTACGAGCAGTGCGTCCGCGCGAACCACCCCCTTGCGTGCGACCCGGCCCCCTGCGCACGGGCGGAAGGGGCTGGACCGCGCGAAGAGGGGTGGCTCGGCGGATCGGGGTGTGGGAGCGCGGTGCGGATTGCTAGCATTGTGCTGTCAGGAGGCGAACATGGCGACCGTGACCATCCGAAATCTCAGCGACGACGTCGTCGACGCGCTGAAAGAGCGCGCCCGGCGGAACTCCCGCTCGATGGAGGCCGAGGTGCGCGACGTGCTGACGCGCCTGGCGCAGAACAATGCGAGCGGACTCGAGGCGGAACTCGCACAGCGGGTCTCCCGCACCCGACGCTGGTCCGTCCCCGGAAGCGAGATCATGGCGCGCATCGATGCGAATCCATCGACACCGGAGCAGCGCAAGATGCGCGAGGAGTGGGCAGCCGAGATGGAGGAGAACCGGAAGAATCCCTTCTTCCTCGAGACCTTCCGCGACCCGTGGGAGAGCCGTGATCCTTCTTGACACGAACGTGCTCATCCGCCTCGACGACATCCGGCTGCCGCACGACGATGTGGCGCTGAGCGCGATCGCCTACTCCGAGCTGCAGTTGGGCGTCGAACACGCCACGGATCCGGGTCTCCGTCGCCGTCGACGCACTGAGTTGATGCGGATCTCCGCGCTGCTCGAAGCCGACTGGCTCCCCTTCGATCAGGCCGCCGCAGACGGCTATGCGCGCCTCGCCTCACGTGTGATGAGGAGCCGTCCCGCCCACGGCCGCAGCAAGGACATCATGCTCGCGGGACATGCCTATGCGCTCGGCGCAACTCTGCTGACCTTCAACACGAAGGATTTCGAACTCATCGCCGACGAAGTCGAGATCGTCGTCCCCGAGCTGCGCTGACGAGGATCAGCCCCGCGCAGCCCACCACTCGAGAAGCCGCTGCTCCGCCACGTCGGCGCCGAGCACGCCCTCGTCGAGCCGCAGGTCGAGCAGGAACCTGTAGGCCTCACCCACCTCACGTCCGGGGGCGATGCCGAGCACCTGCTGGATGCGGTTGCCGTCGATCTCAGGGCGGATCGAGTCCAGCTCCTCCTGCTCGCGCAGCGCGGCGATGCGCGACTCGATGTCGTCGTACGCGCTCGCGAGGCGCCCGGCCTTTCGCTTGTTGCGCGTGGTGACATCGGCGCGAGTGAGGATGTGCAGGCGCTCCAGCAGAGGTCCCGCGTCACGCACGTAACGCCGCACCGCGGCATCCGTCCACGCCCCTTCGGCGTAACCGAAGAACCGCAGATGCAGCTCGATGAGCGTCGCGACCGCATCGGTCGTTTCAGTGTCGAACCGCAGCGCCTGCAGTCGCTTTCGTGCCATGCGGGCACCGACGACGTCGTGATGATGGAACGTGACGACACCGCCGGCTTCGAGCTTGCGGGTGCGCGGCTTGCCGATGTCGTGCAGGAGCGCGGCGATACGCAGCGGCACATCGGGGGCGGCGCCGGGATGCCGCGCGTGCTCGAGCTCGATCGCCTGGCTGAGCACGGTGAGCGAGTGCTCGTAGACGTCCTTGTGGTGGTGATGTTCGTCGACTTCGAGGCGCAGCTCGGTGACCTCGGGGAGGAACTCGTCGATGAGCCCGGTGTCGACGAGCACGCGGATGCCGCGCACCGGGTCGTCGGTCTGCATCAGGCGCACGAGCTCGGACTGGATGCGCTCCGGGCTCACGATCTTCAACGTCTCGCGGAGTCCGGCGATCGCCGCGGCCGTGACCTCCTCGACGCGGAACCCGAGCTGGGCGCTGAATCGCGCGGCCCGGAGCATGCGCAGCGGGTCGTCGCCGAACGAGATCCGCGGGTCGGCGGGGGTGCGCAGCACACCGGCGACCAGGTCCTCCACGCCACCGGTCGGGTCGACGAGCTTCACCGCCGGCACCCGCAGCGCCATCGAGTTGACCGTGAAGTCGCGGCGCACGAGGTCGCCGTCGATCGTGTCGCCGAACTCGACGGTGGGCTTGCGGGTCACGCCGTCGTAGCTGTCGGCGCGGTACGTGGTGATCTCGACCTGCTCGCGCTGCACGCGTGCGCCGATCGTGCCGAACGCCCGGCCGATGTCCCACTGGGCGGTCGAGATCGGCGTGACGATCTTCAGGATCTCGTCGGGCGAGGCGTTCGTCGTGAAGTCGAGGTCGTGCGTCGCGCGTCCCAGCAGCGCGTCACGCACGGGTCCGCCCACCACGGCCAAGTCGAACCCGGCCTCCTCGAACGCCGTCGCGAGGGTGCGGACGACCGGATTCTCGGCGAGCGCGCCGAGACGGGCGAGGCCGTCGGCCATGTTGAGCATGGGTTCCAGCGTACCGGGGGTGGGTGGACGCGTCCGGTCTGCACGGCCGGGTATCCGTTCACCTCCCGGCCTCCGGAACGTCAGGCCCCGGTCATCCCGCTTCGATGGGCTGGACGTGCCCCGTGCGGCTGAGCACGGAAACCCCACTCAAAGGACTGACATGACCTCCCCCACCCCTGGGGTGCGGTGGCGGCGTCGCGGACTGACGTCCGTCGCGCTCCTCGCACTGTTCGGCGGCGCCGTCGTCGCCCCCGCGGCCCTCGCCGCACCCGAGCCCGAGGTGCCCACCGGCTCGCTCATCACCGGCGAAACCGCCTGGCACTACCTCGACGACGGCTCCGACCCATCCCCCGCGCCCGCCGCCCTGCGCGACTGGACGCTGCCCGCCTTCGACGACGCTGCGTGGAAGACGGCGCCGGGATCGTTCGGCGCGAAGAGCGGCAAGCTCGCTCCGGTCGGCCCGTACACCCCGAAGACGCTGCTCAACCACTACCTCGACGGCACCAAGGCCCCGACCGTGCCGACGTACTTCTTCCGCACGACCTTCGAGCTCGAGGCGGGCGTGGCCGAGCAGGTCGCCGCCTTGCAGAGCACCATCACCTACGACGACGCGATCGTCGTGTGGATCAACGGTGCGGAGGTCGCGCGCTATGTCGACTGCCGCATCACCGACACCAAGAACGTCGAGTATGCGGGCGACTCCAACGGCGATCCGCTCACGAGCACGTTCAGCGCTGAAGGCGAGCTGCTGCGCGACGGCACGAACACCATCGCGGTCTCTCTGTTCCAGGATCGCGAGACGAGCTCCGACATCTACTTCGACATGTCGTCGCTCACCCTTGTCAAGGCGTCGGATCCCGGTACCCCCGTCGTCGCCGCGCCGACCCGGGTCATCCTCACCCCGACCGAGCAGCCCGCTGTGTCGCAGTCGTTCTCGTGGCTCGCGGGCGACGCCTCGCACACCGTGGGCCAGGTCGAGATCGCTCCGTCTGCCGGTGGCGACACCCGTACCGTCGACGCCTACGACGCCGGCGTCGTGAACGGGAACCCGAACAAGCACTTCTCCGCCACCGTCACGGGTCTCACGGCGGCGACCGAGTACCGGTATCGCGTCGGCCTCCCCGGCAGCTGGAGCGAGTGGTTCACCTTCCGCACCGCGGACCCGAAGGCGACGGACTTCCAGTTCATCTACTACGGCGACGCGCAGATCGGACTCGACACCACGTGGCCGAGCGTCGTGAAGCAGGCCGAGGCCAATGCACCCCGGTCGATCGGCTCCGTGCACGCGGGCGACCTGATCAACACCTCGAGCAACGAGACCGAGTGGGTCAACTGGTTCAAGGGCATGAAGGACTCGGCCGTCCGCACCAACGTGATGGCCGCGCCCGGCAACCACGAGTACTCCGGCGACAAGCTGCTCACTGCGTGGAAGGCCGCGTTCGAGTATCCGCACAACAACCCGTCCACGAGCTCGATCGGCGAGCTGGCCGACCTCGCGAAGGGCGACTCCGAGGTCGCGCAGCAGTACCGCGCGTTCTTCGACCACTGGAGCTCGTTTGCGGCCGAGACCGCGTACTACACCGACTATCAGGGCGTGCGCTTCATCACCCTGAACGCAACCCGCGACACGACCTTCCTCACTCCGGCCGGGCTGCCGTCCTGCACGGGCACGGAGTGCCCCTCCGCGCAGATCGGCACACTCTGGACCCGCTTCCAGGGCGCCTGGCTCGACCTGCTGCTGCAGAACAGCCCGTCGAAGTGGAACGTCGTCACCTTCCACCAGCCGGTGTTCTCGGCGTCTGAGGGTCGTGACGAGCCGGTGCTGCGCGCCGAGTGGCTGCCGGTCTTCCAGCGCAACGACATCGACCTGGTGCTCATGGGCCACGACCACACCTACGCCCGCGGCTACGTGAACACGGATGCGACCGACACCCCCGGCCTCACCACCGGACCGGTCTACGTGGTGTCGAACTCGGGCGCGAAGCACTACGACCTGGAGACTGCGGAGAAGAACGTCTGGACCAACAACGGCGCCACCCAGGTGCTGCGTGGCCAGGGCGTGACGACGTACCAGGTCATCGACGTCTCGAAGAACCAGCTGGTCTACCGCTCGTACCTCGCGGAGAAGCAGCCGGGTGCCACGACCGAGCTTCCCGTCGGTTCCGTCTACGACACGTTCACCGTGACGAAGTCGGACGCCGGTGAGAAGTGGGTCACGGAGGCGGGCATCACGCCGCCGGTCACCCCGGAGCCCGAGGTGCCGGCGAAGATCGAGCTCGGCACGGGTTCGGTGAAGGCCGGCAGCACCGTGACGGTGTCGGGCAGCGGCTTCGCGGAAGGTGCGCAGCTGCGACTCGAATTGCGCTCCGACCCGGTGCAGCTGGGGACGGTGACGGCCGCAGCGGACGGATCCTTCCAGCGCACGGTGACCATCCCCGCGAACACCCCCGCGGGTGTGCACACTCTCGCCGTGATTCTGCCCGACGGCTCCGAGGTCACCGCATCGCTCACGGTCGCCGCAGCGGCGGGCGGCGGAGCGGTCGCTCCGGGCAACGGCGGCGCGACCGGTGGCGACCTCGCGACCACGGGCGCCGACAGTGCGCCGTACGTCATCGCGGCCGTCGTGCTTCTGGCAGCGGGTCTCGGCCTGTTCGCGATGCGCCGGCGGCGGCGGCACGCCGCGGTCGAGTCGACCGTGGCCGAGTAGTCCGCGGCGGTTCCCCGGAGGGCGTCGTCAGGGCTTCGGCCCGGGCGGCGCCCTCTCGCGTGCGCCTCATCGGCACCGCGGACTGGGATAGCCTTCACCCGAGTCCGTCCCCGGTGAAGGAGAGCCCGTGCCCGCGAACGATGTGATGGCCGACGAGACCGATCGGATCGTCGCCGCGGCCCTGCAGGTGAACGGCCGCGCGTCGTGGGGAGAGATCGCCCGCGTGGTCGATCTCCCGGAGCGCACGGTCGCCCGCCGCGGGCAGCGTCTGCTCGACCGAGGGCTCGTGCGCGTGTCCACCTACGTCGATCCGGCCCGGGTGCTGCATGCCCGCGCGGTGCTGTTCCGCATCACCACCGAACCACACGCCCTGTGGCATGTCGCGCGCACTCTGGCCCGTCGCGCCGATGCCTCATCGGTCTCGGTGCTGGAGGGAAGCAGCGACATCGCCGGGATGCTGCTCCCCCACGACGACGCGTCGATCCGCGAGTTGCTGTTCACCGACTTCCCCGAGCTCGAGGGCATCGACTCGATCAACGTCACGACGGTGCTGAGGTTCTTCCGCTCGGGGCATGACTGGCGGGCGGGCGTGCTCACCGACGAGCAGGCGCGGATGCTGGACGAGTCGTCCGGCTCCGAGGTCGACCCCGCCGATTCGCTCAGCGCCGACGAGGAAGCACTGATCCGCCTGCTGCTGAAGGACGGACGGATGCCCGTGGCGCAGCTCGCGCGCTCGCTCGGGCTGAACGTGACCACGACCCGGCGGCGGATGGAGTCCCTGAGCCGACGCGGTCTCATGCATCCCCGCACCGAGGTCGTGCCGAGTCTGTTCGGTCTGGGGCTCGAGGCGCTGGTGTGGCTGCGGGTGCCGATGGCCCGCCTGGAGAGGGTGGGCGCGGCTCTCGCGGCGGCTCCCGAGGTGAAGTTCATCGCCGCCACCACGGGAACCTCGCAGCTGCTCGCGAACGTGCTGGTGAAAGACGCCGACGCGTTCTACGAGTTCCTCACGGGACCCTCGGTCGCCGGCCACGACGGGCTCGAGGTCGTGGAGTCGCTGGTGGTGATCACTCCCGTGCTGCGCGGGTCGCTGATCGTCGACGAGGCACCGGAGGCTCTCGCCAACGACATGCCCACCGGCGCCATTCGCCTGTAGGCCGATTCTGTTACTGGCATGTAACGAAATGGCGAGATCGTTCTTAACAGCTTGACCTAGTGGCGAAATAGAGCAAGTATCCTCTCCAGGGCCAACACCCCTGGAGAGGATCGACGTGTTCACGGCAACGGGAGACGACTGGGCGGAGCGCGCTGCGGCGCTGCCCCTGCACACGCGCATGTTCATCGACGGCGCATGGGTGGAAGGCTCCGCCGCGCCCCTGACCCCGGTCAGCCCCCGCGACGGACGCGCCCTCCCCGCGATCACGGCGGCCTCGACCGCCGACGTCGACCGCGCCGTCCGCTCGGCCCGCGCCGCCTTCGACTCCGGCGTGTGGTCGCGCATCGCCCCCCGGGAACGCGGACAGCTGCTGATCGCCTTCGCCCAGAAGATCCACGACAACGCCGAAGAGCTGGCCCTAACGATCTCCCTCGAGATGGGCAAGCCGATCCGCGAGGCGCTGCAGACCGAGCTGCGCGCCGTCGTCAACTGCTTCCGCTGGTACGGCGAGGCCGCCGACAAGATCCTCGACGAAGCACCCGTCACCGCCCCGAACAGCCTCGCCCTCGTCACCCGCGAGCCGGCCGGGGTCGTCGCCGCCGTCGTGCCGTGGAACTTCCCGCTCACCATGACCGCCTGGAAGCTCGCACCCGCCCTCGCCGTCGGCAACAGCGTCGTGCTCAAGCCCGCCGAGCACACCACCTTCTCCGCACTCCGACTGGCCGAACTCGCGTACGAGGCCGGAATCCCGGCCGGCGTCCTCAACGTCACCCCCGGCGCCGGGCACATCGCCGGACGCGCTCTCGGCGAGCACCCCGACGTCGACGTGGTGACCTTCACGGGCTCGCCCGACGTGGGGCGGAAGTTCCTCGGCTACTCCGCCGCCTCCAACGGCAAGCGCGTCTGGCCCGAGCTCGGCGGCAAGACCGCGAGCCTGGTGCTGCCCGACGCCGACCTCGAACGGGCCGTGCGCGCCACCGCCGACGGGTGCTTCTACAACCAGGGCCAGATGTGCACGGCATCCTCCCGCCTGCTCGTGCCCCGCGCGCAGCGCGACCTCGCCCTGGAGATCGCCGCGGACGTCGCCCGTACGAGCCTGCCGGCCGACCCCTTCGACGTCACCACCTCGATGGGTGCG
Source organism: Microbacterium sp. LB12 (assembly GCF_037150835.1). Taxonomy (NCBI): domain Bacteria; kingdom Bacillati; phylum Actinomycetota; class Actinomycetes; order Micrococcales; family Microbacteriaceae; genus Microbacterium; species Microbacterium sp. LB12. Next base: position 295,751 of record NZ_JBBCPF010000001.1, on the reverse strand, counting down.
ATCGTCAGCGAGAAGCAGCTCGCCGGGATCGCCGGATTCGTCGAGCGCGCACAGACCGAGGGCGGCGTTCTCGCGGCCGGCAGTGCCGAACGCTTCGAGGCCGTCGACGGTGGCAGCTACTTCGCGCCGGTCGTGCTCGGCGTCACTCCGCAGCACGAGGTCGCCCAGCGCGAGGTCTTCGGCCCCGTGCTCTCAGTCATCGCCTACGACGACGTGGAAGACGCGCTCACGATCGCCAACGGCACCGAGTTCGGACTCGCCGCAGCACTGTGGAGCACCGACCTCAACGCCGTGCACACCCTGTCGCGCCGCCTGCGCGCCGGTGTCGTCTGGGTCAACTGCTTCGAAGAGGGCGACATGACCATCCCGTTCGGCGGGGTCAAGGGGTCGGGCTTCGGACGCGACAAGAGCCTGCACGCGATGGACAAGTTCACCGACCTCAAGACCACCTGGATCGAGCTGTCGTGACCCGGCCGTTCATCGGCATCACCACGTGGCGCCGCTTCATCGACACCGACCTCGGCACGGGGCGCCCTGCCCACAGCCTCGGCACGGAGTACACCGCACCGGTCGAGGCCGCGGGCGGCGCCGTCGTGCTCCTGCCCCCGACCGCCGGCGTCGACGAGGTGCTCGACCGCCTCGACGGGCTCCTGCTCTCCGGCGGGGAAGACGTGCACCCCGCGCTCTACGGCGCCGACCCGCAGGAGGGGAAGACGTACGACCCCGCCCGCGACGGGTTCGAGATCGCCCTCGCGCTCGGCGCCCGCGAACGCGGACTCCCCGTCCTGGCCATCTGCCGCGGACTCCAGGTCAGCAACATCGCGTTCGGCGGCTCCCTCGTGGTCGACATCCCCACGACCGCGCACCACGAACCCGTCCGCGGGGCCGACCAGCAGCTCGCGGCGCGGCATCCGATCGCCCTCGCCGAGAACAGCCGGCTCGCCGCGCTGTACGGCACGCGCGAGCGGATCGTGAACACCATCCACCACCAGTCGATCGACATCCCCGCCCCCGGCCTCCACCCGGTCGCCTGGGCACCGGACGGGATCGTCGAAGCCGTCGAAGCCGACGGCGACTGGCCCTTCTGGGCGGTGCAGTGGCACCCCGAGAAGCTGATCGCCCCCGATGAGGCCGCAGAGGAGCTGCCGCTGTTCGCGGCGTTCGTCGCGGCCGCCCGTGAACGAGCAGCGGAACACCCCGCTGCGGAGAAAGGAACACGATGACCAAGCAGGTCTTCCTCGAGTACGAGAACGGCGTCCGCGCCGTCGCCACCCTGTTCGAGGACCTCGCCCCTCGCACCTGCGAGGCCATGTGGGGTGCACTGGAGAAGCCGGTCACCATGCAGGCGATGCACGCGATGTACGCCGGACCCGAGGTCATGGTCGGCCTCCCCGAAGAGGCCCAGAACTTCGACCCGGAGGCCGTGCCCGCAGAGAACCAGCAGGTCGTGCCCGCGCCGGGTGACCTGCAGTGGTACTGGCAGCGCCCCATGCAGATGGGCGGCCTGCCGTTCGAGTGGTACGAGATCGGAGTCTTCTACGATCGTGGTGCCCGTATTCTCGGCCCGCTCGGATGGACACCCGTCAACATCTGGGCCGGCATCACCGAAGGACTCGCGGAGTTCGCTCAGGAGAGCGCCGCGATCCGCATCGACGGAGCGAAGCAGCTCACCATCGGACGCCTCTAGGCGTCGCCATACCCCCGTGCTGGACCCATCCCGAAGGAGCAGTGCATGAACACCCGAAGAATCATCACCACTGGAGCGCTCATCGTCACCGGTGCGCTCGTCCTCGCCGGCTGCTCGACAGCTGACGACAGCGCATCGTCCGGCGACAAGGAGTTCGCCGGCAAGACCATCGTCGTGACGTCGTTCGGCGGCGACTGGGAGAAGGCCTTCATCGAGGCCGTCGTCGATCCCTTCGAGGAGGAGACCGGCGCCAAGGTCGAGCTGATCACCCTGTACAGCGCCGACGCCCTCGCGCAGGTCACCGCCCAGAAGGCGAGCCCGCAGATCGACGTCGTGCACTTCTCCGGCGGACAGGAGTTCACTGCGGCGAAGGACGGCCTCATCGCGCCGATCGCGGCCGACGAGCTCTCCGAGACCGGCGACCTGATCGACCTGGCCACCGCCGGGCTCGAGCGGGGCGAGGGTCCGGTCATCCAGCTCGCGCCGATCGGTCTCGTCTACAACACCGAGGCGGATGCTCCGGCGCCCACCTCGTGGCTCGACCTGTTCGATGAGGCCTATGCCGGGCACGTCGCGCTCACGGACTTCTCGAACACGTACGGCGTGCTCTCGATGCTCCGTGTCGCCGACGCTCTCGGCGGCGGCATCGACGACCCGTCGCAGGCGATCGCCGACCTCGGCGCGCTGGCCTCGTCGGGTGACGCGATCGTGGTGCCGACCTCGCCCGACCTGCAGACGGCCTTCGCACAGCGCGACACCTGGCTCGCACCGTACGCGATGGACTACGCCGGCACCCTGCAGGACGCCGGCCTTCCGGTAGAGTTCATCGTCCCGGAGGAGGGCGTCACCGCCTCCCTCATCACGTCGAACGTCGTGGAGGGCCGGGAGAACACCGACCTCGCGAAGCTCTTCATCGATTTCGAACTGCGCCCCGAAGCGCAGGCCGTCTTCGCGGAGAACATGCGCTACTCCCCGGTCAACACCAAGACCGAGCTCTCCGGCGACGCCGCGAAGAACGTCCTCACGGGCGAGGAGCTGGACACGGTCGTCGTCTACGCTCCGGGTGATGTCGCGGCTTCGCGACCGGCCTGGACCGATGAGTGGAATGCGCTGATCACCAAATGAGTGTGCGAACCCGTAGGGAGCCCTGGCTCCTGCTCCTGCCGGCGATCGCGCTGCTCGCGCTCGCCTTCATCACCCCGGTGGCCGGCATGCTCCTGATGAGCGTGCAGTCGTCGGCAGGCGGGTTCACCCTCGACAACTTCACCCGGTTGTTCACGAGTGAGTACCACCTCCAGGCGGCGCTGCGATCGCTCCGCCTGGGGGTGATCCAGACGGTGATCACGCTGGTCATCGCCATCCCGCTGTCGTACATCATGGCCCGCGCCGGCTCCCGGGTGCGCTCGCTCCTGCTGATCGTCGTGATCCTCCCCCTCATGACGAGCGTCGTGGTGCGCACGTTCGGCTGGGTGGTGCTGATGGGACCGCGCGGGCTGCTCATGCAGATCCCCGGCGCCGAGTTCCTGGTCGGCGGCACGCAGGGGTTCCTGGGCACCGAGACCGGTGTCGTGATCGCGATGGTGCAGGTGCTCCTGCCTTTCGCGGTGCTGAGCATCCTCGGCGTCATCTCCGGCATCCGTCCGCAGCTCGAAGAGGCATCCCGCACGCTGGGTGCCGGTTTCTGGCGCACGCTGTGGCACGTCGTCCTCCCGCTCGCGATCCCCGGCATCGTCGCCGGAGCCTCGCTCGTGTTCGTGCTCTCTGTGAGCTCGTTCATCACTCCCCGCTTCATCGGCGGGTCTCAGATCCCGGTGTTCGCCCAGACGATCTACGTCGACGCCACCACCAACCTCGACTGGTCGTTCGCGGCCGCGCAGGCCGTGCTGCTGTTCGCCGGGGTCATGCTCGTGCTCGCGGCGACGTCCCGGCTCGGGAAGCAGAAGGTGTGACCATGGTCCGTTCCGTTCCGATCCTCGGCAGGGTCCTCGCCATCGTCCTCGGCGTCGTCGTGACGCTCTACATGCTCGTGCCGCTCATGGTCGTCGCCGGCGCATCGGTCGGCGAGAACCGCTTCCTCACGTTCCCCGGCCAGGGCTTCACGCTCGACTGGTACGTGGAGGCGCTCACCTCCGACACCTACCTGGAGCCGTTCCGGCTGAGCCTGCTGGTCGGCATCAGCGTCGCCATCATCGCGGGAGCGGTCGGCACCGCCGCCGCGCTCGCGCTCACCCGGTTCACGATCCCCGGCGGTGCCGCCATCCAGGCTCTGCTGATGTCGCCGCTGACGATCCCGACGATCATCCTCGCCATCGGTGCGCTGTCGATCGCATCTCTCACGATCGGCGCCCCCAACGTCGGCGTGCTGATCGCGGTCCACGTGGTGATCGCGATCCCGTACGTCATGCGCACCGTGACCGGGGTGATGACCCGCGCCGACCACTTCACGGAGGAGGCCGCGCGCACCCTCGGTGCGAGCACGTGGAACCGCTACCGCCTCGTGGTGCTGCCCATCGCCCGCCCCGGCATCGCAGCCGGCGCGTTCTTCGCCTTCAACATCTCGTTCGACGATGCGGTCATCGCCCTCTTCCTGCGCACCCCGCAGCTGGAGACGCTCCCCATCGCCATCTACGGCCAACTGGAGTTCAGCACGTCGCCCACTGTGGCGGCAGTGTCGACCCTCATGGTCCTGCTCACCGTCGTCCTCATGATCGTCCTCGAACGCATCATCGGCCTGGGAAGGTTGTTCGTCTGATGACAACGCTCACCATCACCTCACTCACCAAGGACTTCAAGGGGACCAAGGTGCTCAAGGGCATCGACCTCTCGATGAAGTCCGGGGAGTTCGTCTCCCTGCTCGGCCCGTCGGGCTGCGGCAAGACCACACTTCTGCGGTGCATCGCGGGGCTCGAGTCGCCCAGCGGCGGAACGATCGAGATCGCGGGACAGGACGTCACGAAGCTCCCGCCGGAGAAGCGCCACCTCGGCATGATGTTCCAGAGCTACGCGCTCTTCCCGCACATGAGCGTGGCCGAGAACGTACGCTTCGGGCTGCGGATGTCGGGCGAGAAGTCGAAGGCCGAGCAGAAGGAGCTGGCCGTGCGCGCGCTCGAGCGGGTGCAGATGGGCCACCTCGCCGACCGGATGCCGGCACAGCTGTCGGGCGGTCAGCAGCAGCGCGTGGCCCTGGCGCGGGCGATCGCGTTCGAGCCGCGGGTGCTGCTGCTCGACGAGCCGCTGTCGAACCTCGACGCCCGGCTGCGGGAGGACATGCAGGTCGAGCTGAAGGAGCTGCACCGCACGCTCGGGCTGACCACGGTGTTCGTCACGCACGACCAGGAGGAGGCGATGAGCCTCTCCGACCGGATCGTGCTGATGAACGGCGGTGTCATCGAGCAGGAGGGCGCGCCCGCCGAGCTCTATGGAGCTCCGCGCACCCCGTTCGCCGCCGACTTCATCGGCGCGGCCAACCTGCTCCCGGCCACCCGCTCCGGTGCGGTCGCGACGCTCGACGGCACCACCGTCACGGTGCCGATGACCGGCGCGGGCCCCGACGGCGCCGGCGAGGTCGTGCTCCGTCAGGAGGATCTGCGCCTCGCACCGACCGTCGGCGCCGATGCTCCCGTGAGCGTCGAGGTGGTCACGCACGTGTACCGCGGCGCCGACATCGTCTACATCGTCGAGCTCGCAGGCACGCGCATGCGCGTCGTGCGCCCGCGGCACGAGGCCCCGATCCCCGAGGGAACCGCCGGCCTCGGCTGGCGCGACGGCGCCGTGCTCTGGATCGCCGCGGCGTAGTGGCGGGGCGTAGCGGCGGGGCGGGGCGCAGCAGCCGCGCTCCGGTCCCACCCCTTTCTCGATTAGACCACTTATACTGGTAGCAATCGACCCCCTCCCAAGCCTCTTCACGATGCTCAAATGGGAGGGGCCTTTTCTTTTTTCCGGGGGGAAGCGAGAACTCATGGCCTCGAAGGCGACTCTGTCCTGGGACCAGCAACTAGAGCTTCTCGAGAAGCGCGAACTCCACGTCGCCGACCGAGCTGCGACGCGCAGACTTCCTCAAAGCCGAGAACTACTACCGATTCTCCGGATACGCACGTTACTTCCAACGGGCACCACACCACGGCGATGACCGCTTCGCGCAGGGAACGACATTCGAGGACATCCGCGCGATCTACGACGCTGACGAACAGGTGCGCGCCCGACTCACCCGCCAGCTGACACGAATCGAGCTCCTCCTGCGCAGCCATACGGCCCATGTGATCGCGAACGAACACGGTGCCTATGGCGGCTACCTACGCGAGGGCTTCTTTCTCGACATCGGAGACGGTGAGCCAACGGTGGTCGCTTGCTTGCGAGACATCAGGAGGAGCAAGGAACGTCATATCCTTCGCTTCCGCGGGGACACGACCGATTCGCTCTTCGAGGAACTCCCGGTCTGGTCGGCGGTCGAGGCATGGTCGTTCGGGACTCTGTCCAAGGCGATCGAGCGAGGTGCGGGCGGTTCTCTCGCCGGTGCGATCGCGACGAGCCTCGGAGTCGCACACGCGGGTTTCGCCCACCGCGTCCGTGCCCTCGTGTACCTGCGCAACCGGTGCGCGCATCACAGCCGCCTGTGGAACCACTCGGTGATCGACGCGGGACCAACACCGGGCAATGTCCGTGCCAAGGCGAAGAGGATCGCCGGGCAGTTCGAGCCGCGTTCCATCCTCGATGTCGTCAGCTCACTCGATGACTTCGCTGTGCGAGGCATGAGTGCCCGCCCCGTACTGCCCTCACTGATCGCTGAACACAGCCGCAACAGCGCTTTCTGGCAGGGGCTCCTGAGGCCCGTCAGCCCTCGCGACCATCAGGCGTGAACCCGGCCTTCCTGCGCGGGCCGGAGCGGGGCGGTCATAGGATCGGCGCATGACCGCCGACGACTCCCCCTCCCCTGCGTCCGCTCCCCGCGACACCTCCCGCCGAGGTTTCCTCAAGGTGGGCGGTGCCGCTCTCGCGGGGGCGGTGATCGGCGGCGCGGGCGGTGCGGCGATCGGTGCGACGGTGGCCGCCGGCGGACGCAACGGCTTCGCCGAGGACCCGGATCCGTTCGCCGCACTCGCGCCACGCAGCGAGCCGGGCTTCGACCACGTGGTCGTGGTGATGGGCGAGAACAGGTCGTTCGACAACCTGCTCGGGTACCTGTACTCGAAGGAGAACCTGCCGGCCGGTGAGACCTTCGACGGTCTGAACTTCGGGTCGTACAGCAACACGGCCTCCGACGGCACGGTGGTCGCCGCGCACGTGTATGAGGGCGACACCGACCGGATCATGAGCCTGCCCGACCCGGATCCGGGCGAGGAGTACCCGCACGTCAACACGCAGATCTTCGGCACGGTCGACCCGAAGTCCAACGCCGACCTCTTCGTCGATGAGATGACCGCGCCCTTCAACGCCCCCACGCACGGCGAGAAGGCCACGATGTCGGGGTTCCTCGAGGACTACATCATCAACTTCCGCCGTCTGCGCCGCGGCACTGATCCGCAGCCGCAGGAGGCCGCGCACATCATGGGCTCGTTCTCGCCCGAGATGCTGCCGGTGCTGTCGACGCTCGCCTCCGAGTTCGCGGTGTTCGACCACTGGTACGCCGGGGTGCCGTCGCAGACGTTCTGCAACCGTTCCTTCTTCCACGCCTCCACCTCTCACGGCTTCGTGACGAATCAGGCCGGCGGCGGGTACCGGAAGTGGTTGGATGCGCCGGCGGCTCCCACGGTCTTCAACCGCCTCGAAGACAAGAAGGTCAGCTGGAAGATCTACATCGACAAGATCCAGCTGGTCTCGTTCACCGGGATGCTGCACGCCGCGGTGCTGGAGAAGTACTGGCGCACCGACCACTTCGGCACCATGGAGGACTTCTACGCCGAGGCGAAGGCGGGCACGCTCCCCGCCTACGCGTTCATCGAGCCGCGCATGGTCTACGACCACAACGACTTCCACCCGCCGTTCGGGTCGCCGCGGGAGACGCAGGTCGACGGCGAGGACGTGTTCGACAGCGCGATCTCCGATGTGCGCGCGGGTGACCGCCTCATCCACGACATCTACGAGGCGGTGCGCACGAGCGCCTCCCCGCACGGGTCGAACGCCGTGAACACCCTGCTGCTCATCACCTTCGACGAGCACGGCGGGTGCTACGACCACGTGCCGCCGCCCGCGGCGACCAAGCCCACGCCCGACACGGGACCCGGCGAGATGGGGTTCACGTTCGATCGTCTCGGCTGCCGGGTTCCGGCCATCGCGGTGTCGGCGTACACGCGCCGCGGCACGATCATCCATGACGAGATGCACCACGGGTCGGTGACGGCCACGCTGTCCCGCCTGCACGGGCTGAAGCCGCTCAACGACCGCGATCAGTCGGCGAACACGCTGATGAACGTCGTGAACCTCGACAAGCCCCGGCATCCGGCGGACTGGCCGGTGACGACTCCCGCCTACACGCCGCCGAACCCGGAGGACTCCGCACCCCGGCCCGGCGAGCAGGACCAGCTGAAGCCGCTCACCCCACCGGCGCGCGGTCTGCTCGGCCTGCTGATAGCCCGCTACGGCCGGCCCGGCGAGCCCGAACCGGAGACCTACGCCGATGCGTACAAGCTGCTGCACGAACACGGCGAGGAGCTGTTCGGCCCGCCCAACGGCGGCTGATCCTGCTCTACTACTTCCGGCCCGAGCGGCGACGCGAGACGATCAGGAGCGTCGCCCCGACCACGAGCACGGCGGCGCCACCCAGAGCCCAGGCGAGGGTCTCGGGGCCGAGGCCGGTCGCAGGGAGACGTCCGGTCGCGTTCCCGGTGCCGGTCGACGGGTCGGGTGAGGGCGAGGGCGACGGCGGCACGACCGCGGCTGCGAGGGTGAAGTCCTGGTCGGAGAAGACCTCACCGGTGTCGGTGATCACGACCGTCCGGGTCGAAGGGCCGACGACGGTGCTGCCCGGGGGCGTGCGCACCGCGACCTCGTAGGTACCCGGTGCAAGAGCGCCGAGCCCGTAGATCCCCTCGGCATCGGTCGTCACCTGTTGCGGATCGCCCGGGCCGGTGACGTCGAGCACGACGTCGGCGAGGGGTGTGCCGTCCTCCGCGCGTACGGTCCCCCCGATCGCACCGAGCCGGGACAGATCGAAGTCGACGCCGTCGACATCCGTCCCGGAGAGAGTCTCGGCGCGGCTCACCGGCGTCTTCGCGAGGTAGCCGCCCGGCGTGGTCATCGTCACGGTGTAGGAGCCGCCGGGGAGCCGCGGGAACGAGTAGCTCCCGTCCGCACCGGTCACCGTCGTGAGGGTTCCGCCGCCCTGCAGCGACGCGGTGATCGTGACCCCGGGAACGCCGGTGCCGTTCCACCGGACCGCGCCGCCGAGCGACGGATTCGCCCGGACGACGAAGTCATCGAGGGTGATCAGGTCCTCGTTGTCCTCGGGAACGACGAACTCGGGTGGTGCCGCGGCGAGGGTGTATCCGGTGGGTACGACGATGGTGGCCTCGTGCGCACCCTCGAGGATCGAGTCGAACAGGTAGGTGCCCGTGGCGTCGGTCGTCGTGGTCTTCTCGCCGATCACGACCGTGACGCCGGCGAGGGGGTTGTCGTTCGCATCCACGACGCGGCCCGTCACCGGGGAGGGCACGATCTGACGCACGAGGAAGTCGACATCCGTGGCGTCGCCGTTCGTGATGTCGACGGCAGCCGTCGTCGCATCGACCGCGATCTTGTCGTCGGGCGACGTGACCCCCACGGTGTACCCGCTCGTGGCGATGAACCCCGGGAACGAGTAGGTGCCGTCGGGCGCAGTGGTCGTCGTCCCGGCGACGGTGCCGTTGCCGTCGGTGAGCGTGAGGGCGACGCCGCCGAGCGGGCCGTCGACGATGTCGGCCACGGTGCCGGAGATGCTGTTCGCCTGTGAGACGAACCACGTCTGGTAGACGGGCAGGCCGGACCGACGGGTGAACACGAAGCTGAGGGAGCGGATCGGCGTCGATGGCTCGAACCACGCGGATGCCCCGTTCGTGTCCATGGCTGCCGCGTTGCCGGTGAGCGTGAGTGTCGCGGCATCCCAGCTGGGGACGTCGTCCGCCGCGCCCGTGCATGCGGGCTTGCCGACCAGCCCGGGCGCGCAGTAGTTGAAGCGATCCCGGAGACCGATCTCCGATGCCGTGAGCACGTGCCCATCCGGGGCGACGGCCACGATGCGCACCGAATCCGCGTCGATGTCGCCGAGGGCGAAGGCCCATCCCGACACGGGTGTCGGAGTGGCGAACGAGTAGGTGGTGGTCGACGGACTCGTGGCGTTGTCCGCCTTGGGCCGGAGGTTGAGGTAGGGCTGGTCGCGGCTGGATCCGTACTTCGCACCGATCGAGGTGCCCTCGGACAGCCACGTCGATGCTCCCGTGATCACGCCGACTTGACCGGCGCGCGAATCGCTCGTCATCGTCGCCGTGAGCGCGGGCTGCGGTGCCACCTGCACCGTCGTCATGAAGGCGCCGCCGCTCCCCGCCAGCGGCGACCAGGTGGCCCACGAGGTCGTCGCTGCGGCCGCGGGAGTCGCGCCGATCAGCACCGCGATGAGCACGATGGCCCCCGCGATGATGCCGTTGCGGCGCACGCGCATGCGGTCAGCGTAGTGAGATACCGGAAGATCGGGAAGGGGAACTGCCGGGAGGACGCGTCAGGCGACGAGCTCCAGGTGCAGGATCGGGTACGGCTGGCCGTCTCCGTCCAGCGCGCTCCGACCGACCTGCACGAATCCGCGGCTGCGGTAGAAGCCGATCGCCTGCGGATTCTGCTCGTTCACGTCGACCTTCGTCACGCCGTGGTGCTGCATGACCTCGGTGAGCAGGGCGGTTCCGACCCCCTCGCCGCGGGCATCGTCCGAGACGAAGAGCATCTCCAGGCTTCCGTCCGCGACACCGGCGAATCCGCACTGTCGTCCCTCACGCTCGGCGACGACGAGGGTGACGGCCGGGAAGTACGACGAGGCCAGGTTCGCTTCGATGCGCTCGAAGTCCGACTCCGTGAGGAAGTCATGGGTCGCGCGCACGGCACTGCGCCAGATCTCCACCAGCGCGGGGTACTCCTGCGGCCCGTGGCTCGGTCGAATCGTCAGCTGGGGGGAGGATGCGTGCACCGACCCATCATCCCATCGCGTCAGACCGCGTCGCCCTGGACGGGTCCTTCCGTGTGGGGCTTCCAGCCGAGGGCGGGTGCCACGTGCGTCGCGAACGACTCCAGCACGTGGAGGTTGTACGCAGGTCCCAGTTGGTTCGGGATCGTCAGCATCAGGGTGTCCGCTGCCATCACGGCCTCGTCCTGACGCAGCTGCTCGATGAGCACATCCGGCTCCGCGGCGTACGTCTTGCCGAATGTGGAGCGGAAGCCGTCGATGATGCCGATCTGGTCGGCGTTCTCCTCGCTGCGCAGGCCGAAGTACGCCCGGTCCATGTCGGACACGAGCGGGAACACGCTGCGACTGACCGACACCCGGGGGCGACCGGTGTGCCCGGCCTCCTTGTACGCCGCGCGGAACAGGTCGATCTGCTCGCGCTGCAGCTCGTGGAACGGCTGTCCGGTGGCTTCGGTGACGAGCGTCGAACTCATCATGTTGAGTCCCTTGCGTCCGGTCTCCTCGGCGGTCGCGCGCGAACCCGACCCCCACCAGATGTGGTCGCGGAGGGTCGGCGACTGCGGCTCGATCTGCAGGTAGCGTCCGGCGCCCACCATGCGCGGATCGCCGGGGGCGATACCCTCACCGTCGATCGCCCGCAGGAAGAGGTCGAACTTCTCGCGGGCGATGACGCTGCCGCGCTCGGTGTCCTCCTCGTCGACGTACCCGAAGGTCTCGTAGCCGCGCAATGCGGTCTCGGGTGACCCACGGCTCACGCCGAGGGCGATGCGGCCGTCGGCGATCAGGTCGAGCGCCGCCGCCTCCTCGGCGAACTGGAACGGGTTCTCGTAACGCATGTCGATCACGCCGGTGCCGACCTCGATGCCCTTGGTGCGTGCAGCCATCGCCGTCAGCAGCGGCATCGGGGAGGCTGCCTGCCGCGCCCAGTGATGCACGCGCACGTACGCGCCGTTCACACCGATCTCATCGGCGCCCTCCGCGATCTCGATGGTCTGCTTCAGCATGTCGCCGGCGGTACGCGTCGCTGAACCGGGCACGTCCGCGTAGTGCCCGAAGGAGAGGAATCCGAAAGCCTTCATGATCCATTCCAACGCATACATCGCATGGCTATTCCCCGGGAACCAGGATGCCGTCGAGCACGAGGCCTCGGATGCGGGGCTCGAGGTCGGCCCACAGCTCGGCGAGCGGCACCTCGAACAGGTCGGCGAGGGCGGCGACGATCTGCCCGACGGTGAGATCTCCGTCGCACGCGCCGACGAACCCGGCGAGCGCAGGGTCGACGTTCACCGTGCGCGCGAACCCTCCGCCCTGACGCAGCTCGATCACGCTCGGGTCGTCGTTTCCCGGCAGCAGGTGTCGCGCCTCGGTGACATCGGGTGCCACGACCAGCGTCGCCGGGATGCCCGCGGCGAGCACGTCATGCGCCGCCAGCCCCGCACCCAACGCCGCCCCCACGTTCGACACCTGCTGGCCGACCCGCTCCACGCGACGCAGCGGCTCGCCCACGGTGCCGCGGCGCATCAGCACATAGCCGAACCCGATCGAGGTCACTCCGCGCGCCGCGAAGTCGTCGAGCCACGCGGTGAGCAGCGGGGTGAAGGCCGCGTCGCGCGGAGTCGTGCCACCGTCGCGGACCCACAGCTCCGCGTAGCCGAGTGGTGAGAGCTCCTCGCGTTCGACCACCCAGAGGTCGAGGTCGGTCGGCACCCATGCCTCGAGCCGCGCGAGTCCGGCCACTCCGGCCCTCGATTCCCAGTTGCCGAGGAGCTGCGCGATGCCGTTCCGGGTGAGGTACGCGGGCGCGCTACGCACGAACTGCTCCACCAGCGCATCCCCGACCAGTCCGCCATCGCGGTACTCGTAGGCGGGCACGCCGTCGACGCGGGGAGTGATCACGAACGGCGGATTGGAGACGATCAGGTCGAATGCCTCGCCCTCCACCGGCTCGAACATGCTCCCGTGTCGGAACTCGATGTTCGACACCCCGTTGAGGTGGGCGTTGAGCTCGGCGAAAGCCAGGGCCCGGTAGGAGATGTCGGTGGCCACGACGGTGCCCGCCCAGCGTGAGATGAGGAGGGCTTGGATGCCGCACCCCGTGCCCAGGTCGAGAGCACGGTCCACCTCGATGGGGACGATCGTCTCGGCGAGCGTGCGCGACGCGCCGCCCACTCCGAGCACGTGGTCGGCGGGCAGTGGCCCCTCGAGCGCCACCTCGTCGAGGTCGCTGGCGATCCACCACTCCCCGACCCCGTCGGCATCCACGAACGACTGCGGCCGCAACAGCGCGGTCGGGGTGACGGTGTCGGCGTCGATCGTGGCGAGGCCGAGGGCGGCGAGCCCGTCGACTCCGAGGTGCGGCAGGGCGGCAGCGACGGGTCCGTGCGGCTGCGGCATGCCGAGCACGAACAGGCGGCCGAGCGTGGCGAGCGCTCCGTCATCGCCGGCGATCGCCCGCAGGATCGGCTCGCGCATCCCCCGCGCGAGGGCGTCGTCGGCCTCGGCACCCCAGAGGCGTCGCAGCGGTTCGGAGCGGAGGTCCGCGGCGTCGAGATCGGCCGCAAGAGCGGCGCAGCGGAGCGGATCGGGGTGGGGTGCGGGGGTGTCGGACACGGCCGTCACTCTACGCGTCTTCAGGGTTCTCATCCCCCGCGCCTCCTAGAATCACAAGGTCAGTACTCACGAGCCGCCTCTGTCCGGGCGTTCGAGGAAGACCTTCATGACCGCGACCACCCCAGAACACGGCCTCCGTGCGCGCCTGCGACGGCTCGCATCGGCGACCGCTGTTCTCACGATCGCGGTCAGCGGCTGTGCGTTGGTCACGCCGGGCGCGGCATTCGCGGCCGACGGCTCGTCGGATGACGATCAGCAGGTGTCGTTGCACGTCTCGGCCGGCCTGCGCGGCCTCATGGCTCCGGGATCGTCGACCACGGCGATCCTCACGGTCGAGAACGACACCGACTCCTCTCTCTCCGGCGGGCAGGTGCAGGTGGAGTTGAACCGCACCCCGCTGACCGATGGCGACGCCGTCTCGAGCTGGCTGGACGACGGCGAGGCGGAGGGCGACTTCGCGGCGATCGGTTCCGATCAGACCAGTGCGATCGACGCGGGCAAGACGGAGACGACGACGATCTTCGTCCCCGAGACCTCCCTCGCCGATCTGACTCCCGGGATCTATCCGATCCGCGCGGAGCTCAGCGGCGCCACCACCGGAAACCCCTCCGACGATCGTGTCGCCGCGGTGGACACCACGGCGACGAGCGTGCTGGTGGTCGCGGATGCCCAGGCGACGCAGATCGGTGTGCTCGTCCCGATCACCGCGACTCCGGAGAACGGATCCCTGCTCACGGCCGACGAACTCGCTGAGCTCACCGACGGCGACGGCGCTCTGACCGCTCAACTCGATGGCGTCGCGGGAACCACCGCTGTGCTCGCGATCGATCCGTCGATCCCCGCGGCGATCCGCGCGCTCGGCTCGGCGGCTCCCGAGACCGCGCGGGATTGGCTGGTGCGGCTCGACGGCCTGACGAACACCCGGTTCGCGCTGCAGTTCGGCGATGCGGATGCCACGGCCCAGGCACAGGCGGGACTGCCGGAGCTCCTCCAGCCGATGTCGTTCGCTCCGTTCCTCGATCCGACAAGGTTCCCCCAGGCGCCGGCGACGGGTGCACCCACCGACTCCCCGGCGTCGACGACTCCGACGCCGAATCCCACCACCTCTCCTGCGCTCCCCACCGATGAGGAGCTCACGGCGATCGACGGTGCACTCCCCCGCATCCTCTGGCCGGAGGGCAGCCTCACCCAGGCCGACCTGACCGCCTTCACGTCGTATCTCGGCGCGGGGACCACGACGATCGTGCCCTCTTCAGCGGTGGGTGGGCAGAGTGCAGCGCACGCGACGGCGGGCGATCACGACCTGCTGGTCACGGATGCCGACGTCTCGAAGACGCTGTCGGACGCGGCGGCTGAGGCCGATCCTGTGGCTCGTCAGCGTCTGCTCGCCGAGGCGACCGCGCGCCTGCAGCTGGCGCAGAGCCGCGCTCCTGGTGCCCCGCTGCTGATCGGCCTCGACCGCGACCAGAAGCGCACCGGCGATGCGCTGCGCGACGCGATCTCGACCGCCGAAACGATCGGATTCGAACTCTCTTCCGTGCGGGCGGCACCGCCGGTCGCCGTGACCCTCGAGGAGGAGCCCGACACCGTGCGTGCCTCGGCAGTGGGGGATCTCCTCGCCGATGAGGGGTCGCTCACGGCGTTCTCGTCGATCCTCACCGACCCGCAGGTGCTGCTCAGCCCGGAGCGCATCCGCATCCTGCGCACCCTCGCGGTCGGCACGTCGGCGAAGGCGTTCGATGCGGGTGTCGAAGCCCACCGCGAACGCACCACCGACACGCTGGCCGCCGTCAGCATCCCCACCTCGAGCACGATTCAACTGCTCACGGCCAACGCCGATCTGCCAATCGCGGTGCGCAACGACCTGCCGTGGCCGGTGACGGTCGAGCTGCACGCCTCGCCCACCGACCCGCGCCTCGATGTGAAGCCCGTGACCGAGACGATCGTGCAGCCGAACTCGACGACCCGCGCCAAGGTTCCGGTCTCGGCCCGTGTGGGCAGCGGCGAGGTCGACCTCCGCCTCAGCCTGTACAGCCCCACCGGCGTGCCGATCCAGGATCAGCAGTCGGTCCGAGTCGCGGTGCGCGCCGAGTGGGAGACCATCGGACTGGTCATCTTCGGCGGTCTCGCGGTCGTGCTGATCGCCTTGGGCGTGATCCGCACGGTCCGCCGCAAGCGTCGCGAGTCCACCGCCGAGGCGGCCGTCGAGGCCGAGATCGATGCCCTGGAAGAGGATGCCGTGAAGACCCGACCGGATGCCGCGCCCAGCGAAGACACGCATGAGTAGCCTCGGTCGCGCGAGTGCCATCATCGGCGCCGGCACCATGGTGTCGCGTCTGACCGGCCTGCTGCGCAGCATCGTGCTCGTCGGAGTGATCGGCTCCTACAAGTCGGGTCCCGCTGATGCTTTTGCGGCCGCGAACACCCTGCCCAACAGTGTGTTCTCACTCATCTCCGTGGGCATCCTCACGGCGGTCATCGTGCCGCAGATCGTGAAGGCGGCGGCGGATGCCGACGGAGGCAACGCCTTCATCTCCAAACTCTTCACCCTCGGGACGGTCGTGCTCGTCGCCGTCACCGCGGTCGCGACGATCGCAGCTCCGTGGCTGATCCAGCTCGTCGCGAGCGGCCTCTCCCCCACGACGCAGGCTCTCGCCACGGCTCTCGCGTACTGGTGTCTCCCGCAGATCCTGTTCTACGGCCTCTACGCCCTCCTGGGTGAGGCGCTGAATGCGCGACGCATCTTCGGTCCGTTCACCTGGGCTCCGGTCGTCAACAACATCGTCTCGATCATCGGCTTCCTCCTGCTGGGGTGGGTGTTCTCGCCGGTCTCGCGGAACTCCGCCGACTGGACTCCCGAGATGATCGCGACCCTCGGTGGCACGGCGACGCTGGGCATCGCGATCCAGGCGCTCGTCCTCCTGCTCTTCTGGCGTCGAACCGGCCTGTCCCTGCGCCCCGACTTCCGGTGGCGCGGGGTCGGACTCGGCAACGTGGGAAAGCTCGCGGGCTGGACCTTCCTGATGGCTTTCGCGTCGCTGGCGGCGGGCGTGCTGCAGGGACGGATCGTCAGCGCGGCTTCCGGGACGGGCGCCTCACTCGCCGTCACGGGGAATGCCTGGCTCATCTTCATGCTCCCGTACTCGGTCATCGTGCTCTCGATCGGAACGCCCTACTTCACCCAGATCAGCGAGCATGCGGCAGCCGGTCGCCATGGAGAGGTGCGCAGCGACATCTCGCGCAGCATCCGCACCCTGCTGTTCTTCATCGTCGCCGCGGTGGCAGCGGTCACCGCGGCAGCGATCCCCGCCTCCCGTGTGTTCACGGAGAGCGCTCCGGATGCGCAGGGCGCCGCTCTCGTGCTGCTCTGCTACCTGATCAGCCTCATCCCGCTCACGATCCTGTTCATCGTGCAGCGCACGTTCTACGCCTACGACGACACCCGCACGCCCTTCTGGTTCACCATCTTCCAGTGCGTGCTGATCGTCGCGACGGCGTTGGCCGCGGCAGGGCTGCTCGCGGCGGATGTGATCCCGCTGACGCAACTCGCCG
This sequence comes from Microbacterium sp. LB12, assembly GCF_037150835.1. Classification (NCBI taxonomy): domain Bacteria; kingdom Bacillati; phylum Actinomycetota; class Actinomycetes; order Micrococcales; family Microbacteriaceae; genus Microbacterium; species Microbacterium sp. LB12. The sequence goes on along the minus strand of NZ_JBBCPF010000001.1, from coordinate 278,760 downwards.
CCGCCGTGGCTCTCGGACAGTCGATCGCGAGCACGCTGCAGACCATCGTCGCGACGTGGCTGCTGCACCGGAAGATCGGCAGCCTCGGCGTCGCGTCGTGGATGCTGGCGATCGCCCGCTTCGCGATCGCGGGCATCCCGGCCGGATTCGCCGGCTGGGGTGCGTTCCTCCTTCTCGGCGGGACCACGGGCTGGGCCACCTCCGGGGTGATCGCCGCCACGATCGCAACCGCCATCATCGGCATGGTGGTCGTGATCGTCTACGTCGCGATCCTCGCCCTGATGCGCGCGCCCGAGCTCAAGGCCGCGGGCGGTCTGGTCCGCCGATTCCTGCCGGGGCGCTGATCCGCACGCGGAGGCGGCTCCCAGCCCGGTGGCGCACACTGGTCGGGGAATGCCCCGCGGCTACCATGGGTTGAAGCACTCGAAGGTCATTCGACTGCAGTTTCTAAGACGGAGAGCACATGCGTCAGGTCATCATCATCGGCTCCGGCCCCGCCGGATTCACGGCTGCCATCTACGCGGCCAGGGCGAACCTCAAGCCGCTGCTCATCGCGAGCTCGGTCGAGGTCGGCGGCGAGCTGATGAACACCACCGAGGTCGAGAACTACCCGGGTTTCCCCGAGGGCATCCAGGGTCCCGAGCTCATGGCGAAGTTCCAGGAGCAGGCTGAGAAGTTCGGCACCGAGGTCGTTTACGACGACGTCACCGAGCTCCAGCTCGACGGTCCCGTCAAGAAGGTCGTCCTCGGCAGCGGTGCCGAGCATGAGACGGCCGCCCTGATCTACGCGACCGGGTCCGCCTACCGCAAGCTCGGCATCGAGGGCGAGGAGCGCCTGTCCGGCTACGGCGTCTCCTGGTGCGCGACGTGCGATGGGTTCTTCTTCCGTCAGAAGACGATCGCGGTCGTCGGCGGCGGTGACTCCGCGATGGAGGAGGCCACGTTCCTCACCCGCTTCGCCGACAAGGTCTACGTGATCCACCGCAAGGACTCCCTGCGTGCGTCGAAGATCATGCAGGAGCGCGCGTTCGCGAACGAGAAGATCGAGTTCGTGTGGAACAGCGAGGTCGCCGAGGTGCTCGGTGGCGATTCCGTGAACGGTGTGCAGCTGCGGTCCACGGTCGACGGCACGCTCCGCGACCTGCCTCTCGATGGACTGTTCATCGCGATCGGCAACGACCCCCGCACGCACCTCGTGCACGACAAGCTCGACCTCACGGCCGAGGGCACCATCTGGGTCGACGGCCGCTCCTCGCGCACGTCGGTTCCTGGGGTGTTCGCGGCAGGCGATGTGATCGACCCGACCTACCGTCAGGCCATCACGGCTGCCGGCTCCGGCACGGTCGCCGCCCTGGATGCGGAGCACTTCCTCGCGGATTTTGAGGACGCCTCCGTGGAGGTCCCGGCTGCGGAGGCCGCCGAGATCATCACCGCCTGAGCCTCGGGCGGGAACACTTTCACCTCGTCGGCTGTTGTAGCAGACGAACCTCGAATCAAGGAGAAACTCTGATGAGTGCAAAGGCTACGAGCCAGGCGACCTGGGAGCAGGACGTTCTGCAGGCCGACGGTCCCGTGCTGGTGGACTTCTGGGCCGAGTGGTGCGGTCCGTGTCGTATGGTCGCGCCGGTGCTGGACGAGATCCAGGCCGACAACCCCGACAAGATCACGATCCTCAAGCTCAACGTCGACGAGAACCCCGAGCTGGCGATGAAGTACCAGATCACGTCGATCCCGGCGATGAAGGTCTTCCACGGCGGTGAGGTCAAGACGACCATCATCGGCGCCAAGCCGAAGTTCGCGCTCGAGAAGGACCTCGCCGCTTTCATCGGCTGATCCTCCTGAACGACGAGAAGGGCCGCACCTCCGGGTGCGGCCCTTCTGTGTTTCACGTGAAACGCCGCGTCTCGTCGAGTGGCATCCCGAAGGTCACGCCGCCGTGATCGGCGCCGAGCTCGTCGAACCCGAGGCGTCGGTAGAACGCGATGGCCGCGCTGTTCCGTGCCCCCGCCGTCAGCTGAACCCCGTCGACACCCCTCGTCCACAGATGCCCGGCGAGAGCATCGATGAGCCGTCGCCCCCACCCCTGTCCCTGCACCTCGGGCAGCAGGTCGATGTGCAGGTGTGCCGGATAGCGATCCACGAACGACGCAGCCCGCGTGCCCACCGCACGTGCGTATGCGAGCATCGTCGCATCCCTCTCCGAATCCCCCGCCTGACTGCGGTGCCGTGGCTCCCGCGGCGGCCACCATGCGTACTGGAACCAGCGCTCGAACGCCGCGGTGTCCGGTGCGCACACGACGTAGCCGACGACGCGCCTCCCGTCGTCGACCACGAAGGTGCCCTCCGGATGCCATGCCGCATAGGGAAGAGCGAAGACGTCGGCCAGCAGGCCGGACGAACGGTAGAGCCCCGTCGCGTCTGCCCCGGCGTCGCCGGTGCGCAGGCACACGTCGGCGAGGTCATCCTCGTCCCCCTGCCGGAAGGGCCGAAGACGCATCAGCGCCCCCGGCCCTTCGTCCGTGCCCGTCGGGATCACGGACCCGCGAGCTCGGCGCCCTTGTCGCCGCGCTTGAAACCGCACGCGCGGGTGGTGCCGGCCAAGCAGCCCTTCGCGAGCATGTTGGCGCTGTAGTAGTCGATGTACCGGAAGCCATACGTCTCACCTCGGGCGAAGGCCTGGCCCTCGATCGCGGCGCGCCACGCATCGAACGCGGCATCGGGGATGTCGACGTACAGGTCGGGAGTGAAGTCCTCCGCGTCCTCCCAGTTGTCCGCGTGCAGGAACTGCGAGATCCCGTGCCGACCGTACGGGCTGTCGACGGGGAGCGACGCGAGGAATCGCCCGCGCTCCGCGAGGATCGCCGCACGCTCGTGGTCGCGGTGGATGCTCTTCGTCCAGTGCGTGATGAGGATCTCGGGCTTCTCCTGGCGGATGATGTCGGCGATCTGCTCGGCCGCGGAGTCGTCGTCCGGCAGGAAGCCGTCCGAGTAGTCCAGCACGCGGAACTCGGCCCCGATCCCCGCAGCGAAGGCTTCGCCCTCGGCGACCTTCTGCTTCCGGTACTCGTCGGGGCTGATCGTGGGGTGCCCCCGCTCGCCGTAGGTGCAGGCGAGGATGATCGCACGATCGCCCTCCTGCACCATCTTCGCGAGGGTCGGCCCCGCCGTCAGGTCCATGTCGCCGATGTGTCCGCCGATGGCGAGAACAGTCCTACCCATGTGTCGTCACTCCGTTTCTTGGGGTGGGGGTCATTTCATTCCGCTGAGCATGACGCCGCGGACGTAGTACTTCTGAAGGAACAGGAAGATGAGAAGCACCGGGAGGGTGCTGATCACGATGCCGGCCATGACGATCGGCATGGTGCGGTTCGGGTCGATGAAGCTCTGCAGCATCTGGATGCCCACCGGCAGCGTCATCAGGTCGGGGTTCGCCGAGGCGATCAGCGACGACCAGATGTACTCGTTCCACTGGCCGACGAAGGTGATCACGCCCAGGGTGATCGCGACCGGGGTGGCCTGAGGCAGCACGATGTTGAAGAACAGCCGCCACTCCCCCGCTCCGTCGATGCGCGCCGCCTCCAGCATCTCGTCCGGCACGCCCACCATGAACTGCCGCATCAGGAAGATGCCGAAGCCGCTCACGAGGAACGGCAGCATCAGCGAGACGATGTTGTTCGTCATGCCGCCGAAGCTGCCCTGTCCGAGGATGTTGTTCCCGCCGACGAGCGGCCAGTTCAGCATGATCAGGAAGTCGGGGATCAACAGCAGGAAGGGCGGCAGCATCATGGTCGCCAGCACGAACCGGAAGATCACGTCTCGTCCACGGAAGCGCAGCTTCGCCAGGGCGTAGCCGGCCATCGCCGAGGTGATCAGCACGGATGCGGTCACCACGAGCGTCACCATCGTGCTGTTGAAGAACAGCTTGTCCAGCTGCAACTGCTCGAACGCGGCGGTGTAGTTGTCCCAGGTCCAGTTCTCGGGGAAGAAGCGGTACGGGAAGATGCCGTACTCCCCCGGTCCCTTCAGCGAACTGAAGACGGTGTCGAAGAACGGGACGATCATCATCACGCCGCCGATCGCGACGACGAGGTACGAGATCCAGGGGAGCGGGTGGCGCTTGCTCTTGCGGACGCCCATCAGTCGTCTCCTCCGGTGCGACGGCTGATCCACAACTGGAGCAGCGTGATGATGAAGATGATGAGGAACAGCACCATGGCCATCGCGCTCGCGGTGCCCCAGGCACCGAACTTGAAGGCCTGCTGATACATCTCGAACGCGGCGACGTTGGTGGCGTTGGCGGGTCCGCCGTCCTTCGTCATCACGATGATGAGGGCGAACGACTGCAGTCCGGCGATGCACTGGGTGATGAACACGAACACGAGAGAAGGGCGCAGCAGCGGGAGCGTGATGCTCCAGAACGTGCGCCACGAGTTCGCGCCGTCGATCTCCGCGGCCTCGTACATGGTCTTGTCGATGCCCTTGATGCCGGCGGTGAGGATCAGCACCGCGGCGCCGATCGATGCCCACGCCTGCACGACGGCGACCGCGGGCAGAGCCAGGTTCGGGTCGGAGAGGAAGCCGATCGAGTTCACGCCCACCGCGTTGAGCAGGGCGTTGATGAGACCGGCCGGCTGGTAGAGCATCTTCCAGACGTTGCCGATCGCGACGACGGTCGCCACGACGGGCAGGAAGTACAGGAACCGCCAGAAGCCCTGGAATCGCAGGCGTTCGATGAGCTGCGCGACGACGACGGAGCCGCCGACCGCGAGCACCACGGCAATGATCGCGAACAAGAACGTGTTCACCAGGATCGGCTGCACGAACTTGCTGTCCAGCTGCAGGATCTCCGCGTAGTTCTGGAATCCGGTGAACTCGATCTTCGTGAGGTCGAATCCGCCCCAGGTCGACAACGAGAGGAAGATCGCGAAGAACGTGGGCAGGATCAGGAAGACGGTGAAGAACAGCAGGGAGGGCGCCAGGAACAGGTATCCCGCGCGCGCCTCCCGTCGGAAGCGCCGCGCACGAGGCTTGGCCTTCTTCCCGACCGTCGTCACCGCGATCGTGTCCTCGGCGGCTTCCTGCGCCGCCGTCATGAGTGTGGGATTGGCCATCGGCCCTCCGTGGGTGGTCTCGGTGGAGGGCGGGGATCAGGGGTCCCCGCCCTCCGGTGGTGCTACTGGGCGTCGATCTCCTTGACCAGCTTCGAGAAGGTGGTCTTCACGTCCGCGCCGTTGACGATGATGTCGTTGAGCGCGGTGTTGGTCGACGTCTTCGCCTCGTAGGCGTTGGAGGCGTTCGACTCCGCCATGGCGTAGTCGGCCGCAGCGTAGATCGCCTCGAGGTTCGGTTCCTCGGCGAGGTACTTCGGCCCGAGGATCTCGGCGTCGGCGGTGCGCGGCGGGATCAGACCCTGCGCGGCGAGGAAGTCGCCGAGTGCGGTGACGCCCTGGTCGTTCTCATGCGAGTTGAGCCAGCTGAGGAACTTCCAGGCCTCCTCCTGGTGCTGGCTGCCCGAGTTCACGCCGGTGAAGAAGCTGTAGGCGAGCGAGCCCACGTCTCCGGTCTTCGGTCCGGGCACCGGAGCGACACCTACGTTGGCGTAGTCGTCGCCCATCGATGCCTTGAGGCTGCCGATCCACCATCCGGCCTGGACGGCCATCGCGACGCCGCCGGTCGGGAACGCCTTGGTCGGCATGATCGACGTCGAGGTCGCTCCGGTCTCAGCCAGGTCGGCCTCGAGCTGCATCGTGTCCTCGGCCTTCTTGTCCATGGCGGACTTACCGTCGGGGGCGAGGAACTCTCCGCCCGCCGAGTCGAGCAGCGAGAGGAACGGGTGCACCGTGTGGTTGTCGCCGTCCTGGATGAGCGACAGGCCCTGGACGATGGTGTTGCCGGAGCCGTCCTTCTGTGTGGTGGCGTTGGCGACCTCGGTCAGCTCGTCCCAGTTGGCGGGCGGGGCGTCGTAGCCGGCGTCCGCGAGGATCTTCTTGTTGTAGAAGAGTGCGTAGGTGTTGAACTCCGTCGGGTAGCCGAGGATCTTCCCGTCTCCCGTGGTGACCGAGGCGAGAGCGGCGGCGCTGTAGTTGTCGGTGATGTCGGCGACCACGTCCTCGGGCGGGGCGGAGAGCACGCCGTTGGCCTGCAGCTGTCCGCCCCAGAGGGAGTAGGAGCTGACGATGTCAGCGCCGCGTCCACCTGTCTGGCGCACGTTGAGGGTGGTGAGCAGCTCGTCGAAGTTGACGGCCTGCGAGGTCACCTGGATGTCGGGGTTCTCCTCGTTCCACTGGTCGATGAGGTCGCCGATACCGGTCTTGAACGGGTCGCTGCCGTAGTGGCTGAGGAAGGTGAGGTTCACGACGCCGTCGTCTCCGCCGCCTTCCGCTCCCGTGGTGCATCCGGCGAGGGCGAGGGCGGCCGTGCCGGCGATCGCGATCGTGGTCATCATGCGTCGGCTACGACGCTGTGCTGCAGACTTCATGTGGTTCCTCTCGGGTGTGGTCCGCCTCAGGCGGCGATGGGGGCGTGCATGATCGTGAAGGTCCGAGTGATCTCGAACCCGGTGTTGAGGTACAGGTGTCCCGCAGCGGAGGTCTCCTCGGTCCAGAGGAACCAGGCACTGTGGGCGCCGAGGGCGCGCATGCGCTCGAGCGTGAGGTGCAGGAGCACCTTGCCGAGCCCGGTCCCCCGGCTCTCGGGCAGTACGCCGAACGGACCGAACCGCTCCAGCACGTTCTCGTAGGTGCCGTGCATGGCCCAGCCGAGCATGTCCCCCTCCGGGTTGCGGCAGACCATGATCCGTTCGAGCGACTGCCCCCCGAGCACTCCTTCGCGGATGCCGCGGGACCAGTCGGCGTTGAACTGTCCGGCGATCTCGATCAGGTCCACGAGGTCGTCTCCGCTGGGCGAGAAGAACGTCCATCCCTGCGCACGGAGGTCGGCGATCCGGGCACGCACGTCGTCCGGCATCGCGTAGTCGTTGAGGGTGCGGTCCATCGCGACCGAGGTGTACTGGGTCGTGAATCCCATGGAGCGCAGGAAGGCGTCGGCCTCCGGGTAGCGGTCGGCGTCGAGGCCCGGCAGGAAGTAGTTGGGCGTGTACGACGAGAAGTAGACCGTCTGCACTCCGTGGCCGGCCAGCCACTGTTTCGCGGCAGTCATCAGCGCCGTGGCGATACCTTCACGGCGCGCGCTCGGTACGACGAAGAAGAAGGGAATCCACCCGGAGGTGGGCTCCAGGTCGTCGCCGTCGGCGGCGATCTGACGTCGCACGGCGTAGACCGCTCCGACGATCTCGCCGTCGGTCTCGGCGAGGAACAGTCCTTCGGCGTCGAAGTTCCGGTCGAGGAGGAACATGTCGCGGAAGCGCTCGTAGGTGATGCCGTCTGCGGGGGCGGCCTCGGTCCAGGCCCGCGCGATCCCCGGGCCGTCGCCGGCACGGAATGTCCTGATGATGTTCTCCATTGAATCTCCTGGTTGGTGGTGCCGTGACAGTTGTGTCAGTCAGTTTTGGTCTTCATCGACGCGAGGGAAATGATTTTCATCGCGGGTAGAGCAGGACGTCCTCGCCGTAGACGTCGGTGACGCGCCGTGGTGTGTGATCGAGCGCGGCGAACGCACTGTCACCGTTGATCGCGTCGCGCAGCGCGGTCGAGCCCCACAGCCGATCGAGCGCGTATCCGGAGTCCCCTGGATCGAGGCGTTCCCCGGCGTTGAGACTGCGCACGCTCTCGGGAGCCGACGCCTTCGCCGCCTCGAGGATCGCGAGTGCGGTGCCCACGCTGTCGTAGACGGCATGGTCCGTGATGTGCAGCTGGATTCCGCGTGCGGTCTCCCCCGCGTGCTTGTGGAACGTCGGCTGGAAGGCGACGTCACGGAACAGCACTCCGGGAAGATCCCGAGAGCGGAGATCCTCAGCGAATGCGGCGGTGAGGAACGGAGCACCGATGGTCTCGAACGGACGGGTCGTTCCGCGTCCCTCGCTGAGGGTCGTGCCCTCCACGAGTCCGGTGCCGCTGAACGCGTACACCGAGTCGAGCGTCGGGATGTTCGGAGACGGCGGAACCCACGGCAGTCCGGTGGCCGTCCAGTCCTTCGTCGCATCCCAGTCTTCGAGTTCGACGACGTGCAGGTCGAGGTGCAGACCGTCGTCGGCGAGATCGCGACTCGCGAACAGTCGCGCGAGTTCTCCCGCGGTGAGACCGTGGCGCTGATGGATGTCGCTGCGCCCGACGAAGCTGGTGAAGCGTTTCTCGCTCACACCAGGACCGGCCAGTACGGCGCCACCGAGCGGATTGGGGCGATCCAGCACGGTGAACGGCAGTCCGAGTCGAGCCGCGCTTCGCATCGCGTCGTACATCGTCCAGATGTAGGTGTAGAACCGCACGCCGATGTCCTGCATGTCGAAGGCGAGCGCGTCCACGCCGGCGTCGACGATCATCTGGTCCAGCTGCTCCCCCTCCGAGAGGTAGGTGTCGCTGAAACGCAGACCGGAGCGTTCGTCGCGCTCGATCACGGAGCTCTCGCCGGCCTGCACAGCACCGTCGAGCCCATGCTCCGGGCCGAAGAGGTGGTGCAGGGGAACTCCGCCGGCGAGCAGCGCGTCGATGTTGCGCGACAGGTCCGGCATCGTGCCGGTGAAGTTCGTGAGCAGGCCGATGCGGTTTCCCGCGATCGCAGTGGACCCTGCGGCTGCGCGCTCCGCTCCGATGCGAATGCGTGACGCCATGTCGAACTCCTTCGTCTTCATGTATGCGCGTCAGTGCGGGTTCATCGAGCCGCTCCGTCGCCTTGCTGTCACCTTTTTACCATTGTTGCATGATTTATGAAAATCATGTTCATGCACATTTCGCGTGCATGAGAAAGCCCCTGCCTCCACAGAGGTCAGGGGCGTGTCGGTGCGGGTTCAGGAGGCGTCGGCGACGGACGGATCCCAGCGGCGATGACGCTGCTTCTCGTCCAGCAGCCCCCACACGGCGGAGGTCAGCTCCGGATACTCCAGGGCGATCTGCCGCAGCACTCGGTAGTGCCGCGCTGCGTTGGGGCGCACTCCGTCATTGGCATTGATGTTGTCGGCGCGGAGCAGGTACACGACGAGCTCGTCGACGCTCGGCAGCTCCTCCATGAACTCCCAGGGGTCTTCCCCGGCGAGCAGGCGCTCCTGGATGAGGACCGCGAGTTCGTCCGCCGCCTCGGCGCGCAGCACTTCCAGGCTGGCGCGGCGCTGTACGGACTCGGTCATGCCTCAAGCCTACGTCGGCTGCGGACCCCTCCGTCGCTCCACGGTCATGTTCTCCGTCATGTCCTCGAGCTCGCGCCCCTTGGTCTCGGGGACCTTGAAGAACACGAAGAAGAACGACAGCAGCGCGAAGAACGCGTAGAACCCGTAGGCGAACGTCAGGCCGATCTCGGCGAACGCCGGGAACGTGGTGGAGATGAAGAAGTTCGCCACCCACTGCGCGGCCGCGGCCACGGCGAGGGCTCCCGCGCGGATCGAGTTCGGGAAGATCTCCCCGAGCAGCACCCAGACCAGCGGCCCCCAGCTCGCCCCGAAGAACACCACGAAACCGTTCGCGCAGACGAGTGCGATGGTGGCCCAGGGGTCCGGCAGCGTGGCCGTCCCCTGAGCGTCGAGCGTGCCGGACGAGAAGGCCACGGCCATGAGGCCGAGCGTCACGGTCATCCCGACGGAGCCGACCAGCAGCATGATGCGGCGACCGATGCGATCGACGAGGAGAATCGCGACGATCGTCACCACGATGTTCGTGACCGAGGTGATCACCGAGGTGAGCAGCGCGCTGGACTCGTCGAAGCCCACGGACTGCCAGAGCGTGGTCGAGTAGTAGAAGATCACGTTGATGCCAACGAACTGCTGGAACACCGACAGCAGGATGCCGATCCACACGATCGGCTTCAGCCCGAGGCGGTGTCCGCGCAGGTCACGCAGCGACTCCGAGCGCTCGGTGTCGATCGTTCCCGTGATCTCTTCGATCTTCCCCTGCACGTCGATCGTCCCGGTGACGGTCTCGAGCACCTCGGCCGCCCGTTTCAGCTCGCCCTTGCGGACCAGGTAGCGCGGAGACTCCGGCAGTCGGAGGGACATGATGCCGTAGACCAGCGCGGGGATCGCGGCGACCATGAACATCCAGCGCCAGGCGGTCAGTCCCCACAGCGGCTGGTCGGCCGCGCCCGCGATTCCGGCGAGCAGGGCGTCGGAGAGGAGCGCCGCGAAGATACCCGTGACGATGGCGAGCTGCTGCAGTGATCCGAGACGTCCACGGATCGCGGCCGGAGAGACCTCGGCGATGTAGGCCGGGGCGATGACGGAGGCGGCTCCCACACCGAGTCCGCCGATCACCCGCCAGATGATCAGGTCGACGACGCTGAAGGCGAGTCCAGATCCGATCGCCGACACGAAGAACATCGTCGCCGCGACGACCATGACCGGGATGCGACCGTACCTGTTGGATACGGGGCCGGCGAACCACGCGCCGACCGCGCAACCGATCAGGGCCGACGAGACCGCGAAGCCTTTCAGCGCGGTTCCGAGGTCGAAACCGGAGACATCACCGGCCAGCGCGTCGACGGCCCCATTGATCACCGCGGTGTCGAAGCCGAACAGGAACCCACCCAACGCGGCGGCGATGCTCACCGCGATCACCCGGCGCTTGATGGTCGCCGGGTTGGCTGCTCTGGACATGAGATCCCCCTCGTCGTCGAGATGACGCGAGTCTAGGGGACCGCTGGGTCTGCCGGGGGTGCTACTTCGCGGAGCCGTAGCCGCTTTCGCCGAGCTCCTCGAGGATGCGGTTCAGATCCTGAATCGAAGCGAAATCGATCGTGACCTGGCCTTTCCGTGCACCGAGCGAGATCTTGACGCGCGTGTTGAGTCGGTCACCGAGGTTGCCGGCGACCTCATCGAGATACGCGCGGCGCGCGCCCGGGGTGGCCTTCGCGGTCTTTCCCGCGGCAGGCTGAGACTTGGCCGCCTCCTCCGTCGCGCGCACCGACAGGTCTTCGTTCACGACCTTGTCCGCGAGACGCTGCATCGACTCCGGGGTGTCGAGGCTGAGGATCGCGCGGGCGTGCCCGGCGGTGAGGACGCCGGCGGCGACCCGCTGCTGCACCGGCACGGGCAGCTTCAGCAGACGGATGGTGTTGCTGATCTGCGGACGGGACCGCCCGATGCGCGTCGCAAGCTCTTCCTGGGTGATGCCGAAGTCGTCGAGGAGCTGCTGGTAGGCCGATGCCTCTTCCAGCGGGTTCAGCTCGGATCGGTGGAGGTTCTCGAGAAGCGCATCGCGGAGGAGGTCTTCATCCGCGGTGTCACGGACGATCGCCGGGATGAAGGCGAGTCCGGCCTCTCGGGCGGCACGCGTGCGCCGCTCCCCCATGATGAGCTCGTACTCGTCGTCCGCGTTCTTGCGGACGACGACGGGCTGCAGCACGCCGAACTCCCGCACGCTGTGCACCAGCTCCGCGAGGTCCTCCGCGTCGAAGTGCGTGCGCGGCTGGCGAGGGTTCGCGACGATCGTGTTCGGGTCGACCTGGATCAGGTGAATCCCGGGGACTGTTTCGAGCTCGGTCGCGTCTGCTTCGCTCGCTCCAGCTTCGGTGGCAGCCTGTCGCAGGCTGGCACCCGGGAAGAACACGTCCACGGGCCGTTCGGTCTGGTCGGCCGTGGGGATGAGGGCACCGATTCCACGGCCCAGCCCAGTGCGCTTCGCCATCATTTCTCCTTGCTCTGCGTCGCCGTCCGCGACGCGATCTCGACAGCGGCCTCGCGGTATGCGATCGCGCCGGCGGACTGTCCGTCATAGGCGATCACCGTCTGGCCGAAACTCGGGGCCTCGGATACACGTACGGAACGCGGGATCACCGTCTCCAACACCTGCTCCGGGAAGTGTGTGCGGACCTCTTCTGCCACCTGCTGGGCGAGACGCGTGCGTCCGTCGAACATCGTCAGCAGGATCGTCGAGAGGTGCAGCACCGGATTCAGATGCTTCTGGATCATCTGGATGCTGCCGAGCAACTGGCTCAGCCCTTCGAGGGCGTAGTACTCGCACTGGATGGGGATGAACACCTCTGTCGCGGCCGTGAAGGCGTTGATGGTGAGGAGTCCCAAGGACGGCGGGCAGTCGATGATGACGAAGTCCATCGGGTTGTCCTCGAGGTAGGTCTCGAGTGCGCGGCGGAGACGATGCTCACGCGCGACTTGAGCGACCAGCTCGATCTCCGCCCCCGCCAGGTGGATGGTGCTGGGGGCACAGAAGAGATTCAGATCCTCCGGGCTCGCTTGCACGATGTCCGCCAGGGGGAACTCATCGATCAGGACGTCGTAGACACTGGGAACCTCTGCACTGTGCGGCACACCCAAAGCCGTCGAGGCGTTGCCCTGCGGATCGAGATCGATCACAAGCACCTTCGCGCCCATACCCGCGAGGGCAGATGCGATGTTCACCGCAGTCGTGGTCTTGCCGACCCCGCCCTTCTGGTTCGATACCGTCAGCACACGGGTCTCCCCCGTGAACTCCACGCGAGCGGCTTCCAGAGCACGTCTGCGGGCGGAGAGGTCGGCGAGTTCCCGCGCGAGCGGTGTATCCATCCCGAACGAATCACTCGGGGATGTCTTCTCGGATTGTTTCACGTGAAACATCCACTCCTTTCGGGGCCGCATTCCACTCTAATCGCAAGCCACGACATCGAAGGACAGTGCCCCCGCGGTGTCGGCTGTCGGACCCGTTTCACGTGAAACATCTAGCCACCGTTCGCTGCGTTCACCCGGAGTTCCGCGGGCCACAAGTCCGTCAGTTCCCGATCGGCCCGCCGCCAGTCCGCCCACTCACCCCCCTCTCAACCTTGCAACCCCCAGAACACAGTCCGTGAGACCCCAACGAACGCCAGGGTGCAACAGCCAGATCGCGTGATCTCCGACGCTGTTGCGAGTGGTGAAGGCGATCACTCAACCAGGGCGTCCATCTGCGCACTGTTTCACGTGAAACACCGGGCTCGAGATGCGCCGGTCGCAGCACCCAGACCAATGGACCGCGCCCTCCCCCGAGCGCACACCACCCTCTGACCCCTGAGTCCAGATCTGCGCCATGGAGCTCGTGACACACCGACAGACGAGAGACGCGTGGGGCGACGGCGACGATCACCCACGATTCAGATGAGCCCGACAACAGACCCACACAACCTCCCCTCACGCAAAAAGCGGAGTGTTTCACGTGAAACACTCCGCTTCGCAGATGCGTGGGGCGCGCTATCGCACGCGCGCACGCAGCACGCGCGTCGTCTCCTGGAGAACTCCCTCACCGAGGACCTCGACGCGGACGTCCGACAACCGGAACTTCTTGATCTGCTTCTCCGCAGCCTCGATCTCGTTGGACACATTCAGGCCCTTGAGAAGCGTGAGCTCTCCACCGTCGCGCACCAAGGGCGCAGTCAAGGGGATCAGAGTACGCAGGGCGCTCACTGCGCGCGCCGTCACGACGTCGAATGCGCCAAGGGGACGCACATCCTCAGCCCGCGAGCGGAGAACCGTAACGTTCTCGAGCTCGAGAGCTGCCACCTGCTCAGTCAGCCAGGTGATACGCCGCTCCATCGGCTCAATCAGCGTCCACTCCACATCGGGTCGAGCGATGGCAAGGACAAGCCCGGGAAGGCCGGCGCCTGAACCGATATCAGCGACAGAACCATGGAACAAAGGTGCAGCGATCGCACTGTTCAGGATGTGACGAGTCCACAGACGGGGAAGCTCGAGCGGGCCGATGAGACCGCGTTCTTCTCCCTCGCGAGCAAGCGCCGCAGTGAACTCGCGGGCCGCGTCGATCCGCTCACCGAAGATCTCGGCGGCAACCGCGGGCTCAGCCTCGACCTGCTGCTCACTCAAAGGACTCTCCGCAACGACGATGTTTCACGTGAAACATCAACGACGGCGAAGGACGGTGTGGCGATCCGCGCCCTCACCGTAGGACTCCGACACCAGGCCACGCTCAGCTGCGATGTCGTGCACGAGCTTGCGCTCATAGCTCGACATCGAAGGCAGAGATGCCTGCGACGCGCCCTCATCGAGCTTCACCGCTGCGGCGTCCACCAGGGTCTCGAGCTGACGACGACGCGTGTCGCGGGAACCGGCGATGTCGAGGATCAGACGTGAGAACGATCCGGTCTTGCTCTGGACGGCGAGACGGGTCAGTTCCTGAAGGGCCTGAACGGTCTCCGGAGCGGAGAGCAGCGAGAGGGCGTCACCCTCGGCCTCGACCGACACGTACGCCCGTCCCTGGCGAACATCGAGGTTCAGGTCACCGTCGATGTCCGCGATGTCGAGGAGCTCTTCCAGGTAGTCCGCGGCGACGTCGCCCTCGTTCTCCAGCTGAGCAACCGTGGGCTCGGTGTTCTCGGTCATGGTCTCGCTCATGAACCGCTCCCCTTCTTCTTCGCACGCTTCTTGCCGACCGGCTGCTGACGCTTCGGGGCCTCAGCCTTCGCCTTCTCGACCTCTTCCAGCATCCGCTGCTGCTCTGCCTCGTAGACCGCCATCGGCACGACTTTGCCGGAGGAATCGATGGCCTTGCCCTTGCGAGCAAGGCGCTCTTCGCGAGCCTTGGCGGCCTCGGAACCCGGAGTCGGCATCTCGCGGATGACGAGGAACTGCTGACCCATGGTCCACAGGTTCGAGATGAACCAGTACACGACGACGCCGAGCGGGAAGAAGACACCGGAGAAGATGAAGCCCAGCGGCAGCACGTAGAGCATGATCTTCTGCATCTGGTACGCCTGGCCGGTCTTGGCCTCGGGAGACAGGTTCTTCGAGATGATCTGCAGCTGGGTGAAGAACTGCGAACCGATCATGAGCACGACGAGCGTGACCAGGATGATGATGGCGGTCGTGTTCTTCGTGTCGACCGCGTTGCCCAGCGTCTCGTGGAGCGACGCCACGCCGAACAGCTTGGCGTCGTAGAACTCCTTGGTCAGCTCCGGGCTGAGCAGGCCGACACCGCCGAGGCCGTTCTCCGCGTGCTTCTTGACGTCGCTCAGCACGCTGTACAGCGAGAAGAACACCGGCATCTGCACGAGCAGCGGCAGACAGCTCGACATCGGCGTCGTGCCGTGCTTCTTGTACAGCGCCATCGTCTCGCGGCTCATCGCCTCGCGAGAGAGCTGATCCTTCTTGCCCTTGTACTTCTCCTGAACTTTACGCAGTTCAGGAGCGATTTCCATCATCTTCCGCTGGCTCTTGATCTGCTTGACGAACAGCGGGATCAGAGCGGAGCGGACGACGATGACGAGACCGACGATCGAGAGGACCCAGGTGAGTCCGGACTCTGCAGGCATGCCCACAGCGGTGAGCAGCCAGTGCCAGGCGACGAGGATCAGCTCGACGACCCACTTGAGGGGCCAGAGGATGGTGCCGAGCAGATCGAACCCGCCGGCCGCGGGTGCGGGGCTGGGTGTCGCGCTGGCGAGCAGAAGGTCAAGACCCACCGATCAGTCCTTTCGGGAAGGGACGACGAAACCGTGTGCAGTCAGGTCGTAACGGAAGTGGTCATGCGGTCGGACGTCGTCGACGCCACCGCTCGTCCAGGGATTGCAGCGGAGGATGCGCCAAGCCGAGAGCACCGCGCCCTTGACGGCGCCGTGCTGCTGCACCGCACCTACAGCGTAGGCGGAACAGCTGGGGTAGTACGCACAGACATCTCCATACATCGGGGAGATCACCTTGCGATACCCGGCGAGGAAGCCCAGCACCAGATTGCGCGGGACCAGCGGGACGCTGCGGAGGAGATCACGCGAGTGCACGTGGGCCGTGCCGATCGACGATGCGGGCAGCGCGGTCATGACACGCCTGCGGTCGGAGCCGGCGTCAGCTTGCCGAGGCAGCGACGAACATCGGCTTCGAGTTCGGCGAACGACGCCGACGACGACGCAGGAAGGGCACGGATGACGACATCCGTGCCCTCGGGAACTCGCGGCAGCGCCTCCGCGCAGACAGCCTTGAGCCGTCGACGCACGGTGTTGCGCACCACAGCGGTGCCTACCTGCTTGCTGATAATGAATCCGAACCTTGCGGCTCTGCTCTCACCCGTGGACAACACCGAGGTGATGACACGTGCCCCACCACAACGGGAGCCGCGGCGAACGACCAAGCGGTAGTCGCTTCCGCGGGTCAGTCGATACGGGCGGGCGAGCACAGTGGACTACGCAGAGAGCTCGGTGCGGCCCTTCGCGCGGCGGGCAGCGAGGATGCCGCGGCCGGCACGCGTGCGCATGCGGGCACGGAAACCGTGCTTCTTGGCGCGACGGCGGTTGTTGGGCTGGAAGGTGCGCTTGCTCATGGAATCACTCCGGGAATGCTGCCACCGGATTCACTTCGACCGGAGACATGGGGAACTGCCGAAAAAGGCATAAGTCAACCGACTTAGGGTACGTCTTACTGGCGCGCAGAGCAAATCTGCGCGCTCGAGTGGTCGCCGACCGGCACGTACCGCACAGCCATTATCCACAACCCTGGCACGCCCGGCGAGCGCAACACGCGCGCGTGTTTTCAAGGGCAGGTTGCCGTTCACAGCCGGGATGACTACCGTGGCACTCTAAGTTATCCACAGGGGGCACGGTACGTCGGACCCCGCCTCGATCACCCCGCCCGGAGCGCCATGTCTTCACCTGCCCAGCCCGACGTCCCCATCTGGACCACGGTGCAGGAGCTTCTGGTCGATGACGATCGTGTCACTCCTCAACTGCAGGGCTTCTTGAGCCTCGCCGTCCCTGCGGGTGTCATGTCGGCGACCCTCTACCTCGAGGTTCCCAATGACCTCACGGCTGCGCAGATCAACAAGCGCCTCCGACTCCCGATCATGGAGGCGCTGTCGCATATCGGCGACGAGGTCACCTCCTATCGCGTCGTCGTCAACCATGAGCTCGCCGAGCAGCCGACCGCGCCCATCGCTGTCGGCGACTTCGGACGGAACGAACAGACGCGCGTCGAGTCCCCCATGGAGCAGCCCACGCAGCTGCGCCACGAATCGCGCCTCAACCCGAAGTACACCTTCGACAACTTCGTGATCGGGCAGTCCAACCGCTTCGCCCACGCCGCAGCCGTCGCCGTCGCCGAGGCCCCGGCCAAGGCGTACAACCCGCTCTTCATCTACGGCGATTCAGGGCTGGGCAAGACCCATCTCCTGCATGCCATCGGTGACTACGCCCAGTCCCTCTACGCCGGAGTGAAGGTGAGGTACGTATCGAGCGAGGAGTTCACGAACGACTTCATCAACTCGATCGCCAACAACCGCGGCGCCGCGTTCCAGGCGCGGTACCGCGACGTCGACATCCTCCTGATCGACGACATCCAGTTCCTGCAGGGTCGTGCAGAGACCCAGGAGGCGTTCTTCCACACCTTCAACACGCTGCACGATCACAACAAGCAGGTCGTGATCACCAGTGACGTGGCGCCGAAGCACCTCACGGGTTTCGAGGACCGGATGCGCAGCCGCTTCGAATGGGGCCTGATCACCGACGTGCAGGCGCCCGACCTCGAGACGCGCATCGCGATCCTCCGCAAGAAGGCGCAGAGCGAGGCGCTCCACATCCCCGACGAGGTACTCGAGTACATCGCCACCGTCGTTTCCTCGAACATCCGCGAGCTCGAAGGTGCCCTCATCCGGGTCTCCGCGTTCGCGAGCCTGAATCGGTCCGCGCTCGACATCTCTCTCGCGCAGACCGTGCTCCGCGACATCATCGACACGGCCGAGGACAACATCATCTCGCCGACCGACATCATCACGGCGACCGCACAGTACTTCAAGCTCACCGTCGACGACCTCTACGGTTCGAGCCGCTCGCAGCAGATCGCGACGGCGCGTCAGATCGCCATGTACCTCTGCCGTGAGCGCACGAGTCTCTCGCTGCCGAAGATCGGTCAACTGTTCGGCAACCGCGACCACACCACGGTCATGTACGCGTACAAGAAGATCAGCGAACTCATGAAGGAGCGACGCTCGATCTACAACCAGGTGACGGAGATCACGACGCAACTCGGTCGCCGCTGACCGCGCGTCACCTCGAAACGAAAAGGGGGAGGCAGCACCTCACACGGCGCTGCGTCCCCCTTTTCCGTTCTTGACACGACTCCGGACCATCCGATAAATGCCTCTATGCACATGTGGATAACTTGTGGATGACTGGCGATCAGGTCGGGACGAATGTGGGTCGATCACCCAAAGCTGTGGATAACTACGGGAAGTCCCCCGCGAGCTCGAACGCGAGTAACCCGCGGATTCCTCAGGGTTTCCACAACTGACAGTCATGTAGTTCCCTACTCGCTCTTGCTATCCACCGAGTTATCCACAGTATCCACAGCTGTTAACACTGTTAAGAAGTTAGTCATTCAAAGCGCTATCCGATCACCAGACGGTGGGGAGAACCGGCGGAGGAACGACAGGAACCTCGGCGTAGGGATACGACGGACTGTGGGGCTAGCATGGGAAGCCCTGCACCGGCAGGGCCACGACGACGCGTCACAGTTCGACGACAAGGGAGCACCCGTGAGGTTTCAGGTCAACCGCGATGTCTTCAGCGAGGCTGTTTCTTTCGTCGTCAAGCTGCTGCCTCAGCGGAACCCGCAGCCGATCCTCGCCGGCGTCCTGATCGAGGCGGACGGATCCGGCCTCACGCTCTCGGCGTTCGACTACGAGGCATCCGCCCGGACCACGATCGAGGCGACCGTCGATGAGCCGGGCACGATCCTGGTCCATGGTCGTCTTCTGTCCGACATCGCCAGCCGGTTGCCGAACGCTCCCATCGAGATCGCCGTCGAGGAGGACGGCGGTATCGCGGTCACGTGCGGCTCTGCACGATTCACTCTCGCGGCCATGCCCGTCGAGGAATACCCGTCGATCCCGGAGGTAACCGGCTCGTCGGGCGTCGTCCCGGCCGACGACTTCGGCACCGCCATCGCCCAGGTCGGCTTCGCCGCTTCCCGCGATGACGTGACTCCCGTGCTCACCGGTGTGCAGCTCGAGGTCTCGGGTCACAGCCTGAGCCTGGTCGCGACCGACCGCTACCGTGTCTCGCTCCGCGACGTGCCGTGGGATGGCGAGGCAGTCGAGGCGACGGCACTGGTGCCCGCGCGCACACTGCTCGAGGTCGGGAAGACCTTCGGTCACGCCGGAACGATCCAGGTGGCGTTCTCCGGAGCGGGTGACCGCGAGATCATCGCATTCACCGCGGGCAACAAGACCGTGACATCGCTGCTGATCAAGGGCAACTTCCCGCCGGTCCGCCGGCTCTTCCCCGAGCAGACCGACCACTACGCGGTCGTCAACACGGCGGAGCTCGTCGAAGCCGTGCGCCGTGTGTCACTGGTGCTCGATCGTGCGGCTCCGCTGCGGTTCACGTTCTCGAACGACAGCGTCACGATGGACGCATCTGGCGGCGACCACGCGCGAGCGTCCGAGTCGGTCGACGCGATCCTCTCGGGGGGCGACGAGGTCACCCTCGGGTTGAACCCGCAGTACCTGATCGAGGCCCTCGGCGCTGTGAAGAGCGAGTTCGTGCGGGTGACGTTCACGTCGAGCGACAACGCCAACAAGCTCAGCCCGGTGCTGATCACGAGTCAGACCTCGGTCGACCAGGCCGGTCTGGACTCGTTCAAGTACCTGTTGCAGCCCAACCTCCTCCTTCGCTGATCCCCTGCCCGAACGTTCCCGGATCAGCCCCCGTCAATAGCGCGTCCGCTCACGCAACCGTCGCAAGCGGTGATGCTCCCGGAGCGAGCATCGGGAGGGGCCCACGAAGTGGGAGGGTCCCCGCTCTGCGAGCGAAGGGAGCATCACCGCTTCCGACCCACGTAAAAGCCACAGGCCCAGAGAACATCAGTGTCAGACCCCGAAGGTAGGCTGACTCCGTGATTGTGGAGCACCTGAGTCTGGTCGATTTCCGCAATTACGCGACCGCAGAACTCACCCTTCACCGGGGCCCGAACGTCTTGGTCGGTCGCAACGGACAGGGCAAGACGAACCTCGCGGAGGCCGTGGTCTTCCTCGCGACGCTGGGCTCGCACCGTGTCTCGTCGGATGCGCCGATGGTGCGCGATGGCCAGGAGTTCGCGGTGATCCGCGCGCGACTTTCGCATGGGGAACGTCGGGTGCTCACCGAGGTGCAGGTGAACCGGCAGGGTGCTAACAAGGCCAGGATCAACGGGTCTCCGTCGAAGCCGAATGAACTTCCCCGGTATGCGCATGTCGTGCTGTTCGCACCGGAGGACCTGCAGATCGTGCGGGGCGATCCCTCGGCTCGGCGTCGATTCAGCGATCAGCTGCTGATCCAGCGCACTCCGCGATTGGCGGCAGTTCTCGCCGACTACGACCGGGTGCTCAAACAACGCAATGCCCTGCTGAAGTCGGCCCGCGCCCGTGGAGTGCGCGGGGAGGCGCTGAGCACGCTCGATGTGTGGGACGACAAGCTCGTCGCACTCGGATCCGAGATCATCACCACGCGTCAGCGTCTGGCCGCGGATCTGCAGCAGCCGGTCGCGGATGCATATGAGGCGATCGCCGGAGAGGATCATCGGCCGCAGCTGGAATGGGCGCTGTCGGTGGGGGGCGGTGATCCCGAAGAGGACGGGCTGGACGGTGCGGACGGCGCCTCGCCGATCGAGAGCTCGAGCGATGTGAACCGGATCGCCGATCTGTTCCGCGCGTCGCTCGCGGCGAAGCGGTCGAATGAGCTCGACCGTGGGCTGACGCTCACCGGCCCGCATCGCGACGACCTGGTGCTGCGTGTTCGCGACCTGCCGGTGAAGGGGTATGCCTCCCACGGCGAGTCGTGGTCGGTGGCGCTCGCCCTCCGCCTCGCATCCGCTGAGCTGCTCCGCAGCGAATCCCCCGCCGGCGATCCGGTGCTCATCCTCGACGATGTGTTCGCCGAGCTCGATGCGGATCGTCGACAGCGTCTCGCCACACTGACCGCGGGGTACGAGCAGGTGGTGGTGACGGCGGCAGTGGAGGAGGATATTCCTGACGTGCTGCACGCGCACGTGGTGCGGATCAGCGCCGGGACCATCAGTGACGAGCGTGAGGCGGCAGATGACTGACGCGGCATCGGCTCCCGTCCCGGACGTGCCGGAGACGATCGGCACGTATCTGCGCCTTCGCGGTCTGCAGCCAAGCTCCAAGAACTGGAAGCGCAAGCGCCGCATCACCACCGACGACGACAATGCGCCGTTCACACCCGGACGCGACCCCGGTGTACTCGGAGCCGTGCTCGACAAGTTGAGCAAGGACTCCGGATGGCAGATCACGCTCGCGCGCGAGGATCTCGTCCGGCAGTGGGCCGATCTCGCCGGTGCGGACACGGCGAAGCACTCCGAACCGGTGTCTCTCGAGCGCGGACTCCTCACGGTGAAGTGCGACTCGACGGCGTGGGCGAAGAACCTGCAGTTCATGCGCGCGACCATCCTGACGGAGATCGGTCGACGGTATCCGGATGCCGGCGTCGAGAACCTCCGCTTCATCGGACCGGACGTTCCCTCGTGGAAATGGGGTCCGAGAGCCGTTCCAGGACGGGGCCCACGCGATACCTACGGGTAGGGCACCATACAAGGGGTCCAAAACGCTCAGAGGGCCACACGCGGCCGTTGAGCGGCATTTCCCGACGAAAGCCCGCTAGAATGGGAGTTCGTGATATCGATGTGGAGAATGCCCTCTGATGACGCCTGAATCCCCTGCTGACGAGACGGAATCGACAACCGGGGGAACCTCCGACCCCATCGACGCGTCCGAGACCACGAGCTCTTCGATCTCCCCCAAGGCGAAGCAGCCCGGAGAGTACGGCGCCGACTCGATCCAGATCCTCGAAGGTCTCGAAGCTGTCCGCAAGCGACCCGGCATGTACATCGGCTCGACGGGTCCGCGCGGCCTCCACCACCTGGTGTACGAGATCGTCGACAACTCCGTCGATGAGGCGTTGGCCGGTTATGCCGACACGATCCTCGTGACCCTGCTCGCCGACGGCGGTGTGCGTGTGGTCGACAACGGCCGTGGCATCCCCGTCGACCCGCACTCATCCGACCCGAACAAGTCGACCGTGGAAGTCGTGCTGACGATCCTGCACGCCGGCGGAAAGTTCGGCGGCGGTGCGTACGCCGTCTCCGGTGGTCTGCACGGTGTCGGTTCGTCGGTCGTGAACGCACTCTCGACCCGGTTCGACGTCGAGGTCAAGCAGAAGGGCTTCGTCTGGCGGCACAGCTTCGCCGACGGCGGCATCCCGCAGCAGAAGCTCGAGAAGGGCGAAGCGGCCGACACCACCGGAACGAGCATCACGTTCTGGCCGGACGCCGAGATCTTCACCGAGACGATCGAGTTCGACTACGACACCCTGCGCACCCGCTTCCAGCAGATGGCGTTCCTCAACAAGGGTCTGCGGATCGACCTGCGCGACGAACGGGCATCGTCCGCGTACGAGGTGGAGGAGGACGGGGCCACCGTCACCAAGCAACCCGGCGACGTCTTCTTCTACGAGCGCGGACTCGTAGACTACGTCGAGTACCTCAACAAGGTGCGTCACGCCGAAGTCGTCAATGACGAGATCATCGCCTTCGAGTCGGAGGACACCGCACGCAAGATCTCGCTCGAGGTCGCGATGCAGTGGACGACCTCGTACACGGAGAACGTCTTCACCTACGCCAACACCATCAACACGCACGAGGGCGGCACCCACGAAGAGGGCTTCCGCGCAGCGCTCACCACACTGGTGAACAAGTACGCGCGTGCGAACAACATCCTCAAGGAGAAGGACGACAACCTCTCCGGCGACGATGTGCGCGAGGGCCTGACCGCGGTCATCTCGATCAAGCTCGGCGAGCCGCAGTTCGAGGGCCAGACCAAGACGAAGCTCGGCAACACCGA
This sequence comes from Microbacterium sp. LB12, assembly GCF_037150835.1. NCBI lineage: Bacteria > Bacillati > Actinomycetota > Actinomycetes > Micrococcales > Microbacteriaceae > Microbacterium > Microbacterium sp. LB12. The sequence goes on along the minus strand of NZ_JBBCPF010000001.1, from coordinate 255,859 downwards.
GGCGAAGGCCTTCGTGCAGAAGGTCGTCGGCGATCAGCTCGGCGACTGGTTCGATCGCAACCCGACGCAGGCGAAGAACATCATCCGCAAGGCACTCGACGCCGCGACCGCACGTCTCGCCGCCCGCAAGGCGCGTGAGACTGCTCGTCGCAAGAGCGTCTTCGAGTCGGCCGCCATGCCCGACAAGCTCAAGGACTGCACCAGCAAGGATCCGTCGATCAGCGAGATCTTCCTCGTCGAGGGTGACTCGGCCGGTGGTTCCGCCGTGCAGGGACGCGACCCGCACACCCAGGCGATCCTGGCGCTGCGCGGCAAGATCCTCAACGTGGAGCGGGCGCGCCTCGACAAGGCCCTGGGCAACAAGGAAGTCCAGGCGATGATCCAGGCTTTCGGCACGGGCATCGGCGAAGAGTTCGACATCGAGAAGGCGCGCTATCACAAGATCGTGCTGATGGCCGATGCCGACGTCGACGGCCAGCACATCACGACGCTGCTGCTCACGCTGCTGTTCCGCTACATGCGAGGACTCATCGAGGCGGGCTTCGTGTACCTCGCGATGCCGCCGCTGTACCGGTTGAAGTGGTCGAACTCCGCGCACGAATACGTGTTCAGCGACGCCGAGCGCGACGCCCTGCTCAAGCACGGTCTCGAGAACGGCAAGCGCATCCCGAAGGACGCCGGCATCCAGCGCTACAAGGGTCTCGGTGAGATGAACCCGAAGGAGCTGTGGGAGACCACCATGGATCACACCACGCGCACGCTCCAGCAGATCACCATCGAAGACGCGGCGGCCGCGGACGAGATCTTCAGCGTGCTGATGGGAGAAGACGTCGAATCCCGACGGAGCTTCATCCAGCGCAACGCCAAGGACGTCCGTTTCCTCGACATCTGACCTAAATACACACACTGAGCTGCGGACTGCACCGGACGCATGACGCCAGGACGCAGGGATGCCGCGGAGCGAGCATCGGGAGGGGCCCGCGAAGCGGGAGGGATCCCGCTCTGCGAGCGAAGAGGCATCCCGGAGTCCGACCCACAAGCTCGCAGCCTGAAGAGAAGACACACACATGACTGACGAAGAACGCACCGAACCGGAACACGATCACGGCAAGATCGACCAGGTCGACCTGCAGTCGGAGATGCAGCGCAGCTACCTCGACTATGCGATGGCCGTCATCGTCGGGCGCGCGCTGCCCGACGTGCGCGATGGACTCAAGCCCGTGCACCGCCGTGTCATCTACGGCATGTACGACGGAGGTTTCCGTCCCGACAAGTCGTTCTCGAAGTGCGCCCGCGTCGTCGGCGAGGTCATGGGTCAATACCACCCCCACGGCGACTCGGCGATCTACGACGCCCTCGTCCGTCTCGTGCAGCCGTGGTCGCTGCGATACCCGCTCGCGCTCGGCCAGGGCAACTTCGGCTCCCCCGGCAACATGGGCGCCGCCGCTCCGCGTTACACCGAGACCAAGATGGCCCCGCTCGCGCTCGAGATGGTGCGCGACATCGAAGAAGACACTGTCGACTTCACCGACAACTACGACGGTCAGACGCAGGAGCCGACGGTCCTGCCCGCCCGCTTCCCGAACCTGCTGGTCAACGGCTCGGTCGGTATCGCGGTCGGCATGGCGACGAACATCCCGCCGCACAACCTGCGCGAGGTGTCGGACGCCGCTCTCTGGGCGCTCGACAACCCGACGATCTCGCGGGAGGAACTGCTGGACGGACTGATCCAGCGCATCCCGGGTCCGGACTTCCCGACCGGCGCGCAGGTGCTCGGCACCAAGGGGATCCACGAGGCGTACCGCACCGGTCGTGGCTCGATCACGATGCGCGCGGTCGTGAACGTCGAGGAGATCCAGGGGCGTACCTGCCTGGTGATCACGGAGCTGCCGTACCAGGTGAACCCCGACCACGTGGCGGTGAAGATCGGCGACCTCGCCCGTGACGGAAAGATCACCGGCATCGCCGACATCCGCGACGAGTCGTCCGATCGCACCGGTCAGCGTCTCGTGGTCGTGCTCAAGCGCGATGCGGTCGCGAAGGTCGTGCTGAACAACCTCTACAAGCACACGCAGCTGCAGGAGAACTTCGGCGCGAACATGCTCGCGATCGTCGACGGCGTGCCCCGCACCCTCGCGATCGACGGGTTCATCTCGCACTGGATCTCGCACCAGATCGACGTCATCGTCCGGCGCACGCAGTTCCGCCTCAACGAGGCCGAGAAGCGCATGCACATCCTGCGCGGATACCTCAAGGCGCTCGACGCGCTCGACGAGGTCATTGCCCTGATCCGTCGCTCGCAGACCACCGCGGACGCGAACGAGGGACTGCAGAAGCTCCTCGACATCGACGAGATCCAGGCCGATGCCATCCTGCAGATGCAGCTGCGGCGCCTCGCCGCCCTCGAGCGGCAGAAGATCATCGATCAGGCGACCGAGCTCGAAGCGCAGATCACCGAGTACAAGGCGATCCTGGCGGACGAGGCTCTGCAGCGCGGCATCATCCGCGAAGAGCTCACCGGCATCGTCGAGAAGTTCGGCGACGAGCGCCGCACCCACATCCTGCACGGCTTCGACGGGGATGTGTCGATGGAAGATCTCATCGCCGAGGAGGAGATGGTCGTCACCGTCACGCGCGAGGGCTACATCAAGCGCACGCGCAGCGACAACTACCGCTCGCAGCACCGTGGTGGCAAGGGCGTCAAGGGCGCTCAGCTGCGGGCCGACGACATCGTCGAGCACTTCTTCGTCACGACGACGCACCACTGGCTGCTGTTCTTCACCGACAAGGGTCGCGTCTACCGCGCCAAGACCTACGAGGTGCCGGAAGCCGGCCGCGACGCGAAGGGCACGCACGTCGCGAACCTGCTCGCACTGCAGCCGGACGAGAGCATCGCGCAGGTCCTGGACATCCGCGACTACCAGGTGGCGGAGTACCTGGTGCTGGCCACGCGCGAGGGTCTGGTGAAGAAGACCAGGCTCGACGCCTACGACACCAACCGTCAGGGTGGCGTCATCGCGATCCGTCTGAACGACGAGGACGAGCTGGTCAGCGCGCTGCTCGTGAACGCCGAGGACGACATCCTGCTGATCAGCCGTCGTGGCATGTCGGTGCGCTTCGAAGCGACCGATGAGGCACTGCGTCCGATGGGGCGTGCGACGGCCGGTGTGCGCGGCATGAAGTTCAAGATCGCGGAGGACTGCCTGCTCTCGGCATCTGTCGCAGCCCCCGGGAAGTTCGTGTTCGTGGTCACCGACGGCGGGTACGCGAAGCGCACCGCGGTCGAGGAATACCGCGTGCAGGGACGTGGCGGAACGGGCATCAAGGTCGCCAAACTGAACGACGATCGGGGCACTCTCGCGGGCGGTCTGATCGTCGCCGAGGACGACGAGGTCTTGGTGGTTCTGTCCAGCGGCAAGGTGGTACGCTCTGCCGTGGCCGAGGTCCCCGCCAAGGGTCGAGACACCATGGGAGTGGTGTTCGCTCGCACGACGGAGGCCGACCGCATCCTCGCGATCGCTCGCAACGGTGAGCGCGGGCTCGCCGATGAAGAGGCGGATCCCGAGGCCGAGGCCCCCCAGACGACAGAGACACCCGAGGATACAGACGCATGAGCACAGTGGCCGACAAGCTAGCGAAGAAGTCGACCCGCAAGACCGGTGGCAAGCAGGTCCGCCTCCGACTGGTCTACGTGGACTTCTGGTCGGCAGTGAAGCTGTCGTTCCTCGGAGCGGTCGCTCTCGCCGTGGTCACCATGGTGTCGTTCTTCCTCATCTTCCTGGTGGTCCAGGCCACGGGCGTCATGACCACGGCCGAGGGCTTCCTCGCCAGCATCACCGACAACTCGTTCGTGTTGTCGGACGTGGTGGGTCTGCCGCAGGTGATGGCGTTCGCCGCGGTCGTCGCGATCCTGAACCTGATCGTCTTCACGGTGCTCGGTGCCGTGGTCGCCGGCATCTACAACCTCGCCGTGAAGGTGACGGGCGGCCTGCTCGTCGGCTTCATGTCGAACTGATCACCGGCGAGACCCCGCATTCTTACCGAAACCCCGCCCTGCTGACGTCAGCAGGGCGGGGTTTCGCCGTTGAATCGGGGGCTTGACGATTACGGAAAACCCGAAGCCGAGTATCCGGATGACTCGGTGTTCCGGTATTCCGGTCCGCCGTACCTTGGAAGCATGACCACTCAGACTGCGACCCCGGCTCCCGCAACCGCGGGAAAGCCGCCGTTGCGCATCTTCCTCACGATCCTGCACCTCGCCGGTGTCGGTGTCCTCAGCGGCCTCACGTTCTCCACCCTCGGCGGACTCCTCGGCACCGGATTCGGGCTGCTCTTCGTCGCCGGGGTCGGTGTCGTCCTCCTGGTCGGACTCGTCTATGCGCTCTACGGTCTCGGCTGGTTCGAAGTCGCCCGTGTCAGCGCCCTGTACCGCGCCCCCATCGCTCCGCTGCGCCTGCAGCCACGAACCCGGCCCGGCTTCGTCGGCTGGTTGCGCGCCCTGGGACGCCAGGCGATCGACGGCCGTATGTGGCGCGCTGTCGCGAACTTCGCCATCTCGGCCGTGCTCGGCCTGGTCGTGCTCCGCCTGTTCTGGGCGCTGCTGTGGTCGATCGTCATCTCCTTCGCCCCGCTCACCGGCGCCGACAGTGTGATGGGACCGTTCGGCGGCACGGGTATCCCCGTCGAGTGGGCGCCGCTGATCGGCATCCTGGGCATCGCGGCTTCCGTGGTCGGCATGATCGGACTGGCCCTGCTGCACCGCACGATCTCGCTCGCCATCGTGATCCGCAGCCGGGAGACCGAGCTCACCGAGCGCGTGCGCACCTCCACCGCGCAGCGGGAAGGCGCCGTCCGCGCCGCCGATGTGGAACGCACCCGCATCGAACGCGACCTGCACGACGGCGTCCAGCCGCGACTCGTCTCGGTCGGCATGACCCTGGGCCTCGCCCAGCAGAAGATCGACACCGACCCCGAGACCGCGAAGGAGCTGATCACCGAAGCGCACACGTCCACCAAGGCGGCCATCACCGAGCTGCGGCAGCTCGCCCGCGGCATCCACGCCTCGGTGCTCGACGACCGCGGACTCGACGCCGCCCTGTCGGCGCTCGCCGGTCGCTCGCACATCCCCGTGCACCTCGACGTGCGGATGGACGGCCGGTGCAGTCGCGAAGCCGAGGCCGCCGTGTACTTCTCGATCGCCGAATCGCTCACCAACGCCGCGAAGCACTCCCGAGCCAGTGAGGCCCGCGTGATCGTGCGACTCCGCGAGGGCAACACCCTGTGGGCCCGGGTCGAGGACAACGGCATCGGCGGCGCGCAGGTGCAGCCGGGCGGCGGACTCGACGGCATCGCCAACCGCATCCTCGCCGCCGGCGGGACGTTCCGGCTCGACAGCCCGCAGGGCGGCCCGACCAGCCTGGAGGTGAACGTGCCATGCGCATCTTGATCTGCGAGGACTCGGTCCTGCTGCGTGAAGGTCTCGTGCGCCTGCTCGAGGACGCCGGTCACGAGGTGGTCGCCGCCCTGCCCGACATCGAAGGCCTCGACCTGGCGGTCGCGAACACGACACCGGACCTGTGCATCCTGGATGTGCGCCTCCCCCCGACGTTCACCGACGAAGGCATCCGCGCCGCGCTCGGACTGCGGGCGGCGCATCCGACGCTGGCGATCCTCGTGCTGTCGCAGTACGTGGAGGAGCGGTACGCGTCGGACCTGATCGCCGCGCAGGGCGGGCCGCTCGGCTACCTGCTCAAGGATCGCGTCGCCGACGTCGCCGAGTTCCTGGTGTCGGTGCAGCGCATCTCGGAGGGCGCGACCGTGCTCGATCCCGAAGTCGTCGCGCAGCTGCTGACGCGGCGGAACCGTGACGACCGGATGCTGCGACTCACTGAGCGTGAACGCACCGTGCTCGCCCTGATCGCGGAGGGGAAGTCGAACCAGGCGATCGCCGGGCTGCTGTTCCTCTCGGAGGCCAGCGTCGAGAAGCACATCACCTCCATCTTCCAGAAGCTGGGCTTCGAGCAGGACGAGTCGGGAAACCGCCGCGTGCTCGCCGCCCTCGCCCACATCGAGAACACCGGCGGCGTGACGCCGCCGACCGGCCAGACAGGAGTGGCACGATGACCACCAACGACCAAGGCGCCCCCGGCGACCACACCCCGCTCACCCCTCCGCCGGCCTCCCCTGCCGCCCCGCCGCAGAGCTCGGCTCCGACAGCGACCACGCCTCCCGAGCCAGGGACGGGGCGTTCCTCGGGTGCGACCGCCGTCATGGTGGTCACGGCGGTGATCGGCGGACTCGCCCTGCTCGGCACCGGGGGAGCTGCGGCCGCGGCTGCCGCAGGAGACATCTCTGCCACGAGCGCACCCGACTCCGTGCAGACCGTGAGCGTGGACGGGATCGACAAGATCGACCTCAACGCCGACGCCAGCAGCGTGCGGGTGAAGTTCGGCGATGTCGAGGAGGCGGAGCTCTCGGTCACCAACGGGCGGGGCACGGCATGGACGTTCGAGCGCGACGGCGACGAACTCGTCGTCAAGAGCCCCCGGGCGGTGTTCGGGTGGTGGATCGGGAACTGGTTCGGCGATGAGGAGATCGTCGTGCTGACTCTGCCGCAGAGCCTGAGCGGCAACGGACTGGAAGCCGATCTGACCCTGAACGCCGGGAGCCTCGATGTCGCCGGTGACTTCGGTCTGCTCGACATCGGCGTGAACGCCGGTTCGCTCGACGTCGAAGGATCCGCACGGGCGCTCGACATGCAGATGAACGCCGGGAGCGCCGACATCCTGCTGGACGGTGTCGACACGGTCGATCTCGGCGTCGCCGCCGGCGATCTCCGTGTCGAGCTGACGGGTACCGCGCCGAACACGACGAACGTCGACGTGAGCGCCGGCACCCTGGATCTCACGGTGCCGGACGTGGAGTACCGGATCACGCAGAGCATCAGCGCCGGGTCGCTGGATGCCAAGGTCGACGAGGCGTCCAGTGCGCGGCGGAGCATCGATGTGTCGCTCTCTGCGGGCAGCGTGACGATCCGTCCGACGCGCTGAGAACGGCCGAGGGCGAGGACACACCCGGGTCCTCGCCCTCGATTCGGATTTTCCGTGATTCTCCGGTAAAGTCTTGGAGGTTGACGGGGCTATAGCTCAGGCGGTTAGAGCGCTTCACTGATAATGAAGAGGTCCCAGGTTCAAGTCCTGGTAGCCCCACCCTTTAACTCAAGAAATCCCTCACGGGGCCTTAGCTCAGTTGGTAGAGCGCCTGCTTTGCAAGCAGGATGTCAGGAGTTCGAATCTCCTAGGCTCCACAGTGTTCTCACCTGCTCCGGTCTTCACCGTCGAGCGCGTGCATCTGTTCTCCACAGGTGTTAACAACTGTGTTAACAACTCCGCAGCGTGAAGAATCAGCGGCACCAGACCAGCATCACGAGGAACTGCGCGGCCATCAGAGTGCCCCCGATCAGCAGCCGGCGCCGTCCCCGGGAATCGGTGAGCCCGCGCCAGGCCGCGAGCTGCACGCCCAGCCACACTGCGATCACCGCGGCATCCACGGCCCACAGCGGCGGCGCGATCAGCGCATGCGTCGAACCGTGGTGGCCGCCGCCCGCGCTCGCACCGAGCACGCCGGTCAGTCCGAGCACGGCCATCGCCAGGGCATCCGCGATCGCCGAACCGCAGCCCGACGCACCTCGGCGCTTGCGCACCGCGGCCACACCAGCGATCGCCACCATCCCGAACATCACGGCGATATGGACGAGGCCATCGGGGAACAGCAGCATGACCGCCATGAGGGCGAGCATCGCCGCGTGATGCCAGGTCGTGGCATCCACCCACCGAAAGAAACGGCGGCCGCGCACCTGCGCGACCGCCGCTTCCGAAGCCATCAGGCTTGCCATACCGTCTTCAGATTGGTGAACTCGCGGATGCCCTGCGCGGAGAGCTCGCGGCCATAACCCGAGTACTTCACGCCGCCGAACGGCACCTGCGGGAACGACGCGGTGTTGCCGTTGACGAACACCCCACCGGCGTCGATGCCGCGGGTGAGCGCGGCGACCTCGGCCTCGTCGTTCGTCCACACGCTCGAGCTCAGACCGAAGTCGCTGTCGTTCGCGCGCTCGATCGCCTCGTCGACGCCCGACACCGGCCAGACGACAGCGACCGGACCGAAGCACTCCTCGCTGAAGATGCGCATGTCGGGAGTGACGTCGGCGAGCACGGTCGCCGGGTAGAAGAAGCCCGGACCGTCAGGGATGACGCCGCCCGTGAGCACCGTCGCCCCCTTCGCGACAGCATCCTCGACGAGCTCGTGCGCGTCGGCACGCCCCCGCTCGGTCGCCATCGGACCGATGTCGGTGCCCGCATCGAAGGGATCGCCGGTCTTCACCGCCGCCATCCCCGCGGTGAAGCGGTCGACGAACTCGTCGTAGACGTCTTCGTGCACGTAGTAGCGCTTCGATGCGATGCAGGACTGACCCGTGTTCTGGATCCGTCCGTTCACCGCGGCCGGTACGGCCTTGTCGAGATCGGCGGAGGGCATCACGACGAACGCGTCCGCACCGCCGAGCTCGAGCACGGCCTTCTTGATGTGCTTACCGGCTTCGCCTGCGACCTGCGAACCCGCAGCGACAGAACCGGTGAGAGTGACCGCCCGCACGCGCCGGTCGCCGAGCAGCGGGGTGACCGCCGCGCCCTCGACGAGCAGCGTGGCGAAGGATCCCTCCGGGAAGCCGGCCCGCACGAACAGGCCGCCGAGGTACAGCGCCGACTGCGGCACGTTCGAGGCGTGCTTAAGCAGTGCGGTGTTGCCCGCCATGAGCGCAGGAGCCGCGAATCGCACGACCTGCCAGTGCGGGTAGTTCCACGGCATGACCGCGAGCACGACCCCGAGCGGCTGGTACCGCACCGCGATCGCCGAGGCTCCGACATCGCCCGGGGCGGCCGGCTGCTCGTCGGCGAGGTACTCCTCCGCGTGATCGGCATACCAGCGCATGCCGCGGATCGACTTGGCGACCTCGTACTGCGCCGTCGGCAGGGTCTTGCCCATCTCGAGCGTGACCAGGCGGGCGACCTCATCGGCATCCGCCTCCATGAGGTCGGCGGCACGACGCATCCACTCGGCACGCTGCGCGTAGGTGGTGGTCCTCAGCTCGGCGAAGGCCGCGTGCGCTGCCGCGAGAAGCTCCTCCACCTGCTCGGGGGTGTGCGGGGTGAAGGACTGCAGCAGTTCACCGGTTGCGGGGTTGATCGTCGCGATTGCCATGATTCTCCTTGTCTGATCCGCGCGTCAGTGCTCGCACGCGCAGACGCCGCCGGTCTCGGTGGCGCAGTGGTCGCTCTTCGGGGTGTTCGGCACGTCGAGAGTGGGGTCGACGTCGAAGAAACCGTGCGGCTTCATCGTGAACCCGGCGGTGTCGACGGGCATGATCGGCCAGTCCTCGGGGCGCGGGAAGTGGGTGAGGCCGAAGGTGTGCCACAGCACGATGTCGGTCCCGTCGATGTCGCGGTCCTGCTGGATCCACGCGGGCATCCCCGCCCCACCGGGGTTCTGGTTCACGTAGTCGCCCGTCGGGTACAGCTCGCTGCGGTCGTAGGCGGTGACCCAGAGGTGCTTGGTCGATGCTGTCGCTCTGGCGTAGATCGGCGAACTCGGGTGCGCGAGCAGCATGGGCGCACCCTCCGGGAACAGCACGTAGGCGGTGTCGTGCCCCATGGCGTTCTTGCGCTCGGTGCCCGACACCTTCCACACACGGCCGACCGCGTTGTCGGCCATGCGTCCGCCTTCGCTCTCGGTGCGCAACCGCACGGACGACTGGGTGAGACCGATGCCCAGCGGATCACGCTCGCTCGGCTCCGGGCGCACGGCCTGGAGCTCGTCGACGGCCCCGGTGTGACCGTCGAGCGCCATGTCGAGGCGGATGGTCCACAGGTGCTGGTGGTTCGGAGCGCCGAGGTCCTTGGTCATCTGCGTCGCCCACGGGTACGAGCCGTCGGTCACCGGCAGGGCCGAGGTGAACACCACGCCGGTGGCCTTGACCTCGAGCGAGATCGAGCCGTCGAGGCCGAAGTACCAGTAGAAGCCGTAGTCGTAGTTGCCGACCGTGACGAAGAAGCTGACCACGAGCTTGCGGTTGCGGCGCACGGCGGTGCTGCGGGTGTAGTTCGAGGTGTGCTTCCACAGCACGCCGTCGTCTTCCTCGTGAATGCAGATGGCCTGCGGGATGCGCACGACCTGCCCCTTCTCGCTGAGGAAGTGGGCGTCGAGGTAGGTGATCTCGCCGAGGCAGTCGCAGCCCAGCTCGAGGGCGTTGGCGCACTGTCCGAGCAGGAACTCGCCGCCGTCGAAGAAGTTCTGGAACGAGCGCTGGGCGCTCGGGTCGCCGTAGGGCACGACCATCTCGGAGATGGATCCGCGGTACAGCACCGAACGGTCCTCACCACGGTCGCTGAGGGTGACGTTGCGCAGCACCAGACCCTCGCGGGCGTCGAAGCTGATCTGGAACTTCCAGCCGAGCCACTCGATCACGTTGGTGTCGGGGTCGACGGTGAAGCTGGGCCCCTGCTTCTGCACGATCTCGATCGGCTTGAAGCCCTCACGCGGCGCGGGGAGGAACGAGTCGAGGTGGAAGTTGCCGTCTTCCTGGGGCACCGCGATCTCGACGTGGTCGATGACCTCGATGACCTCGCGGGTGATCACGTCGACCACGACCGTGACGCCGTCGACCGGGTGCGCCCACGGCAGGTCGTCGGGAGTCTTCTGCACGAACGTGAAGCAGCGCTGCAGGCGTCGGCCCGCCTCGTCGGGAGTGAGATCCACGCCGGCGGACAGCGGGTTCACGCGCAGCTGGGTCAGGTCGGTGAGGCCACGGCGGCGCATGGCCTCGCGCCAGCGCTCGTCGGCGTGGACGATCTCCTCGACCATGATCATCTCGGACAGCAGCACGGGGAGGCGTCCTTCCGTCGCGACGTCGAGCGTGTGCACGGACACGACCTCGCCGGCGGCGACATCGGTGACGACGTCCTGCTCCACACCCGTGCGGGTGTCGACGAGCATGGTGCGGAACCGGCGGGGGAACGCGGTGTCGCCGTCGAGCGAGGCGAGCAGTTCGCGCTTGTCGGGCTCCCACAGTCCGAAGTAGGCGACGTGCACGGCGTCACCGAGCAGGCCGGCGCCCCGGAGCAGCTCGACGTTCGCCTCGATCTCGGCCGGCTGCGGTGACGCGAGCGCGGCGGAGAGACGAGGGTTCCGGAACTGTTGGGCGACCTTGGCGGTGTACGACGTGTTCACCGGTGAACTCCTTCGTTTGGCGTGTGATGACGCCACTACCATATACCGGATAGCGCTTTCCCACGTCTGTCGATTTTGATGTCGGGCGGATCCCGACCGACATGAGTTCAGGATCTCGTCTCGAACGACTCCTTGCACAATCCGGATCGAGGTGTATGGTTCGGATAGCGCTTTCCCGGTGCTGCGGATCCCGAGTCCGCACTCACGCGGCGCCTTCGCCGCGTGAGCACAAAGCTGTGCTCAGAACTCCAGGAGGATCATGTCCGCGCCCGCATCAACGCCCCCTGTCGGCGGCGCCTTCTCTCGCAAACTCGGCACCCCGAGCCTGGTGCTGTTCGGCCTCGCCTACATGCTGCCGCTCGCCGTCTTCACCACCTACGGCATCGTCACCGAGACGACCGACGGCCACATCGCCGGCGCGTACCTGGTCACCACCATCGCGATGCTGTTCACCGCCTACAGCTACGCGAACATGACCCGCGCCTACCCCTCGGCCGGCTCCGCCTACACCTTCACGCAGCGCACGTTCGGCCGACACCTCGGCTTCCTCACCGGCTGGACCCTGCTGCTGGACTACCTCGTGCTGCCGCTGCTGAACTACCTCATGATCGGCACGTACCTCAACGCCGCCTTCCCCGCGATCCCGCTGTGGGTATGGGTCGTCGGCTCGATGCTGCTGGTGACCGCGCTGAACGTGATCGGCATCACCCTGGTCTCGAGCGTGAACGTCGCCCTCATCGGCGTGCAGATCGTGTTCGTCGTGGTCTTCGTGGGCACGTCCATCGCCTACCTCTCGGGCGCCGCCGACCCGGTCGACCTGATCAAGCCGTTCTTCGAGCCCGGTCTCAACCCGGGACTGATCGTCGCGGGCTCGGCCATGCTCGCCCTCGCCTTCCTCGGCTTCGACGCCGTCTCGACGCTGTCCGAGGAGGCAAAGGACGCCACGCGATCGATCCCCCGCGCGATCATCCTCACCACGGTCATCGGCGGGCTCATCTTCATCGTCACCGCCTGGGTGGCATCGCTGGTGTTCCCCGACTTCGCGAACTTCGAGAACGTCGACTCCGCGGCGAAGGACATCATGCTCCGCATCGGCGGCACCGCGCTGTTCACCTTCTTCACCGCCGCCTACGTCGCCGGATCCTTCGCCTCGGGCATCACCTCGCAGGCGTCTGTCTCGCGCATCCTGTTCGCGATGGGCCGGGACGGACAGCTCCCCCGAGTGGTGTTCGGCCGCATCCACCCGCGCTTCCGCACCCCGTTCATCGCGATCATCATCGTGGGCCTCATCGGTGCGTTCGGCGCCCTGTTCCTGCCGCTGGACATCGTCGCCTCGGTGATCAGCTTCGGAGCGCTCGTCGCGTTCGGCTTCGTCAATGCCGCGGTCGTGAAGCTCTACTGGATCGACCGCAGGAAGCGCGGCGCCAAGGCGGTGCTCGCCTACCTCGTCGCACCGCTGATCGGCCTCGCGATGACGATCTGGCTGTGGACGAGCCTCTCGTCGACCACGCTCATCGCCGGTGCGATCTGGGTGGTCGTGGGCATCGTGCTGCTCGCCGTGATCACCGGCGGATTCCGTCGCAAGCCCCCGGTGGTCGACTTCCGCGAAGAGGAGTCGGCCGTCATCGCCGACGACGAGCTGGAGGGCGCGCAGCGCTGACCTGACCGGATCGCACGACGGCGGCGGACGCGCACTGCGTCCGCCGCCGTCGTCGTGTCCGCTGCGGTCTCAGTCGAGGTCGATCTCGTAGTGGATCATGCCCGAGCGTGACGCGACCCGGTCGTAGAGCACGCGCGCGGTCGCGTTCGACTCCGCCGTGAGCCAGTAGACCTTCGCCGATCCGTGCTGCTCGGCCCACGCCCGGACGTGCGCGATGAGTGCTCGCCCGACACCCCCGCCGCGCACACCGGGGGCGACGAACAGATCCTCCAGGTAGGTGTAATCCGTGGTGGCCCAGGTCGACGGATGCGTCAGCCAGTGCACGATGCCCACCGCCGTGCCGTCCTCATCGCGGGCGATCGCCCCGTGCACACCGGAGTCCGGTCGCACGATCCGGTCGAACGTCGTCGCCGTGGTCGCGTCGTCCAGATCTTCCTCGTAGAAGGTGAGATAGCCGTTCCAGAGGGAGAGCCATTCGGCGTGGTCCGCGGGGGTGAGCGGTGCGATCGTCGTCATGCCCTGAGCGTAGCGACCGGCGGCGGCGCATGGGCCGATGCTCCCGCAGGCCTCCGACGGTCAGCGCCGTGCCGTCGACCGGCGGGCGATCAGGCGCATCGGCACGACCACGCTCTCGGGTTCGCGGGTGCGATCGGCGAGGCGTGCCACGGCGAGCCGGGCGGCGATGCGGCCCAGCTCCTCGACCTCCCCCGCCACCACGCTGACACCCAGGACCCGTGCCCACTCCGGATCGTCGAAGCCGATCACGGCGGGGGGCGCCTCGAGCTCGGCGATCTCCTCCATGACCCCCAGCAGCACCCGGTTGTTGCCGGCGACGATCGCCGTGGGCGGCTCGTCGAGTGCCAGGAGCTCGCGCACGTGGGCGCGTGCGGAGGCGACGTCGTGCGCATCGGGGCGCAACAGCTCCCGCCAGTGCGCGTCGGAGCCGTCGAGCACATCGCCCATGCCCGCGAGACGTTGGCGATAGGTGGGCAGCCAGGCGTAGTCACCGATGAACGCGATGCGACGGTGGCCGCGGTCGAGCAGATGCTGGGCGACCAGCCGGCCGCCGACACGGTTGTCGAACACCACCGAGTCGGCGGCGAGGTTCTCGGCCGGGCGATCGACGAAGACCACGGGGATACCGCGGGCCTGCAACTGCGCGTACTCGCGGTGGTCGACCATGGCCGACACGGTGATGACGGCCTTCGTCTGACGATGGGCGAGGTCGAGGGCCACGCGCTGTTCCTGCTCGGCCGATTCGCGTGAGTTCGCGACGGACAGGTGCATGCCGCGCGGTCGGATCTCGTCTTCGACGGCTTGGGCGAGGGCCGAGTAGAACGGGTTGGTGAAGTCCCCCGTGATCAGGCCGAGCGAGTCGGCGAGGCGTCCGGAGGCCAGAAGGCTGGCCGCCGCATTGCGCTGGTAGTCGAGCTCGGCCGCCGCGGCGAGCACGCTGTGGAGCGTCTTCTCGCTCACATACGACTCGCCGCCGAGCGCGCGCGATGCGGTCTTGAGGCTGACTCCGGCGCGAGCGGCGACCTGCGCGAGGGTGGGACGGGGCGCTGCCCCATCGTCTGCTGATGTCATCGTGTTCCCTGTTGCGCTCCGACGGATCTGCTCATTATGTCGCGTGGGTCGATGTCGGTCGCATCTTCCACCCATCGCTTCGGCTGTGGTAGGTTCCTCAGCATATGACAGCGATGTCATATCGCCGAGCAGGCCACACCCGGACCTGCGACCGGCAGACGACACGCAGTGGTGGAGTTGAGGAGCACATCATGACGGTTCCCCGTCCGAGGAACGAAAGACCCGTACGTCGCATCTGGGCGGCCGCCGGCGCGGCCCTGACCGTGACCGCCGCGATGCTGACGCCGATGACGGCATCGGCAGCGGGGGGCGGGACGTTCGCGTCGTCCTTCGAATCCGCCGATCCGGCACCCGTGCTCGCGGGGACGGGGAAGCCCATCAACGTGACCGGCAGTCGGTTCGTGCCGGGCAGCATGCTCCCGGCCATCGCGCCGAACGGTGTGACGGCATCGGCACAGAACACCCCCAACGAGGCAGCGGCCTTCGCCGCGGACGCCAACGCGTCGACCAAGTGGCTCGCCTTCGCACGCACCGGCTGGATCCAGTACCAGCTCACGGCCGCGCAGCCGATGGCGAAGTACACGCTCACCTCCGGTGGCGACGCCGAGGCGCGAGACCCCAAGAACTTCCGCGTCCAGGGCTCCAACAACGGCACCGACTGGACCACGATCGATGAGCGCTCCGGTGAGATGTTCACCGGTCGCGGCCAGACCCGCACGTTCGAGCTCGCCGCGCCGAGCGACCCGTACCTCTACTACCGCCTCGACGTGCTCGAGACCCGCACCGCGAACACCGGCATCGTCCAGCTCGCCGACTTCGAGCCCATCACCGTGAGCGACGGCACCCCCGTCGCCGACGACCTGCGTCTCGCCATCGGCAACGGCCCCACGGCATCCGACACCGCCAAGACCGGCGTCGGCTTCACGGGCACCAAGGCGCTGCAGTACTCCGGCCGCCACCTCGCCGCCGGCCCGGCATCGTCGACCACGACGCTGTACACCGATGTCGACGTCACCGTCGAGAAGGACAGCGAGCTGTCGTACCTCGTGTTCCCGGTGCTCGACGGCGAGCAGACGTACGCCGCGACGTTCGTGGCCGTCGACCTCGCGTTCGACGACGGCACCACCCTGTCCACGAGCGGCGCGGTCGACACCTACGGATACGCCGCGAACGCCCGCGCGCAGGGGCAGTCCAACGCGCTGTGGCCGAATCAGTGGAACAGGGTGACCGTCGACCTCGGCCAGTTCGAAGGACGCACGATCGACGACATCCTCTTCACGTACGACCACCCGGGCACCGACCTGAAGGGCATCGAGGTTCCCACCGACGCCACCTCGTTCTCGGGCTGGCTGGATGACGTGGAGATCGGCACCGCGACCGAGCGCGACACCACCGACGGCCTCGTGTCGTACGTCGACACCCGCCGCGGAACCAACTCCACCGGCGGCTTCTCGCGCGGCAACAACCTGCCCGCCACGGCCTGGCCCAACGGGTTCAACTTCATCACCCCGATGACCAACGCCGACAACACCGGGACGATCTACCAGTACCAGCGCGCCAACAACGCGCAGAACAAGATCGGACTCAACGGCATCGGCTTCTCGCACCAGCCGAGCATCTGGATGGGCGACCGCAACCAGCTCGCCGTGCTCCCCGCGGCCACCTCGAACCCGACCTCGAACCTGAACGACCGCAAGCTCACGTTCTCGCACGAGAACGAGATCGCACGGCCCGACATCTACGACGTCACGTTCGACAACGGCATCCGCACCGAGGTGACCGCGACCGACCACGGCGCGATCTACCGGTTCGAGTTCACGGGAGACGCCAGCTCCATCCTGATCGACCAGCTCGTCAACTCGTCCAAGCTGACGATCTCGGGCGACACGGTCAGCGGCTGGGTGGACGGCGGATCCGGATGGCCGGGACGCACGCGCATGTTCGTCTACGGCACGTTCGACCGCGCTCCCGCGACCGCGGGCGCCACCACCGTCGGCGACCGCAACGGCACCGCACGCTACGCGGCGTTCGACACGACCACCGACCGCACGGTCGAGCTGCGCCTGTCGTCATCGTTCATCTCGCAGGACCAGGCGAAGAAGAACCACGCCTTCGAGCTGGAGGGTGTCTCCTTCGATCAGGCGCATGCCGCCGTCAAGGACGCCTGGAACGAGCGTCTCTCGGTCGTGCACGATGTGAAGGGCGCGAGCGACACCCAGCTCGTCACCCTGTACTCGAGCCTCTACCGACTGAACCTGTACCCGAACTCGCAGTTCGAGAACACGGGCACCCAGGCCGACCCGGTCTACAAGTACGCGAGCCCCGTCTCGGCGACGACCGGACAGGCCAGCGACACCCAGACCAACGCCAAGATCGTCGACGGCAAGGTCTATGTGAACAACGGCTTCTGGGACACGTACCGCACCGCCTGGCCGCTGTACTCGCTGTTGTACCCCGACGTGACCGAAGAGCTCGTCGACGGCTTCGTGCAGCAGTACCGCGACGGCGGGTGGGTGGCCCGGTGGTCCTCCCCCGGCTACGCCGACCTCATGACGGGCACGAGCTCCGACGTCGCCTTCGCCGAGGCGTATCTCGCCGGTGCGCTCAGCACCGACACCGCACTCGAGGCCTACGACGCCGCAGTCAAGAACGCCACGGTGCTCCCGGCATCCAATGCCGTCGGCCGCAAGGGTCTCGGACAGTCGATCTTCCTGGGCTACACCGAGGAGACCACCCACGAGAGCGCATCCTGGGGTCTCGAGGGCTACATCAACGACTTCGGTATCGCCGAGATGGCGAAGGCGCTCTCGGAGGACCCGAAGACGCCCGCCGATCGCGTCGCACAGCTGAAGGAGGAGGCCACCTACTTCGAGGCCCGCGCTGAGCACTACGTCGAGATGTTCAACCCGGAGGCGGGCACGTTCACCTCGCGCAACGCCGATGGCAGCTGGACGTCCGGCGCGGAGTTCGACAAGAAGGCGTGGGGCGGTGCGTTCACCGAGGCGAGTGCCTGGACCTTCGGGTTCCATGCACCGCACGACGTCGACGGCCTCGCCGCGCTCTACGGCGGACGCCAGGGACTCCTCGACGTGATGCACGACTTCCTCACGACTCGGGAGAAGGCCGACTACTCCGGCATCCACGAGGCCCGCGAGGCGCGCGACGTGCGACTCGGGATGCTCGGCATGTCGAACCAGATCGCGCATCACATCCCCTACGTGCTCGCCGAGGCCGGCGACCCGTCGGGAGCGCAAGCGCTGATCCGCGACATCCAGGACCGTCTCTTCGTGGGCTCCGACATCGGCCAGGGCTACCCGGGCGATGAGGACAACGGCGAGTTCTCGGCCTGGTACGTGTTCTCGGCCCTGGGCTTCTACCCGCTCGAGGTCGGCTCCGGTGACTACACGATCGGTTCGCCGCTGTTCGACAGCGCGACGCTCTCGATCGGCGACAAGGACCTGGTGATCAACGCCCCGGGTGCGTCCGCAGGTGACAAGTACGTCGCCGGCGTCAGCATCAACGGTGCGGCGATCACCGAGACCACCTTCGACGGTGACCTGGTGCGCGACGGCGGCACGCTCGACTTCACGATGAGCGCGACGCCTTCCGCCTGGGGTGCCAAGGACCTCGGCGAGAAGCTCGACGTCCCCACCACCCTGGTGGATGCGACCAAGGTCGGGCGCGGCGTCCTGGCGGCGTCCGACGGCACCCCCGTCGGGTCGCTCGTCGACGACAGCATGAACTCCAAGGTCACGTTCTCGGGCGACACCGCCGAACTCGTGTGGACCTCGCAGTCCGGACCCGTCTCGATCGGCCAATACACGCTCACCAGTGCGGCGAAGGCGAACGCCCCGTCGAGCTGGAAGCTGGAAGGGTCGCTCGACGGCACCACCTGGACAGAGCTCGACAGCCGATCCGCGCAGTCGTTCTCGTGGGACACGCAGACGCGTCCGTTCACAGCCGCGAACCAGGACGGCTACACGAGCGTCAAGCTCACGTTGAAGACGGATGCCGCGACGCTGGCGCTGTCGGAGATCGAGCTGTTCGCCTCCGCCTCGGCGGCCGATGGACTGTCGATCGCCGCGGGAGCCCCGCAGCGGGTCGCCGTCGACACCGCGTTCACGGGTCCGCTCGCGACCGTGGTGGGAACCGAGACCGACGCGTCGGGCTACACCGTCACGGTCGACTACGGCGACGGCGTCCCGGTGAGCGATGTGAAGCTGACGCGCGATGACCTCGGCGGATGGAAGGTGAGCGCCCCGCACACCTTCACCGCCCCGGGCACGTACTCGGCCGTCGTCACCGTGCGGGACTCCGCCGGCGCGGTGGCGCAGGCCACGGCCAGTGTGACCGCCTTCCGCGACGAGACCCTCGTCGGCGCGTTCAACAACGTCTGCATCGGCGACTTCGGGGTCACGGCCGCGAACTGCGACTCGCAGGGCCACGGGTACTTCCGCGACAAGATCAACGCCGACGGCTTCGTGCAGGGGCAGACGCTCACGATCCCCGGTTCGACGCTGACCTACGACCTCCCGGCGATTCCGGCGGGCGCTCCCGACAACATCACCGGTGAGGGTCAGACGGTCAAGGTGTCGGTGGGCGCCGGAGCCAAGCAGATCGCGTTCATCGGAACCGCCACGGAGAGCAACCGCGACTCGATCGCCACGCTGCACTTCACCGACGGCTCCACGCAGCAGGTCACGATCAGCCTCGGCGACTGGGTCGGAGCATCCGGCAACCCCTACAAGGGCAATACGGTGCTCACGATCTCGGAGGGACGTCTCTCCGGCACCGGGGCCGAGTCCAGTGTGAAGAACACGGCGATCTACGCGACCGCTCCGATCGATCTCGCGGTCGACGGGAACGGTGCACCGAAGGTCGTCGAATCCCTCACCATGCCGAAGGAGACGGGATCGCTCAACGACGGTCGCGTGCACATCTTCGCGATCGCCTCGGACGGCGACCGTGCGGCAGCCGCCCCGCTGAGCGTCACGGCCGGATCGGTCGGCCAGCAGGTCGCGGGTGAGGAGTTCGAAGCATCGATCGCCACCGTCGCCGGTGGTCAGGGTGCGACGTCCGCGGTCGTGAACTGGGGTGACGGTTCGCCCGTCGCGCCGGTGTCGATCGCCGACGGAGCGGTCACGGGCACCCACACGTACGCCACCGCCGGCACCTACACGGTGACGGTCACGGCGGACGACGGTGTGCGCTCTGCCGACGCGCAGCTGCAGATCGCGGTCGTCGAGCCCGAGCCTGTGTACACCCCGGAGATCCAGGTGACCGCCACGGCGGCGCCCGGTGACACGGTGGCCGTCACGGGAACGGGCTTCGCTCCGGGGGAGAAGGTGTCGATCCGCATCGATGCCGAGATCCCGGTGTCGACGACGGCCGATCAGAACGGGGCGATCGACGCGGAGCTGGTCATCCCGGTCGATGCCGTCGACGGCTCCCACCCGGTGATCGCGCTCGGTGAGGTCTCCCAGGTCGAGGCCGGGGCGTCGGTCCTCGTCGCGGCCGACCCGCAGGCGCCGCGCAAGACCTCGGTCACGCTGGCCGCTGGTTCCGACGATGCGGTGGCAGGTGAGTCGATCCCCCTGATCGCGACGGTGAAGCCCGCGGGCGCCGCCGGCAAGGTCGACTTCTTCGAGGGCGACGAGATCGTCGGCTCCGCAGAGGTCACGGGCGGGACGGCCACGGCCGACGTCACCATCCCCACGTCGGGCACGCACACGTACGTGGCGCGCTTCGTCCCGTCGGATGAGACGGCCTACCGCGGCTCGGAGTCGTCACCGCTCACGGTCGACGTGCGCGACACTCCGGTGCTGCAGGCCGAGCTCGTGATCGGTGCGAGCACCGTGTCGCAGGGTGGCACGGTGCAGCTGGCCGGCCGCGGGTTCGGATCGGGCGAGACCATCTCGGTCACGCTGCACTCCGACCCGATCCACCTCACCGATGTCGTCGCTGACGGGAACGGCGCGTTCCGCGTGACGGTCACTATCCCCGCGAACGCGGAGGTCGGCGCCCACACGCTGATCGCCGTCGGTGCCGATTCCGGGCTCACGGCGCAGGGAGCGCTCACGGTCACGGCGGCGGCGGGTGCGGGCGGAGGTCTCGCCGGCACCGGTGGTGCGGTGCCGATCGCGGCCATCGCCGTCCTCCTGCTGCTGCTCGCGGCCGGTGGTGTGCTGGTGATCCGCCGGCGGCGCGTGGAGTCGTAACCCCGACGCACTCCATCCCGAAGCCGTCCTCCCCACCCCGGGGAGGACGGCTTCGTCATGATGCGAGGCGGGTCAGCCGACCGACGTGAGTGCGTGCGGGGCGACGTTCAGCCGCTCGCCACCGTCGGCGGTGACGCGCACGATGTCCTCGATGCGAGCGCCCCAGGCGCCTGCGAAGTAGATGCCGGGTTCGATGCTGAAGGCCATGCCCTCGCGCAGCACCAGGTCGTTGCCGGGTGCGATGTAGGGCTCCTCGTGCACGGAGACGCCGATGCCGTGGCCCGTCCGGTGCAGGAACGCCTCGCCCAGGCCCGCGTCGGCGAGCACGGTGCGCGCGGCGGCGTCGACCTCGGCCGCGGTGGCACCCGGTCGCACCGCATCCACCGCCGCCTGCTGCGCCCGCACGAGCACCGCGATGCGCGCGGCCGCCTCGGGGTCGGGCGTGCCGACCGCGTAGGTCCTGGTGCTGTCGGAGTTGTATCCGCTCGGCACGGCCCCGCCGATGTCGACCACGACGATGTCGCCGTCTTCGATCACCCGGTCGGACACCTCGTGGTGCGGGTCGGCGCCGTTCGGACCCGATCCGACGATCACGAACTCGACCGTGCGGTGGCCCTCGGCGACGATGGCGTCGGCGATGTCGGCCGCGACCTCGCGCTCGGTGCGTCCGGCACGCAGCCACTCGTGCACGCGCCGGTGCACCCGGTCGATCGCGTCGCCTGCCCGGCGGAGCTCGGCGATCTCCTCGGCATCCTTGATCATGCGGCCTTCTCGCAGCACCGGGGTGGCGAGTTCGATGCGCACGCCCAGACGGTCGCCGATCGGGATCACGTGCAGGGCGGGCAGGGCGTCGGAGACCGCGACGCGGGAGGCGGTGCCCACGGCGTCGGCGACAAGTGCGTACGGGTCTTCTCCGTCGACCCAGTCCGCGACGGCGAGACCGAGCGGGCCGACCGCGGTGGTGCGCACCTTCGCGAGCTCCATGCGGGGTACCACGACGGTGGGCGCGAGGGTGGGCCCGAGGACGAGTGCCGTGAGGCGTTCGATCGTGTCGCCCTCGACGCCCAGCAGGTACTGCAGGTCGGGACCGGGGCCGACGATGATCGCGTCGAATCCGGCATTCGCGGCGAGGGCGGCGGCACGGTCGAGGCGCGCGGCGTACACGGAGGCGGGGAAGGGCAGTGTGCTCACGGTGACAACGCTACTGCGCGGTCGCGCGAGAAGGGGGTGCACGGACGGTCGCCCATGCCCCCCCTTCTATTTGTGCGGGTCAGCTCACGGCTTGCCGGATGCGTTCGGCGAGGAACTTCCGGTTGGCGTCGTCGAGCTCGAGCACCGCGTAGGCGGTGGGCCACAGTGTGCCGTCGTCGAGGTTGGCGGGCTGCTCGAAGCCGAGCGTGCCGTAGCGGGTCTTGAACTTGCCGGCCGGCTGGAAGAAGCAGAGCACCTTGCCGTCCTTGGCCCACGCGGGCATGCCGTAGTACGTGCGGGGCACGAGTTCGGGGGCGACGTCCGACACCAGTGCGTGCAGGCCCTCGGCGATCGCTCGATCCTCGTCGGAGAGCTTCTCGAACGACGCCTTCAGGTCGGCTTCGCCCTCGGCGCGCACCTTCTCGGGCGATTTCTTGGCTCGGGAGCGCGCTGTGCGTCGCTCCTTCGCGGTGTCCTTCATGGCCTCGCGCTCCTCGGCGGTGAAGTTCTGCTCGGACATGGTGTTCCTTTCGTCGTGCTCTTCGGTGAGATCAGCGTACGGATGCCCGGCGGCGATGCGCTTCTCGATTCGTGATCGATCCGCGTGGTCTGACACACGGTCGGGCACCGTCCCCGCCGACGGATAGTGTGTGAGCCATGGACCTGCGTGTCGCGGCGTATGCGGTCGTCACCGATGACGACGGACGACTGCTGCTGGCGCGCTGGACAGAGGGGCGCCGCGTGGCCTGGACGATGCCCGGCGGAGGTCTCGAACCGGGAGAGTCGCCGGAGGATGCGGTGCGCCGCGAGCTCCGCGAGGAGACCGGTTACACGGTGAAGGTCGGCGAGCTGCTCGGCATCCACTCCCGCGTGATCCCCGCGGGACAGCGCGTGCAGAAGGCCGACGAGCCCCTGCATACCCTCCGCATCGTCTACCGTGCCGTGGTCACCGGCGGCAAGCTCCGGTTCGAGACCGACGGTTCGACCGACATGGCCGAGTGGTACCCGCTCAAGGCCGTGGCGGAACTGCAGCGCGTGAAGCTGGTCGACATCGCTCTGCGGATGGCCGGCATCCTCTGACGGCGTTGGGCAGGAGGAGGTCTCAGCGCTCCTCGGGCACGGAGATGTCGGCGACGGTGGCGCCGTACGCGGCGATGAGGTCGTCCGCATTCACGAACAGGCTGTAGCCGTGCGCGCCGGCCCCCATCGCGATGCGCTGTCCGATGATCGACTCGTCCGCATAGATCGGCCAGTCCGTCGTGCTGCCGATCGGCACGATGGTGCCGCGTTCGTAGCCGGTCGCCGCGAGGGCCAGCTCGGGTTCGGGCAGGCGCAGTCTGTTGACGCCGACGAGAGCGCGCAGCTTGGGCCAGGAGATCGCGCGTCCACCCGGCACGAGCGCGAACAGGAACGTGTCGTCCGACCGCTTCACGACGAGCGTCTTGACGATGCCGGACGGAGGGATGCCGAGCAGCTCTGCCGCCTCGAACAGGCTGCCGGCGGCGGGCCGCTCGCGGATCTCGATGTCGAGGCCCCGCGCGGCGGCGGCTTCCCGGACCCGTGCATGCTGAACGCCTCCGTCACCCGGGGCGACGGAGGCGTGATCAGACAGGTTCACGCGTCGGGTGCGGCGAGCGGGTCGTCCGCGACCCAGAGCTCGTCATCCGCGCGCAGCGCCTGCCATGCGGCGTAGAGCACGCCGACGGCCGCAGCTGCACCGAGGATGATGGCGATCACCGAGCCGAGACCCGGACCCGACTTCTGCGGCGCGGCAGCCTTGCGCACCTGCACGGTGACGCCGTGACGCTTGGCGTTCGCGAGGTCCCATGCCGTGAGCGCCGATCCGACGACTCCGCCGACGATCGGCACGAACTTGTCGTCGACGACATGCTTGCCCAGCTGCACACCACGGTCGACGACCGGGGCGACGCGGCGGTTGTACGTGTCCTGAACGACGGGCACGACCTGCTCACGATTGAAGTTGCCGAGCTGACGACCGGCCTCACGGGCGACATCGGCGGCGTGGCCGACGAGCACCTGCTGGTTCTCCCAGAGCTGGTTCGCGTCGTTCTGAAGACGACGCAGTTCCTTCTTCCGCTTGCGGCTGAGGCTCACGATGCTCTCCTGTCCATTGGAGTACGGGTTCCCCATCTTGCCACGAGAGCCTGGACGCCGGGCGGGAATCGCCCACCCCTTGCGGCATACCGCGATCCGATGTACGCCGGGCCAACTCACCGGAAGCTCTGCGAGAATGAGGGCATGGCCCACGCTTCTCACGTCGCAACCCTGCACACCAACCACGGTGACATCGTCATCAACCTCTTCGGAGACCACGCTCCCAAGACGGTCAAGAACTTCGTCGGTCTCGCCGACGGCACCCAGGAGTGGACCGATCCCGCCACCGGCAAGCCGGGCGAGGGTCCTCTCTACAAGGACGTCATCTTCCACCGCATCATCCCGAACTTCATGATCCAGGGCGGCGACCCCCTCGGACAGGGCGTCGGCGGCCCCGGTTACAACTTCGACGACGAGATCAACATGGAGCTCAACTTCAACGAGCCCTACATCCTCGCCATGGCCAACGCGGGTCTGCGTCGCAACGCCATCACGGGCAAGCCCGAGGGCACCAACGGCTCGCAGTTCTTCATCACCACCGACCCGACGCCGTGGCTGCAGGGCAAGCACACGATCTTCGGCGAGGTCGCCGATGACGCCTCCAAGGCCGTCGTCGACGCGATCGGCGCCGTGCAGACGGGACCCGGCGACCGCCCGGTCGAGCCGGTCGTGCTGCAGTCGATCGACATCGTCGCGGCCTGACGACAGCTGCGGCCGATCCGGATGACCACGCCTGAGTTCACGAGCAATCGCGACAACTTCTGCTACCGCCATCCGGATCGGCAGAGCTTCGTGCTCTGCCAGCGGTGCATGCGCACCATCTGCCCCGAGTGCCAGACCCAGGCGCCCGTCGGCGTCATCTGCCCGGAGTGCATGAACGCCGAGCGCAAGAACCGCACCCCCGCGCAGAAGAAGGCCGCGCGGCGCTGGGGTGGCGGTGGTGCGACCATGGCGATGACCCGCAGCGGCAAGCCCGTGGTCACCTACGTGCTGCTCGCGATCACCTCTTTCATCGGGCTGGTGCAGCTGATCCCCGGCTTCAACGCGCCGATCGTCCAGGCTCTCGGGTTCTACGCCCCGTACCTGTATCCGAACCTGTTCGCCGTGCCGTTCGAGCCGTGGCGTCTCCTCACGGTGCTTTTCGTGCACGGAGGATTCGTCCATCTCGCGCTCAACATGCTCGCGCTGTGGATGCTGGGGCAGAGCCTCGAGCCCATGCTCGGCCGCGCCCGGTACCTCGCGCTCTACCTGATCAGCGGACTCGGCGGATCGGCGATGGTCGCGATCCTCGCGCCGGGTTCCTGGACCGTGGGCGCCTCCGGGGCGATCTTCGGTCTCCTCGCGTCGCTGCTGATCATCGGCCGCCACATCGGTGCCAACGTCACGGGCATCCTCGTGATCCTGGCGATCAACTTCGCGTTCGGCTTCTTCGCCGGAGGGATCTCCTGGCAGGCGCACCTGGGCGGTGCCATCACGGGTGCCCTGGTCGCGCTCATCTACGTCCGAACCAAGCGTCGCGACCAGCGTCGGTGGCAGATCATCCTGCTCGCCGCGCTCGTCGTGCTGTTGATCGTCGTGGTGGCGTTCATCCCGCCACTGATCCTTTTGTCCTGATCCCGAGTTGCTAACAGGGTTGTTAACCCCTGTGAATAACACCCGTGTAATTCTCCCCAGCTGTGGAGAGACCTGTGGATAACTCTGTGGGCGGGGTGGGGAAAAATGTGAACAGGCGTCGCGACCGGCGGATACGCGAAAGGCCCCTCGCGATGCGAGGGGCCTTTCGACAAGCAGGGGGCGTCGGCGTCAGCGCCAGCGCGTGGTCATCAGGAAGCCGATCAGCGCGATGCCGAGACCGATCGCCAGGTTCCAGTTGTCGAGCCCCGGGATCGGGAACTGCATGCCGGAGATGTAGAAGACGAGGATCCACGCGAGTCCGAGGAGCATGAAGCCGATCATCACCGGCTTGAACCACACGGCGTTCGGAGCGGCGTCGCCTTCGGCGCGCTCGACGGCGGGTTCTTCAGTCTTGCGGTCTCGTGCCATGCCGTCATTCTACCCATGACACCTGTCTTCCGCGGAGGACGGGATCCCCGGGCCCGCACCGACATCACGGTCTCCATCCAGCGTCGCCGGATATGATCGCGGCATGACTGCTTCCGTCGTGCCTGGGGGGCGACGCCCGCGGCGACAACGACCACGTTCCCGCGCGACGTTCGCGAGCGTTCTCGGCGAGATCCTCCTCACTGCTGGGGTCCTGGTGCTGCTGTTCGTCGCCTGGCAGATGTGGATCGGTGACATCATCATCGCCGCGCAGAAGAACGACGAAGGGGCCGCGGTCTCGCAGGAGTGGGCGCAGGCCGACACGCCGCCGCTCCCGGCGACGACCGAGAGTCCCGACGGTGCCACCGTGTACGTGCCGCCGGTACCGGCCGCCCCTGCCGACGGCGAGCTCTTCGGACAGATGCACATCCCGCGCTTCGGTGCCGACTACAACTTCGGCATCTACGGCGGCACGAGTCGTGCGCGCACCCTCGACCAGAAGGGCATCGGCGTCTACACGAACTCGAAGATGCCCGGCGAGGTCGGCAACTTCTCGATGGCGGGCCACCGCACCACCTGGGGCAAGCCGTTCAACCAGCTCGACAAGCTCCAGCTCAACGACGCGATCGTCGTCGAGACGCCGGACGGCTGGTACACCTACCGCTTCCGCACACTGGAGTACGTCAAGCCGACGCAGACCGACGTGCTCGCCGACGTGCCGCAGATGCCCGACCAGCAGACCGGTGAGCAGTACATCACGCTCACGGCCTGCTCCCCGCTCTACTCCCTCGCCGAGCGCATCGTCGCCTACGGGGTGTTCGAGAGCTTCCAGCCGCGCGCCGAGGGACCCCCGGCCGCCCTGACCGACCCGCCGCCGCCCCCGGCCGCCCCATCCGTGTGATCATGGACGCCCACAAGGGAGAAGACTGATGTACGCCGCACTCTGGCGCCTGCTGCCCGGCCCGTGGTGGTTGCGCGTGCTCATCCTCGTCGTGCTCATCGCTGCCGTGCTCTACGCCCTGTTCTGGTTCGTGTTCCCGTGGGTCAGCCCGATCATCGCCCCGGGCGAGGTCGACGTCGAATGACGCGAGTGCTGGTCGTGGACAACCACGACAGCTTCGTGCACACCCTCGTCGGCTACCTGCGCGAGCTGGGCGCCGACACCTCGATGATCGAGTCCGACGTCACGGATGCCATCGCGCTCGAGCAGCTGCTCCCCGAGTACGACGCGCTCCTGCTCTCCCCCGGACCGGGCACCCCCGCGGATGCCGGCGCTTCCCTCGACGCGGTCCGGATCGCCGCACGCCTGCGCATGCCGACGCTCGGAGTGTGCCTGGGGCATCAGACGCTCGGCGAGGCGTTCGGAACCCCGGTGACCGCAGCGCCCGAGCTGATGCACGGCATGGTGTCCCCCGTGAGCCACGATGGCTCGGCGCTGTTCGCCGGGATCCCCTCGCCGTTCGATGCGGGGAGGTACCACTCCCTCGCCCTCGCGGCATCGGACCTGCCGTCCGAGATCGTCGTGACTGCATGGACCGAGGACGGCACCGTGATGGCGCTCTCGCATCGCGAGCTGCCGCTCCTTGGCGTGCAGTTCCACCCGGAGAGCGTGCTCACCGAAGGCGGCTATCGACTGCTGGCGAACTGGCTGGAGCTGTGCGGCGACGATGGTGCCGTGGCACGGTCGGAGAGGCTGCACCCACTGTCGCGGTGACCCGCGGCGGGGAGGAGGTGCCCCTCCACCGCCTCTACTTTCCGGTGCAGTACCGCAGCTCGATCGACGAGCCGATCGGCACATCTCCCGGCGCAACCGACATCGAGTTCACGGTCGGCGGCTGGGTCGCGGCACAATCCGCCTGCTCGACCGGCACGGGGACCAACCCGAGATCGGTGAGGTTGGCCGTGGCGGCATCGACCGTGAATCCACGCAGATCGGTCAGCGTCACCTTGCCGCTGGCCACGACGAGGTTGACGACGGTGTCGGGCGCGAGCTCGGCGTCGGCCTTCTCGCTCGCCGAGATCACGGTGTTCGCCGCCATGCTCTTGTCGTTCCGCTGGATGACGGTGCCCAGTTCGAGGCCCGCTTCCTTCAGCGCATTCGTCGCGGCATCGAGTGCCATGCCCTCGATCTTCGGCATGACCACGGTCTCCTTGCCCGAGGAGACGTAGAGCGTGACCGTGTCGCCTTCTTCGACCGAGACACCCGCGCCAGGGTCGGTGCGGATGACGTTGCCCTCCGCGATGCTCGGACTCGACTCGATCACGATCTTCGCCGTGAGGTCGAGCTTGGCGAGGTCATCCTGCGCGCGCTCGGACGCGACGTCCACGAGGTTCGGAACCACCCGCGACGTGCTCGGCACGTCGGTCGGACGCATGCTGATCGTGACGACCCAGAACAGCACGGAGGCGAGCAGCACCGCGAGCAGGGCCACTCCCGCCCAGATCCATGCCACCGGCGGACCGGACTGCGTACGGGTCATGGTCGTGTCGGAGCTGAGCTGACGCAACGAGCGCGCCGTCTCCTGCGCCTGGCGCGGACTCGGGCCGTAGAGCTCGCTGGTCAGGGCGCCCAGTTCCTTGCGGGTGGGGGCGTTCCCGGTCACGGCGGCATCCAGCGCGGCGCGGAAGTGCGCGGCATCCGGATACCGCTGGTACGGGTCCTTCGCCAGCGCACGCAGCACGATCGGGTCGAGGGCGCCGGGAGCCTCTTCGTTCACCTCGGTCGGCGGGACCGGGGTCTCGCTCACGTGCTGGTAGGCGACGGCCACCGGTGACTCGCCACGGAACGGCTGACGCCCGGTGAGCAGCTCGTACAGGACCACACCGGTGGAGTAGAGGTCGGCGCGGGCATCGACCGGCTCGCCCTTCGCCTGCTCCGGCGAGAAGTAGGCGGCCGTGCCGATGATCTGCGTGGTCTCGGCGACCGTCGACGAGGAGTCGGAGACGGCGCGGGCGATGCCGAAGTCCATCACCTTGACCTGACCCTTGTCGGTCACCATGACGTTGCCGGGCTTGATGTCGCGGTGCACCACACCGGCGCGGTGCGAGTAGTCGAGTGCCTCGAGGATGCCGTCGACGTAGCGCACCGCGTCGTCCACCGGCACCGGGCCGGCGGCGATGATGTCTTTCAGGAGCGTGCCCTTGACCAGCTCCATCACGATGTACGGCGGCTCGGTGGACGCGCTGTCACCGGTCGAGGGGTCGCCGGCGTCGTACACGCGAACGATCGACGGATGCGACATCCGCGATGCCGCCTGTGCTTCGAGGCGGAACCGTGTGCGGAAAGCGGTGTCGCGCGCGAGCTCCGGGTCGAGGATCTTGATCGCGACCTCGCGCCCCAACGTCAGGTCGTACCCGCGGTAGACCTTCGCCATTCCGCCGTGCCCGATGAGCTCGTCGACGCGGTATCGGCCCGCGATGACCTGTGGCTCTGTGGACACGGATTTACCCCCCTGGGAACTGCTTCTTGCTGACGTGGATCGAAGGCTCTAGTTGTTGCTGTTGTTGCCACCGTCCGGGGCGGAATCCGCGGCGACGATCGTGACGGAGAGCGGAGGCGAGGCGGCGGAGGTGCGCTGGTCGCCGCCGGAGCACATGCCCTGATAGCTGACCACCAGCTGCTGGCCCGCGACATCCGCGACCTTCACCTGGGTGTTCCGCTGCGTCGCCGGAAAGTTCGGCCCGCCCGACACGAAGGTGCCGTTCTGGACCGAGACCACATAGCCGGAGAGCGTCGTGCCGCTGGGGCACGTGAAGCCGGTGCCCCAGGAGATCGTGACAGTGCCGCCGGCGACCGGCTCAGCCGGGTTGGAGACCGGAGTGTCGGTCGGCGTCGGCAGGCCGGCGCGGGCGGCGTAGATCGTGAGGGTCATCGCCTGCGTGGTCTCGACGTTGCCGGAGGGGGTGACGCTGTACACCGTGCCGACCTTGTCGTCCGTCGGTGCGGGATCGCCCTCGGGGCAGGTGATCTCGGCGTTCTCGAACCCGGCGCCCTTGAGCGTCGAGGTCGCGGCGCCGCAGTCCATGCCGATGAGGTTCAGCGCCGTCACGTCGACGCGAGTCACGGTCGGAGTCGGGGTGGGCGTCGGCGTGTCGGGCGGCGTCGTGGTGATGGACGGCTTGGGCGTGGGCTTGTCGTCGCCACCACCCTGGCTCATCAGGGCCCAGACGGTTCCGCCGAGCACGATCACCAGCAGCGCGATCAGGGCGATCAGCGGCCAAGTCCACGGGCTGCGCTTCTTCTTCTCCTCTTCTTCCGCGGCGGCTTCCTCGGTGGGAAGCTGCGCCGTGGTGGGGAGGATGCGCGTCGCACCGTCGTCCTGCGAGGTCAACATGCGGGTCGCGTCGTCTCCGGCGATACCGCCGGTCGCGATCGCGGGCACGGCGATGGCCGCCGAGTTGAGGTCGCCGCGACGGAGCGCCTGCGCGGCACGAGCCACGGTCGCCGACGAGGACGGGCGGTCGCCGGGCTTCTTGGCGATCATCGCCATCACGAGGTTCTGCACCGGGATCGGCACGGTCGGCGGCAGCGGCGGCGGCTGCTCGTTGATCTGCGCCATCGCGATCGCCACCTGCGACTCGCCCGTGAACGGACGCTTGCCCGCCAGGCACTCGTACGCCACGATGCCGAGCGAGTAGGTGTCGGTGGCGGGCGACGCCGGGTGCCCCGATGCCTGCTCGGGCGAAAGGTACTGCACCGTGCCCATGACCTGACCGGTCGCGGTCAGCGGCACCTGGTCGGCGATGCGGGCGATGCCGAAGTCGGTGATCTTCACGCGGCCGTCGGGCGTGATCAGCAGGTTTCCCGGCTTGATGTCGCGGTGCACCAGGCCGGCGGCGTGTGCGGCCTGCAGGGCGGACGCTGTCTGCGCGACGATGTCGAGCGTCTTGTCGGCGCTCAGTGAGCCGTCGCGTTCGAGCACGGTCGAGAGCGCCTCGCCGGGGACGAGCTCCATGACGAGGTAGGCGCTGCCGTTCTCCTCGCCGTAGTCGAAGACGCTGGCGATGCCCTCATGGTTGACGAGTGCGGCATGACGCGCCTCGGCGCGGAACCTCTCGAGGAACCCGGGGTCCCCCATGTACTCGTCCTTGAGGATCTTGATGGCGACGGTACGTCCGATGACGTGATCCGTCGCTTCCCACACCTCGCCCATGCCACCGATCGCGATCCGCGACTGCAGCTCGTAACGACCACCGAACGACACACCCTGCGTCGGCCTCATCTGCCCAGCACCGCCTCTATGACCTTCTTCGCAATCGGAGCGGCGATGGTGTCACCGCTTCCCGACTGTCCCTGTCCGCCGCCGTCTTCGACGACGACCGCTACCGCGACCGTAGGGTCGTTCGCCGGTGCGAAACCGGTGAACCACAATGTGTGCGGCCTGTTTCCGTTCTCTGCCGTTCCCGTCTTACCGGCCACATCGACCCCGTCTATTCTTGCACCCTGTGCCGCGCCCGTAGCGACGCTGGCGACCATGGCGTCGGTGACGTCGTTCGCCACATCCGCGCTCATGGCCCGGCCGAACTCGCTCTCCTGGAAGGCGCTGATCACCGACAGGTCGTTGCCGATCACGGCGTCCACCATCTGCGGGTTCATGACCACGCCGTCGTTGGCGATCCCGGCCGACACCATCGCCATCTGCAGCGGGGTCGCCGTGACCTGTCCCTGGCCGAAGCCGGTGAGCGCGGTCTGCGCGTCGTCGAGCGCGCGCGGGTAGCTCGACGGCGTCGACTCCAGCGGCGTCTCGAAGGACTTGTTGAACCCGAGCTTCTCCGCCATCTCGCGGATCGTGTCGTCGCCGAGCTGGACGGCGAGCTCTGCCATCGGGATGTTGCAGCTCAGGCGGATGGCCTCGGCGATCGTGACGGTCTCGCCGTCGCCGCAGGTGCCGCCCCACGCGTTCGAGACGCGGTTGGACGACCCGGGCAGCGTGTACAGCGCGGGGTTCGGCAGGGTCGACTCGGGCGTCCAGTCGCCGCTGGCGAAGGCCGCGGCCGCGACCACGACCTTGAAGGTCGACCCCGGAGGGTTCAGGTCGCCGGCGATCGCGCGGTTGGACAGGGGCTTGTTCGGGTCGGCGACCAGCAGGTCGTACGTGGCGTTCGCGGCATCCGCGTCGTGCGTCGCCATGAGGTTGGTGTCGAAGCCGGGCGTCGAGACCATCGCCAGGATGCGACCCGTCTTCGGTTCCATCGCGACGACGGCGCCCTTGAGGCCGCCGAGGGCCTCGTAGGCGGCCTTCTGCGCGGCGGTGTTCAGCGAGAGCTCGACGCTGTAGCCGCGCTGCGGCTGGCCGGAGAGGATGCGCTCCACCTCGGCAAGGAAGGCGTTCGAGCCCGTGCCGGAGAGGTCGGCGTTCTTCGCCTTCTCGATGCCCGTGCTCGAACCGAGCGCCGGATTGAAGTATCCGGTGACGGTCTCCCAGATCGGCGCATCCGTGTACACGCGCTGGAACTGGTAGCGGTCGTCGGCCGGCACCGAGTTGGCGATCGCGACCCCGTCGACGATGATCGCGCCGCGCTGGATCTCGTAGCTGTCGAGGCGGGTGCGCTTGTTGTTGCTGTTCTGCGCAAGCGCATCGGCTTCGACCACCTGGATCCAACTGGTGGCGGCGAACAGCGCGATGAACATGAACAGCATCACGATGCTGAGGCGGCGGAGTTCCTTGGTCATATCAGCCGATCACCACCCGGGGCTGGCGGCGCACACCGTCGGAGATGCGCAACAGCAGCGCCACGATCAGCCAGTTGGCCACGAGAGACGAACCGCCGGCGGCGAGGAACGGCGTGGTCAGACCCGTCAGCGGGATGAGGCGCGTCACGCCGCCGACCATGATGAACACCTGCAGCGCGATCGTGAACGACAGCCCGGTGGCCAGCAGCTTGCCGAAGTCGTCCTGCCCCGCGAGGCCGATGCGCACGCCGCGGCTGACGAACACCATGTAGAGGCAGAGGATCGCGAACAGCCCGATCAGTCCGAGCTCCTCGCCGAGGCTGGTGATGATGTAGTCGCTGTGCGCGAGCGGCGTCACCTCGGGGCGGCCCTGACCCCAACCGGTGCCCATGAGCCCGCCGCGGGCGAGGCCGAACAGCCCCTGCATCGGCTGATAGCCCGCGCTGTCGGGATTCACCTGGTTCGCGTCGAACAGGAACAGCCAGTTGACGAAGCGGCCATGCACGTAGGGGAGGATCTGGGTCGCCAGGGCGACACCCGCGACCACGAGGCCCAGGCCGATGAGCACCCAGCTCGTCTTCCCGGTGGCGACGTAGAGCATCGCCACGAACATCCCGAAGATCAGGGTTCCGGTGCCGAGGTCGCGCTGGAACACGATGATGCCCAGCGAGATGAGCCACACGACGAGCACGGGCCCGAGCTCGCGCATCCGCGGCCAGGTGATGCCGAGCACCCGCTTGCCGACCGAGGTCAGGCTCTCGCGGGTGCGCACCAGGTAGCCGGCGAAGAAGATCGCCAGGCAGATCTTGGCGAGCTCACCGGGCTGGAAGGCGAAGACGCCGCCGAGCGACACCCACACGGCCGCATTGGCGTCGGCGATGCGCAGACCGGGCACGAACGGCAGGAGGAGCAGCAGGATGCCGGCCAGGCCGAAGATGTACGTGTAACGGAACAGCACGCGGTAGTTGCGCAGCAGGATCACCACGGTGATCGCGCCGGCGAGGGAGATCGCGGTCCACGCCAGCTGCTTGGTGGAGTACGCGTCCCATCCGGTGTTCTTGAACGCGATGTCGATGCGGTAGATCATCGCGATGCCCAGACCCGTGAGCAGCGTCGCGATCGGCACTACGAACGGGTCGGCGTCGGACGCGACGAACCGCAGCACGATGTGCAGAGCGAAGGCGAGCGCCGCGAGGCCACCGCCGATCGCGAGGATCATCGGGTCGATCACCCCGAGCGCGCCCAACTGCACGAGTGTCAGCGCGGCACCGCTGATCGCGCACGCGAACAGCAGCAGCCAGAACTCGCGGTTGCGCTGCGACTGCGGCACGCGGAGCCGCTTCAGCGCCTTGATGACGGTGGTGTCGGCCTGCACGTCGGTGCTCATCCATCACCTCCGGCCGGGGTCTCGGTCGGCGTGGGCAGCGGCGTCGGCAGCGGTGTCGGGATGGCATTGAGCTCCGCTCCCGCACGCAGACGATCGACGATCGCCATCGCATCGGACAGGGAGCGTGCGGTGATGGTGCGCTCGACCGATGTCCGCTGGTACTGCGGCAGGTCGGCCAGGAGGATGTCGGTGTCTTCGATCGGCGTGGACAGCACGATCGGGCCGATGTTCTGCTGCACACCCTGGAAGATCACGACGCTGTCGTCGTCGGCGCCGATGAAGTAGCGCGTCTGCGTCCAGCTGTAGGCGGCGAAGGCTGCGACGCCGAGCATGGCGAGCACCAGGAGCGCGCCGGCGATCCAGCCGAGGCGACGGCGTTTGGCGCGGCGGCGATCCTCCTCGATGAGCTCCTCGAGGTACTCGGGAGCGGGCTCGAAGTGGCTCGGCTCGTTGGCCGCCTGACGCACCGGGTGCAGCCAGTTGCCGCGCGGGGGACGCACCGGCGGCACGTAGACGCCGGACGGATTGGACGCGGAACCGACGATCGTCGGGGTGCCCGAGTGCATCGGATGCTGCCCGCCCACGTCGACCAGGACGATCGTCACGTTGTCGGGGGCACCGCCGTCGAGGGCCTGCTTGAGAAGGATGTCGGAGGTGCGGCCGGGGGCGAGACCGAGCTGCATCGCCTTCAGGATGTGCGGTTCGTCGACCACGCCGGAGAGGCCGTCGGAGCACAGCAGCCAGCGGTCGCCGGGCTGCGTGCGCATGACGAACATGTCGAGCTCGGGGTCGGCGTCCATGTCGCTGAGCACGCGCATCAGCACGGAACGGCGCGGGTGGTAGCGCGCTTCCTCCGGCGTGATGCGTCCCGAGTCGACCAGGCGCTGCACGAACGTGTGATCGGCCGTGATCTGCGTCAGCGCGTCGTCGCGGTACAGGTAGATGCGCGAGTCGCCGATGTGACCGATGACCGCGTACTCGTCGACCATGATGATGGCGCTGAGGGTGGTGCCGAGTCCGGCGAGCTCCGGGCGGTCCTTGGCGGCGCGGATGAGGTCGCCGGCCGCGGTGGTCGCGGCGGCCTGCAGCGAAGCCTGTGCGTCTTCGGTCGAGGCGTAGGCCTGGTCGAGGGGCTCCAGCCGCTGGATCGCGATGCTCGAGGCGACGTCGCCACCCGCGTGCCCGCCCATGCCGTCGGCGACGACGAACAGGTTCGCCCCGGAGTATCCGGAGTCCTGGTTGTTGGAGCGGACCTTCCCGGTATGGGAGATCGCGACGCTCGAGCCTTCGAAGACCATGCCCGGGTCAGGCTCGCAGCTCGAAGGTCGTGGCGCCCACCTTGATGGGGGTGCCGAGCGAGAGGGCGACGGGCGAGCCGGTCACGCGCTGGCCCGCGACGAAGGTGCCGTTGGTGGAGTCGAGGTCCTGGATCGCCCAGCTGTCGCCGCGCAGCATGAGGCGGGCGTGGTGGCTGGACGTGTAGTCGTCGCGGATCACCAGGGCGGACTCGCTGGAGCGTCCGATCGTGAGGGAGTCGGTGCCGAGCGGCAGTTCGAGACCGGCCTTCGGGCCGGAGGTGATCACGAGGCGCTTCGCGGTCGCGACTGTGGCCGGTCCCGTCGAGGGGCGTGACGATGCGGGCTTCGCCGCCGGGGCGGCGGCCGCCGGTGCAGGAGCGGGGGCGCCGGCGGTGGCCTCGGCCGGGAGCTTGCGCACGCGCACGCCGAACAGGTCGGCGCGGAGCGAGTACACGACGCCGAACACGAAGAACCACATCAGCACGAGGAAGCCGATGCGGAGGAGAAGAAGGACCAGTTCGCTCATCCGAGGGCTCCGAACGCTCGGGTGGAGTCGTCGTCCCTGGGGGTGGGACGCGAAGGGCTCGCGACGGGGACGATGCGGAACACCAGGTCGGTGCGGCCGATCGTGATCGTCGTGTCGCTGGGGAGGGCGGCCTCGCGGAGCTTCTGTCCGTTGACCTTCGTGCCGTTGGTGGAGCCCAGGTCGCGGAGCATCGCGCGCTCGCCGTCCCAGAGGATCTCGGCGTGCTTGCGGCTCGAACCGGCATCCGCGATCGTGATGTCGGCGTCGGACCCGCGGCCGATGACCGTGCGGGCGCGCGTGATCGAGTGACGACGACCGTCGACATCGACGACGGCCTGCCAGCTGACCCGGCCTTCGACCGTTCCGGAGCTGACGCGCACCGTGCCCGTGGCGACCTTCTCGTCGGCCTCGAGACTGATCGCGAGCGGGCCGGAGAAGCTGTATCCCTGCGACTTGGCGTGCTTCGTCAGCAGCGCGAGCAGCTCATCGGTGAGAGCGCCGCCGAGGCCGCGCATCCGGTCCGCATCGTCGGCGCTGAGACGCACCACGAAGCTGTTGGGTGCGATGATGCGGTCGCGGCTCACGACCGCCGCCTTCGTATCCGCCTCGCGCCGCAGGGCCGAAGCGATCTCCACCGGCTGTATGCCGCTGCGGAAGGTCTTCGCGAACGCGCTGTTAACTGCGCGCTCGAGACCCTTCTCAAAGCTGTCAAGTAGTCCCACTGGGCTCCTCTGGCATGCCGACCGGTAGGGACATCGTAGCCAGGTGTCCTGAGCGAACGCCGCCGATCGACATCCGGGGGTGTGCATCGAGGGGTGAAATCGCGTGATATCCTCGGGAAGTTGAGTTCTTCGGAACACAACACTCGCGCGAGTGGCGGAATGGTAGACGCGCTGGCTTCAGGTGCCAGTGTCCGTAAGGACGTGGGGGTTCAAGTCCCCCCTCGCGCACAGCGAGACGAAGGCCCGGTCGGTTGACCGGGCCTTCGTCGTGTCCGGGGTGCGCGGCCGTGCGTGGGAATATATTCGTGTGCATAGTGTGAACCCCGCGAGGATTCGGTCGGTGCTGGATGCGAAGGGGGTCACCAAGACTTTCCCCGCCCGTCGTGGCGAGGCATCCGTCCCCGTGCTGACCGACGTCGATCTTCAGGTCGCGCCCGGCGAGTTCGTCGCGCTGGTGGGCCCGAGCGGATCGGGCAAGTCGACCCTGCTCTACTGCTTGGCCGGCCTCGAACCCGTCACCGCCGGGGAGATCACGCTGATGGACACGCCCTTGCGCGGGCTGAGCAGGGCCAAGGCGGCGAAGCTGCGCCGCGACAGCGTCGGGTTCGTGTTCCAGGCGTACAACCTCGTCTCGTCCCTCACGGCCCGGGAGAACGTGGCGCTGCCCGCCCGGCTCAGCGGTCGCGCTCTCGACCGCTCGGCTGTCGATGCGCTCCTGGAGCGGGTGGGTCTGCAGGGGCGGGGAGCGCACCGACCCGCGGAGCTCTCCGGCGGTCAGCAGCAGCGCGTCGCCATCGCCCGCGTGCTCGCGGCCGCACCCCAGGTGGTCTTCGCGGACGAGCCGACCGGCGCCCTCGACAGTCGCTCCGGCGCGGTGGTGCTCGACCTGCTGCAGGAGGCCGCATCCTCGGGCACGGCGGTGGTGATGGTGACCCACGACATGGAAGCGGCCGCGAGAGCCGACCGCGTGCTGGTCCTGAGAGACGGCCGCATCCAACACGAACTCACACAGCCCACGGTCGAGGAGATCTTCGCGGCGATGAAGGCACCTCACGCCTCCGCGGCGGCCTCCGCATGATCACCCTCGTCTTCGCGGATGTGGTGCGCGGGTACCGGGTATGGGTGGGGCTGCTCGCTGTCGCCGCTGCGGTCTCTGCGGCGTTCACCTACGTCGCCTGCACGCTGACCTCGGCCGCCGCCAACCCCGGGGATCTGGGCGCACTCATCGCCGCGACCTCGGTGGCCGTGGTGTTCTTCACGGTCGTCGCGGGGATCGTGGTGATCGGCAGCATCTCCGGCCTCGTGGTCACCGTGCAGCGACGCCAGATCGCCCTCTGGCAGCTCATCGGGCTCAGCCCCCGAGCGGTGTTCTGGACCTTCGCCGCGCAGATCATGGTCACGGCGACCGTCGGCGCCGCGGTCGGTGCCGTGCTCGGCGTCGCCGGGTTCACCCCCGTCTTCCGGTACGTGCTCAGTGCGTGGGCGGATCCCGACACGGCCATCGTGCAGACTCAGCCCTGGGCTGTGATGGTGGCCGCGGTCGTCACGGTGCTGTTCGTCGCCCTGTCCGGCCTCAGCGGCGCGCGGCGAGCGGCTCGCACCTCACCGGTGCAGATCCTGCGCGAAACCGAGGCCAGCGGGCGCGTCGTCCGCTGGATCCGGCTGCTGATCGCTCTGATCCTCGCCGCGGTCACGGTCGGGATCGCGGTGACGAGATCGGGCGAATCCCTGTCGAGCATCGCCACGAACGCGCCCTTCTTCGCGCCGCTGCTGCTCGTCGCCTTCGTGATCGCCGCCCCCGTGCTCTACCCCGCCGTGATCGCCCTGTGGACGAAAGCGATCCCCACCCGCGCCAGCAGCTCCTGGTACCTCGCCCGGAACTCCGCCCGATACCGCGTGGGGCTGACGACCTCGGCCATCAGCCCCCTCCTGCTCTCCATGGGTCTGGTCGCCGGCGTCTACAGCGTCGGGAACACCCTCGCTGCGGCGGCCGGAGCGAAAGCGGCGACCTATGCGCTGGACCCGCGCGAGATCCTGCTCATGTTCGGCGGCCCGCTCCTCATCTCCCTGGTCGCCTCGGCCGCTGCCGTCTACATCACCAACGGAGACCGACGGCGGGAGCGTGCACTGCTCGACTCCGCCGGAGCCACCCCCGGGATCCACGTCGCTGTCGCGCTGTGGGAAGCGCTGATCTACGTGGTGACGGCGATGATCCTCGCGACCATCGCCGTCATCGCCGCCACTCTGCTCGTGCAGGTGCTCATCGGGACGGCGGCGTTCCGCGTCGATCTGGTGCCGGTGCTGGTGCTCGCGGCGGTCGGATTCGGCCTGCTCGGTGCCGCGACCCTGCTGCCGGTGATCGCCGCCCGCCGTGCGTCACCGCTGACCGCGCTCGCCGCCGACTGACGAGCCGCCGAAGGCTCCGGTGCTCCTCGGTGCGTTCGCCTTCTCGATGCTGATCCCCAGGCCTGTGCACGCCGAGCTCGCGCGCTGACCAGCGGTGCCGATGTCATCCTCCCGACGGATTTCCCGGCGCGGATGGGCGACTCGCGAGCGATGCGGCGCCGATCCACAACCGGTGGACTGGACGCGTACCCGCACCGGGACGCGAAAGGAATCAGGATGACATCGGCACAGCTGCACTCCCACGACTCGTCGAGGATCGGACCGGGAATCACGGCCGCGATCGCGGGAGGAGGCGCGCTCGCTCTGATCTTCATGCCGGGGGTCGTCGCACGCGTCTGGCCCGGTGCCTGGGGTGCCGACCCGGACCGCCTCGGCGGGTCGTTCGCGGACTTCGTCGGCGAGGGGGGACGGCACGGCGCGGGCCTGCAGGGCATGGTCGCGTACTGGCAGGGTTTCCATGTCGTCAAAGCCCTGCTGGCCATCGTGCTCGTCGTCGT
Organism: Microbacterium sp. LB12; assembly: GCF_037150835.1. Classification (NCBI taxonomy): domain Bacteria; kingdom Bacillati; phylum Actinomycetota; class Actinomycetes; order Micrococcales; family Microbacteriaceae; genus Microbacterium; species Microbacterium sp. LB12. Next base: position 216,256 of record NZ_JBBCPF010000001.1, on the reverse strand, counting down.
GCTGACGCGGCTCGCGGTCCTGGCGTGGCGGCGCACCGCCGTCGCTCCGCGTGCGTTGTCCCGCGCGGGCTTCGGCGTGCTCGCCGCCGTGGTGTCGACCGCAGCCATGACGTCTTTGGTGATCGCCGCCGCGAACATCCAGGGCGTCTTCGCGCCCCTGTCGTCCGTGTTGTCGTTGCTGCCTCTGGACGGCTCGGACGCGCGTGCGAGCGCGGCCGCCGCTGGACTGCTCGCCGAGCTCCAGACCGGTGGCGCGTCGGCACCGTTGCAGCTGCTGGTGTCCGACTTCCGCGACTATCACGCGGTGATGGCGGTCGTCGCCGCGGTGTGCGCGGCGGGGCTGTTGGCGGTGAGCATCGTCCTTCTCGTCCGGCGCGCGCGATCCCCCCGTACCGAGCGTCGTGTGCGCCGCGTGTTCGCCCTCAACGCCTGGGTGCTGCCCGCATTCGCGATGTTCTTCGGTGTCGTGGCGCTGGCGAACCTGTCGTCCGCCGAGGAACCGGCCGCCGCGCTGCTCGAGTTCTTCGCGAGTGGCGGCGCACTGTAAGGGAGGAGTACGTCGGCGTCGCGGCGCATTCTCGGATGAGGGCGGGCGCGAGGGCTCCCCCCCACGGCACCACCGCCGGCTGTGATGTGCGCCTCAGGTTCCGCCCGGGGTACGACGTCTTCCGTACTGCTGGCCGATGTGGCGACCGGGCACCGCCGCCGACGATGGAACCGTTCGTTCCCTCCACAGAAGGCGCCTCGTGAACCCACGCACCCCCCACCCCCGTTCCGTCCTCGCACTCGCCGCCGTCGGCCTCACCGCCTCGGCTCTCGCGCTCGCCGGATGCGCGGCACCCGCAGCGTCCACACCGTCGAGCACGCAGTCCTCCGGCTCCGGATCGTTCGACGCCGAGACGGTGAAGAAGCTGGACGAGATCCTCGAAGATGCCGTCTCCGAGCACGACATGCCGGGCGTCACGCTGGCCATCTGGAGTCCGGAGGGCGAATACGTCTCCTCGGCGGGCCTGGCCGACATCGAGGCGAAGACGAAGATGACTCCCGAGCTCAACCACCGCATCGGAAGCGTCACGAAGACGTTCGTGGTGACGGCGCTGCTGCGTCTGGTGGACGAAGGGAAGATGTCGCTCGACGACCCCATCTCGACCTATGTCGAAGGCATCGCCGCCGGGGACCGGATCACCCTGCGCCAGCTCGCCGGCATGACCTCAGGCATCCCCGACTACACCTACGACGTCGATTGGCAGAACGCCTACTTCAGCGACCCGACCGCACCGCTGACCCCGCAGAGCCTGATCGAGAAGGTGAAGAACGCGCCGCTGAACGACGAACCCGGCACAGTATTGGAGTACTCCAACTCCAACACGGTCATCCTCGGGCTCGCGATCGAGAAGGTCACCGGCACCCCTCTTGCCGAGGTGCTCAAGACCGAGGTGACCGAGCCCCTCGGGCTGGAGCACACCTTCCTGCCCGAGGCCACGGAGTTCCCAGAGCCCCACGCCCAGGGCTACACCGCGCAGTCCCTCGATGGCTCGGAGACGATCTCGACCGGATGGAACCCGTCATGGGCATGGGCGGCCGGCGGCATGATCTCCGATCTCGAGGATCTCAAGGTGTGGGTCCCGGCCCTCGCGAACGGCGAGCTGCTGTCGCCGGAACTGCAGGAGGAACGGCTGAGCGTGACGCCGATGTCGCCCGACGACGAGGATTCCGGGTACGGACTCGGCCTCTTCCGTCTCGACGGCTGGATCGGACACAACGGCGGCCTGCCCGGCTACAAGACCGTGACGATCTACCTGCCCGAGAAGGAGATGACTCTCGTCGCGTTCGTCAACTCGGACATCGACGGGAAGTCCGAGCTCGGGCCGAATCTGCTGACGCCGGTCACCGAGCTGCTCACGCCGAAGAACGTGTACGAACTCGGCTGAGTCCTGATGGTGCAGGGCTCCGGCACTCCCGTTGCCGGAGCCCTGCACCAGTCATCCCACCCGGGTGAGGTGTTCACCCCCACGCTGGAATGCCGATGTTCCGCTCTCCTATACTGCGGGGACACGTGAACACATCGCTCCGGGTTCGGTCACACCACTGATTCGCTTCGCTCCCCGGCATCGGCCGTCCCGCTCACCTTCGTCGCCCACCAGGCGTCCCCACGAAATGAGCTCCATGTCTCCGACGACCAGGTCCACCGAACATCGACTGCGCAGGTTCTTCCTCGCGCTGGTCGCGATCCTCGGGCTGGTGAGCGCCGGACTCGTGGTGCCGCTCGCGGCGCAGGCGGCGGAGTCGTCGTTGCGCATCGACAAGCGCGTCGACGGGCTGGAGACACAGGACGCGCTCGGCCCCGGCGACGAGTTCACCTACACGGTCGACCTGGTCTGCGACGACGTCGACTGTCTCAACGTCGAGCTGACCGACACGCTGCCCGCGGAGTTCGCCGGCTTCGAGCTCGTCGGATCCTCGTACAGTCCGTCCGACCTCGCGCTCACGGTGAGCACGCAGGGATGCGTGGAGCAGGGCGGGATCCCCGTCGAGGTCACCGACAACTGCGCCTTCACCGTCGACTTCCAGCAACCCGTCGACGGAGGGATCGGCCTCGCGGCCGGCGGCACGCTCAAGCTGACCCTCACCCTCCGCGTCCCCCTCGACCTTCCCGCCGACTGGCAGTACAACGGCGACACCGTGACCAACACCGCCGTCGCGAACTGGGACAACGGCCCCGGCGACGCCCCCGCCACGATCGACGACTCCGCGGATGCGGTGGTGACGGTGGACACGGTGATCGACGTGGTCGCCAGCAAGAGCTGGGAGCCCGCATCGCAGCAGTTCGACCCCGGTGCGACATCGGAGATCACGGTGGGGGCGCAGAACCAGTCCAACCTCGGTGGCGAGTCGCTCGTGATCCAGGAGCCCACGGGCGTGGCTGACGGTGCCGCCGATCTCGGCGCAGACAACCCGTTCCGCATCGTCGACTTCCAGGGATTCACCGACACCACTCTGCCGCCCGACGCCACGACCGTGCAGGTCGACGTCTACACGTACGACGCCGGCACCGGGACCTGGAGCTGGAAGCCCGGAGTGCCCGGAGCCACACCGACGCTGCCGCCGGGCGTCGACCCAGCCGATGTCGGCGGCATCCGGCTGACGTACTCCGGCGGAACGATCGACGCCGATGCGACCGCCTCCACCGGGTTCGAGGTCGCCCAGCGCGCGACCGACCGCAACGACGACAGCACCCTCGCCACCGGCGACACGGTCACCAACAGCATCACCTCCACCGTCAACGCGCCGGGAGGCGGCACCGCGAGCGACGACGCCACCGCGCCCTACGAGATCGGACCGCTGACAGTCGATGTCGCCGCCGACAAGACCATCAGCCCGTCGGAGCTCGCGGCCGGGGGCGAGGCCACCGCCACGCTCACGGCGACGAACACGTCGAACGGTCCGGTGCAGAGCATGACGATCTCCGACGTCGGGTTCTTCGACGCGGACATGGCCTTCGGCGGCTTCTCGTCCGGCCTCGACTACCCCGCCGGTGCGACCGGAGCCACCATCACCTGGTACATCGACGGGGTGGCGCAGACCGCCGTGCCGTTCGCCGACGGATCCATCCCGACACCGCCTCCCGGCACGGTCACCGGCTTCGTGATCGAGTACACCGGCGAGATCGAGGCGAACGCGACGGCCACCGTCGACGCCGTCATCGAACCCGGCATCGGCCTCGTCAGCGAGCAGAACCCGACGCATCAGCGCACCAACACGATCGACGTGACCGCCACGAACGACGTCGGCACCGCCGACGACAGCGCATCAGATGACATCTCGGTCTATTACCCGCAGATCGACGTCAACCTCGACAAGGAGATCCGCCCGGGCGGCGCCGTCGAACCGGGGAACAGCGTCGTCGCGAGCCTGACCGCCACCACAGAGACCGGCGTCGCCCAGGTCACGCCGACGCAGATCGTGGTGGAGGACTCCTGGCGTCAGGGGCAGAGCGACGACTTCTGGAACGGCTTCGACATCGCGGCCATCGCCCCGACGCAGGTGCCGCCGAACACCACGATGACCATCGAGTATCAGCGTCCCGACGGTTCCTGGGCCACCCTGGCCGTGACCAGCGCCGGTGCGACCGCGGAGACGTTCCAGATGAGCCGCGACGAGCTCGCCGCAGCCCTCACCCCGCCGGACACCCCGGAGGATGTGACCGGCATCCGCTTCACCTACGACAACCCGGACGGCTTCTCGCAGGGGTTCAGCGTGGTGCCGAACATCGTCTTCGATGCGCGCTCCGACCTGCGTGACGGCTCGGGTCCGACGGATCCGCGGGACGATCCCGAAGACGACCCCAGCGCGCAGCAGCCCACCGTCTACGAGAACGAGGCGTCCGCGCACAGCCACGGCGATGTCGACGGGCTCCCCGGCGGCATCGACAGCGACGTCGTGACCGACACCGACACGATCGGCATCGAGACGCCGGCGACCGGTGTGGGGCCGGGTGTCGATGTGAACAAGCGGTGGGTGGAGCCCGGCGACAAGACCACCGACGTCGACTTCGTCGACTCGCAGTCGGGTGAGATCGTCACCACGCGCAACGACTGGCGCACCGGCACGCGGGGTATCGATGTCCTCAATCTCACGGACCCGGCGACGGCGCCCGACACCGATCCGGCGGGGCCCGCCACCACGGTGTTCCAGGCGTTCGATCTCCTGAGCATCGATCCGATCACGCTGACCGATGACCCGCTGCTCGCCTGGGATGACATCACCGAGGTGTGGCTGTTCGTCAACGGCACCTGGACGCCGATCGCCGCCCCCGGCGGTTCATGGATGGGAGCGGACGGTTTCGTCGGGTACACACTGACGCCCGAGCAGACCGAGGGGACCACTGGAGTCCGTCTCGTCTATCGCCCGGACGATGCCGCGCGCGCCGCGAGCACCGATCCGACGCGCCCCGAGCCCGGGTCCGGGCTCGCCACCTCCGCCGTCGGACAGTACCGGCCCACCTTCCTCACCTGGGAGCTGCGCAACACGGTCCGCGACGCGAGCGCGACCACCGACCGCTGGGTCACCGCCGACGAGATCTACAACGACGCCGACCCGGGCATCGTCTGGAACACGGTGCGCGGCGACTGGACCACGACGACGGGCACGGGCAGCGATTCCGACCGTGACAACATCACCCTCGTCGACCAGCCGCCTCTGGTCTCGGTGGAGAAGACCGCGACCCCGGAGACCGTGACGATCCCCGAGTCCGCCGATGTCGATCCGGCGAACTATCCGAACGTCACGTTCGACATCGTCGCGCGCAACGACAGCACCGCGCGTGCCTCCTACGTGCGGGCGACCGATCCGATCCCCTGCGCGGCGGGGACGGCGGACCAGTGCGTGAGCGCGCCGGATGCCTGGGGTGCCGATCCCTTCGCCGGAGCGGTCTATCGTCCCGCGTCGAACCCCTATGAGCGCCTCGACGTGCAGTCGCTCAGCTTCACCTACCCCGCCGACCAGGTCGACCCCGCCGCATCGACCGTGACGCTGTGGGATCGGGCCGCCGACGGCACTCTGTCGACTCGCACGATGTCGATCACGGCGGCCGAGGCCCTCGGAGCCGGCGATCTCGCGACCGTGGTGGGCGTGAGCGTGGTGTTCCACGGCATCGATGTCGCGACGGACGGCGGCAGCATCCGCCCCGGGGAAGACCTCGGCATGCAGATCGTCACCAAGGTGCGGCAGTACGAGCGCTCCGATGCCGGGCAGCTCGTCGCACCGGGAACCGTGCGCAACGACGTCATCGGGCAGTCGTACGATCCGATCCTCGCTCCCTCCGGCCCCGAGTCGACGCCGAACGACACCGACGACGACTCCGTGGTGCTCGTGAGCGCGCTGCTCGACGTGACGCTCGCGAAGACTGTCGACCCGGCGACGGTCCTCGAGGCGGAACTCGCGGACCCGGTCACCGTCACGCTCGATGCGACGGATGGCGAGTCGACCGCGGCCACGCAGCAGGTCACCATCACGGACGCGGATCCCGCGTTCTGGAACGGCGTGCAGCTGGCGGCGGATCCCGCACTGAGCGTGGTCCTCCCTGCGGGCGCCGATCAGGTGCGCATCGACGTGCTCGTCGGTTCGACATGGGTGGAGGGCGCGTTCGCCGCCGCCGCCGCACTCCCCGCAGGGGTGGACCCGGCCGCCGTGGCGGGAGTGCGCGCCGTGTTCCGCAACGCCGCGGGAGAGGTGTTCTCGCACAACGCCCCACCGGACGATTGGACCGCGCAGCTGTCATTCGACATCCTCGTGCTGACCACGCAGCGCGACGGCACGGCACTCGAGCCGCCGACGACACTCGCGAACACGGCCACCGTCGTGAGCGAGCGTCTCGACGGTCTCTACGCCTCCGCAGACGAGGATGCCGACGCCGATCTCACGATCGATCCAGGCACGCATCAGCTCGACGTGGTGAAGACGCAACCGGGAACCAGTCACCTGGTCTCGATCGGCACCAGCCTGCCGTGGACGCTCCAGTTCACCAACACCGGTACCGGCTTCCTCACGATCGATCAGCTGGTCGACGTGCTGCCGACGTACCTCGACTGGGACTTCACCGCGCCCACGTACCAGACGTCGGCGGGCGGCACGCTCTCCACGAACGTCTCGTCGGCGTTCGATGCGGCGACGAAGCGCCTCACCTTCACCTGGCCGGACGGCGGCGACCAGATGTCGCCCGGCGAGACCTTCACGATCACGGTGAATCTCATCCTCGCGCCGGGACTCGCCCTCGACGACTTCGCGACCAACACCTTCCTCGTCACGACGGGTGAGGATCTGGAGGCGTGCACGAACGACTCGGGCAACGGGCAGGGCACGACGCCGGTGTTCCGCGACGACCAGTGCGGCACGACGAACTACGTCCAGCCCACTCCCGGCGGCTCCCTCTCGGCGTTCAAGTACGTCAAGGGCGAGATCGACGGCGACCTGGTCGATGGTCAGGTCAACGTGGCGAACCCGGATGCGGCATGCCCGCTCGACCCCGACGGCTACACCCGGGCGCCCTGCGCGGCCTACACGGCCGTGGGAGCGACGGACGACTGGCGCATCACGGTGATCAACAGCGGCACGGTCGGTTTCGAGACGGTGTCGCTCGTCGACCCGCTGCCGCGCATCGGCGACCGGCTCCTCGCGACCGGCGGGCAGCGCAACAGCACCTACGGACCGGTGCTGGTGTCCGACTCCCTCGCGGCGAACCTGCTCCCCGATGGCGCGACGTTCACGCTCGACGTGACGACGTCAATGAATCCGTGCACCGGCACCGGCAGCTCGTCCGCCTGGTTCGGGGATCTGCTCTGCGACACGACCGCGACGTGGGAGTCCGCGGTCGCGTACAGCGGCGACTGGGCGGCGGTCACCGGCATCCGGGTCACGATCGACTTCACCGGCACGGCTGCCGGCTCGTTCTCCCCCGGCGAGATCCTGGCCCTGCACTACGAGACGCGCAATGACCCCGAGACGGCGACGTATCCCGACCTGGCGCCGATCGCCGTCCCGGATTCCGGTGGTGTCGCGTGGAACCAGTTCGGAGCGGTGGGAACGGATGCGGGTGGCCGTGAGTACTCGGTGGCACCGATCGAGGCGGGAGTGCTCCTGCAGGATGGTGCGCTCGGGGTGCAGAAGCAGATCACGGGCGGCATCGATCAGGCGCCCGACCGGTTCGCATTCCAGGTGGAGTGCACCGTCGCCGGTGTTCCCCTCGTCCTGCCTTCGGGAGGTGTCATCGAGGTGACGTCGCAGGGGGGTCTGAGCGGGCTGCTCGCGGGGCTCCCGTTGGGTTCCGTCTGCACGGTCACCGAGTCGGGTGCGGTCGGTGCGCACGGCGAGAGCTCGAGGATCGGCGACGGCCAGAGCGTGACGATCCGGACGCCCGGTGACACACCCTCGACGTTCCAGACCGCCGCGATCACCAACGTCTATCCGGTCACGCCCCCGAATCCGGGTGGTGGTGGCGAGCTGCCGAGGACCGGCCTGGACGGCTCGGCGACATCGCTGTCCATCGCGTTCGGCATCCTTCTCCTGCTTCTGGGGGGTGGTCTCCTGGTCCGTCGTCGCCGCGGCCTCCCGGGCTAGCCGCGCACCTGGACGGGTGGCCGGGCGGGTGGTCCGCTAGATTCCTTGTCGGAATGCCCACCCTTCGGAAGGATCCTTGTCGTGTTCTCACCGCTTGTGCTGTCGCAATGGGTGCCGGACGACGTCCGTGAGGTGCCTGCGGGCGAGGTCGTGGTGTCCGTCGATCCTTCTCTCCCTGCGAGCCGATCGGTGTCCTTGCTCCGCCGGGAAGACGGAAGCGCCGTGCTCTCGGTCACACCCGAGCGTGCACGTGAACTCGACCTCATCGGCGCGGAGCGCGTCGATGAGGCTGCTCTCTCGGCGCGGATCGAGCGAACGGGAATCGCGTTCAACGATCCCGACCACCTCTTCTATCTGACGCTTGGCGACCAGGCCGCTCTCCGCGGCGAGAGCTTCGGTGTGGAGACGCGACAGCTCACTGCCGCCGACGCGGCGTCGTTCGAGGACTTCACGCGCGAAGCGCCCGAGGACGACATCGATGAGGCCTTCGTCGAGCTCGATCATTGGCTCGTGTTCGGCACGTTCATCGGCGGCACCTTGGTGAGCGCGGCGAGCATGTATCCGTGGAGCGGCACTCATCTCGCGGATCTCGGAGTCATCACGCTTCCCGCATTCCGTGGCCGCGGACTGGGCCGCGTGACGGTCCGCGCGATGAGCGCGGAGGCGCTGAGACGAGGGTATGAGCCGCAGTACCGGTGCCAGCTCGACAACGCTGCCTCGGTCGCTCTCGCGCAGGCGGCAGGATTCACCCGCTTCGGCGAGTGGGAGGTCATCGACGCGGACGAGTGAACGCTCGCCGTGCCATCGCATGACGTCGGGTAGCGTGGAGGCCGTCAGCTCGGTCGCCCCCACCATACGGTCGAGACGTTTCTCACGTCGCTCCTCGATCCGGGGAGCGCGCGGACCGGGGGCACGATGGAGGAGCAGGACGCGCTCGCCGCTGTCGATCTCGGCGGTGGTGTCGCGCAGGACGGATTCGTCGTGTCCGCCGCACCGGGTGCGTGCCTGAGCCTGCAGAAGATCGTCATCCCGCCGGGTTCCGGCACCGGCGTGCACCGGCATCCTGGTGCCGTGATCGCGATCGTCGACTCCGGTGCGCTGACCCATCATGCGCCGGTGCATCCCTCCGGGGTGCGGTGCTATCGGGCGGGTGAGGCCTTCGTCGAGGGTGCGCACTACCTGCACGAGGCGGTGAATGACACCGCGGTGGACGTGGTGCTGTGGGTCGTCTACGTCGATCCACCTGCAGGCGAGTCGGCGAGCGAGGCCCCGACCCGCACCCGCCGCGGCACCCAGCACGACACGCGGTCCCGGTAGGCGCGGAAGTCGCCGCCGAAGCGCTGTTCGAGGTCGGCTTCTTCGAGCGGGCGGATCAGCGTGTTCCACACGAGCGAGCCGCTGAGCGCGTAGAGCACGACCAGCCAGGAACCGGCGATCAGTCCCACCGCGACCCCCTGCGCGATCCCGCCGACCGCCATGGGGTTGCGCACGAACCGATACGGTCCGGCGATCACGAGGTGGCGCGGCATCGCCGACGGCAGCGGGGTTCCCGAGCCGTGCGACGACATCGAGACGGCCGACCACATCGAGAGCGCGAAGGCGACGGCGAACAGCGCGACGCCGGCGAGACGCAGCGCCACGGGGAACTCGAGCCGCAGACCCCAGCGGAACTCGAGGAGTGCGATGACCGCCGGGGCGGCGATCAGGAACAAGCCGGAGAAGACCAGCACCTGCAGGGTCGTCCGCCACAGCAGCGGGCGGGCTCCCGACGGCGACGCCGGGCGGAAGCGGAACGGGCCGGTGAGCAGCCACTCCGAGGGGATGCGTCCGAGGATCACGAGGATCCCGGCACCGATGGATCCCATCGCCGCGACCGACATCAGCAGCGCGCCCCATCCGGCGGCTCCCGTGATCGTCGCGTACAGGACCATCCCGGCCGCGACGATCACCGTCCACGGGGCAGCGACCCACACGGCGATCCGCAGTCCTGCGGCGACCAGCGCTGACGCCATGACGAACAGGGGGATGTCGAGGGTGGCGATGAGCGCGACGTCGAGTGTGCCGAGCGTCGCGGAGCGGACGGCCGGTGCGGTGAAGACCAGCACCCACCACACGGCACCGCCCAGCGCCTGCAACGCGAAGTAGAGACGCCCCCAGGTGCGGGCGGTGATCGCCGTCGATCCGCTGAACCGGCGACTCCCCATGGCGGCAAGTCTAGGTGGCCGGGCGCGGATGCCCGGCCGGGGGTGCGGTTCAGTCGCGCGGGGCGTCGTTCCACGACCAGATGTCGTCGCCGCGGAGCACCGCGTCGGCGCCGCCGTCGCAGTAGATCGTCTGGCCTGCCATGTGCGTGTTCGCCGGGCTCGTCAGCCACACCAGCAGTTCGGCGATCGACGAGGCCGGCTGGTGGTAGTTGAGCGGCATGGGGACGGCGGCGTCGACCTGGGCGAGACCCTCGGGCGATGCGAGCAGGCCGGCGGTCATCGCCGTGACGACGGTGCCGGGCGCGACCGCGTTGAGCGGGATGCCGGCGCCGGCCCATGCGGGCGTCACCGACTCGCGGCGCACCCACCGTGAGAGCGCGCGCTTGCTCGACGAGTAGTTGAGGAAGCCGCCTTCGGGGGTGGCGGCGAGCTGGTCGCCGATGCTCAGCGTCAGTGCTTCATCGCCGCTGAGGGCTGCGTCGACGAGCTCGGCGGACACCGGCTGCAGGGATGCCATCGACGACACCACGGCGACGCGGGGCTGGTCGGCCAGGCTCAACGTCGGCAGGAGCGCGGTCAGGAACTCCGTGACGCCGAAGTAGTTGATGGCCATGGTCTTGGCGATCGGCGCCGCGATGCCGGCACAGGCGATCACCGCATCGATGCCCTCGGTAGCGGCCGCGACGGTGGCGGCGGCTGCGGCGGCGCGGCCCTCCGGCGTGGACAGATCGCCGACGACCTCGGTGCCCGCGAGGTCGACCCCGATCACGGTGTGGCCCTGCGCGCGGAGCAGTTCGGTGGTGGCGGCGCCGATGCCGGACGCGGCGCCGGTGACGATGTACGTGCGTGTCATGATTCCTCCTGGGTGGGCGGTGCCGGCTGCGTGCCGGACAGGGCGATGACGAAGCGTTCGAGCTGCTGACGGAACTGGGCGACCTCGGTTGGGCTCCAGCCGCGGAGAGCGTCGTCGACCATGCGATGGCCGGCTGCGACCAGACGCGCATACGCCTGCGCTCCCGCGTCGGTCAGTCGCACCTGCACCGTGCGCCCGGAGCGGACGGGATCGACGATGCCCTGCGCCGCCATGCGGGCGACGAGCTTCGAGGTGGTGGGCCGCGACATCGATGCGTGGTCGGCGAGAGCGCCGAAGCCGAGGACGCCGTCGTTCATCCCCAGCAGATAGACGGCGCGGATCGCGGTGGGATCGAGTGCGACGTCGACCGTATCTGCGACCTGGCGCTGCAGGTCGCTCTCACTCCACTCCGCCACCACTCGCACGAGTGCGACGTGGATGTCGGCGACATCGTTGAGGATCGCCATGATTCGAGTGTACCTCAAAAGTTGCCTCAGGCAACTGTCGCGAGTTGAGACAATCTCTTCCCTGTTCAGGGGCGGTTTCGATTCCCGGTGAGAAGAGCCTCGGAAAGCGGTTTTGCGCCGCTGTTCGGCTCCTGTACTGTGGGCGGCGTTCCAATTAAATTCAGTCTGAGAGTAAATGTGACCAAGGCCCCGTCCCTTCGTGCGTCGAACCGCAGCCGCGTGCTCGCCGAGCTCCTCGCCGGCGCCGAACTCGAGCGCACGCAGCTCGCCGAGAGCACCGGGCTGAGCCGGGCCACCGTGTTCCGTGTGGTCGACGACCTGCTCGCCACCCAGCTCCTGCTCGAGCGCAGCGCCCCCCAGAAGAGCGGACCGGGCCGCCCGGCCACCACCGTGCGCCTCAACCCCTCCGCCATGCTCATCGCCGGTATCGACCTCGGCGGCACGAACTGCCGCATCGCCGTGGCCGACGCTCTGGGCAACGCCCTCATCCGCGGCCGCTTCAAGACGCCGCGCGAGCTCGACGCCACCGCCTTCGCGACCTGGCTGGGCGACCGCGTCACCGAACTCGTCGCCGAGCACGGCCAGGGCATCCCGCTCGGCTCCGTCGCTCTCGGTGTCCCCGGAGCGGTGTCGGGCGACTGTACCCGCATCCTCGGCGCGCACAACCTCCCGCAGATGCTGGGCACCGAGTTCGTGCAGGCCGTCGAGGCGGTCTTTGACGTCCCCGTGCACATTGACAACGACTCCAACCTCGCCCTCTACGGCGAGCTCGTCTGCGGATCCCTCGACGGATCGGCGTCCGCCGTGCTCCTCGCTCTCGGCACCGGCCTCGGCACCGCCGCGGCGCGTGAAGGTCGAGTGCTCGCCGGACCGGACGGTGCTCTCGGCGAGTTCGGTCGTCTCCGCATCCCGGGCCGCACCGAGCGCCTCCGCGACCTCGTGTCCGGCGCGGGACTGGCCGCCTACGCGAAGTCCCGCGGCGCCGACATCGACACCGCCGAGGACCTCTTCGCCGACCCGACCCGCTACGCCGACATCCTCGGCGAAGTGCATGAGGCGCTGCTGCACCTCGTCTCGCTGGTGACCCTCGCCTACGAACCTGCGACCATCGTGATCGCCGGTGGCTTCGCCGACGCGTTCGACGACGGCATCCTCGACCGGCTACACACCGAGGTCGTCGACATGATCAACGTCGACACCCGCATCCGCCGCAGCGAACTCGGCGGTGCCGCGGGCCTCCTCGGAGCGATGGCCGCCGCGCTCAGCCAACTGCACGCATCGGTCGGCGTCCTCACCGAGCACGCCACCCTGGTGCAGGTCGAACGCGAGCGGATCATCCGAGCGCTCGCCGCATCCCCCACGACGGCCTAGCCGTCGCTGTCTTCCCCCTCAACGACGAAACGGAGAACGACCATGAAATCGACACGCCTCACAGGCATCGCCGCCGCAGCAGTGCTGACCCCGCTGGTGCTCGCCGCGTGCAGCGGTTCCGGCGACGCGCCCGAAGCCGGCAACAGCAGCGGCACCCTGACCGTCTGGATGATGACGGGCGGCCCCGGCGACAAGCCCATCATCGAAGACGTCAACGCGGCCTTCGAGAAGAAGTACCCCGACATGGACGTCAAGGTCGAGATCCAGCAGTGGGACAACATCGCGACCAAGCTCACCACCGCCCTCGCCTCGGGCAACGGGCCGGACATCGTCGAGATGGGCAACACGCAGACTCCGCTGCAGACCTACTCGGGCGGTCTGCTCGACATCACCGACGACAAGGCGTCGTTCGAGGACTCCGACGACTGGCTCGCCGGGCTCGCCGACCCCTCGACCCTGGATGGACGCCTGTATGCGACCCCGCTCTACGGCGGCACCAAGGTCGTCATGTACAACAAGCAGATGTTCGCCGATGCCGGGATCACGGAGCTCCCCGCGACTCTCGACGAGCTGATGGCGGCATGCGGAACCCTCGCCGCAGCCAACTCCGGCACCGACAACTTCTCCGGCTTCTACATGCCCGGGCAGTACTACTTCGCCGGCGTGCCCTTCATCTTCGGTGCCGGCGGTGATGTCGCGGTACAGAAGGACGGCGAATGGAAGGCGACGATGAGTTCGCCGAAGGCCATCGAAGGACTCACGGCGTTCCAGGAGTTCCAGAACACCTGCTCGACGCCGTCGTCGATCGGCGTGAACACCAACAACCCCGACCAGACCCAGATCTTCGCCGACGGGCAGGCGGCCATGGCCTATGTCCGTGGGTGGGAGCCGGCCGCCGTGGTCGAGAAGAACCCGGCGATGGAGGGCAACATCGGCTACTTCGTCATGCCCGGGTACACCGCCGACGAGCCGCTGCCGGTGATCGTCGCCGGCTCCACCATCGGGATCGCCGCGGACACGAAGTTCCCGGAGGCGGCGAAGGACTACCTGCGCATCATCACCGGTGCCGAGATGCAGGCGCGGTTCGGCTCGGAGCTCAACCTCATCCCCATCTCCCCGACCTTCACGCCCGACGACATGCCGGAGCACATGCTGGTCGCCAGCGAGGCGGCGAAGAACAACAAGTCGCTTCCGGCCAGCCCCGGCCAGTCGACGCTCGAGAGCGAACGCTACAACGAGCAGTTCTTCGCGTCGATCGTCGGTGGCGCGGACATCGAGAAGGCCGCGGCCGACTACGACGTCTACGTCACCAAGACGCTCAACGCACACGGAAACTGACGAAGAAGAGAGCATGACGAAACTCGCACCCGTCGCCGATCCCGTCCGGTCCTCTCGACCGGTCGGGGTCGGCCCGGCGCGCCGACGTCGCTGGGGCCGTGACGCCGCGCTTCCCTATCTGCTGATCGCTCCCGCAGCCCTCGTGCTGCTCGTGATCCTGGGCTACCCCATCGTGCGCCTGGCGGTGCTGAGCTTCCAGAAGTTCGACTCGCGCTCGCTGTTCACCGGGGAGTCGCCGTTCGTCCTGTTCGACAACTACGTCGACGTGCTCGGCGACCCGGAGTTCTGGGCGGTGCTCTGGCGCACCTTCGCCGTCACGCTCCTGTGCGTCGGCCTGCTGATGACCGTCGGCTTCCTCCTCGCCCAGCTCCTGCTCCGGGTGTCGGCGTGGGCGCGGCTGACCCTCACCATCTGCCTGGTGCTGGTGTGGGCGATGCCGATGGTCGCGGCCGCACTCATCTGGCAGTGGCTGTTCCAGCCGCAGTACGGGGTCGCCAACTGGCTGCTCACCCAGCTCGGGGTTTTCGGCGACCTGCGGGCGCACGACTGGTTCTCGAACCCGGTGGAGGCGCTGGCCCTGATCACCCTCCTGATCGTGTGGAAGGGGCTGCCCTTCGTCGTGCTCACCATGTACGCGGCGCTCGGACAGATCCCCGCGTCGATGTACGAGGCCGCTGGGCTCGACGGAGCGAACGCCCTCGATACCGTGCGCCACATCACGATCCCGATGATGCGCCCGGTGCTCGCGATCCTCATCGTGCTCGAGGTCATCTGGTCGGTCAACTCGTTCACGCCGTTCTGGGTGCTCACCCAGGGCGGCCCCTCCGGGCAGACCACCACCCTCGCGGTGTACTCGTACACCACCGCGTTCAGCGCGAACGACTACGGCGGTGGAGCCGCGATCTCGATGATCACGGTCGGCCTGCTCGCCGCGTTCGCCGTGTTCTACGTCCGACGCCAAGTGAAGCAGGTGGATGTCCGATGAGCGGCATGGGCTACATGAGACGGCGTCGCGCCGTCGCCAACACGATCGCCGTGGCCGTCGCGGTGGTGATGATCTTCCCCGTCTACTGGATGTTCAACACGGCGTTCAAAGAGCCGGGGAGCATCATGAGCCAGACTCCCCAATTCTTCCCCTGGCCGATCAGCGTCGAGAACTTCGCGCGCGCGCTGGACTCCTCGAACTTCTGGGTGTTCTTCCGCAACTCGCTCGTCGTGTCCCTCGCGACGGTGGTGCTGTCGATGGCCGTCGCTCTCGGCGCGTCGTTCGCGAGCGCGCGGTTCTCCTTCATCGGCCGCAAGGTGCTGCTGGTGGTGCTGGTGCTCGTGCAGATGATCCCCGGCTCCGCGATGGTCATCCCGCTGTACCTGATGCTGCGTCAGGTCGGCGCGCTCGACTACCTGCCCGGGCTCATCCTGACGTACCTCACGTTCGTGCTGCCGTTCGCGATCTGGACCCTGCGCGGGTTCGTGGAGGGCATCCCGGTCGAGCTCGAGGAGGCCGCGATGGTCGACGGGCTCAGCCGCTTCGGTGCCTTCGTCCGCGTCGTGCTCCCGCTGCTCGCTCCCGGCGTGGTCGCCACCTCGATCTTCGCGTTCATCAACGCCTGGGACGACTACCTGTTCGCCTACGTGATCATGCGCTCGCAGGAGAACTACACGCTCCCCGTCTGGCTCGTCTCGTTCCAGACGTCCGAGGGTGTGGACTACGGCGCCATGATCGCCGCCTCCGCCATCTTCTCCATCCCCGTCCTCATCTTCTTCCTGCTCGTGCAGCGGCGTCTCGTGGCCGGCATGACCAGCGGCGCCGTCAAGGGCTGACCCGACCCCTCCAAGGAGACACACATGACCGACATCACCCGCCTCGCCCACGGCGTGCTCTTCCCCGGTGTGGGTCGCACCCGCTTCCCCCGCTGGGCGGCACCCCGGATCGCCGCCGGTCTCGGAGGCTTCGTCATCTACGGCCGCGACATCGTGTCGGGCGAGCAGGTGCGCGAGCTCACGGCGGCGATGCGCGCCGAGAACCCGCGACTGCACCTGGCCACGGACGAGGAGGGCGGCGACGTCACGCGGCTGGAGAATGCCGGGGGTGTCTCGGTGCCGGGCAACTACGCCCTCGGTGCGCTCGACGACGAGGAAGCGACCCGTCGTGTCGCCCGTCAGATCGGCCTGTCCCTGCGGCAGGCGGGCATCGACTGGGATCTCGCACCGGCCGTCGACGTCGCGGTCAACCCGTTCAGTCCCAACGGCATCCGCACGTTCGGCGCCGATCGCGCCCAGGTCGCCCGGCACGCGGCGGCGTGGGTCCAGGGACTGCAGTCGACCGGCGTGAGCGCGTGCGCGAAGCACTTCCCGGGTCACGGGCTCAGCGGCACCGACGCCCACCTCGGCACGCCGCAGGTCGATCTCTCGCGCGAAGACCTCGTCGAGCACTACCTCGACCCGTTCCGTGCCGCGATCGACGCCGAGGTCGACAGCATCATGGTCTCGCACGTCCGGCTGTCGCAGATCGACGAGCTGCCGGCATCCATCAGCCGGCCCGTGATGACCGGGCTGCTGCGGGACGAGCTGCGCTTCGACGGTGTGATCATCACCGACGCGCTGGAGATGCGCGGGGTGCGCGACTACGCCGAGATCGGCGAGGCCGCGGTTCTCGCGCTCGCAGCCGGTGCCGACGCACTGTGCCTGGGTTCGTGGTCGTTCGGCGCCGACGTCGACACCGTGGTCGCAGCGATCTCCGACGCGGTGGACGAGGGGCGTCTGAGCCTCGAGCGGCTGGAGGAGGCGAACGATCGGCTCTCCCGCATGGGTTCCCGTGAGGCGGTCGATGAGGCGCCGGACCCCGCCTACGGCGAGCAACTGGCCCGCGAAGTCATCTCGGTCGGCGGAGACGCCGTCGTCACGACCGAGAACGTGCTCATCGTGCGGCTCGATCCCGTCGCATCGCCCGCGGCCGGTCGTGCGGAGGGCGACGTCGAACGGTTCCTGATCGAGGCCGGCCGCAACGTCGAGACGATCCGCCTGGCCGCCGACACGTATGCCGGGGAGCAGATGCTGTCCGGTGCGCTGTCCGAGTTCGCCGAGCAGTACGGCGACGACGGCACGCTCGTGCTGCTGCTGCGCAGTCCGCACCGGTTCGAGTGGCAGGAGCCGATCGTCGCGACCATCCGGGAGAACCACCCACAGGCGATCGTGCTCGACATGGGCGTGCAGCACGACGACTTCTCCGACTTCCGCGCCTGGGTGCGCAGCTACGGCTCCTCGCGCTCCTGCGCCAGGGCCGCGTCGGAGGTGCTGCTCGGCCGATGACCCTCCTTCGCGCACGACACCTGCTCACTCCCGACGGAGTCATCGACGGGTGGCTCCGCACCGACGGCGACACGATCGTGGAGATCGGGTCGGGGGCGGCGCCGGCCGGCGACGTCGTCGATGCAGGTGAAGGGTGGCTCCTCCCCGGGTTCGTCGACCTGCACTGCCACGGCGGTGACGGGGCATCGATCTACGCGGGCACGCCTGCCGATGTCACGGTGGTCGCGCGGGGGCATCTCGCCGCGGGCACCACGTCGATGTTCGCCTCGGTCGCCACGATGCCGGAGCAGGAGATGCTCGACGCGGTCGACAGGATCGTCGCGGTGGTCCGCTCCGGTGCGGCCCCGAACATCGTCGGCGTGCACCTGGAGGGTCCCTTCCTCTCCGCTCGGCGCCGGGGCGCGCAGCGTGAGACCGCGCTGCGCGTGCCATCGGAGTCCCTCATGGAGAGGTTCCTCGCCCGGGCCGACGGCCTGCCCGTGATCATGACGATCGCCCCGGAACTCGACGGCGCGATCGACGTGATCATGAAATATGCCGATCGGGTCATATTCGCCTTGGGTCACAGCGATGCCACGTTCGACGAGGCCGTCGCGGGGATCGATGCCGGGGCACGGCTGGTCACGCACACCTTCAACGCGATGCCACCACTGGACCACCGCCGACCGGGTCTGGTGGGCGCCGCGCTCACTGATCCCCGGGTTGCGGTGGAGCTCATCGCCGACGGGCATCACCTGCATGACGCGGTGCTGTCGTTCTCTATCGCGGCGGTCGGTGAGTCCAGAGCGGTCCTCGTCACGGATGCCTCCGCCGCAGCAGGGCTGGGCGACGGCGACCACGACTTCCCTGACCGCACGGTGACGGTCACCGGCGGCAGGGTCACTCTGCGCGGCACGCAGACCCTCGCGGGTTCGGCGCTGCGGCTCTCGACGGCGCATTCGCGAATGGTTCGTCTCGGCGTCGGACCGGTGGCGGCATCGAGGATGGCATCCGCCAACGCGGCCACGCTGACCGGGTTCACCGATCGCGGTGTCCTGCAGAGCGGCCGGCGCGCCGACGTCGTGGTCGCGGATCCGGACCTGCGCGTCACGGCCGTCTTCCACGGTGGTCAGCTCGTCGTCTCGGCGGCCGACTGAGCCGCATCGCCACGATCCTGCGTGTGCGGGAGAAGGAGTTCCCTGTGTCTGAAGTCGTACCGCACCGTGGCGCGCGCGTGTATGCGGCGTTCGCCGGGATCGGGCTCGCGGCGGGACTGCTGTCCGGCATGTTCGGGGTCGGCGGCGGCACGGTCATCGTGCCTCTGCTCGTCCTGTTCGTCGCGTTCGATCAGCGGCGCGCGGCAGGCACGTCTCTCGCGGCCATCGTTCCGACCGCCACCATCGGCGTCATCTCCTACGCGGTGCTCGGTGACGTGGCATGGGTGCCCGCGTTGATCCTCGCGGTCGGTGCGATCGTCGGTGCGCAGATCGGCACGCGGCTGCTGCCGAGGGTGTCACAGTCGGCGCTGCGCTGGGGTTTCGTGGCGTTCCTCCTCGTCGTCATCGTGAGTCTCTTCCTCGTCGTCCCGTCGCGCGACGCGGTGCTCGAGGTCGGCTGGGCGAGCGGTCTCGCGCTGGTCGGCCTCGGCGTGGGCACCGGCATCGTCTCGGGGCTCATCGGTGTCGGGGGCGGCATCGTCGTGGTGCCCTTCCTGATGCTCGTCTTCGGCGCCAGCGATCTCGTCGCGAAGGGCACCTCGTTGCTGATGATGATCCCGGCTGCGGTCTCCGGCACGTTCGGCAACCTGCGCACGGGCAACGTCGAGATCCTGCCGGCCGTGGTGATCGGCATGGCCGCCTGCACCACCACGGCCCTCGGCGCGTGGGTCGCCACGATCGTCGATCCCGCCCTCGGCAACGCGCTGTTCGCCGTCTTCCTCGTCGTGATCGCGAGCCAGATGGCCGTCAAGGCCGTCAAAGGTCGTCGGCCGCGCGCTAGCTGAACAGCACGACCAGGTACACCGCGAACGTCACGAGGTGCGCGGCGCCGTGCATCGCGGTGACCCGCTTGGCCGCGAACGTCGTGACCGACAGCAGCAGCGTCAGGCCCAGCATCAGCAGGTTCGCCGGCGACTCCGCGAGCACCACGGTCTGACCGGTGAACATCCCGATGATCAGGACGGCCGGGATGGTGAGACCGACCGTCGACACGAGTGCGCCGTGGCACAGGTTGTTGACGCGCTGAGCCTCGCCACCGAGGGCCGCGCGCACGGCGGTGATCGACTCCGGAAGGAACACGATGCCCGCGATGAGCACGCCGGCGAGGGCCACGGGGGCGCCGAGTCGACCGAGCCCGTCGTCGAGGAGTGCCGCCATGTCGTGCGACAGGAGCACGATCGGAATGACTGTCACGACCAGGAGGGCGAGCCGGACGATCACCTCGGTGCGGTGCTCCGCGAGGATCTGCCGGATGCCCCCTGTCGCTTCGTGCTTCTCCTCCCGCTTCGCGCTCTGCAGTAGTCGCGGGTCGACCTCGGTGAAGTCGCTCGCCTGCGCGCCCATCTGCCGGTAGAGGAAGAATGCGTAGAGCACCAGGGTGAGCACGATGATCGGGATCTCCTGACCCATCGTGTACGAGCCGTCGGTGCCGATCAGGGCCGGCAGGCCGAACGCGAGGGCGACCAGCACCACGAGCATCGACAGGTACGCCGAGGTGCCCGTGCGGTTATGCGCCATGCCGCGGTGCCGGAGGCCGCCGAGCAGCAGGGCGAGCCCGATCACGAGGTTGAGGATGATCATCGCGACGGCCATGACGGAGTCGCGGGCGATGGTCGCATGCTCACCCGGTCCGAGCATGACCGCGGTGATCAGGATCACCTCGATCAGCACGATCGACAGCGTGAGCACGAGTGAGCCGTAGGGGTCGCCGAGGCGATGCGCGAGGGCCTCGGCCTGCTTCACGACACCGAAAGCGCACACGAGGATCACCCCGATGATCGCCGTGAGCGCCATGATGAGCACCGGGCCGGGTACGGGGGCGGCCAACACCGGGTGGAGGAGGAGGAGAGCGGCGAAGGCCCCCCATCCCAGGACGACGCGGACGATGTCCGTGACGCCGATCAGCTGCTTCAGTTCCGTGCGTGACATCGCCGGACTCCTTCGAGGTGGGGCCGTCCCCGATCTGACTCGCGTCCGGAGGCCGTCCTCCGTCGTCATTCCGCCTCCCAAGATAGCAATGCCGACTGGGCAGGTGCCGTGCGGGTGTCGGGATGGCCTGTCACGGCCGAAGCGTTCCTGTTGACGTCGATGCACGATGACATATGCCCCGAGAAGCATGTGGACACGAGAACGAGAAATTTCCTGTTCAGTGTGAAATTTGACTTCCTGTGGTTCCGGGCTATGGTCGGAGGTTACGCCAGCCATCGAAGGGGAAGCGAGTCACCATGTCCGGAAAGTCCATCCAGGGTCGCGGCAGCAAGAAGGCGCCGCAACTGTCGCTCAAGGAGAAGCGAGCCGCGAAGCGCGAGAAGAGCGCACCGGCCGAGTTCCTGAAGCCGCGCAAGGGCGCGAAGGGCTGAGCGGAATCCGCCGAGTCGGCACCTGTTGTCGCATCAGGGGTGGATTGCGACGACAGGTGCCCACTCCACGCCGAGAGGCTCAGCCGTCCGACTCCGCGAGAGCGAGCGTCACGGCCGCATCGACGTGCAGCGCGGTGGTCGGGAACACCGGCACCGGGGCGTCCGCGGCGGAGATGAGCAGCTCGATCTCCGTGCAGCCCAGGATGATGCCTTCCGCACCATCGGCCACCAGGCGCTCGATGACCTCGACGTACTGCCGGCGCGACTCCTCGCGGATCACGCCGTGTACGAGCTCGTCGTAGATCACGGTGTGCACGAGACGGCGATCCGCCTCGCCCGGAACGATGGTGCGGATGCCGTGCTCTGCGAGACGGTCGGCGTAGAACGGGCGCTCCATCGTGAACGCGGTGCCGAGCAGGCCGACCGTCCCCAATCCGGCCGCCGTGATCGCTTCGGCCGTGACATCGGCGATGTGCAGGAACGGGATGCGCACCGCATCCTGGATCTGGTCCGCCACCAGGTGCATCGTGTTGGTGCACAACACGAGCAGTTCAGCTCCGGCGCCCTCGAGGGCCTGTGCCCGCGCGGCGAGCAGTGCGCCCGCCGCCTCCCAGTCGTCGCGCGCCTGCATCTCCTCGACCTCGGCGAAGTCGAGCGAGTCCAGCAGGATGCGTGCCGAATGGTGGCCGCCGCGGAGGGCGTGCACGCGTTCGTTCGCCAGGCGATACCACTCCAGCGACGACTCCCAGCTCATGCCGCCGAGCACCCCGATCGTCTTCACCTGTGCCTCACTCCCCCGAGCTCTCCTTGAACTGGCGCTCCCAGTCGCGCAGCTCGGAACGCCCGATGAGCGAATCCAGCGACACCTGGAACAGCAGACCCTTGCGGGCGTTGACCTGCTTGATGTTGTCGACGATCTGCGTCGTCACGGCTGCCAGGGCCTCGCGCACCTCGGCGACGCGCTCATCCGGCGCGTCCCACAGATCGGGACGGGTGAGCAGGTCGAGCAGGTAGTCGGGCTCGAGCGCCGCGACGAGCCGGGCGAGCTTGTCGGAGTACTCGGCCTCGGCGAGCACGCTCTGGTCTTCGCCGGCCTTCGCATCCAGGCGCACGAAGAGCTGTTCCACGTGCGAGGCGAGCGCGTCGATCCCGGCGGCGGTCTCGGCGGCGACGGGGTTGTTCGGCAGCTTTGCATAGTCGCCACGCAGCTCGCGCAGGCGGTTCACCCGCAGTCGGATGCCAGCAGGCACCGGGTCTGCCGGTGCGACCGCCTGCGGGGCGCGGCGTCGACGGGTGAGCAGCCCGACCGCGGTGCCTCCGGTTGCCAGCAGCACGACACCGCCGATCACGACCGGGAGTATCCAGTCCGCGCCGCCGCCGGCGTTCCCGCTCGACGAGGCCGGTGTCTCCTCGACGATCTGCTGCACGGTCTCGGTGAGGGCGGTCTGCGTGTTCCCGCCGGCCGCGGTCTCCTTCTCGTTGGCGATGCGCATCGCCTCCTGCGAGTCGATCGCGACGGACTCCGCCATCAGGTCGTCGCCGATGGCCAGCACCACCGTCTGCTGATCGGCCGCGCCGCTGATCTTCTCGAGGATGTACGTGCTGTAGGGGCTGTCGAGTCCGGCGTCCTTGGGCAGCACCACGACCGCGATCGACCCGTCCGCGGGCACGACACCCGACAGGGCGTCCTGCAATCCGGATGCACCGCTGACGCCGGGCGCGACGTACACGTTCCCGGAGTCGAGGCCCGCAATCGCATCGTCGATCCAGCCCGAACCGGATGCCGCGGAGATGACCATGCCCACCTCAGAAGTTGTTGATCACGGACGCGAAGACGAGATCGATGCGCTCGGCGTCCGAGGCATCGAACATCTGCCCGCCGGTGGCGTCCGCGATGCGCTGCAGGGCCGAGGTGTCGGCGCCGGAGCCGTAGGCGATCGGGAAGATGCGCACCGGAGCGGCGGATGCCCCTTCCTTGGTGCTCTTGCCGATCTTCGCGATGAGCGAGTCGAGCGAGGTGGTGGAGTCGGTGTCCTCGCCGTCGGAGAGCACGACGATCGCGTTGATGCGCCCCGGCTCCGCCCGCTCGCTCATCGCCTCGTAGGCCGTGAGGATCGCGTCGTACAGCGGGGTGCCGTTGCGCTGCGCGTAGCGGAGGTCGTCGAGCGACGAATCGAGCTTCTCGCCGTCGGCCCCGAGCGGGGTCACGTCCCGCAGCACCTGGATGCCGTCCCCGGCGTCGGACGAGATTCCGGTGGTGAACGCCCAGACGCCGACCTCATCCGTCGAGCGGAAGTGATCGAGAGTGGTCTGCGCGCCCTCGATGGCGCCGTCGAGCCGCGAACGGCCGTCGCCGATCGGATCGTCCATCGAGCCGGAGATGTCGATGAGCTCGAGCACGGACGACGGCTTGCGCACCTGGGTCCACTGGTCGATGGCCGTGGAGATGACGTCGACGTCGGGCTTGGGCAGCGTCACGGTGGGCTGGGCGGGGTCGACGCCGAAGTTCGCGGTGAACAGGTCGCCGAGCGGCACCGAGTCGTCGAGCGGACGGAAGCCGTACTCGGGGAGGATCTCCTGCGCGGGCCTGGTCTGCAGGAACGCCGCGAACGCCTCGCCCGCTGTGCGCTGCTCGGGTGTCACCCAGTCGGCGCCCAGCACGGTGACCGGGTTGTCCGAACACATCGAGCCCCCCGACGGATACACCGCGACCAGCTTGGTCTTCGGCGGCACCAGGGTCTCGCCCGGCTGCACCGTGTGCGAGTCGGGGTTGCCCTTGTTGTAGTTGAGCAGCGACGTCTCCTCCAGCGCGACCGCCGAGACGTACGCCGATCCGTTGGCGCCGTTCTGCGTCTCGTCGTAGAGCGTCGACAGCACGTTGCCGGTGGTGTCGCCGTAGTGGATCACGCACTCCTCGAACACCCGTGAGAAGTCGGCAGCCGCATCCACGTCGGCCGCGGTGAGGCCCTCGGTCTTGCCGGATGCCTCATACGACTGCATGAGGATCGTCGACAGCCCGGTGGTGGACGTGTTCGGGTTCGTCTTCGAGATCTTGAACGCGCCCCAGATGTCCTTTCCCACGCTGCCCCAGCCGGCCGGGTCCTGGCACAGGCCTTCGAGCTCGGTGATGCTGATGGGCTTGTCGGGCCAGCCGAGCGCCTTGGCCATCGGCTCGGGCATGCCGAACACGACCGGCGTGCGGGTGAAGGACGCCGGCTCGCCGACGAGGTTCGGCGAGGCGGCGGCAGCGACGCGGTCGGTCCACACGGTGGATGCCGGCGACCACAGGGTCGGCCACAGCGCCCGGTCGTCGCTGGGCCAGTCGTCTCCCGAGGTGAGGTAGCGCGCGGCGTTGCCGGACGACACGTTGGTCGGGCGCACCGTGGCGCAGGTACCGAGCGCCTTGTGCTCCGGGGAGTCCTTGAACGCGGTCGCGAGCTCGTCGAGCATGTTGACCTTCTCCGACGAGGTCGCGACGGTGATGTGCGTGCAGCCGTCGTCGGGGAAGCCCTGCCCGCCTTCGGTGGTGGGGTCCTCTCCCCCGCCGGTGCAGGCGGCGAGCACCAGCGCGGCGACGACTGCTGTCGCCAGGGCTGCCGGTGTTCGCCGGAGGACGGTCCGTCGTGCGGTGCGGGGCGCGCTCATGCGCCTAGGCTACCCAGGTATCGGGGCGCCCATCACGCCGTTCCGGCGCGCATGAACTCCTCGGCCTCCCGCACCTGTTCTGTGGAGGGGCGGATGCCCGTGTAGAGCACGAACTGCTCGAGGGCCTGCAGCGTCGCCACCTCGGCGCCGGTGATCACGATCTTGTCGGCGGCGCGGCCCGCGGCGATGAGCGGCGTCTCGGCGGGAAGGGCGACCACGTCGAACACGACGGATGCCGCGGCGATGGCCTCGGCCGGGAATGCGAGTGCGTGTTCCTCCGCGCCGCCCGCCATGCCGATCGGCGTGACGTTGACGAGGATGTCGGCGGTCGCGGCGCCGACCTCGGCCTGCCAGCCGAAGCCGTAGAGGTCGGCGAGGGCGCGGCCATTCTCCTCGTTCCGGGCGACGATCGTGACGCGCGAGAACCCGGCGTCACGGAACGCCGCCGCGGTGGCCTTCGCCATCCCACCCGAGCCGCGCAGCAGCACCGATGCGGTCGTGTCGAGGGCCGCGCGTTCGATCAGCTGCGCGATCGCCGAGTAGTCGGTGTTGTAGGCAGTGAGCACTCCGGCATCGTTCACGATCGTGTTGACCGAGTCGATCGCGCTCGCCGAGGGATCCATCCGGTCGATCAGCGCGATGACCTCCTCCTTATAGGTCATCGAGACCGCGCAGCCGCGGATGCCGAGGCCGCGCACCCCCGCGATAGCCTGAGCGAGGTCGGCCGGGGCGAACGCCTTGTAGATCCAGTTCAACCCGAGCGCCTCGTAGAGGTGGTTGTGGAAGCGCGTCCCGTTGTTGCTCGGCCGTGCCGACAGCGAGATGCACAGCGTCATGTCCTTGTTGAGCAGTGTCACCGCATCAGGGTACTCGCGCGTCCGCATCGGTGCGGAACGCGATGTCCGAATCCCGCCAGCGCGGAGCCGGCGACGGATCGAGCATGGAACAGCACGAGGCCCAGCGATGAGGAGAACCGGATGACGCAGCGAACAGAGCCGCAGGTGCGCACGGCGCGGGGCGGGGTGCTCCTGCAGTTCGTCCTGCTCGCGCTCACCTGGGGCGCGAGCTTCCTGTTCGTCGCGATCGCGCTCGACGGGCTCTCGCCGGCGCAGGTCGTGCTCGGGCGACTGGTCACGGGGGCTGTGGCGCTCGCGCTCATCTGCCTGATCGGCCGGCATCGTCTCCCCCCGTTCGGTCCGGTCTGGGGCCACCTGTTCGTCGTGAGTCTGCTGCTGTGCGTCATCCCCTTCCTGCTCTTCGCCTGGGCGCAGCAGGACATCTCCTCCGGGCTGGCGAGCATCTACAACGCGACGACGCCGCTGATGACCATGCTGATCTCGCTGATCGCGCTTCGTGAGGAGCGTCCGACCCGCGACCGCACGGTGGGTATCGCGGTCGGCTTCCTCGGGGTCGTGGTGGTGCTCGGGCCGTGGAGCGGTCTGGGCGGAGGCACCGCCCTCGCACAGGTGGCCTGTCTCGGTGCGACTGCGAGCTACGGCGCGGCGTTCGTCTACCTGCGCCGGTACGTGTCGCCGCGCGGTCTGGCCGCGATCCCAGTGGCGACCGTGCAGGTGGGTCTCGGCGCGGTGGTGATGCTCGCACTGGCTCCGGCGATCGCGATCGCTCCCATGTCGCTGTCGCTCCCGGTCGTGCTCGCGGTCCTGGCGCTCGGGGCGCTGGGGACCGGGCTCGCCTACGTGTGGAACACGAACATCGTCGGTGCGTGGGGCGCGACCAACGCCTCCACGGTCACGTACCTGACACCGGTGGTCGGTGTGGTGCTGGGTGTGATCGTCCTCGCCGAGCAGGTTTCCTGGAACGAGCCGGTCGGTGCCGTGATCGTCATCCTGGGCATCGCGATCACCCAGGGCCGGATACGCCTGTCGCGGCGGTGAACTCGCGGATTCGGGGGAGACGGACGACGGAGGTGCCTCCGTGCTGTGCGTCCTGTCTCCACCCGAAACCTGCGATCCCTGCGGGATCAGTTGCCCGACCTTCGTCGAATTCCGTCACCTGACCGAAGTCCGTGGCGGGATCGTTCATCCTCCCCTATGGTGAAGGTGCATGCACAAGGGGCTTGATCGTCCCCGTCTCTCCCCACGAGACGGCAACCTTCCCCAGAGGTGAAGACGATCCGTGCATGCGATTGGGCCCTCTCGAGTAGTTCAGTCCCCAATGGGCTACTCGAGGGGGCCGCTATCGACCATTGTCCCACCGAAGTTCAGATTTGTCCCCCAAAAGGGGGACAAGGACTTCAAAAAGGAGCTAGGCTGTTTCTGACGCACCCTCCGGTCGTCTTCGGCCCTCATCGCTCCCCCCGCGGTGAGGGCCACACCATTTTCTGGGGCGTCGTTGCGCCCGGGGCTCGCGATCGCGTCGTGTGACGGCCGGATGCCGCTCATGCAACATTTGGATTACCTTCTTGACGCGGCTGTTCCCCGCAGGGCGTCCTCCACTAGGTTTAGCGATGTCGGGGCACCCCTGCGTCGGCTTTTTACCCAGCAGAACAGGCAGTACATGAGCACCCAGGGCACGGTTAAGTGGTTCAACTCGGAGAAGGGCTTCGGCTTCATCTCCCCCGACGACGGAGGCGCTGACGTCTTCGCGCACTACTCCGCCATCCAGTCATCCGGCTACCGGTCTCTCGAAGAGAACCAGCGAGTCGAGTTCGATGTGGCACAGGGCCCGAAGGGCCTGCAGGCAGAGAACATTCGCCCCGTCTGAGACGGGCGAGATACAGAACTCCCCACCGGATCGCGTCCCCGATGCGTCATCCGGCGGGGAGTTCTGTGCTTTCCTGCGGCTCCGCAGGTGCGCGATCGCACGGAGCGGCGGGTTCGTTCTAGCCGTCAGCTGAGCAGCAGCGCGCGGAGTTCTTCGACGGACGCGACCCGGAAGGCGGCGTCGTCGCCTTCGTGGGAATCGCTGAAGCCCCACTCGACGAAGATCACGGGGACGCCGTTCGCGTTGCCGCCCTCGACGTCGTGATGGCGATCGCCCACGAGCACGGGGCGTGAGGTGTCGGCGCCGAGCTCGCGCAGCCGACGCAGTGCCTCGGCGACGATGTCGGTCTTCGAGGCGAGAGTCGACTCGTCCGGCGTCGCGCCGACGGTCGTCAGGAACGCTGGCCGCAGACCGAAGTGGTCGACGAGCGCGTCGACCTGGTTCTCGGGCTTCGAGCTGGCCGTCGCCTGCGGCACACCCGCGGCGTGCAGCTCGTGGATGAGTTCGGTCACACCCGGGTAGGTCGCGACGTCGGTCGTATAGCCGTCGGCCTTGCCGAGTGTGCGGTAGAAGGCGACCGCCTCCGCCGACTGCTCCGGCGTCATGCCCGCCTGATCCTGGAACGACTGGAACATGGGCGGACCGATCCAGTGCACCAGCTCCTCCCGCGTCGGCGCCGGGTGGCCGAAGTGGGTCAGCGCGACGTTCAGACGACGCAGGATGCCGACCGACGCGTCGATGATCGTGCCGTCGACGTCCCAGAGCACGCAGGAGTAGGGGGAGTGGCGCATGCCTCCCAGCCTATGGGGCGCGGTGGGGTAGCCGCTCTTCCTGCACAGGTGTGCACTGAAGATACTCATACACGCCTCGTGTGAGGACGCTCTGACCCCGCGTAAGGTCGTGACAAAGACAGAACAGCGGGTGAGAATGGGGGCATGTACGTGTCGGTGGAAGTGATCACGATGGTGGCGACAGCCGCGGCGACGCTCGTGGCGATCGTCAGCGGATTCGGGTGGATGATCAACCGGATGGATGCGCGGTTCGCGGCGGTGGAGCTCCGGTTCGAGGCGCAGGATGCGAAGTTCGAGGCGCGCTTCGATCGCCTCGATCGACGGCTCGATCGGGTCGAGTGCGAGCTGTCCGAGGTGAAGGTGGCCGTGGGGCGATGGGAGGGGCCGAAACCGCGCCTGATGACGATCCGGTGATCGGGAGCGGCGTCCGCGTGGTGACCGCAGCGGCAGTCAGAACAGCCGGGGGATGCCCGACTCGATGCCCTTCATGTCGTCGTAGTCGAGCACCAGGCAGCGGATGCCACGATCCTCGGCGAGCACGCGGGCCTGCGGCTTGATCTCCTGCGCGGCGAACACGCCCTGCACGGGGGAGAGGTGCGGATCGCGTCCGAGCAGCTCCAGATAGCGGGTGAGCTGCTCGACACCGTCGATGTCACCGCGGCGCTTGATCTCGACCGCGATCGCGGCACCGTCGGCATCCCGCACCAGCAGGTCGACGGGGCCGATCGCGGTCGGGTACTCGCGGCGCACGAGAGTCGCTCCCTCGGAGATGCGCTCCACCTGCTCGGCGAGGAGGCGCTGCAGGTCGGCCTCGACGCCGTCCTTCTGCAGCCCGGGGTCGATACCCAGTTCGTGGGAGGTGTCGTGGATGATCTCGTAGATCTGCACGCGCAGCGCATCGCCCGTCTTCTTGTGGGTGACGCGCCACACCTCGACCACACCGGCGCTGGCCTCCTCCTCGCCCGGGGTCTCGCTCGACAGCGAGCACGGCGGGCTCATCCAGTTCAGCGGCTTGTAGCTGCCGCCGTCGGAGTGCACGAGCAGACTCCCGTCTCCCTTGTGCACGAGCAGACGCGTGGCGAGGGGGAGATGGGCGTTGAGCCGACCGGTGTAGTCGACCGAGCAGCGGGCGATGACGAGACGCACCCGTCGAGCCTATGCCATCCGCGTCGGAGCATCGGCGCGGGTCGAAGCCGTGTGCGTCAGCCTCGCTCGGAGCGTACGACCGGGGTCTTCTCGTCATCGCGCAGTGGCCGGGCTGCACCCGAGAACAGCCCGGACATCACCACCAGCGCCACCAGGATGAACAGCGTGTTCAGCAGGCCGATGTGCTCGCTGATGAGACCCAGCACAGGCGGTCCGCCCAGGAAGGAGATGTAGCCGATCGTCGCGGCGGCACTCACGCGGGCCGCCGCCTTGGCGGGGTCGTCGGCGGCGGCCGACATGCCGAGCGGGAAGCCGAGAGAGGCGCCGATGCCCCACAACGCCGCGCCGACGAGGACGAGCGGGAACGTGGGCGCGAGGATGAACAGCAGGATGCCGGATGCGGCCGCGACGGCGAGCACACGCAGCACCACGACCCGGCCGAAGCGATCGACGAGTGGTCCGCCGAACAGGCGCACGACCGTCATGCCGACCGAGAACACGGCCAGTGAGACCGCGCCGGTGCCCTCGCCGAAGCCATGGCCCTGCTCGGTGCCGAGTGCGATCCAGTCGTTCGCGCCGCCCTCGGCGAACGACATGCCCAGCATGACCACGCCGATCAGGTAGGTGCGAGGTTCGCGCCATGCCTCGAGTGCCGTGTGCATGCGGGCGCGGAACGCCGGCTTCTCGTGCGCTGCCGGATCGAGCGCGGCCTCGCGCACGGGAACCTGGAAGAAGCAGACGATCGCGATCACGGCGATCAGGGAACCCATGATCGCGGCATGGGTGGCCACGTTGAGGGCGAGTTGCGCGGCGAGGGCGCCGATCCCCGCGCCGATGACCGTGCCGAAGCTGAAGAACGCATGGAACACGGGGAGGATCGTGCGACCCATCTGCTGCTCGATGGCCGTCGCCTCGACGTTCATCATCACGTCGACGGATCCGTTGCCGAACCCGAACAGCGCCATGCCGATGAGGACGACCGGAACCGAGGCGAACACGTTCGCGCCGAGCCCGACCAGCACGATGCCCGCGGCGAACATCAGCATGGTCAGGAGCATCCCGCGGCGTGCGCCGGTGCGGGCCATGACGGCAGGGCCGGTCGAGATGCCGATGATCGACGACGCTCCCATGCCGAGCAGGATCAGCCCGACCTGCGCATTGTCGAGACCCAGCGCCTCTTTGATCCCGGGCACGCGGGACGCCCACGTCGCGATCGACAGGCCGCTCGCGAGGAAGACGGCGAAGATCGCCGCGCGCCAGCGCACGAACTGCGAACGGGTGAGGGGAGTCTCCATGGCGAAGAGCTTATCGAATCGATTCGACCCGAGGGAACAGGAGCGAGCTATCCTCGAAGTATGAGCAGTCAGGAGACGCCGCGTCGTCCCACGATCGCCGACGTCGCGCGGGAGGCGGGCGTGGCGACCTCGACCGCCTCCGTCGTGTTCAGCGGCAAGGCCAACGTCGCCGCCGCGACGCGGGAGCGGGTGCTGGCCGCCGCGGCGGAACTCGGCTACGCCGGACCGGACCCGCGGGCGGCCTCCCTGCGTCGCGGACGCAGCGGCATCGTCGCGGTCGTGCTCGAAGGCCACCTGCGCGCGGCGTTCCTCGATCCGGTCTCGACGGCCATGATGGACGGCCTCACCGACGGTCTCGCCGACCTCAGCGCCGGCATCCTCCTGATGCGCGACGAGCCCGGCGACGAAGGCAGTGCGATCACCAACGCCCCCGTCGACGCCTTCGTGCTCATCGGATGCTCGGCCCGCACGCGGGCCTCGCTCGAGGTGGTCCTCGGTCGAGGGCTGCCGGTCGTGGTGATCGAAGGGGATGCGGGGGAGGGCGTCCCGCGCATCACGCTGGACAACGTCGCCGCCTCCGCCGACGTCGCACGTCATGTGCGCGATCTCGGTCACACCGACGTGGCGCTGGTCACCCTTCCGCTCGACACCGACCGTGAGCGCGCGCCCGTGACGCCGGAGCGCGTCGAGAACGCCACCGTCGACGTGACAGTGCACCGCCTCGCGGGCCTGCGACAGATCTTCCCCGATGCCCCGGCCATCTCGGCATCCGGCAGCCTCATCGACGAAGGCGTGCTGGTCGGTCGCATGCTGCTGGCCGATCCCGCTACGAGGCCGACGGCGGTGATCGCGCAGAGCGACCTGCTCGCCGTGGGCGTCATCCGCGCGGCGGAAGAGCTGGGGCTGCGGGTTCCGGAGGATCTGTCCGTGGCCGGTTTCGACGGCATCGAGGTCGACGGCCTGGGTGACCACACCCTCACCACCAGCGTGCAGCCCGCTGTCGAGAAGGGCCGCGCGGCGGGCGAACAGGTCGCACGAATGCTCCGCGGCGAGGCGGGCGTGACGCAGGACCTCACCTGCCGGTTCCGTGCCGGGACGACGACCGGCCCCGTACCGCGCTGACGTTCAGCTTCGCTGCGGCCCGAGAGGCAGCGCGGTGTCGCCGAAATCGAGGATGCGGTAGCGGCCGCACTCGATCGTCCCGTCGGGGATCGCGGCCAGTTGCCACGGCACGGTCTGCGCATCCTCCACGAGGAAGGTGACCCCTCCGACCGCGAAGTCATGCCGATTCACCAGCCACGCATAGCCATTCAGCTCATGGTCGACCTGCACCAGCTGCGAAGGTTCGTCGAGGTGCAGCTTGGGCAGGCGTACGGTCCAGAACTGCCCTGCGCCGGTGCGGCCGGAGGCGTTCACCCATGACGTCACGCACTGCAGGTCGGGATCGGCCGACGCAGACGCTGCCACGAGTCGCGGGATGCTCAGGGAGCCGGCGACCACGAGGAGCGCGGCGGCGGTCGCCGCGAGGATCGATCGGACCCGGATCGGTGCTCTCACGGTGCTCGGCATCGCGACGAGCGCGAGCACCGGAGCGAAGACCGCGGGCTGGAGATACCGGGCCGCGTGCGTGCCGAGCGCGATCGCCCCGACCACGACCAGCAGCGGCATGACCCAGCCGATCGCCGCGACGAAACGGGAACCGGCATCGTCGGCGCGGAATGAGCGGACCACCGCGAGCACGAGAAGAGCGAGCACCAGCAAAGACCCGACGACCCCGGCGGGCGTCGAGAGGCGGTCCGCGAGCAATCCGCCGTAGTACTCCAGCGACTGCATCCACTCCCCGGGCTGCACGTACCCGGCGCCGGTGTTCGCGATCCATGCCTGAAGCGGAATGCGACCGAGGAAGCCGAGCGCTGTCCCGATGAGGAGCACGGCGAGGACCACTCCCATCCGGACGCGTTGCTGTGAACGGAACGACATGGCGGCGAGGAGGAGAAAGATGGGGACGGTCGCCCACGCCGCGTAGAGGGGGTTCGACAGGGTGGAGATCGTCGCCGTGGCTCCGAGCGCGACGAAGAGTCCGATGCCACGGCCCGTGAGGTCGAGCAGCCGACGGACCAGACCGACCGACAGCACGACGGCGACCACGGTCGCCGAGTAGTACGTGGTGGTCAGCTGCAAGGAGGCGAGCTCGAGCGCATCGCGTGACGCCGAGGTCTCGGTCGTCGCGATGATCGCGAAGGCCGCCACAGCCAGCAGGGCCCACGCGACGGGTGCCATGTCGGTGTGTCGCCGCCCGGCAACGAGACGGAAGGCGCCATACAGGGCGAGCATGTTGACGACGGCATTGATCGCGAGCACACCGTTCACCGGCAGGGGCAGCACCGCATCGAGGGCGGTGAACACCGCGGACTCCGGGAGGAACAGCACGCTCGACATCGCCCAGTCGAGCGGCTGACCGGAGAGCAGAGACCGCGAGAACATCGCCACGATCAGGGAGTCTCCGTCGCGGAACAGCAGCTCCGCACGAGCGGAGGACGCGACCTGCGCGGTCGATGCGACGGCGATCGCCAGGGCGCCGATCCACCCGGCAAGCTCTCGCATCCACACCCGCCGCATGCGCCCACTCTGGCACGATCGCGCAATCGTGGACCTCAGCACGCTCTCGCGCCGGTAAACTGGACGGACACCCGCCCGCCTGTGCCAGTAGGCCGACGAGCCCCTAGGGAGCCGCGTATATGCTCACGCTCCTCGCCGTGTTCCTCCTCGGGTCGCTGTTGATGCCCGTTCTGGTGCGCTGGCTCGGAGCACAGGCATTCGCCATCGCCGCGCTCGTCCCCGCCGCCGCTTTCGTGCAGGCGCTGGTCATGACGCCGCAGGTGCTCGACGGCAACGCGCCGTTCGAGTCGGTCGAGTGGATCCCACAGCTCGGGCTCAATCTGTCGATGCACATGGACGTGCTCGGGTGGGTGCTCACCCTCATCGTCACCGGTGTCGGCTCGCTCGTGCTGCTCTACTGCCGCTGGTACTTCTACGAGGACACGGCGGGCATCGGCCAGTTCGCCGGCGTGCTGCTCGGCTTCGCGGGCGCCATGTACGGACTCGTCCTCACCGACGACCTCGTGATGCTCGTGATGTTCTGGGAGGTGACGAGCATCCTCTCGTACCTCCTCATCGGGCACTACCGTCGCCGCGCGGCCAGCCGACGTGCGGCACTGCAGGCCCTGCTCGTGACGACCCTCGGCGGGCTCGTGATGTTCGTGGGCGTCGTGCTGCTCGTGGTCGACACCGGCACGACGAGCATCCAGCAGATCCTGGAGATCGCACCGACCGGACCCCTCGTCGATGCCGCGGTCGTGATGCTCCTGATCGGCGCCATCAGCAAGTCGGCGCTGTTCCCCTTCCACTTCTGGCTCCCCGGAGCGATGGCCGCGCCGACTCCGGTCAGCGCCTACCTGCACGCGGCCGCGATGGTGAAGGCGGGCATCTACCTGATCGCCCGCTTCGCCCCGATCTTCGCCTTCAGCACCACCTGGCGACCCATCGTCATCACGCTCGGCATCGTCACGATGCTGCTCGGCGGCATCCAGGCGCTGCGCGAGACCGACCTCAAACGCATCCTCGCGTTCGGCACCGTGAGCCAGCTCGGGTTCTTCGCGATCGTCGTCGGATACGGCACGCAGGCCGCCGCGCTCGCGGGTCTCGCCCTGGTCATCGGGCATGCCCTGTTCAAGTCGGCACTGTTCCTGATCGTGGGGGTCATCGACCGTCAGCTGTCGACCCGTGACATCAACGAGCTCTCCGGCGTCGGCAGGCAGGCGCCGGTCATGGCCACGGCGGCATTCATCTCGGTGGCCTCGATGGCGGGCATCGCGCCCACCATCGGCTTCGTCGCCAAGGAATCCACGCTCACCGCGCTCCTCGACGACGCGCAGGGCGGTTCCCCGTGGGGACTCGTCGCCCTCATCGGCGTCGTCCTTGGTTCCATGCTCACTGCGGCATATGGCGTGCGCTTCCTCTGGGGAGCGTTCTGGAAGAAGCGCGACGAGCAGGGACAGCAGCTGCCGGACACCGCCTGGCCCGACCCGCCGGTCGGGTTCCTGTCCGCGCCGATCATCCTCGCCGGGGTGACTCTCGCGGCGGGCATCGGAGCTCCTGCGCTCGACGTGGCGCTGCAGGGATACGCCGTCACCGCGACGCCCGGCCTCGATCATGCGGGCGAGGCCGTCGAAGGCCCCGGCCACCTCGCGCTCTGGCACGGCTTCGAGCCCGCGCTGGGCATCTCGATCCTCTCGATCCTCCTCGGGTTCGGCCTGTTCCTCCTCACCCGCAGGACCGGGTGGGACCGCAAGACGCGGATGCTGCCGTTCACCGCCGCCGACGTCTACTACCTCGTCATGCGCGGAGTCGACCGCCTCTCGGTGCTCAGCACCACCCTCACGCAGCGCGGTTCGCTGCCGGTCTACGTCGGCACGATCTTCGTGGTGTTCGTCGCCGCCGAGGTGACCGCCCTGATCGCGAGCGACATCGACCGCTACAACCTCTCCGCCTGGCACACGCCCGCCCAGATCGTGGTGGCGCCGATCATGGCCATCGCCGGCGTCTTCGCCGTCCGCGCCCAGAAGCGCTACACGGGAGTGGTGCTGGTCTCGGTCACCGGACTCGGCATGGTGGTGCTCTTCGCGACCAGCGGTGCCCCCGACCTGGCTCTCACGCAGATCCTGGTCGAGACGGTCACCATGGTCACGTTCGCGCTCGTGCTGCGTCGACTCCCCGCCCGGATGGGCGAGCACAACGCCTCGGTGGGCCGCGTCCCCCGCGCCCTGCTCGCGATCGGCGTCGGCGTGACCATGGCCTTCGTCGCGGTCGTCGCCACGCAGTCGCGCATCGCGAACCCGATCTCGGAGGCGTTCCCGAAGCTCGCCTACGAGATCGGTCACGGCAAGAACGTCGTCAACGTGGCGCTGGTCGACCTGCGCGGCTGGGACACGATGGGCGAACTGTCGGTGCTCGTGCTCGCCGCGACCGGTGTCGCATCGCTCGTGTTCGTCACGCATCGCGCCGACCTGCTCGCCGCCACCAAGAACCTGCCGCGGGCCACGCGCAAGGCCGCCCGCAGCCGCCCCCTCGTGGAGACCACCGAGGGCATCCGCTTCCAGACCTCCGAGAACGAGAGCAGCCCGCGCGCCTGGCTCGTCGGCGGCCAGAAGATGAAACCCGAGAACAGGTCGATCCTGCTCGAGGTGATCGTGCGCATCCTGTTCCACACCATCATCGTGGTGTCGATCTTCCTGCTGTTCTCCGGACACAACCTGCCGGGAGGCGGCTTCGCCGGCGGCCTCGTCGCGGGCATGGCCCTGGTGATGCGCTACATCGCGGGTGGTCGCTGGGAGCTCGGCGCCGCCGCGCCCACCGACGCCGGACGATTGCTCGGCGCGGGCCTCATCCTTGCCGTCGGGACGGCCGTGGTCCCGCTGTTCTTCGGGATGGCACCGCTCACCAGCACGTTCTGGGAGTGGGAGATCCCCGGCATCGGCCACATGGAGTTCGTCACGTCGACCATCTTCGACATCGGCGTGTACCTCGTCGTGATCGGCCTGGTGCTCGACGTGCTGCGCAGCCTCGGCGCCGAGGTCGACCGGCAGGCGGCGCTGCGCACCACCCCCGGCCCTGAGGGCTTCCTCGCGCGCGGCGGGGGGAGCAGCTGATGGATGTCTCGCTCACCCTGATCGTGATCATGGCGGTCCTCTTCGCGTGCGGCGTGTACGCGATGCTCGAGCGCAGCCTCACGCGGGTGCTGATCGGCTTCCTGCTGCTCGGCAACGCCACCAACCTGCTGCTGCTGATCGTGATGGGCGTTCCCGGCAACGCGCCGTTCTTCGGCACCGACGGGCAGATGAGCGATCCGCTCCCGCAGGCGCTCACGCTCACGGCCATCGTGATCACCTTCGCCGTCTCGGCCTTCCTCCTCGCGCTGATCTACCGCTCCTGGCAGCTGGGACAGGCCGACACGGTCGAGGATGACGAGGCCGACATCGCGCTCCGCGAGCGCACCGACGCCGACGAAGACCTCATGGACGACGAGTCCGAGACCGACGACGACGAAGCGACCACCGACTTCGTGGGCGTGCAGACCGCGCCGATCACCGTGCTGCACATGCGCGATCACCCCGCGATCCACGACGACGCGCCGTTCGACGCTCCCACCGGCTGGGGGAGCGAACCGTCCTCCTCCCCGGACGACGGTGACGAACCGCGCCCAGACGAACCCCATGACCGCGACGAGGACGAGGAGGACAGGACATGACCTCCCTCGTCCCTCTCCTGGTCGCGCTGCCGCTCCTCGGCGCGGCGGTCACGCTGGTGTTCGGTCGCAACGCCCGGCTCCAGGTCGTGGTCACGGTGGCCACCCTCGCCGCGGTCTCGATCATCGCCGCCGTGCTCCTGGTGGTGGTCGACGCCGGAGCTCCGCTCGCGGTCTCGGTCGGCGGCTGGCCCGTGCCGTTCGGGATCGTGCTCTACGTCGACCGTCTCGCCGCGCTGCTGGTGCTCATCTCCAGCGTCGTGCTGCTCGCCGTGCTCCTGTTCTCGATCGGCCAGGGCGTCGCGGACGGCACCGATGAGACACCCATCTCGATCTTCAACCCGTCGTACCTGATCCTCGCGGCAGGTATCTTCAACGCCTTCATCGCGGGCGACCTGTTCAACCTCTACGTCGGCTTCGAGATCCTGCTCGTCGCCTCCTACGTGCTGATCACGCTCGGCAGTACCGAATCCCGCATCCGCACCGGCGCCGTCTACATCGTCGTCTCGCTGGTGTCGTCGATCCTGTTCCTCGCGTCGATCGCGATGATCTACGGCGCGCTCGGCACGGTCAACATGGCGCAGATCGCCGAGCGGATGTCGGAGCTCCCGCAGGAGACGCAGCTCGTGCTGCACCTGATGCTGGTCGTCGCGTTCGGCATTAAGGCCGCCATCTTCCCGGTGTCGTTCTGGCTGCCGGACTCGTACCCGACCGCGCCGGCGCCGGTCACCGCGGTGTTCGCGGGCTTGCTGACCAAGGTCGGCGTCTACGCCCTGATCCGCACCGAGACGCAGCTCTTCGCGTCGAACAGCATCAACACGCTGCTGCTGATCATCGCGCTCGCGACCATGATCATCGGCGTGCTCGGTGCCGTGGCGCAAGCCGAGCTCAAACGCATCCTGTCGTTCACGCTGGTCAGCCACGTGGGCTACATGATCTTCGGTCTCGCGATCGCCACCCCGGCCGCGATCGGAGCCACGGTGTACTACATCGTGCACCACATCGTCGTGCAGACGACCCTGTTCCTCGCCGTCGGTCTCATCGAACGTCGCGCGGGCAGCACGTCGATCCTGCGTGTCAAGGGACTGCTGAAAGTCGCGCCGCTGATCGCGATCCTCTACTTCGTACCCGCCATCAACCTCGGCGGTCTGCCGCCCTTCTCGGGATTCATCGGCAAGTTCGCGCTGTTCGAGGCCGCGGCCCAGATCGGCACACCGCTCATGATCGTGCTGATCTTCGGCGGCATCATCACCTCGCTGCTCACCCTGTACGCTCTGATGCGCGCATGGAACCTCGCCTTCTGGCGCGAGGAGGAGGACTCCACCGAGACCGAGGGACGCATCTCGTACCTCGGCAACGCTCCCGCGGCCGATGAGCAGCAGGAGACGCGTCGCATCCCGAAGATCATGACACTCGCGACCGGCGGAATGGTGGCCGTGACCCTCGCCCTGACGGTGTTCGCGGGTCCGCTGTACGCCCTCTGCGACCGCATCGGCGCCGGGCTGCTGCAGCCCGTGAACCTCGTGCAGCTGCAGGAGGAGGTGGGCTGATGGGACGTGAGACCCGACGTCACCTCTGGCACGACATCCGCGTGCAGCTGCCGTTCCTCGCGTGGCTCGTGGTGCTGTGGATGCTGCTGTGGGCGCAGTTCACCGTGCTGTCATTCCTGACCGGACTCGTCGTCGCGATCTTCGTCACCCGTGTCTTCCGTCTTCCGACGGTCGCGCTGTCGGGGCGCATCAACCTCTGGTACGCCGCACTCTTCGTCGTGCAGTTCCTGTTCGCGGTGCTGCGCGGTGCGCTCGCGGTCACGGTGCAGGTGTTCGACTTCCGGCGCCAGCCCGGCACAGCCATCATCGCGGTGCCGCTGCGCTACGCCGACGACCTGGTGATGACGCACGTCGCCGTCGTGTCGTCGCTGATCCCCGGATCACTGATCGTGGAGACCGATCGCGACCGCCACATCCTGTACCTGCACGTGATCGGCGTGCGCACCCTCGACGACGTGGAGAAGCAGCGCGCCGGAGTGCTCCGCTGGGAGCGCAGGGTGGTGCGTGCGCTCGGCGACCCCGCGCAGTATCGTGCGCTCAGGGCCGACGAGCGCGCCGGTCTCACCGGATCGATGAAGGGCGGTGCCCGATGAACCTCCTGCTCCTGGCGATCATGGTCGTGTTCGGCATCGCCGCCGTGCTCGCCCTGATCCGCATCGTGCGCGGCCCGTCGATCCTCGACCGTGCCGTCGCCTCCGACGTGCTGCTCACCGAGGTGATGTGCGTGCTCGGTGCCGAGATGGCGATCAACGGTCACACCCGCAACATCCCGGTGCTGCTGATCATCGCGGCGATCGGCGTGTTCGGCTCGATCGCGGTCGCCCGCTTCGTCGCGAGAAGGGACAACACGACACCATGAACGTGTTCGGTCTCATGATCCCGGATGCCGTCATCGATGTGGCGGTCCTGGTGCTCATCCTGCTCGGAGCGATCCTGTGCCTCTCAGCGGCCGTGGGTCTGCTGCACTTCCGCGACGTGCCGACCCGTCTGCACGCGGCCACCAAGCCGCAGGTGCTCGGGCTGCTGCTCATCTGCATCGCGATCGCCCTGTCGCAGCGTTCCATCGGCGGTATCCTGCTCGGATTCGTGCTGGTCGCCCCGATCGTGCTGATGCAGTTCGCCACGGCGCCGCTCTCGGCGCACATGGTCGGACGCCAGGCCTATCGCAACGGCACCATCGAGCAGCGCGGCCTCGTCGTCGACGAGCTGGCCGAGTCGAAGCAGACCCCTCCCGCCGCCGGCTGACCGCCCTCGCGTCCGCAACTCCTCAAAGAACTTGGGTTCACAATTCAGGACTTTGTGCGCCAGATACAAGCCTCGGCGTGGCGCTCGCGACCAAGCGCGCCTTTCTTCCTGAGTTGTGAACGTCTGAGGGAGCGGCTGGTGACCTTCACGGGGTCGGGCGGAAGCCCTGCACACTCCTGAAATCGACTGGAGTACTCCACATCGGGACCATGCGCCGTTTTCTCCGGCAGGTCTTCGACACGCTCTCTGTGTGCCGACTCCCACACCACAACAACTGGCAACCACCGTGTTCGCACCGCAGGTACATACGCGAGACGACCTTCTGCACCAAGGGCTGACCGCGCGTCAGATCACCTCCTCCGTCCGGGCAGGCAGACTCATCAGACTGCGACGGAACAGATACGGACGTCTCGATCTTGACGACACGATCGCAGCAGCGGTCCGCGTAGGCGGCAGGCTCACCTGCCTTTCACTTCTGCAGATCCTCGGAGTCTTCGTGCTGAGAGTCTCCGCGGTGCATACGCAGGTGCCGGCCAACAGTTCCCGACTGGGCGCACCGACATCGGGCGGGGTGCGCGTCCACTGGGCGGATGAGCCGGAGCACGACCTCCTCCACGTGACCTCACTCCGCGCTGCGGTCATCCACTCCCTGCGCTGCCAGTCACCACGTGCGGCCGTGGCGACGCTCGACAGCCTCGTGCATCACGGGCTCGTCACCAGGACGCA
This sequence comes from Microbacterium sp. LB12, assembly GCF_037150835.1. Classification (NCBI taxonomy): domain Bacteria; kingdom Bacillati; phylum Actinomycetota; class Actinomycetes; order Micrococcales; family Microbacteriaceae; genus Microbacterium; species Microbacterium sp. LB12. The sequence continues at coordinate 175,617 of NZ_JBBCPF010000001.1, read as the reverse complement.
GTTGGAGGCGATGTTCCTGGAGTTGCCGGTTCGCTTCCGGACTCTTCTCCGCCTCGTCGATCCTTCCGCGGAGTCGGGCCCTGAGACGTTCGTTCGGCTCATCCTCCGCGCACTGGGGGTCTCCTACGAGACTCAGGTGCTCATCGTGGGTGTTGGCCGTGTCGATTTCATCGTTGACGGTTGGCTCGTCGTCGAGTGCGACAGCAGGACGTTCCACGAAGGATGGACGAAGCAGAAGCAGGATCGTGAGCGGGACCTTGCCGCTGCGCGCCTGGGGTATGTGACGGTCCGCCCGCTGGCAGCCGACATTCTTAATCGCCCCGACACGGTCGCTGATGCCCTTCGGGATGTCATCGACGTGCTGGGCCCGAAGTTCACATCCCGCCCGCGATCACAACTCAGGAGGACCACACCGGAACAGGGGCGCCGGAAGACAAGCGGACGCAGAGACGGGTCCCGTCCTGAGTTGTGAACGCGGTAGCGCGGGAAGAACCTCCCGCAGGCGTCAGAGCTTCGCGGCGAAGGCGTGGATCAGGCGTGCGGCGGGCTCCGAGTCGCTGATCAGCGTGCCGTGCCCGTGGTCGGGGATCACTTCGAGGTCGGCGCCGGGGATCGCGTCGATGATCTCGCGGCACCAGCTCATCGGGGCGAGCGGGTCGCTCTCGCCGCGCAGCACCAGCACGGGGCACTCGATGCGGACGAACGCGTCCTCCGGTTCGTGCACGATGGTCGCGCGCATCTTGCGGAACAGGTGGGGACCGCCCCGCAGGTACTCGCGGGCTCCGCGCCAGATCACCAGGGGTCGTTCGCCGATGAGGTCCATCAGCAGGTAGCGCGCCTGCGATTGGATGTTGCGGGCCGCCTTGTTCACGGTGGGCCCGGCCAGCACGACCCCTTCGACGAGGGCGGGATGCCGCGCGGCGAGCTCCGCCGCGATCTGGCTCCCCATCGAGTGGCCGATCACCACGACGGGCTCGGCGTTCACGTGCTCCAGGTAGGCGGCCACGAGGTCGGCGTGCCGCTCCATGGTGAGGGTGCGCGTGGGCTCGGGTGCCTCGCCGAACCCGGGCAGGTCGAGGGCGATCACGCGCCCGTCGAGTCGCTGCACGATGTCGAGGTACACGCTGCGCCCCATGCCGATGCCGTGCAGCAGCAGGTAGGTGTGCGGTCCTTCACCGAACGTCTCCGCGATGAGGGTGGCGCCGCCGTGCTCGAACTCCAGGAGTGTGGCGGGGGTTCCTTTGGGGGCGAGGTAGCTGGACGGCACCCGTCAACGGTATCCGACGGAAACCGTGCTCAGCCTGCGGGGGTCAGCACCAGGGTGTCGACGACCGCCGCCTTCACCGCCTTGGCGGAGAACGCCCACGGCTTCTGCACGCCGGCCGCCCAGTCCGCGGTCTGGGCGGTGTAGTGCTCGTGGAAGGCGTGACCGGAGGCGCCGGTGAGGTGGATCCAGGTCGAGGCGTCGAAGTCGGACAGGTCGACCACCATGCGCATCGACGGCACCGTGGTGGTGGCGTACGAGACACCGAGCTCCCACCCGGTCGCGTTCACGACCGAGGCCCCGCCGCTCACAGGGAAGGGTCCGCGGTTGAACAGCGCCTCGACCGGGGCGATGCCGGATGACCCGAGGGTGTCGCTGGTCAGGGTGATGGCGTGCAGATCGCCCCAGTTCCACCGCGCGGTCGCCGTCCCCTGCAGTCCGGCGAGCTCGTCGTAGGCCTGCTCCGCTGACAGCGCGAGCATCTGCTCCATCCCGTCGACGTCGATCTTCGGGTTGACCCAGAGCGGATCGCCAGGGTTGTCGAGCATGTCGCCGACGACCGTGAAGAGTCTGCCCTGACCGTCGATCGGCAAGGGCTGCTCACGGTTCGCGAAGATGTTCTGCACGAGGTTCGACCACAGCACGTTGGCGTAGGCGGCGGCCGAAGACGATGCCGCGTTCTGCGCATCCCACGCCGTGAGCAGTCCCACGGCCTCGGTCGGTCCGGCACCGGACACCTCGACATCGCTCATCGCCGCCGCGAGCCGCTTGCCGATCCACATCTCGTCGTCCATCTGGATGTCGCGCATGTCCTGCGCAGTCAGGGGCGCCGCGGCCGAGAGCCGTTCGATCAGGTGCGCGATGCGTGCGGCGCGGTATCCGTAGTCCCAGTCCCGGGAGAGGAAGTAGGCGTAGTCGTCGGTCACGATCGCGTTGTTCGCGGTGACGATGTAGCCGGACGCCGGGTTGTACGACACGGGCAGTTCCTCGAACGGGATGAAGCCCGTCCAGTCGTAGCTGCTGTCCCATCCCGGCTGCGGCATCCATCCATCGCCCGCACCGCGGATCGGGAGGCGACCGGGCGTCTGGTAGCCGATGTTGCCCTCGGTGTCGGCGTAGATGAGGTTCTGCGCCGGCACGTCGAACAGCGACGCGGCGTACCGGAAGTCGTCGAAGTCCTGCGCGGTGGAGAGTGCGAAGATCGCGGTCGCGGTGGTACCGGGGTCGAGGGCCGTCCACCGCAGGCTCACCGCGTATTCGGCATCGTCCTCTGCGGCGGGCAGGGGGGCGGCGGGGGTGCCGACCTCGGCATCGAGTGCGGGCTCCGGATCGTCCGCGATCACGGTGAAGTCGTCGGTGAGGCCGGAGATGATGGGGCCGTGCACGGTGGACCGGATAGTCAGCTCAATGTCGTCGCCGCCCGCGACCTTGATGGTCTCGGTGCTCTCCTCGAGGGGTACCAGGGCGCCGTCGCGCCAGTACTGGTCGCCTTCGACGCGCTCGATGTAGAGGTCGGTGACGTCGGTGGTGAGGTTCGTGAAGCCCCAGGCGACGTGCTGGTTGTGGCCGATCACGATCCCGGGGAGGCCGGAGAACGAGAAGCCGCCGACGTCGAAGGGGCACGCCTCGTTCACGGTCGAGCACTTCAGCTGCACCTGGTACCAGACCGAGGGGAGCGATGCCCCGAGGTGCGGGTCGTTCGCGAGCAGGGGCATGCCGGATTCGGTGAGTTCGCCGGAGACGACCCAGGAGTTCGAGCCGATGCCCTCGCCCACATCGCCGACGAGCACGCTCGCGGCTTCGATGACGTTCGACGTCTCCTCCCACTCGATCGTGGTGGACGCCTGCTGGATCTCGCCGTCGGTCTCCGTCGGCGTGTACGCGGCGGGCTCGGCGCCGGTACCGACGGCGGGGACCGTGGAGATCTTCGGCACGATCACCGGATTCTCGTCGAAGGGATAGTCCGGGTAGAGCTTCTTCAGCAGGTCGCCGGTGTCTGCGGCATTGCCCAGCTGCGCGGCGAGGAGCGACCGCTCGGTCTCATCCTCGATGTTGCCGCGGAGGTCCCAGGCCATGGCCTTGAGCCAGGCGACCGAGTCGGCGGGCTCCCACGGTTCGGGCGTGTAGTCGGGGTTCTGCAGGCCGATGACCGCGTACTCGAGCGACAGCTCGGCGCCGGAGCGGCTGGCGAGGTACGCGTTGACGCCGTCGGCGTAGGCCTCGTAGTACCCGAGGGTGGTGTCATCCATCGCCGCGACCTCGGCTTCGGCGACCTTGCGCCAGCCGAGCGTGCGGAGGAAGGCGTCGGTGCCGGCCTGTGATTCGCCGAACATCTCGGCCACGCGGCCCGCGGTGACGTGCCGGCGGAAGTCCATCTCGAAGAACCGGTCCTGCGCGTGCACGTACCCCTCCGCATAGAAGAGGTCGTCGGTGGAATCGGCGGTGATGGTCGGGACGCCGCGCTCGTCGCGCTGCACTGTGACCTGTGCCTGCAGCCCGTCCAGCTCGATGGTCCCCGCGGTCTGCGGGAAGGAGCGCTGGATGGTCCAGGTAACGAAGAACGCCGCGGCGACCGCGATCACGACGATCCCGGCCACGACGAGGAACGCGATGCGTCCGATGCGAACGCCCAGCGAGGGGCGCGAGGGTACGGCGGACTCCAGCGAATCGGTCATCATCGTCGAGAACTCTTTCGGGTAGACAGGTGGAACTCAGTCCCACCGAGCCCCAGTGCGCGTCTCAGGTCCGCGCCCTCGCATCATATCCGGCGCGCGCTCGCCGCGGGGGTCCGGTCCGCGGCGAGCGGCGGCCTCATCCGATCAGGCTGGGCTGCAGATCGCGCAGGGTGCGTCGGTGCGTCATCCGGGTCACGCCGATCATCGCGAGCAGCAGGGCGCCGACGAGCCACACTCCGAGCACCGCGAGATCCCATCCGGCTCGTGCGTAGTCGCCGCCGTACATCAGCTGGCGCATCGCATCGACGACGTAGCCCAGCGGCAGCACGTGATGCAGGGCCGCGAGCGGTGCCGGCAGCGTCTGCCACGGGAACGTGCCGCCGGCCGTGACCAGCTGCAGCACCATCAGCACCAGCCCGAGGAACTGCCCGACCGAACCGAGCCACACGTTGAGCGCGAGGATGATCGCCGCGAACGTCGCCGAGGCGAACATCATCACCCCGAGCGTGCCGAGCGGATGGTCGAACGTGAAGCCGAGGGTGAGGGCGAGGATGCCCATGAGCCCGAGCATCTGCACGGCGCCGAGCATCGCGGGCGTCAGCCAGCCGGCGAGCGTGATCCGGATCGGGGAATGCAGGGCCGTGATCGCGCGCCGCGAGATCGGCTTGACGATGAGGAACAGCGCGTAGATGCCGATCCACGCCGACAGGGCGGCGAAGAACGGGGCGAGTCCTGCGCCGTAGTCCTCGGCGGAGGCGACCTTGTCGCTCGACACCTTGACCGGGTCGGCAATGGTGTCGGCCTGCAGGGAGCGCAGTTCGGGGGTGGATTCCGGGATGGCGTTCACCCCGTCCGAGAGCCCGTCGCGCAGTTGGGCGGTGCCGGATGCCAGCGTGGCGAGTCCGTCGCGCAACTGTGCTGCTCCGTCGTTCGCGGCGGAGGCTCCGGCGGCGACCGTGCCGGCGCCGCTCGCGAGATCGCTGGCCCCGGAGGCGAGGGTGGCGGCACCGGCGGCGAGCTGGTCGACCTTGCCGACCGCGTTCTGCACCTGGGTGTTGCCCTCCTGCAGGCGGGCGCCGAGCGGGTCGAGCTTGGCCAGGACCTGGTCGATCTCCTCGGGGGTGAGGCCCTGGTCGGCGAGCACGGTGGCGATGTCGGAGCGCACCTGGGGCAGGGCGTTCGTGGCCTGTTGCACGGCGGAGCCGGCGCGGTCGGCGACGTCGGCGAGCTGCCGGTTGCCGGCGCTCACCTGCTGTGCGCCGTTCGCGAGCGTCTGCGCCCCGGCGGCCAGCTGCGCCGTGCCGTCGGCGAGTTTCGCGGTGCCGTCGGCGAGCGTGGAGCTGCCGGATGCCGCAGTCCCGGCACCGTCGGCCAGTTGCGTCGCACCATCCGTCGCGGTGACCAGGCTGTCGCGCACGTCGCTGAGTCCGGTGAGCAGACGCTCTGCGGCCTCGCTCCCGACCATCTCGGCGACCGAGCTGCGGATCTTCTCCACGGCCTGCGTGCCCATCGATGACGCCAGGTAGTTGTTCGCGTCGTTCGTCTCCAGCTCGATGCGCGCCTGGTGCGGATCGGTGCCCGCTGCCGAGGTGAGCGCGGCCGAGAAGTCGGCGGGGATCGTCACGGTGAAGTCGACGGTGCCGTGTCGCAGAGCCTCGGCGGCGTCGTCCGCCGACATCCGCTGCCAGTCGAAGGCGTTGCCCTCGATGAGGTTGTCGGCCACGTCCTCGCCGTAGTTCACGGTCTCGCCGGTCGCCTGCTCGGTGCCGGTGGTGGGCGCGGGGGCGCCTTCATCGTCGACCACGAGCGCGACGGGAACCTCGGGGAACTTCGCGTACGGGTCCTGGTTCGCCCACAGATAGAGGCCTCCGTAGAGGATGGGCACGCAGATCAGTGCGACCAGGGCGAGGATGCCCATCCTGCTCGCGGTGAGGCGCCGGAGCTCGGCGGCGATCATGGCGGGAACCTTCATCGCTCGTCTCCGTCCTCTTCGTGGTTGTTGGGGTCTTCGTCGGGGGGTTCTTCGTCTATCGCGGGTTCTTCGTCGGTGGGTTCTTCGTCTATCGCGGGTTCTTCGTCGGTGGGGCTCTCGTCGGTCGAAATCGGCCCCGGAAGCGAGCCTGCGGGATCGTCTTTGACCTCGTCATCGTCGTCGTCCGTCGTATCGGGGGCCGACTGCTCCTCGACGGCTTCGTCGAGCACGAGCGGCTCGACGGGGCCGGAGGCGTTGATGGCCTCGAACTCGTGCATCCGCTCCAGTGCGACCGCTGCGGAGCCTCCGACGATCACGAGCATGGCGTAGCCGCGGTCGGCGAACTCGCCGGCGATGCGCCACCAGCCGTCGGGGCTGCCACCGTGACGGTCGGGCGACACGAGCACGACGCCCTCGACGCCCGATCGCAGTACCGCGAGTTCACACAGGATGCGCACGCGTGCGGCGGGGTCGATGTTGCCGATCGGCACGGATGCGAGTTCCCCGAAGCCCAGCTGGGTGAGCCAGCGCCGCGCGTGCAGCGGGGTGGCGGCCACGCCCGCGAACATCAGCTCTTCTCCGACGACGCCGGCGAGGGTGATGTCGGGGTGCGGATCGCTGACGTCAGGGGCGTCGACCAGGGCCACGCGGCGACGCAGCGCCTTCGGGTCGGCTGTGCCGTCGATGCTGACGCGGCCGGAGTCGGGTCGCATGCGACCGCTCGCGATCAGGCCGAGCACGGTGGGGCGCTGCTCGGTCTCGGCGAGGGCGAAGCGCACGGATCCGGTGTGGAACTCCAGCGACATCGAGGGGAGTGCCTGGCCGTTTCGGCCCTTGCTCACGTCTTGCAGTGCGATCTTCATGCGCGGCTCTCGGTGTCGGTGTCGGTGTCGGTGTCGGATGTGTCGAGTGTGGATGTCCCGATGTCGGGGTGTGCGGCGAGCAGTTCGTCCGCTTCGCGCCAGGACAGCCCGGCGATGCTCAGCACCGCGCGTACCGCGAGGTTGGCGGCGCCGGAGCTCGCGGCATCCGTGCGGGAGATGACGGTGCGCGCCATCTCCTCGATCAGCCGCGCGAGGGTCGGGGCGGCCAGATCGGTGCGGAAGCTGCCGTCGTCCTGCCCGCGGCGCACGAGTGCCGCGACGGTGCGTCGCAGGGGGGCGAGTGCGTCGGCGGTGTGCTCGACGTGGGCTTCATCGAGGGCGAGTGCGGCGGCCACCTGCACGTGCGCGGCTTCCTGCCAGAGGAGGGCGGCGAGGCGGGCGAGCGCGAGGCGGGCATCGGCGTCGTCGATCGAGGCGGCGATGGCGTTGAAGCGCTGGGCACCGCTGGAGATGAGCTCGCGGATCAGGGCATCGCGGTCGTCGAAGTGTCCGTAGAGCGTGCGCCGCGAGAGCCCGGCGCTGCGGGCGATCACGTCGACCGAGGCGTGCGGGTCGAGAGCCAGGGTCGAGCGGGCGGCGGACAGGATGCCGGCGCGATTCTCGACGGCATCGCGGCGGGGTGCACGAGTGGTCATGACGTTCATTGTACGGATCATGCACATCAGTGTGCAAGATAGACATGGGATTCACAGCGGGCGCCCGGGTGGGGGCGCACAGGCGACGCCGATAGCGGTCGTGTTATGTTACGCGTTGCGCGCCGCAGGATTATCGGGGGGTGGCGCCGTACATGAGGAGGGTGTGATTTGTCAGGCATCGATGTCGCGTTGGAGCGCAGAACGATGAGTGAAGACGTCTATCGCCGGGTGCGCGATGCGATCGTGAGCGGAGAGCTCCGGCCGGGGGAGCGGCTGCGCGACTACGAACTCGCCGAGTCGCTCGGTACATCGAAGACACCGGTCCGGCATGCGCTGGCCCGTCTGGCCGAGCAGGGCCTGGTCGAGATGCAGCGCAACAGGTTCACGCGCGTCGCACCGCTCGACCTCGACCGCATCCGCGACGCGATCGCGCTGTTCGGCGACATCTGGATCGGTTCGGTGCGGCACGCGATGCCGCTCGTGCAGGCCGACGACGTCACCTATCTCGTCGACCTGACCGAGGACATGTCCGAGGCGGTGCAGGCGCGCGATATCGCAGCCTTCGGTGGAGCGCTGCGGGCGATCGCGGTCGGCCTCGCTCGCCTCGAGGGCAATGCCACGCGGGTCAGGGTGCTCGAACTCCTCGGACCGCAGATCCGCCGCTTCACGCAGCACGCCAGGGGGTCGTTCGACTGGGTCGCTGCCGAGGAATCCACTTTCGAGATCCGCGAGGCTTTGTGGCAGCGCGACGCGATGCTGACGCGCGCGGCCATCGTGACACTGTTCGACGAGGTGCTTCCGCGCATCATCGATCGCGCCGAGGAGCAGGATCGCACCGCCGAGCACGGCTCCTAGCGGTCATCCGCATCGGTGCCGGCCGAGGAGCGGCGGCACCGATGCGATGGCACGTCAGTCGGTGCCGGAGTCGAACGCCGCGCCCTCGGAAGCAGTGTCGACCGCGTCGGCGAGGGTCTCGTCGGCCTCGGAGACCGAACCGTGCACCGACTCGGTGATCTCGGCGGACTCGCCGGCGGTCACGCGTCCGACGAGCTCGCCGGTCGCGCCGCCCACGAGGCCGAGGCCCGCGTACTGCTCCAGGCGAGCGCGCGAATCGGCGATGTCGAGGTTGCGCATGGTGAGCTGACCGATGCGGTCGACCGGGCCGAACGCGGCATCGCCGACACGCTCCATCGACAGCTTCTCGGGGCCGTACGACAGGTTCGGCGATGTGGTGTCGAGGATGGTCCAGTCGTCGCCGCGGCGCAGACGGATCGTCACGGTTCCCGAGATGGTGAGGCCGACCCACCGCTGGATCGACTCGCGCAGCATGAGCGACTGCGGCTCCAGCCAGCGGCCCTCGTACATGAGGCGACCGAGGCGGCGGCCCTGCTCGTGGTAGGTGGCGAGGGTGTCCTCGTTCAGGATGCCGTTGACGAGGCGCTCGTAGGCGATGAACAGCAGCGACATGGCGGGGGCCTCGTAGATGCCGCGCGACTTCGCCTCGATGATGCGGTTCTCGATCTGGTCGCTCATGCCCAGGCCGTGGCGTCCGCCGATCGTGTTCGCCTCCTGCACGAGCGCGACCGGGTCGGTGTACTCGACGCCGTTGATGGCCACGGGCCGGCCGGCGTCGAACGTGACGGTGACGTCTTCGGTCTCGATCGCGACCGAGGGGTCCCAGAACTTCACGCCCATGATCGGGTCGACGGTCTCGAGCGAGACGTTCAGGTGCTCGAGGGTCTTCGCCTCGTGTGTGGCGCCCCAGATGTTGGCATCCGTCGAGTACGCCTTCTCAGCGCTGTCGCGGTAGGGGAAGTCGCGGGCGACGAGCCAGTCGCTCATCTCCTTGCGACCGCCGAGCTCCGTGACGAAGTCGGCGTCGAGCCACGGCTTGTAGATGCGCAGACGGGGGTTGGCGAGCAGGCCGTACCGGTAGAACCGCTCGATGTCGTTGCCCTTGTAGGTGGAGCCGTCGCCCCAGATGTCGACGCCGTCCTCCTTCATGGCGCGCACCAGCAGCGTGCCGGTGACCGCGCGACCGAGGGGCGTCGTGTTGAAGTAGGTCTTGCCGCCGGAGCGGATGTGGAAGGCGCCGCAGGAGAGGGCGACGAAGCCCTCTTCGACCAGGGCGGTCTTGCAGTCGATCAGGCGCGAGGCCTCGGCGCCGTACTCGAGGGCGCGGCCAGGGATCGACTCGATGTCGTCTTCATCGTACTGTCCGAGGTCGCCGGTGTACGTGTAGGGCACGGCGCCCTTCTCGCGCATCCACGCGACGGCGACGGAGGTGTCGAGTCCTCCGGAGAAGGCGATGCCGACGCGCTCGCCGACGGGCAGGGACTGGAGGACCTTGGACATGCTTCCCAGTCTATCCGCGGGCGGCGTGTCGCCCTGTGCCGTCTAGACGAGCATGACGTCGGCCCCGAGCGCGGCATAGGTGCCCATGGCGCGGCGGTCGCATGTGACCAGCGTCACTCCCGCGGTGCGGGCGCACAATGCGACCAAGCCGTCGTACACGGCTCCGCCGGCGATTCCGGCATCGGCGAGAACATCGACGGCGGTGAGCGCTGTCTGCTCCGAGAGTGAGATTGATCGGGGGAACGCGGTGCGGATGGCACGGGCTGCTGCTGACGGGGTCAGTCGATTGGGGGGCGGCAGGCGGGTCAATACGGAATACGTCTCTGCCGAGGCGTGCCCAGCGAGGCCGAGGGTTGCACCGCGGCAGAAGCTCAGCACGGCGTAGTGTGCTGTGTTGTCTTCCACGAGAAGTGCGACCGCTGCGCTCGTGTCGAGGACGAAGTCAGCGCTGGTCGGCAAGGCGTAGCTCGCGAACGGCGTCGGGTGTCAGCGTGATGCCGGAAGACCTGATGACCAGCCGCCCGTCCTTCTCGATGAGGTTGTCCGGCGCCTCGATCTCGATCCGGATGCCGTTGCCGTCGAGGATCAGATCGACCGGCCCCGGCACCAGGCCGACTCGTTCGCGAAGTGCGGCAGGGATCACGATGCGCCCTGCCTTGTCCATGGTTGTCCGCATGCCATCACGATACCATTTGAATGGTGCATCATGTCAGCCGCTGTCGTTGAAGGGTCGAGCCGTTCAGGTGCCGCCGTACTTCCGGAACGCATTCTGCTTCGAGGTCCCCAACGCGATTCCGATCATGGTCCAGGAGTCGCCGGCTTCTCGTGCCGCGGCGACGGCTGCGGCCAGCCGTTCGACGGCGGCGTCGCGTGCCTGCCGCGCTTTGGCGATGTCGCGCAGGTGGGACGCGTCACCGACCAGAGCAAGGTGCCTCGGGGAAGTCGGACAAACGCCCCGGTGGCGGTGGAGAAGACGTGCATTCCGGACGTCGGGCAGGAATGGCATGCACTCATGCCGCGAGTTGCGGCGCGTGGGGTGGGAGAGTGGGCGCACGGAGGTAGGTCATGGGCGGAGCAGTCCTGTGGGGTGTGGTCGCGGCGGCGCCGCTGTTCATCGGCGCCGTGCTGGCGCTGCTGCGGAAGTGGCCCCCGCGGTGGCTGGGCATCGTGCTCGGCTTCGGCGCCGGTGCCCTCATGGCGTCGATCGCGTTCGAGCTGTGGGAGGAAGGACTCGACCTCGCCGGTCCCGTGCCCCTCGTGGTCGGGGTCGCCGCGGGAGCGATCAGCTATTACATCGCCGACCGCATCCTCGATGCCCGTGCCGCGAAGACCAAGGGGTCGGCGGGCGGAGGCCAGCTCGCCGTCGGAGCCCTCCTCGACGGCATCCCGGAACAGCTCGTGCTCGGCATCGGCCTCGCCTCGGGTGAGCCGGTGAGCATCGCGCTCGTCGTCGCCATCCTGGTCTCGAACCTGCCCGAGTCGATCGGCTCGGCGGCCGACCTGCTCGAGGGCGGCATGGCGAAGTCGCGGGTGCTGCTGCTGTGGGCGGGAGTCACTGTGATCTGCGCTCTCGCAACCGTCGCCGGCTTCGGACTCGCGAGCATCACGGGTGACGATTTCCGTTCCGCGGCGAGCGGCTTCGCGGCCGGCGCCCTGCTCGTGATGCTCGTCGACTCGATGATCCCCGAGGCGCAGTCCAAGGCGAAGGAGTCGACCGGGCTCGCGACGGTGCTCGGCTTCGCGCTCGCCGCGGGTCTCGCGCTGGCATCCTGATCAGGCGGCAGGCGGCAGGCGGCAGGCGGCAGGCGGCAGGCGGTCAGCGGCGCGTCTCGCGGCGGACGCTCCTGCCCTCGATGGTCTCGATGCGGAAGATCAGGGGGAGATCGCGATCGTCGTCGGCCCACGGGCTGACGCGGGCGATGATGTCGGCGGCCTGCTCCTCGGGCGCTCGCGACAGGGTGCCGTGCATCAGCACGCTCCAGGCGGTGTTGCCGAGGGGGTCGTGGTAGTCCACCTCGAAGGAGACGTCGGCCGGCTGCTCGGCGAGTCGAGCGAGCAGCCCCAGCGGTGAGGTGCGGAGCAGGAGATCGTGCGCGGAGATGGCGTAGTTCACCGGGTAGATCTGCACGCGGTCGTCGACGACGAAGCCGATCCGGCCGATCGTGGTCGTGGCCAACAACTCGTAGGACTGCTGTTCATCGAGCACTCGGATCATGTCGCACATCCCTTCTGTCGTGGCGCCAGTGTAGTCAGGCCGTCGCCCGATCGACACCGGCTCGGTGACCCGCCACTCGGCGGAGGGACGGGGTCGGATCGGGTCCGGCTGGCGGGTTACCCTCGGGTGCGGCGTGCGGAAGGCTGACGGAACGCCGCCGCGGTGGTGGCCGAGAACAAAGGAGTTCTGATGACTGACACGACCCTGGCGCGACCGCCCTTCGATCCCGAGCTCGAAGCCGCCCTCGCCCTCGTCGGCGACCAGATGCCGTCCACTCTGACGGCCGAGATGATCCCTCTGCTGCGCCAGACGCCCATGGGTGGCGAGGACGAGATCTTCACCGTGCTCGCCGAGCGCGGCTTCACCCGGCGCGACGTCACGATCGCGGGCCACGACGGCGACGAGATCGTCGTCTCCGTGATCGAGAAGGAAGGACGCACCGGCACCGGCCCCGGCTTCTTCCACACGCACGGCGGCGGAATGATCATCGGCAACCGGTGGCTCGGCGTCGTCGGTTTCCTGGACTGGGCTGAGCGCTTCAACGGCGTGATCGTCACGGTGGAGTACCGGCTCGCCCCCGAGTTCCCCGACCCGTACCCGGTGGAGGACTGCTACGCGGGACTGCTGTGGACGGCCGAGCACGCGGATGAGCTCGGCATCGACCTGACGCGGCTGCTGATCGGCGGCGGCAGTGCCGGTGGCGGGCTGGCTGCGGGCACCGCGCTGCTCGCTCGCGACCGTAAGGGCCCCGAGCTGATCGGTCAGCTGCTCATCTACCCGATGCTCGACGACCGCGACGAGTCGGTGTCGACGCAGCAGATCGACGGGATCGGGGTGTGGGACCGCGGCTCGAACATCACCGGATGGACCGCGCTCCTCGGCGACCGCAAGGGCACCGACGACGTGTCGATCTATGCCGCCCCGGCGCGGGCGACCGACCTCGGCGGACTGCCGCCCGCATTCATCGACTGCGGCAGCGCCGAGGTGTTCCGTGATGAGGATGTCGCCTACGCCACCAAGCTCTGGGAAGCGGGAGTGCAGGCGGAGCTGCATGTGTGGGCCGGGGGCTTCCACGGCTTCGACATGTTCGCCCCGCACGCCGCGGTCGCGCAGGCCATGCTCGCCGCGCGCGACAACTGGGTGAACCGCCTGCTCTCCTGAGTCCGCCCACCCTACGGGGTCGTGCGCCGACCCCGTAGGGTGGAATCCCCGCGCGATGGAGCCCGACATGCAAGATCTGCTGGGGCGTCTCACCGCCCTCGACCCGGATGCCAGCGAGACGCTCAAAGTCGTCACCTACTTCGATGCCCTCGTCGCCCGGTCGGTCGGTGTGGAGAGCATGCTGCGCGGTGCCGCGGTGCTCAGCGGTGCGACGGTCGGTCAGCGCGACGGCCGGCAGATCGTTCGCGTGCGGGCGGACGGCGTGCGCATCGACCCGGTCGAGCCGTCGCACGCGTGGCCGGTGCGGGAGAGCGGGCCGGATGCCATCGCCTGGATCGAGCGCGACGGCGATCCGCACACCAACGACGCGATGATCCTGGAACGACTGAGTCTCGCGCTCGGCATCATCCGCGCACGTCGCTCGGTCGGGCCGGAGAGCGCGGTCGAGCTCGCCATCAGCTCGTATGCCGGAGCGGACGAGCGTGCGGCCGCGCTGCCCCGCCTGCGCCTCACAGCCGAAGCGTTGCGGCTCGTCGCCTCCCCTCCCGATCCGGCGCCGCTGCCGCAGCATCCGTCCGCGGTCGTCGCCACGCGGCACGGACTCACCCGCGCGACGATCCTGGATGCGGCGGTCGACGCGGTCGATGCCTGGCCCGACGCCACCGGGTTGCGGTTGGGACTCGGCATCGCGGGGCCGGGTGAGCGGCTCCCCTCGTCGTGGTCGTCGGCGCTCGTGGCCGTGCGGCTGACGAGTCCCACGGAGCCGGTGGTCGATGCCGCCGCGCTCGGGGCGATGCTGCTTGTCGCGGAGGGTGCCGACGCCGGACCCCTGCACCCCGATGCCGCGGTGCTCGCACGCCTCGATGAGCGCAGCCGGGAACTGCTCGATGCGGTGGTCGAGGAGCAGAGCGTGCGGGCCGCGGCGGCGCGTCTCGGGCGGCATCACTCCAGCGTGCAGGAGCGACTCACCGCACTCGTCGACACGCTCGGCTACGACCCTCGCACGTCTCGTGGCCACGCCCGCTACGTGCTCGCGCGGATGCTGCTGACCCTCGGGGCGTGAGCCGCGGTCACTCGAAGCCGGGGTAGTCCTGCATCCTGGTCTGGAATTCGTCGCGGTCGGCCTCGCTGAGCAGCCCGCTCGCGATCACCACGAGCTGCAGGCCTTCCAGCGGCTCGCCGGTGCGGGTGTGCTGCGCCTCGCGCTCCTTGAGGAAGCCGCCGCCGCGATCGTTCGAGACGTCGTAGATGTTGGCGTAGAACCGCATCGGATCGGGGTAGTTCTCGGTGTAGTACTCCCAGGTGGTCTGGGTGCGGGGATCGTCGCTGCCGTAGAGCTTCGTGATCATGGCGGGGTCGATGCCCGAGTTCGTCGGGTCGTTGAAGGAGTACAGCTCCCACAGCCCGTGCTGGGCGACCACCTCGTTGATGGCGGCCATGACCGCGAGCTTGCGGTCGTAGTCCTGGATGGGTTCGTTGGTCGCCCACGCGGCGGTCGTCAGTTCGACGAGCATCGATTCGCCGCCGTAGCCGTTGCGCTCAGGGCGCGGGTCGTCGCTGCCCACGTGGGTCCAGGTGTAGCCGAACTCGGCGGTGAGCCGGGCGCGGATGTCGGCGAACAGTGTCTCGGCCTGGGACTGCACCTCTTCCAGCGACTGCTGCGAGAGCGTCTGCTGTGCATCGGTGCCCTTGATGCCCGGGTAGGCCTCCGCGTGCTTCTGCTCGGCCGTCTTGCGGCCCTCGTAGTTGCCGGACGCGGAGGTCTGCAGGGCGCTGACCCCGCCGATCGTCGCCACGTTGCACAGCACGGCGATGATGAGGGCGATCGCGCCGAGCTTGCGGCCACGCGCCGAGAACAGGGCGGCGACGATGACGGCGACGACCACGAGCTGCACCGTGAGCATGGTGATGCCGTAGAGGATGTCGGTGCCGCCGGCGACCAGTGTGCCGAGCAGAGTCACCGCGAACAGGATCGAGAGGATGAGCGCGATCCAGCCGAGGGCGTTGGCCGGCTGCTTCGGCTGGTCCGCCGCGACGACCGTCGTGACGGCGGGGCTCGCGGGTGGGGCGGACGTCTGGCGTCGCGCCCCGCGGTAGCCGCCGGGCGGTGGGACGGGAGGAGCGCCTTCGGTGCCGGCGATGTAGCGGGCGCGCCGCTGCTCGGGGTCCATCACCATGGCCTGTCCGTTCCCGTGCCGCCGGGGTCGTCGCCCTGCTGCTGGTCGCGTTCCTGTGTGCCCTGCTCGAGCTTGTCCTGCAGGCCCTTCAGCTTGTCCTCCGACGGCTGCTGCTGGTCGGGCTGCTGCGGGGGCTGCTGCTGTTCCTGTTCCTGCTGCTTCTGCTTGAGCCGGCCCTCGGTGCTGTCGAGGGTGTCGGACATGTCGCGCTGCGGATCGGACGACTGCTGCTGCGCCTCTTCGCTGTGGCACTCCTCGGGCGTCTCGACCGTGATGGTCAGGGCCTCGCCGTAGAGCTGGGTCGCCGTCGCGCCGTCTCCGGCGGCGCGGGCGGCGTCGCCCATCCGCTCGATCACCAGCGCGAGGTTGATCCGCACCCCGCACACCTCCAGGCCCGTCGCGAGCGACAGGGACCGCTCCAGCTCGGCGCGCGCCTGCGGCAGCTGCTCGGCGCCAGCCAGCGCGGTGCCGATGTTGAACGGCGCCTTGTGCGGCTCGAACCAGTTCGCGACGTCCTGCCCGCGCGCCGATGCCTCCGAACCTGCGAAGTCGTCGACCACGTACGCGGTGATCGCCTGGTGGGCGAACGCGTACATGCTCAGCAGCTTGCCCACGAAGAGCAGCGCCGCGAGAGTGAGCGGAAGCGTGCCGATCGCGACCCAGCGGCGGATGCTGCGGCGACGGCGGTTGGAGCGGAGCAGTGCGGCGGCGGCCTCGTTCGTCGACACCGCGGTGGCCTCGGTCACGCTCCACCTCCTCACCGGTCGTCGACCGCGCGTGTGAGGACGGATTCATCCCCGGGAGCGGCACGTCGAAGCGCTGATCATCCTAGCCGCGGAACCTTCTGGCCCCGCTCAGGAGGGGTGGGTGGGCATCGCGTCCGACGATGTCATCGACCTCGGAGGTACGGAGGGACCTTGCGCTGCAGGATCTCGACCAGTTCCGGATCCATGAAGCCGTAGTCATCGGGGATGCCGAGGACGACGACCCTGGTGTCTCGAAGGTGCGGCATGAACCGTCTGCTGATCTCGCTCTTGTGCCTCTTCTCCATCACCAGGACGAGATCCGCCCATTCGAGGTCTTCGGCGGTGAGGAGTTCTTCGGCGTCGGGCTTGAGGCCTGCTGACGCGACACTCACTCCCGGCCAGTCGCGGAAGACGTTCTCCGCAGTCGGGCTGCGCAGGCGGTTGCGGCTGCAGACGAAGAGCACGTTCACGGCTCCAGGGTAGGAGCGTCCCTGTGAGTCGCGGTCGCAGTCGGGGCGTGTGGTGAAACAGCACACCGGGATGGGATCGACGACGTACTCGTCGACGTACGGGTATGACACGGCGGGTCGTCTGGTCTCGGCGGTGATTCCTGGTCATGAGTTGACGTATGAGTTCGCGTCGTCGGGCGGGTGTGGTCCGAACACGGCTGCGGGCATGTCGGGCAACCGGTCGGGTTCGGCCGACGTGTGGACGGCGCCGGGTGAAGCTCCGGTGACGACATCGACGGCGTATTGCTACGACTGGGCCGACCGGTTGCTGTCGTCCGCCGTGACGGGTGCGATTCCGGGTGCGACGACCGTCGCCGATGGGCTGGCGGCGTCGGACATCGTCTACGACGTGCGCGGCAACACGATCCGTTTGGGGGATATGCAGTTCTCCTATGACGCGGCGAATCGTCATGTCGGGACGACGTATGACGACGGCACGACCGTGGTGATCGTGCGGGATGCGACCGGTCGGATCGCGTCGCGCACGATGGACCCGGCGGGTGCGGACCCGGCGGTGACGACCAAGTACCTGTATGCGGCGGGCGGTGATGCGGCGTGGGGTCAGAAGTCCGGGTCGGATCTGACGCGGAGCATCGGGCTGCCGGGCGGGGTCTCGTGGACGAACCAGGCGGGTGAGGTGACGTGGGCGTTCCCGAGCCTGAACGGACACGGCCTCGTGACCCGCACCGGAGCGACGACGAGTGCGTTGCTGCTGTGGGATCCGTTCGGCCAGCCCGTCGATCCGGTCACCTTCGCGATCGGTACGGTCGCATCCGACGACTCCGGGCAGGTCGCGGGCAACACGCTGTGGCATCAGGGGGCGTTGAAGCCGGCGGAGTCCGCCGGGTCGGCGTTGGTCGTCGAGATGGGGGCACGGTTGTATGTCCCCGGACTCGGCAGGTTCCTGCAAGTCGACCCGATTCAGGGCGGCGGAGCGAACGACTATTCCTGGCCCACTGATCCCATCAACGGGCACGACCTCAGCGGGAACGAATGGGATTGGGGGTTGACGCTTGAGATCGGCCTGACCGTGCTATCAGTTGCGTTGCTGGCGACGGGCGTAGGAGCGCCGCTAGCGGGAGCGATGCTCGTTGCGCGAGCAGCGACGCTTGCAGTTCGGGTCGCGAGGGTGGCTACGGATGTCGTGAAGGTAGGTCAGATTCTCGTTCGAGCATCAAAGTACACGCGTAGCATCGCCGGAGCGTCCCGTGACATCATCGCTTCTCCTCGGGCCGCTGCTTGGGCTGGCAGGCTCTGGTCTCAAGGTAGTCGAGCGACGGAGCGGCTTTCGAGTCACGCTACTCAAATGAGGACCGGCCCATCTGGTAGGTGGGTGCGAGGTCCAGGCGCGTCCCAAGCAGGGAGACCGAAAGTAAACTTTGGGAAGAACGGCGTACGCCAAAACTTTCACGTCTGGTTGGAGTGAGCGAATGGCCGAGGATAGTCACGAAACAACGATTCAGCGGATCATGAGAGAAGGTGCGATCGGCTTTGTCCGACGGGACAACTCCAACTCGTTCTATGCGAGGTTCGAGACCATTCCGGGTGACGATGGAGCTCTCGTAGAGATCACGTTCAATCCCGAGTTCGTCGACCTTGGGGGGCCGGACCCAACAGACATCGTCGTCTATTGGGGTGACGTCGTCCGGGTTTCGGCGTGGCTCGGTGACTTTGTGGAAAGTCTTGAATTCGAGTGGAGCCCTGGTCCCCTTCGTAGTCAGTTGGACCTGGTTCTGTTCGGGGCCGAGGCGGAGCAAATGACGAGGTTCGATCTTGACAACCCTTGGGATCTAGCCGATACAGGTATCCCGCCACACTTGTAGACGGATGGTTTGGCGGCGTCGGAGTTCGTGTATGACGTGCGGGGGAACACGGTTCGCCGGGGCGACATGCAGTTCTCCTAGGAGCCGCGAACCGGCATGTCGGGACGACGCATGACGATGGCGCGGTGGTGCGGATCGTGCGGGATGTGTCGGGGCGGATCGTATCGCGGTCGATGGATCCGGCGGGTGCAGATCCGGCGGTGTCGATGAACTATCTGTACGCGGCGGGTGGTGATGCGGCGTGGGGTTAGAAGACTGGCGCTGACCTGGCCCGGAGCGTCGGCCTGCCGGTGACCTTTGCGATCGGTACGGTCGCATCCGATGACTCCGGGCAGGTCGCGGGGAACACGCTGTGGCATCAAGGGGCGCTGAAGCTCGCGGAATCCGCCGGCTCGGCGTTGGTGGTCGAGATGGGCGCACGGTTGTATGTCCCCGCCCTCGGACGCTTCCTGCAGGTCGACCCGATCGAAGGTGGAGTCGACAACGACTACGTCTGGCCCCCCGACCCCATCAATGCGCACGACCTCAGCGGTGAGAAGGCAAGCAAGAAGGTGGTGCGGGGAGCGTTCAGCAAGACCAGCACCCCCGTCGTAGCGAAGTCCATCAGAGCCATCGAGCGCAACGGCCAGCCCGTGCGGTGGGGGTACACGATCCTGACTGGATTCAGCACCGGGATGAACGCGGCGGGCCTTCTTTCGGGCCTCGCAAGTGTAGGCCTAGCGATCGGAGCAATTCAGGCAAAGCACCCCTATGCGGTCGCTGCGCTTGAAGGGTTGTCAGGGCTGGCCGGATATGCGTCGACCTTCTTTACGACTCTTGGCGTGATAACGGACTGTATTGCGCACAATCTGGATTCGATCTGTCAGATCAGTATCGCTGGGGCTGCCGCCGCGAACCTCATAGGGGTGCTGGGATCCATCGGTGGAGGACCGATCGCGGGCACCCTTGCTGGTGGTATATTCGGCACGATCACGAGTGGATCCTTGCTCTTGACGGGGTTGCCAGGAGCTGCGAAAAGGCCAGAGATCGATTGGTGAACGAGGGCGAAGCATGAGAAATCTAGGCCGTGCATCCTACGGACCGTCAACGACCCTTGGCCTCAATATTGTTAGCGTGAGTTCGCTCATCTTGGGTCTCTTCTGCACCGTCTTTCCGCCTTTCCAAAAGGTCCCGCTATCGACAATGATCTACTTCGGCGCGTTCGGGGTGCTGTCGCTCGGTATCTTTCTT
The DNA here is from genome assembly GCF_037150835.1 of Microbacterium sp. LB12. Classification (NCBI taxonomy): domain Bacteria; kingdom Bacillati; phylum Actinomycetota; class Actinomycetes; order Micrococcales; family Microbacteriaceae; genus Microbacterium; species Microbacterium sp. LB12. The sequence continues at coordinate 155,971 of NZ_JBBCPF010000001.1, read as the reverse complement.
CTTCACCTTCTTCGATGGCACATCATTTCGCGGCGCGCGTCACGCTCTGCCAGTGCTACTGGAGCGTCTGACACATACGTCTTCATGCAGGCGACGTCCACTGCGGGGGATGTTTTCAGCCATCCTGGCGGGGCTGGATGGCTGACTATTCGGTGCGGCAAGATTGAGATCTTTCACCCCTGGGAGGGTCGAAGGGTTCGTGAGTCGCGCTCTGCGCGTGAGTTCTCTTCCAGTGAGGTTGTGAGGGTGACGCGGAGCGAGACAACCAGTTGGTCGTACTGTGCGCTGGTTCTTGAGCTGACGACGGGGGAAGAGCTGTCGTTCATCCTCATTCCTGAAAGCCGATCAGGCTGGAGAGGGCCAACTGACGATGAAACAGAAGCTGCGCTCCGCCGCATGGCGCGAACCCTAGAATTGCCGCTCGGATAGTTAGGTGCGAAACGCCAGCCTCGCGCGGCGTCGCCGATCCTCGGAGAAGCGGACGTGGCTTGAAGTGCCCGATAGTGGCTGGTTGCGGGCCAGGTCGTGTCGGACAATGTCGTGCGGTCGCAGTCGGGGCGTGTGGTGAAACAGCACACCGGGATGGGATCGACGACGTACTCGACGTACGGGTATGACACGGCGGGTCGTCTGGTCTCGGCGGTGATTCCTGGTCATGAGTTGACGTATGAGTTCGCGTCGTCGGGCGGGTGTGGTCCGAACACGGCTGCGGGCATGTCGGGCAACCGGACGGGTTCGGCCGACGTGTGGACGGCGCCGGGCGAGGCTCCGGTGACGACATCGACGTCGTACTGCTACGACTGGGCCGACCGGTTGCTGTCGTCCACCGTGACCGGTGCGATTCCGGGTGCGACGACCGTCGCCGATGGGCTGGCGGCGTCGGACATCGTCTACGACGTGCGCGGCAACACGATCCGTCTGGGCGATATGCAGTTCTCCGGGGATGAGGTCGACGGCCTTCTGCGGAAAATTGATGAAGTTACGGATGGTATTGACTTCCGGCGGGCCGAAGACCGCATCGTGGCGGATCCCGGATTGCGCTCATGCCGCAAGATTGCGGCGGATATACTTCCGTTCATCATGCTGAAGAGCGGCTACGGAATGTGACGTGTCCGTGCCGCCTTCGGGTGTGATCTCGCGACAAACACGTCGGGGGCGGTTGGTGTCAGTGGTGATTCCGGGGCATGAATTGTCGTATGGGTTCGGTTCGCTGGGTGAGCGTGGTCCGAATTTGGCGAGCTTCGTCGCGATGTCCGACAATCTACGATTCGTGGAAGTTGCTCCTGATCGGAACTGTTCGAGCCGTCTTCGCCGCTTCGCTCTGACTCGCGACTCCCCCACCCCCCGATGCTCATTGGTCTGGTTGGAACGTAGATGCACACCTGTCTCCTAGACTGCGTAGATGCAGGTGCATCGTACGCAGCGTCGTCGCTTCGATTGGCTGTATGCGGTCGCAATCGTTCTTGGGGGGGCGTTGCTTGTCCTCGGGATCTGGCTAGACGTTCGCGACGGCGCGCCATCTCTCAAGAGGGGTGATCAACCGGTTGAGGTCGTCGTTGCGCTCGGACTTGGGCTTGCCCTATTCCTTAGCGGCCTTGGCGGTGGTTTGCGAGCGCTAAAGGCGCGGCGAATGGCCGGCAAGAGAACCACCGGGCAATAGTCCAGCCCGGGAGTGCCCGTGGGTAATCGTCGGATGCGAGAGCGTCGGACGACTTGGAGGGATTGGCTACCTTCGGTTGGAGGTGAACTTCTGCCGAAGTTTTCACCTAATCTGTGGGGATTTATCTGGAGCATTCCATGATTGCAGTTTGTGATTCTCTTGTCTTTTTTTGTTTCTTGGCATTCAGGGGACTATATTTGTGGCTATTAATACCTGCCGCTTTTCTTGGATGGCTTTTTGTCCATGCGTGGTGGCAGAGATCCAGCTATGGCGCATCTTTGGGCTGGTATGACTGGAACATCTTCGTGTTTTTCGCTACCGGCCTTTTTGGAGCTCGAGCGGAGAGGTACGCGCGAGGGGTGTATTACGCTAAGTTGGTCGATATGAGCAAGATCTCACACAGAGTGGGAAGGATGGGTCGAACATTGCAACGTTTGGATAGCGACGCATCGCGATTTGGAATGTAGGCGGGTTTGGTTCCCGTGTCAGCGGCGGGAGCGGCGCGAAAGGGGAAGAGCGATGGATTCGAGCTGTTTCCCTGCGGGGTTCTCCTATCTGATGGCCTTCGGGTTCGCGATCTCTGCGATCGTGCTCAGCTCTTGGCTGGTGCAGTTGATGAGGGCTGTCTATCGCAACGATCCCGGGTTTCGTCGAGGCCTCGCGAACGCTACGCCCCTCTGGGCGACCGGTCTTGCCGGGGTCGGAATACTGTTCGTCAGCGGAGACTGGCTCGTCAACTGGGTGGATACCTGCTTTCCCGCTGATGGTTGGCGCGGACCCGGCACGGCGTTCATCGGGTTCGGTGTCACCGTGGCTTCGGTCGCTGCGGGTCGCTTGATCTACAACCGGGTCCGCGTGGGAAGAGCGAGCAAGCTGACAGAAGACAGCATTGAGACGAGCCCTCCGCATTCGTCAGCTCCGGCAGTGACCACCGAGAGGCGTCCGCGTAATCTGTCACTGGAGCGCCGCAGAGTGATCATCGAGTTCGCGCTCACCTATGGCGCTTCGATTGTCATCATTCTCTTCGGTGTCGGCCTTGCGTAGGAGATCCCCTGTGCGTAGCAACACTCCGATACCGCGTACCTTTCCATCGGGTCTCGGCGGGCGGATCCTGATGCTCTCGGCATCTACCGTGATCGGTGGCGGCTTCGCAACGGCGTTGTTGGTCGTGGGCGTTCAGGAAGCCGGGGACGCATCGTGGCTGCTGATCGGAGTGTCCGCTCCTCTCCTCGGGTGCTACTTCTGGGCATGGATCCGTATCTGGCGCGTCGGCGCGGCGATTCGTGACCACGATGTCACCTTCACATCGTGGTTCGGGGTCCAGACCATCGCGAAGGAGGACGTGGAACGATGGTCCGCAGAGCCGTACAGCGGATTCTTCTCCGTGGTGGGGTGGCCGGTGGCGGGTGGCATCCTGCAGCCCGGCGAGTTGTTGGTTGACCTCGCGGATGGAAGTCGTCATCGAGTCCCGGGGACGGCAACGCTGCGAACAACCGCGCGTGAACAGGCACGCTTCCTGAACGACTGGTCGCGAGATTAGAACGCTCGGAACTCCCCTGTGTGTCGCGTGATCCTCAGCGTCCAGGTCGCGGCGCACGCAACCCGCGCAGACGCGCGATGAGCATGGTCGCGCGGGTGAGCTCGACGCCGAGGAGGGCGACGATCACGATCGCGGCGATCCAGTACAGCTCGACGACGTTGCCGACCTCGCCCGACTCCGCGTAGTCGGTCGTGGTGGTCGGTGCCTTCGGCAGCGTGGGCGCGGCATCCGCGGTGCGGTGCTGATAGTCGACGCCCAGCTGATCGGCGATGGTCTCGAGGTTCGTCTCGTCGATCACCGACAGCGCATCCGCGCCCTGGTACTGGATGTACGCCGAGCCGCCCGTGTCGGAGACGTCGCCGGTGGTGATGCGCATCGGTCCGCCCTCAGCCGTGCCGTACCCGAACACCCCGCCCGCGTCGGTGTACTTGGCGCTGCCGTCGAACGACTCCGGCTCGGTGTCGACCGTCTGTTCGCCGTCGCCGAAGTAGAACACCATCCGCGAACGATCGGGCGAAGCCTCCGCGGCCGATGCGAGCGTCTCCGACAGCAGCGGCGCCGCGATGCCGATCGAGCTCCCGCGCGACTGGCTCGTCACCTCGGGCCGCAGCACCTCGAGCGACCCCATCAACGCGGTGGTGTCGGTGGTCAGTGGCACCCGCAGCTGCGCCGCCGCATCCGAGGTGATCAGCGCGAACCGCGCACCCGGATACTCCTCCACGAGCGCCCGCACATCGTCGCGGATGCCGTCGAGACGCGGCTCGCCGTCGCCCCAGTCCTCCGCCACGATGCTGGCCGTCGTGTCGACGACGAGCACCACATCGGTGTCGGTCGCGAGCGTCTGCGTGGCACCACCGGGGATGCCCGGCCGCAGCAGCAGCATGGCGCATGCGAGCACGAGCACCAGTCGCATCGCCCACAGCGTGCGATGCCCGATACGCGCCCGCGGATCGGTGATCGGCCCCGCGGTCGACTGCGGCGGTCGCACCAGGACCCAGATGGCGAGAGCCGCGACCGGCACGCACAGGAGCGCGATCAGCACCGGGTTGAGGACGGGCTGGAAGATCACAGTCGCACCCTCCAGACCACCACGACGAACCCCAGCAGGCACACCGCGAGCAGCACGATCCACAGATTCGGGGTATCCGTCCACACCACCTGCGCCTCACCGCGCAGCGCGGTCGCCTCCTGCTTCTGCACCTCGGTGACGATGTCCGACACGGTCGTCGTGTCGCGCAGACCGTAGGCCGCGCCGCCCGTGGCCTCGGCCGCCGCGGACAGCTCGGCGCTCACCGACGCGTTCTTGCCCTGCACCGGGTTCAGCGCGAACACCCGCACGTCCTTCGACGCGGCATACGCCGCCGCCTCTTCGAGCGTCACGATCGACGCGCCGTTGACCTCGTTGTCGGTCGCGAAGATGATCGACCGCGACCGCTCGTCGTCCGGGTGGTCGAAGCCCATCGCGCACGCCGCCAGCCCGTCGCCGATCAGCGAGGCGCCATCACCGTTGAGCGTGCCCACCCAGTGCTCGGGGATCTTGTCGCCGTAGTCGAAGCTCTTCATCATGCTCGACAGGTGCTCGCGGATGAAGTCGTAGTCGTCGGTCAGCGGGAAGATCTGCACGGGGGAGCTGTTGAAGATCGTCAACCCGATGCGCTCACCCTTGAAGCCGTCCAGCAGCTCGTCGAACACGGTCAGCACCTCGACGTCGACCTCGCTCATCGACCCCGACACATCGAGGCACAGCATGATGTCGCGACTCGTGTTCACCGGCTGCACGGTCTGCGCCGACATCGGCCGCGCGGCTACGACACCCGCGACCACCGTCGCCACGACACCGAGGGCGAGGATGCCGGACAGCGCGAGCGCCCGACGCGCCAGCGCCCGGCGGAACGTCGGCAGAGCCCGCAGCCGCTCGGCCCGGGCGATGCGAGCCGTGTCACCCGCGCGCGCTCGCCCGCTCCTGCGCAGCCCGACGATGAGGCCGATCGCGAGCGCGACCAGCACCACGACGACCGCGGCGATCAGCATCCACACGTTCGCTAGTGCCACGCGCGCACCACCGTCCGCGCGGCCTCGGCACCCGCGATGGGATCGACCGGCGGACCCTGCCGGAAGATGCTCGGGTAGTAGTGCCGGCCGAGCGCATCGATGAGCGCGGGATGCACGCCGCGCGCCACGAGATCGTCGAGCGTGAGCACCGGGGCCTCCAGGCCGCTGTACTCGTTCACGAATCGGCGCACGACCCGGCTCAGCTCCAGGTTCGCCTGCCGCGGGGGAAGCCGGCGCTCGCGGTAGTCGGTCTCGATCTGCTGGATGCGACCCAGGTACTCGGTGCGCAGCTGCGACAGCACGTCGATGACCAGCGGCGGGTACCCGGCGGGCTGATCGGTCACGGACAGCGTGCGACGCGGACGCGTGAGCACGATCAACAGCCAGGCGCCCAGCACCAGCAGGGCCAGGATGCCGATCGCGAGCAGCATCCAACCCCAGCCGTACTGCGCCGGAGGGTAGAGCTCGTCAGAGCCGGGCATTCGACCTCCGATTCAGCAGCTGCAACAGCTGCGCGACGGCGTCGTCCTGCCCGTCCAGCGTGGAGTGACTGATCTCCATGCGGGCCAGCAGCTCGGCGAGGTGTGCGGCATCCGCCTCGGTCTGCGCGGTCAGCTCCTGCACGATGCCCCGGTCGCCCTGCACGAAGTCCGGCACCTGCCACCGGCTGTCCACATCGCTGCGGGTGCGCCGGGTGGAGTGGTCGAGCACCGGCTCGGCATCGCGCAGGGTGAGCCACAGCACGTCGTGCTGCACGCGCAGACGCCGCAGCACCCGCTCGGTCTCACTTGTGACGGGCGCCTCGTCGGTGATCACGACCACGATCATGCGGCGCGAGATCGTCCGGGTCACGAACGACAGCAGGGCGTCGCGGTCGCTGGGAGCGTCGCTGTCGTCGATGGCTCGGTCGATGGTGCGGAGGGCATGCTCGAGAGCCCCCTCGCTGCGTCCGGGCGCGAGCCGCCGCACCTTCGCGGCATCGCCGTAGACCGTGGTGAAGTCGTCGCCGTGGCGCAGGGTCAGCACGCCCAGCACGCCGGTCGCGAGGATCGCCAGTTCCTTCTTCGACCGCTCATCGGCGGCGAGGGCCGACATCGAACGACCCGTGTCGACCACGAACAGCACGGTGTGCATGCGCGTCGCCCGCGAGCGCTTCACCAGCGGCGTGCCCAGCCGCGCCGTCGCCCGCCAGTCGATGTCGCGCACCTGATCGCCGTACTCGTACTTGCGCAGGTCTTCGAAGTCGAGGCTCCGCCCATGCAGCAGCGACGCGTAGGCGCCGTCGAGCGCGTGCAGCGACTTGCGCGTCGAGTGGATGAAGAGCTTGCTCTTCACCTGCGTGATCAGGCTGGCCATGGGTTCCGGGCGCGGGTCAGGGGGTGGGGACCGACGCGAAGATCTGATCGATGATCTCCTCGCTGCGCACACCTTCGGCATCCGCCTCGAACGTCAGCAGCACGCGGTGCCGGAGCACGAGGTGCCGCAACTCGCGGATGTCCTCCGGCAGCACGTGACCGCGCCCCTTCAGCAGCGCCAGTGCCCGAGACGCCTGCAGGAACGCGATGCTCGCACGCGGACTCGCACCGTACTTGATGAAGCGCGCACGCTCCTCGCCGATGTACGGCGCGGGGTTCCGGGTGACGTAGGCGATCGACACGATGTAGTTGCGGATCGCCGGGTCGACGTAGATGCGGCTCGCGACATCCTGCAGCAGGTGCACGTCATCCAGGGTGACCGCGCTCGTGACGTGCCGGTCGGGGTCGAGCACGCCCGAGTCGATCCGGCTCAGGATCTCGAGCTCCTCCGCGGGGCTCGGGTACTCCACGATCTCCTTGAGCAGGAAGCGGTCCATCTGCGCCTCGGGCAGCTCGTACGTGCCCTCCTGTTCGATCGGGTTCTGTGTCGCGATCACCAGGAACGGCTTCGGCAGGGCGTGGATCTCGCCACCGATCGTGGTCTGGTGCTCCTGCATCGCCTCGAGCATCGCGCTCTGCGTCTTCGCGCTGGAGCGGTTGATCTCGTCGAGCAGCACGAAGTTCGCGTGCACCGGACCCAGCACCGTGCGGAACGATCCCGTCGCGGCGTCGTAGATCTGGTTGCCGGTGATGTCGCTCGGCAGCAGGTCGGGGGTGCACTGGATGCGCTTGAACTGCGCCTTCACCGTGTCGGCGAGTGTGCTGGCCGCGGTGGTCTTGGCGAGACCCGGCACGCTCTCCAGCAGGATGTGGCCGCCCGCGATGAGCGACACGAGCAGGCTCGTGCGCAACCGCTCCTGACCGACCATCTTCGCCGAGTACGAGGCGGAGATGATCCGCAGCACCTCGCTCGCCCGTGCCATCTCGGCCGCAGTCGGCGCGGCGCTCGCCGGAGCCGGGGTCGGAGCCGGGGCAGGGGCCTGCGCGGCGCTCGCCGGGGCCGGGGGCGGCGGGGGTGCGGAAGTCGTCCGCAGGTCGGGCGTGGAGGACTCGGTCATCTCTGGGCTCCCTCGTTCGGGGAAGCGGTCATCCCCGCCGACCAGCGTAATCGCATCGGCCCGTGTCGCCCCTGATCCGGCCTGGCGTCGGAACTTCGCAGAGCAGCGAGAACTTCGCAGGACATGCGGACAGGGTCTGCGAAGTTCGCGTCGTTCTGCGAGATTCAGGGGCATCGCCCGCCCCTGCTAACGTCGAAGAGCAGCCGCGTTCCGGGCAGGTCGAGCAATTCCGCTCCCGCCGGGACAGAACTGTTCCTCGCTCGGATGCGGCTGCGCCCGATACATGACTGAAGAGTATGAGGACGAATACGTGACTGGTAGAGAACGAGTAGCAATCATCGGCGCCGGCCCCTCGGGCATGGCACAGCTGCGGGCCTTCGAATCCGCAGCCCGCGCGGGGGCGGAGATCCCCGACCTGGTCTGCTTCGAGAAGCAGGCCGACTGGGGCGGACAGTGGAACTTCACCTGGCGCACCGGGCTCGATGAGTTCGGTGAACCGGTGCACTCCAGCATGTACCGCAACCTCTGGTCGAACGGCCCGAAGGAGGCCCTGGAGTTCGCCGACTACAGCTTCGACGAGCACTTCGGCCGCCCCATCTCCTCCTACCCGCCGCGACCGGTGCTGTGGGACTACATCGCGGGACGCCTGGAGAAGACCGATGTCCGCAAGCTGATCCGCTTCCAGACGGTGGTGCGCTGGATCGAGTTCGACGAGGACCGCCAGGTCTTCACCCTCACCAGCGAAGACCTGCCTACGGGCCAGTCGACCACGGAGGAGTTCGACCGGGTCATCATCGCCAGTGGCCACTTCTCCTTCCCGAACGTGCCCGACTTCACCGGAATCGAGACGTTCCCCGGCTACATCAGCCATGCCCACGACTTCCGCGGCGCCGAGGCGTTCGAAGACAAGGACGTGCTCGTGGTAGGTGCGAGCTACTCCGCGGAGGACATCGGCAGCCAGGCCTTCAAGATGGGCGCCCGGTCGGTGACCGCGAGCTTCCGGTCGGCGCCGATGGGATACGACTGGCCCGAGGGCATCGAGGAGCGACCGGTGCTGGAGCGGTTCGAGGGCAGCACTGCGTTCTTCGCCGACGGCACGTCGAAGCATGTGGATGCGGTCATCCTCTGCACCGGCTACCTGCACAAGTACCCGTTCCTGCCCGACGACCTCGCGCTGTCGTCGCCGAACAACGTCTACCCCGACGGGCTGTACCGGGGCGTGGTGTGGCAGGGGAACCCTCGCCTGACCTACCTCGGCGCGCAGGACCAGTGGTTCACCTTCAACATGTTCGACGCGCAGGCCTGGTACGTGCGCGACCTCATCCTCGGCCGCCTGACGCTGCCGGAGGAGCAGGAGCGCGCGGCATCCATCGCCGAATGGCGTGCGCGCTTCGAGCGGATCGACTCCGCCGCGGCGGAGATCCGCTTCCAGGCCGACTACATCCGCGACCTGCTGCAGCTCACCGACTACCCCGAGTTCGACATCGACCGGGTCGTCGAGATCTTCCTCGCGTGGAAGCGCGACAAGAAGGACGACATCATGGGCTACCGCGACCGTATCTACGAGTCGGTCATGACCGGGACCATCGCGGTCGTGCACCACACTCCGTGGCTCGAGGAGCTCGACGACTCGCTCGAGCGCTACCTCGAGGTGGACCCGGACTCCACGGGCATCACCTCCGCCCTCCCGCACGACGACGAGCTCGCGACGGTCTGAGCTGCTTCCGGCGGGTGCCGAGCCACCCCCTCCTGTCCGACCCACCCCTTTGCGCGCGTGCGCAGGGGGGGTGGGTCGGGGGAAAAGGGGTGGCTCGGTGCTCGGGGCGGGCGTTAAGAAGGGCGAGGGGTGGCGCGGCGGCGGCCGATCCACACCACGAGCGCGGCGACGCCGATGATCGCGATCGCTATGCCGACGATGTAGGCCGCGACGCCCAGGTAGCCGCCGGGCACCGTGTGCGGATTCAGGAACGGATACGGGTACCAGTACGGAGTCCCGCTGAGAGGTGCGGTGATGAAGTTCGCGCGGGTCAGCGTGTAGACGGCCCAGACGATCGGGAAGACCGCGGCGACCGCGACCGCCGACCAGGGCAGCGCCCGCCGCCTCGGCGCGAACAGCACATCGAGCAGCATCGCCAACGGGATGATCACGTGCAGCGTCTCGTTCGTCCACACCTCGGACACTCCGTCGAGCGGGATGTTGCGGAGCAGCAGGTTGTAGACGATGCCCGTGACGATCATGTACGTGCTGACGCAGGCGAACAGCGTGGCCAGCCAGCGCGGTTCGAGGTCGGTGCGACCGCGCGTGCGCAGCATCCACACCGCACCGATCGTGAAGGTGACCACGGCGCCGATGTTCGACAGCACGGTGAAGTAGCTGAAGAAGTTCGTGATCACCGTGGGGAGGTGGCTGCCCCACTCGGTCGTCGCCGCCTGGGCGTTGCCGATGGACTGCGCGAGTTGGCGGATGAGCGCCGCCGCGCCGAGAAGGGCCGCGGCGATGCGCAGAAAGGGCCACCAGGTCGTCATTTCGCCTCCGTCGGCAACTGTAGCGGCAGGCCTTCGCCGGTCAGGGAGCGCGAATGTCGCAGAACGGCACGAACTTCGCAGGCTTTCCGGGATCTTCTGCGACGTTCCTGCTGTTCTGCGAAGTTTTCGCGAGAGTCAGGCGCGTCGTCGCCACCGCAGGCGCGTGATGAGCACGCCGAGCAGGCACAGCGCACCGCCGAGGAACATCAGCGGCGTCGGCACCTCGCCGAGGATCGCCCACGACATCAGGATCGCAATCGCCGGGACGACGTAGGTGGTGGCCGAGGTCTGCCCCGCGGTGCTGCGCTGGAGCACGTAGGCCCAGGTCGTGAACGCGATCGCCGTGGGGAAGACGCCGAGGTAGACGACCCACAGCGTCGCATCGAGCGGAGCCGTCTGGAGCGAGCCGATGAGGTTCCCCACCCACGGGAGCAGCGCGATGGTGCCGACGCCTGCCCCGAGCCAGGTCAGGGTGGTCGGATCGACGCCCGAGGTGAGCAGCCGCTTCTGCACGAGCGTGCATCCGGCGTACATGACCGCAGCGAGGAGGGCGAGGAGCAGGCCCGTGATGTCGGGCCCGGCGCTCGTGGACGAGTTCATGCCGATCAGCACCACGCCGAGGAACGCGATGGGCGCGCCGATCACGAGCGGCTTCGGGAAGCCCTCGCGGAGGAACAGTCCGCTGAAGACGACGACCATGAGCGGCGCGAGGTTCACCACCATCGCGGCCGTGCCCGCGTCGAGCGTCAGCTCCGCACTGTTGAGCGCCAGGTTGTAGACGCAGAACCAGCCGATGCCCCACACCGCGATCAGCAGCCAGTGGCGGCGTTCGGGCATGCGGATGCCGTGCCGCACCGCGATGATCGTGAGCACGGCCGTGCCGACCGCCATCCGCAGCAGCGCCATCGCGCCCGGATCGAAGTGCGGCCCGGCGCCGCGGATGCCGATGAACGCGGACGCCCACAGCACCACGGTCACCAGGGCGGCGACGAGCACGAGTGCGCCCTGCTTCTTCGGTGCGTCGGTGGTGGTGCGGATCCCGGGATCGCCGGATGCGGCTTGTGCCATCCTTCGATCCTCGCAGGGCCCTCCGACATCGACGAGCCTCCCACCCGCCACCCTCCGCACGTTTCCCGCCACCGCTCCTCTCTGCCCCCTCTCTCGTGTCGTGCGGGCTCGAATACGTGCGTCGAAACCCTCCGCGAGGCGCGCTTCTGATCCCGCGCGCCGGCGGGGACCACCGGAAGGGGGTGTGGGAACCCTTCGATAGGATGGGATCGCCCGAAGAGGGCCAGCTCATCGGCCGGTGCGAACCCGGCGAAAGCCAGGGGGATACCCATGCCAGGAATCGTTATCGTCGGCGTGCAGTGGGGCGACGAAGGAAAGGGCAAGGCCACCGATCTTCTCGGTGAGCGCACCGATTGGGTGGTGAAGTTCAACGGCGGCAACAACGCCGGGCACACCGTCGTGGTGGGTGACGAGAAGTACGCGCTGCACCTGCTGCCCTCCGGCATCCTCTCTCCCGGTGTCACGCCCGTGATCGGCAACGGCGTCGTGGTCGACCTCGAGGTGCTGTTCTTCGAGCTGGAGGCGCTCGCCGCCCGCGGCATCGACGTCTCGCGCCTCAAGGTGAGCGCCAACGCGCACATCATCACGCAGTACCACCGCACGCTCGACAAGGTCACGGAGCGCTTCCTCGGCAAGCGCATGATCGGCACGACCGGGCGCGGCATCGGACCGGCGTACGCCGACAAGATCAACCGCGTCGGCATCCGGATCCAGGACATCTTCGACGAGAACATCCTGCGCCAGAAGGTCGAGGGCGCCCTCGACCAGAAGAACCACCTGCTGGTGAAGATCTTCAACCGTCGCGCGATCACCGCCGACGAGGTCGTCGACGACCTGCTGTCGTACGCCGACCGGCTGCGTCCGATGGTCGCCGACACCGGCTACCTGATCGCGCAGGCTCTGGACCGCGGCGAGGTCGTCGTGTTCGAGGGCGGCCAGGCCACCATGCTCGACATCGACCACGGCACATACCCGTTCGTCACGTCGTCGTCGGCCACTGCCGGTGGAGCGGCGACGGGTGCCGGTGTCGGTCCCGGTGCGCTCGACCGCATCGTCGGCATCGTCAAGGCATACACGACGCGTGTCGGTTCCGGTCCGTTCCCCACCGAGCTCTTCGACGAGCAGGGTGAGTGGCTGCGCAAGCAGGGCTTCGAGTTCGGCACCACCACCGGACGTCCGCGCCGCGTGGGCTGGTACGACGCGCCCATCACCCGCTACGCCACGCGCATCAACGGCATCACCGACCTCGTGCTCACCAAGCTCGACATCCTCACGGGTCTCGAGCAGATCCCGGTGTGCGTCGCCTACGACGTCGACGGCGAGCGGTTCGACGAGGTGCCGGTCAACCAGACCGACTTCCACCACGCGAAGCCGATCCTGGAGTACTTCCCCGGCTGGAGCGAGGACATCTCGGTCGCACGCACCTTCGAGGACCTGCCGCAGAACGCGCAGGACTACGTGCTGGCGCTGGAGAAGATGAGCAACACGCGCATCTCGGTGATCGGCGTCGGCCCGGAGCGCGACCAGGTCGTCGTCCGTCACGACCTGCTCGACTGATCGTCCGATGACGCGATTCTGGCTGGGCGGCTACGGCCCTGCGATGGAGGGTTCGGCCGAGGGTGTCGGCCTGCTCGCGGGCGATGAGGGCCGGGAGGCGCGCACGCTCGCCTATCGTGGCACGGTCGTGCAGACGCCTTCGCCGTCGTGGCTGGCGCAGCATCCGACCCTCGATGTCGTCTACGCGGCATTGGAGGGGGATTCCGCGGTGCAGGCGTTCGCGCGCAGCGGGGAGTCCGCCCTCACGCCGCTCGGCCCGCCCGCGGCTGTCGGACAGTACGTGTGCCACGTCGCGGTCGCTCCTGACGGCATGTCGCTGGTCGCGAGCTGCTACGGCGACGGCCGCGTGGTGCGGTTCGGTCTCGATGCGGGGGGACGCATCGTGCCCGCGAAGCCGGATGCGGCTGCGGCCCTGCGCGCGGCGCTGTTCGGTGACGACGTGGATCCGGATGCACCGGCCGCGACTCCTCCGGGCGATGGCGTCGCTGCGGTCGACCCGCATGCGGCGGGCGGCGAACGCGTCTCGCACGCGCATGCCGCGGTGTACCTCCCGGACGGACGCGTCGCGACGACCGATCTCGGTTTCGACCTCGTGCGCATCTGGCGGCAGGCCGGCGGCGGACTCGTCCTCGATCACGAGGTCGTGCTCCCGCTCGGCACGGGTCCGCGGCACATGGTGATGCACCCCAGCGGTCACCTGCACGTGGTGACCGAGTACTCGTGCGAGGTGTTCACTCTCGCGTCGGCAGCTGACGGCACCTGGAGCATCGTGTCGTCGACTCTGTCGAGCCCGATCGCGCAGGTCGGCGCCGACTTCCCGGCCGAGCTCGCTCGCACCCGCGACGGGCAGTTCCTGTACACGGCGTTGCGCGGCAGCAACACGATCGCGGCGCTGCGCGTGCGCGGCGGCGGCGAGTCGCTGGAGTCCGTGGCGCTCGCCGATTCGGGCGTGGACTGGCCGCGCCATCACCTCGTGCATGAGGGCAAGCTGCTGGTCGCCGGTCAGCGGTCCGACACGATCACGCTGCTCGACCTCGACGAGCGCACGGGGGCACCGCTCGGCATCCGCCATGAGGCTCAGGTGCCGACGCCGACGCACTTCCTCCCGGTGCGCTGAGGCCGTCGACCTCGCGGACTTGACCTCAACCTCACTTGAGGTTCTAGCGTCGTCTCCATGACTTCGGAGACCGAACAGGTGGCGACGCCGAGCCCGGCCGCTCCGCGCATCATGAGCAGCGAATACCTCTGGATCACGATCGGTGCGTGCGCGCTCGTGTTCCTCGGGGCGTTCGAGTCGCTGGCGGTGACGACCGTGATGCCGACGGTGAGCGCCGACCTCGGCGGCGACCGCCTGTACGCGCTCGCCTTCGCGGGCCCGCTGGCGACCGGGGTCATCGGGATGGTGATCGCCGGCAACTGGGCCGATCGCCGGGGACCGGTCGCGCCGCTGTACACGGCGGTGGGGATGTTCGTGGTCGGGCTGCTCATCGCGGGTCTCGCCCCGACGATGGAGGTGCTGGTCGCCGGTCGGTTCGCGCAGGGTCTCGGCAGCGGTGGGCTGATGGTGGCGCTCTACGTCGTGGTGGCCCGCGTCTACCCGCAGTCCCTCCACCCGGCGATCTTCGCCGGCTTCGCGGCCGCCTGGGTCATCCCGTCCCTGATCGGACCGACCGTCGCGGGCGCGGTGACCGAGCTCTGGAGCTGGCACTGGGTCTTCCTCGGTGTGGTCATCCTCGTGCTGGTGGCGCTGGTGATGGTCGTCCCGGCCCTGCGCGGGCTGTCGAACGACGGGGATGCGACGACGCCCTGGGCATTCGGACGACTGGGGTGGTCGGTGCTCGCGGCGGCGGCCGTGCTCGCTCTGAACCTCGTCGGCGACATCCCCGGGGTCGGTCCGGTGCTGGCGGTCGCCGCGGTCGTGGTCGCGCTCATCGCCGTGCGACCGCTGGTCCCGCGGGGAACCTTGCGCGCGCGCCGGGGCCTGCCGTCGGTCATCCTCGTGCGCGGGGTCGCGGCCGCCGGCTTCTTCGGCGCGCAGGTCTACCTGCCCTATCTGCTGACCGATCGCTACGAGCTCTCGCCGACGCTGGCCGGGCTCGCCCTCACGGGTGGGGCGCTCGCCTGGTCGATCGCCGCGACCGTGCAGGGGCGGCTCGGCGCGCGGCTGTCCAGCGTGACGGCGGTGCGGCTGGGCACCTTCCTCGTGTTCCTGGGTATCCTGCTGACCGTCGCGACCGCCGCGTTGCAGTGGGGCGCCGTGATGGCCGCCGCGTCCTGGGTCGTCGCGGGCGCGGGGATGGGTTTGATGAGCCCGCGCACGAGCGCGCTCACCCTCGCCCTGTCGACACCCGAGAACCAGGGCTTCAACAGCGGCGCCATGACGGTCGCCGACTCGTTCGGCAGCGCCCTGGCCCTCGCGATCACCGGCACCCTGTTCACGGCACTGGCCGCGGCTGACCCGTTCCTCGGCGTGTTCGTCTTCGCCGCGGTGGTCGCGTGCGCGGCCGCGGTGCTCGCGCCGCGGGTGAGCGCTTCAGCCGGGCAGGCTCAGGAGCAGGGCGGCGTTGTGTCCGCCGAATCCGAATGAGGTCGACAGGACCGTCCTGACCGGGTGCGGTCGTGGCTGGTCGCGCACGAAGTCCCAGCCCTCCTCGAGCGGATCGGTCAGATTGATCGTCGGCGGCAGCACCTGATCGCGCAGGGTCAGCGCCGCGATGACGGCCTCGACCACCCCGGCGGCTCCGAGCAGATGCCCGGTGGTGGACTTGGTCGCCGTGAGGGGGACGTCGGATGCCCGCGGACCGAGCGCGTGTCGGAGGGCCGTCAGCTCTGCCGCATCCCCGAGCACGGTGCCAGTGCCGTGCGTGTTCACGTGGTCGATCTCGGACGCGGCGGTGCGCGCGTCGGCGAGGCAGGCACTGATCGCCCGGATCGCACCGGTGGCGGCAGGGTCGGGAGCGGTGGCGTGATGCGCGTCGCTACTCGCCCCGACTCCGCTGATGACCGCGATCGGCTCCGCGTCGCGCTCGCGGGCGAGGTCGGTGGCTTCCAGCAGCACGGCCGCCGCACCCTGCGCCGTCACGAAACCTCTACGCGCGCGATCGAAGGGGCGGGAGGCGGATACCGGGTCATCGGCGAAGCCGGGGGCGAGGGAGCGGAGGTTCGTGTGTGCGGCGAGATGCAGCGGGCCCAGGCAGTCGTCCATCCCGACGACGAGCACTGCATCGGCGTACCCGTGTCGGATGCGCCGGACGCCCTCGCCGATCGCGATGGCACCGCTCGCGCACGCCGCGGTCACCGCATGGGTCTGGCCGAGTATGCCGTAGCGCCGGCTGAGCACGCCGCCGATGGCATCCGCGGTGCCGTACACCGCGAGGGAAGGCGGCACCGTGCGCGCACCCGTGTCCTGCAGGCGCTGAGCGGCGTGCGCGACCGCATCGGCGGGGCCGGACCCCGTCGCGATGATCACCTGCACGGTGTCCGCGCCCCACGGCAGGTCGAGCGCATCCGCCGTCGCCTCGTCCGCCGCGGCGACGGCCCACTTCTGCATCGGAGTGAGGTGTCGGGCGAGTGATGCCGGCAGCCCGGCGGGTGCGACGAACCCCCGGATGATCCCGCCGACCTGCACCGGACCTGTGCCGGCGAGTTCCGCCGGGAGGCGCGTGATGCCGCTGCGTCCGGCGCGCACGGATGCCCACAGTGCCGGTGCCGAGAGCCCGCTCGGGGTGACGGCACCGACCCCGGTGACGGCGACGGCTCTCACTGTGCCACCTCTCCGCGCGCGACGAGTTCGGCGACGCGGCCCCGGCGGATCTTGCCTCCGGGCGTGCGTGGAAGCTCGGGCACCGTGCACCAGCGGCGGGGGACGGATGCCGCGGCGAGTCGGTCCTTCGCCCAGGCCCGCAGCTCCGCGCCCGAGGCTGCCTCTCCTTCGACGACGAGCACGATCCGCACGCCGCGGATGTCGTCGCTCTCCGCGACCGCGCACACGGCCCCGAGGCCCGGCATCCCTTCGAACGCACGCTCCACCTCGTCGAGGGCGACCGTGTGTCCTCCGGTGGTGACGACGTCACCGCGCCGACCGACGAACGTGAAGTCGCGGCCGTGCAGGCGTCCCTGATCCTGCACGCTCGCCCAGCCGTCGGCGTCCTGCAACGGGGTCGACGAGCTGCCGGGCAGGTATCCGGTCGAGCAGGAGGGGGACCGCACCCAGAGCGTGCCGACCTCGCCCTCGGGAACGGCGGTGCCGGCGTCGTCGCGCACCCGTGCCTGCACCTGCGGGTAGAGGCGGATGGCGTCGCCGGCGCGGGAGTCTCCGATGAAGCCGAGCTCGGCCGTGCCGAAGTAGCTGATCGTACGGGCGCGGGGCATCGTCTCGGCGATGCGGCCGCGTGCGTCGGGTGAGAGCGCCGCGCCTCCGGTGATGATCAGGTCGATGCCGTCGTGCCGGCCCGGGTCGCGGGTCGCGGCATCCGTCAGCGGGCGCACCGCCGCGGGAACCGTGACCACCCGGGTGATGTGCTCGTCGCGGGTGCGGGCGGTGAGCCACAGCTCTTCGAGGCGGTCGGCGACGTGGAGCTGTCCGCCCGTGGCGAGCACCTCGAACAGCGTGTACAGCGTGAGGCTGTACGACATCGGTCCGGGGGCGAACGTCGCGATCCCGTCGCCGGCCCCGAGGTGCGCGCGCGAGACGTCGATGTTCGCCGCGTACTGCGCCCGGGTCTTGAGGAAGGCCTTCGGAGCGCCCGTGGTGCCGGAGGAGGTGAGGAGGAGGAACGGTGCATCGTCCGCGGGGAGTGTGGAGTCGGGGGCATCGTCCAGGTCGGAGCCGTCCAGGTCGGTGAGCCCGAGGAGCAGGCCGGGCCAGCCGCTCGCCGGCAACGCGGCCCGCAGCGCGTCGGAGTCCGTGATCACCGCCACAGCTCCCGTCGACAGGATCGACTGCACCTGCAGCGAGACGGGACAGCGCCCATCCACGACGACGACGATGCGGTCACCGGCTTCGGCAGCGACGACGAGCCGCGCGGTGTCGAAGGAACCTGCGAGGCAGAGCACGACGACAGGACGCGGTGTCGTGTCAGGGAGGGCGCGCGGGAGTGCGTGATCCAGCGCGCCGGAGAGGCGCCGTGACTGCGCGTACAGCTCGCGGTAGCTCAGGCGCGTGTCGGCTCCGACGAGAGCGGGGCGGTCGGGGTCGTCGGCCGCGAGGCGTCGCAGCGTGGGCGTGATGGACGTGATCGCTCCTCGGTTTGCATGGTCTCGGATCCGTCCCTATTCTAATGAACACCGTTCAGGTGAACGGTGTTCAGGAGGATCCATGCCCACGCCCCGCACTGCCGATACGAGTGCCTCACTCGGACGCATCGCCGTCTTCGCCGCACTCATCATCGTGCTCGGAACCGTGATCGTGCCCCTGCCCGGCGGAGTGCCGATCACCGGCCAGACGCTCGGGGTCATGCTCGCCGGACTGGTGCTCGGCCCCCGTCTCGCCCCTCTCGCCGTGACTCTCGTGCTCGCGCTCGCCGCCGTCGGGCTGCCCGTGCTCGCGGGCGGACGCGGGGGCCTCGGCGTCTTCGTCGGACCGAGCGCCGGCTACCTCCTCGGCTGGATCGCCGGCGTCGTCGTGATCGGCCTCCTCCTGCGCACCGGGCGCTTCACGTGGTGGCGCGTGGCGCTCGCCGCCCTGGTCGGTGGGGTCTTCGTCGTGTACGCCTTCGGCATCCCGATCCAGGCACTCGTGACCGGTGTGCCGCTCGGACCGACCGCGCTGTCGAGCCTCGCGTTCCTCCCCGGCGACCTCATCAAGGTGACCGCGGCGACCCTCGTCGCCGTGGCCCTCCGTCGTGCCTACCCGCGGGCCTTCGCCGACCGCCGCCCGGTCGCCGCCCCCGCCCCCGCACCCACCGCCGCACCCACCGCGTAGGGCCTCACCCGTCCGCCTGTCGGGCGGATGCACGCCCGTCGGACGACGCGCCGTGCATCGGCCCGACATCCGTGCATTCTCCCGACAGGTGACGTCGGTCGGACGCGGCCTCGCAAGCGCCGCAAGCCACCCCGCCACGCCGGGAGGGAACAAGGAGGCCGTGACTCGGCGTTGCTCTTGAGCGAGACTGGGCCACGGGACCGGTGACGGATCCGGTCGACGGAGAGGTGCGACGCATGACTGCTGCGGAGAAGACCGACGAATACGACCTGATCGTGCTGGGCGGAGGGCCCGTGGGCGAGAACGTCGCCGACCGCGCCGTGCAGGGCGGCCTCACCGCGATCATCGTGGAGAGCGAGCTCGTCGGCGGTGAATGCTCGTACTGGGCGTGCATGCCGTCGAAGGCACTGCTCCGCTCGGCGCAGGCGCTCCGTGCCGCACAGCACGTGGCGGGCGCCTCGCAGGCCGTGACCGGGAAGCTCGACGTGCGGGCGGTGTTCGATCGCCGCGACTCCTTCACCAGCAACTGGTCCGACGACGGTCAGGTGAAGTGGCTGGAATCGGCAGGCATCGACCTCGCCCGCGGCCATGGCCGGCTCACGGGCGAGCGGGAGGTGACGGTGATGGATGCCGACGGCTCCGAGCGCGTGCTCCGTGCTCGGCACGCGGTGGCGATCAGTACCGGATCGGATGCCGTGATCCCGCCCATCGACGGACTGCGTGAGGCCACCCCGTGGACGAGTCGCGAGGCGACCAGCGCGGAGGAGGTCCCCGACAGCCTGGCCGTGATCGGCGGAGGCGTCGTGGCGGTGGAGATGGCGACCGCGTATGCCGCGCTCGGCTCGACCGTGACCGTGATCGCCCGCAGCGGCCTGCTCGGCGGCATGGAGCCGTTCGCCGGAGAACGAGTGGCCGCGGGGCTGAAGGAGCTGGGCGTCGACGTGCGCACGGGCACCGGCACCACGTCGGTGCATCGCCGGGCCGAGGGCGTCACGATCACGCTCGATGGCGGGGAGGAGATCACCGCGACCGAGGTTCTCGCCGCGACCGGACGCTCGCCGCGCAGCGGCGACATCGGCCTCGAGGTCGTGGGGCTGGAGCCCGGCCGCTGGATCGAGACGGACGACACGCTGCGGGTTCCCGGCAACGACTGGCTCTACGCGGTCGGCGACGTCAACGGACGGGTGCTGCTCACGCATCAGGGGAAGTATCAGGCGCGTGCCGCCGGCGACGTGATCGTCGCGCGGGCGAAGGGCGACGACGTGGATGACGCCCCGTGGGGACGCCACGTCGCAACTGCCGACCAGGCCGCGGTCCCGCAGGTGACCTTCTCGATCCCGGAGGTCGCCTCGGTCGGCCTGACCGAAGCCGCCGCCCGCAAGGCGGGGAAAGCAGTGAAGGTCGTCGACTACGACCTGGGCTGGGTCGCCGGGGCGAGCCTCTACGAAGACGGCTTCGAGGGACAGGCGCGCCTCGTGATCGACACCGACCGCGATGTCGTGCTCGGCGCCACGTTCGTCGGACCGGAGGTGGCCGAGCTCGTGCATGCCGCCACGGTGGCCGTCGTCGGCGAGGTGCCCATCGCTCGCCTCTGGCACGCAGTGCCGTCGTATCCCACGGTCAGCGAGATCTGGCTGCGTCTGCTGGAGGGCTACGGCCGCGACTCCGCGTGAGGCGCGGTATCGGGCCAATCCGATCCAGGGGTCACGTCGAACAGGATCCGGAATGTTTCTCATATTGACGCTCGGGATGCAACCCTCACCCCCGATGTCCGAGCCGTCTTATACGCTCTAACCCACATCCGAGGAGGCAGGACCATGAAGGCTGTACTCGCAGGAACCGTGATCGCCGAGGCCGACGAGAGCGACCTCATCCGCATCGAGGGGAACTGGTACTTCCCGCCGGCATCCGTCGCACCGGACGTGCTCGTCGAGAGCCCCACGCCGTACACCTGTCCGTGGAAGGGTGTGTGCCAGTACTACTCGGTGCAGACCGACGGCGAGCTCCACCCCGACTATGCGTGGGCGTATCCGCACCCGTACCCGTCCGCCTTCGACCGCGTGGGCAAGGACTTCTCCGGCTATGTCGCCTTCGATCCGCGAGTCGAGGTCGGCCCGTAATCCTGCCCGCCCTCACATCGATCGACCGACTGGAGACCAGCCCATGATCGAGTTCCGCAACGTCTCGAAGCGGTTCCCCGACGGCACGCTCGCCGTCGACGACTTCAGCCTCGTGCTGCCCTCACGCAAGACCACCGTGTTCGTCGGGTCGTCCGGCTGCGGCAAGACCACCCTGCTGCGCATGATCAACCGCATGGTCGAGCCGACCTCCGGCGAGGTCGAGATCGACGGCGAGAGCGTGCTAGGCGGCGACCCGGTCGCGTTGCGCCGGCGCATCGGGTACGTCATGCAGAACTCGGGGCTCATGCCGCACTTCACGGTCATCGACAACGTGGCGACCGTGCTGCGACTCACCGGCGTGAAGCGGGGCGCCGCTCACAAGCGCGCCAGGGAGCTGCTCGACACGGTCGGGCTCGACCAGTCGCTCGCCGACCGCTACCCGAGCCAGCTCTCCGGTGGTCAGCAGCAGCGTGTCGGTGTGGCCCGCGGCCTCGCCGCCGACCCCAACATCCTCCTCATGGACGAGCCCTTCGGCGCGGTCGACCCCATTGTGCGGGCCGACCTGCAGCAGGAGACGCTGCGGCTGCAGCATGAGCTCGACAAGACGGTCGTGTTCGTCACGCACGACATCGACGAGGCGTTCCTGCTCGGCGACCAGGTCGTCATCCTCGACAAGGGCGCCCGCATCGTGCAGGTGGGCAGTCCGAGCGAGATCATCGAGAACCCGGCAGACGACTTCGTCGCGGCCTTCATCGGCGCCGACCGCGGCCGTCGTTCCCTGCACCTCAAGCAGACGCCGCGCGGCACCGTCGTGGTCGACTCCGAGGGGCGCACACAGGGCGCGATCGTCGATGTTCCGGATGCCGTCACCGACGCGCTCTTGCACGAGGAGAGCGTGACGAAGGGCGCTCCGTGAACTGGTTCGTCGACAACTTCGGGCTCATCCTCGATCTGACGGCGGCGCATCTGCGGCAGAGCGTCATCCCGATCGTGATCGGCTTCGTGCTGTCGCTGCCGCTCGGATGGGTGGCCTGGCGCTACCGGCTCGTGCGCGGCCCGATCATCGCGCTCACCGGGCTGCTGTACACGATCCCGTCGCTGGCGCTGCTGATCCTGCTCCCGGCTGTGCTCGGCTACTCGGCGATCAACGAGCCGAACCTCATCGTCGCACTGACGATCTATGCCGTCGCGATCCTGGTGCGTGCGGTCGCCGACGGCCTCGACTCGGTCGACGACGATGTGCGTCAGGCGGCCACCGCCACCGGGTTCGCGCCGTTCCGCCGCTTCTGGGCGGTGGAGTTCCCGCTGGCAGGTCCGGTGATCCTCGCGGGTCTCCGGGTGACGGCGGTGAGCACGATCTCGCTCGCCACGGTCGGCATCCTGATCGGGGTGCGCAACCTCGGCTACCTGTTCACCGACGGCCTGCAGCGTCGCATCATCGCCGAGGTGTTCTCGGGTGTCATCGCGGTGGTCGTGATCGCCCTGATCGTCGACCTGCTGCTGCTGCTCGCCGGTCGCGCGCTCATGCCGTGGACCAGGGCGGCGACGAAGACCGCGACGAAGGCCGCGGCGACCCGTGCGACGGTGAGGGCGGCCGCATGAACCTCTTCGCCGACGCCTTCGCCTGGCTGTTCTCACCCGACCGCTGGGTAGGACCGTACGCATTGCCGATCCTGTTCGGTCAGCACATCTACTACACCGTCATCTCGGTGCTCATCGCTGCCCTGATCGCCCTGCCGCTGGGCTGGCTCATCGGGCACACCGGCCGGGGACGCGAGATCGCGGTCGGCATCTCGGGGGCGGCGCGCGCGATCCCCTCGTTCGGTCTCATGGTGCTGCTGGTGCTGCTGCTGGGCGTGCTCCGCGTCCCCGAAGCGGCCATCATCACGTTCGTGCTGCTCGCCATCCCGTCGCTCCTCGCCGGTGCCTACACGGGTCTCGAGGCCATCGACCGTCGGGTGCTCGACTCGGCGCGGGCGATGGGGATGACCGAGTGGCAGGTGTTCTGGAAGGTCGAGGTGCCGCTCGGCCTGCCGCTGCTCGTGGGTGGGCTGCGTTCTGCACTCCTCCAGGTGATCGCCACGGTCACCATCGCCGCCTACGTGAACCTCGGCGGTCTCGGCTGGCCGATCATCCAGGGCCTGCCGCTACGCAAGTTCGATCAGGTGCTCGGCGGCGCGATCCTCGTCGCGGTGCTCGCGCTGATCGTCGATCTGCTGCTCGCGCTCGCCCAGCACGCCGCCGTCCCCGCCGGCGTGCGTCCGCAGACCGTGCGGCGTCGTTCGCGCGCTCCGCTCACCGCGACCGCACCCGCGACCGCCTGACACCGACCCACAGCATCCGTCCCGTTGTCCCAGAGAAGAGGAAGTCCCATGTTCACAGCACGAAAGTCACGACTCGCTCTCGCCGGTGGCGCCGCGCTCGTCGCAGCGCTCGTCCTCGGCGGCTGCGCCAGCAGCAACCCGCTCGACACCCCGACCGGCGACTCGAGCTCGGGCGGCGACACCATCGTCATCGGCTCGCAGGCGTATTACTCGAACGAGATCATCGCCGAGATCTACGCCCAGGCGCTCGAGGCAGCCGACTTCACGGTCGACCGCAAGTTCAGCATCGGCCAGCGCGACGCGTACATGCCCGATGTCGAGTCGGGTGCGATCAACCTGTTCCCCGAGTACACCGGCAGCCTGCTGGAGTACCTCTCCAAGGACAAGGTCGAGGTCACCAGCCCCGAAGACGTCTACGCCGCGCTGAAGGACACGCTGCCCAAGGGCCTCACCGCTCTCGACTACGCCGAGGCTTCCGATCAGGACACCTACACGGTGCTGAAGAGCTTCGCCGAGGCGAACAACCTCACCTCGATCGGCGATCTCGCCAACGTGACCACCCCGGTCACGATCGGTGCGGCCCCCGAGTTCGAGGAGCGCCCGTACGGTCCGGCGAAGGCCAAGGAGGTCTACGGTGTCGACCTGACGTTCTCGGCGACCGGTCCGACCACTCTGGAGTCGCTGCTCGCCGGCGAGATCCAGGTGGCCGACATCTACACGGCCGACCCGGCATTCCAGACGGAGGACATCGTCGCTCTGGAGGACCCGAAGAACCTGATCATCTCGTCGAACGTCGTGCCGATCGCGTCGAGCGACATCGCCGACAAGATCGCCGACGTGATCAACCCGATCAGCGCCAAGCTCAGCGCCAAGGAGCTCGTCGCACTGAACGTGCAGAGCACGGTCGACCAGAAGTCGGCGACCGAGATCGCCAAGAAGTGGCTGACCGACAACGGCCTCATCTGATCTGGGAGGACACAGAAGCGCCCGGACCCCTGTGGGTCCGGGCGCTTCGTCGTGCGGGGCGGATCCGTGTCAGATCCGAGCGTCCTGCTTCGGGACGAGCACTTGCTTGATGATGATGAGGATGGATGCGGTCACCGGAACGGCCACGAGCGCGCCGAGCAGACCGAGCAGCGTGCCGCCGGCCAGAGCGCCGATCACGACGAGCGAACCGGGGACCGACACGGCACGGTTCATGACGCGCGGCGTGAGCACGTAGGCCTCGATTTGCATGTAGATGAGGTAGATCACGGCGAAGATGAGCGCGGCGACCGGGTTCGTGAACAGCGCCAGGCAGCTGCCGATGATCCAGAACAGCACGGAGCCGACCAGCGGGATCAGCGTGACGCAGAACGCGATGGCCGCCATGAGAGGCGGGAACGGCAGCCCCAGCACCGAGTACAGGATGAGGGCGAGGGTCGCGTTGCAGAACGCCAGCACCACCATGCCCATCACGTATCCGCCGACAGAGTCGGTGATCTGGTCGGTGATGTCGCTCGCCCTGGCACGGTCGCGGGCGGGCGCCAGACGCAGCAGGCCCACCTTCATGGCGGGCAGCGTCGCGAGGAAGTAGAGCGTGAGCACCAGCACGACGATGGCGCCCGAGATACCGGTGGCGATGGATGCGCCGACGGCCAGCGCGCCGCCGCCGATGGTCGCCAGATTGCCGAAGTCGGTCAGGAACGACTGCACTTCGGCGACGAGATCCTGGAACTGATCGCCGAACTGCTCCTCCAGGGTCTTGTAGATATCGCTGCGCGTGAAGTCCTGGATCATCCCGGGAACCGACTTCACGAAGCCGGCGATCTGCTCGATCACGATCGGGATGACCATCCACAGCACGAGCCCGAAGACGACGATGAGCGCGAGGATCGTGATGACCACCGAGATCGCACGGGACAAGCCCCGCCGCTCGAGGAACCGCACAGCGGGGTCGAGCCCCAATGCGCCGAAGAGGGCGAGGGCGATGTAGATGAGCACGGTGGAGAGGTTCGACAGGGCGAGGCCGAGCACGAACGCCCCGAGGCCGCCGAGCGTCACCAGGAAGCCGAAGACGAACGGGCGGTCGATGCGCGTCCAGAACGAGCGACTCGGCGTCATCGGCTCGATCACGACCGGGCGCGGCGGAGCGGCGGGGGGAGGTGCGTCCGTCGTCGCCGCTTTCGACGTGCGGCGGTGAGTCGCGGGCTTTGCCGGCGAGGTGGCGGATGCGTCGTCGTCGAGGGGCGCAGGTGCCGGCGACTCTTCGTTGCTCATGTGCTCACGATAGCGGTGCAGCGCGACGAAACCGGGGTGTTCCGCGGCTCTAGAGTAGGGGCATGACCCCCGCCGAAGACCCCAAGAGCGCACTGCTGCGGCTTCGCGCCACGATCGACAACATCGACGCCGCCCTGATCTTCATGCTGGCCGAGCGGTTCCGCGCCACACAGCAGGTCGGGCATCTCAAGGCGGAGCACGACATGCCCGCGTCCGACCCGAGTCGCGAGGAGCAGCAGGTCGCACGGTTGCGCGCGCTCGCCGAGGAGGCGCACCTCGATCCGGAGTTCGCCGAGAAGTGGTTCAACTTCGTGGTGGCCGAGGTCATCCGCCACCACACCGAGGCGGCCGAGAGCCGCTGAGCGGCGGGGCGTCCTGTCCCGTCACATCGTGCGGATGTCGGGAGCATGGACGGATGTCGGTCGACACGCCGCGGTTCGGCCCGACATCCGTGCGCACTCCCGACAAGTGCACGCGGGCGAGGTGCGCGCAGGCGGGGCGGACGCGCGCGTCAGACCTCGAGGATGCGTCCGGTGATGACGCCCTCGACCGCGCGCACGTAGGCGTCGCCCACCTCGGCATCGCCGACCGGCCGGTGTCCCGGGAACGCAGAGTGGTATCCGGGGGAACGATCCAATACGTCGGGCGAGACCGCGTTGATGCGGATGCCGCGCGGAGCCTCGGTGGCGGCCGTGAGCACGAACGATTCCAGGGCACCGTTCGCCATCGCGGCTGCGGCGCCGGTCGCGATCGGTTCGCGCGCGAGCACGCCGCTGGTGATCGTGATCGAGCCGCCGTCCGACACGTGGGCGAGCGCCTCGCGGACCACGTCGATCTGCGCCAGTGCCTTGCCCGTGAACGCGGTGAGGTAGTCGTCACGGCTGAGCTCGGTGAGGGGCTTGAACGGCACGGAGCCGGCGGCCACCACGACGGCGTCGATGTCGGTGACGCGTTCGAACAGGGCGCGGATCGAGGCGGGATCGGTCACGTCCACGCGCTCCTCGCCGCTGCGCGATGCGCGCACCACCGTGTGGCCGCGTGATTCCAGAGTCGCGGCGACGATGCTGCCGATGCTGCCGGTCGCGCCGATGACGAGTGCCTTCATGCGGGAGTCCTCCTAGGAAGGGCCGGGGGTTCAGTGGGGTTTCGCGAAGGAGTCCAACCTATCCCGTGATCCTTCGGCGCCGCGGGAACGCCGAGGCGTCAGCGCGGGCTGAACTCGCGGGCCACGACGCGCGTGGCGGCGCCTCGGAGCACGGCGTCGTCGAGAGGGCTGCGGACGACGGCGGGTCCGAGCGACGGGTGCGATGCGTCGCGCACGGCCGTGGCTGCCGCGTCGATCAGTTCGTCGGTCGCGATGCGCGCGGGGCCGCTCAGCACGATCGTGGGGAGGTCGACGGCTGCGGCGATGACCGAGAGCGATGTGCCCAGTCGTGCTCCGGCGGCCGCGAGGATTGCGCCGTGCTCGGCGGGTGCGGCCGCGTCGAGCCGACGCGACAGTGCCGGCACGGATGCCCAGGCGTGCACGCAGCCGATGCGCCCGCACAGGCAGGTGTCGCCGGGGTCGCCGCCGGCGATGACGTGGGCCAGCTCCCGGGCGTCGATGGACCGTTCGAGCGGGGCGCCGTCGTCGCCCACCACGCGGATCGCGGTGCCGATCCGCGTGCCGATGCGCACGAGCAGGAAGTCGGTGTCGACCGTCCCGAACCGCTGCTCGGCGTCGGCGACGAGGTCGGCGTCGTCGAACAGATGCACCGGGGCATCGAGCGTGTCGGCGATGCGCGGGCCGAGGCCCAGGAGGGCGGCGGATCCGGGCGGAACGCCGATGCCGATGCCGAGCGGCGGGCTGCTGGCGAGCTGGGCGAGCTCGTCGATGAGGTCCGCGATCACGCGGGCTCCATCGTCGCCGGTCAGGCGCGAGAGTCGGTGGGTGAGGCGTCCGTCCGGGGTGGCGAGGGCGCCGACCACCTGGCCGGGCGTGCTGAGGTCGAGGGCGATCACCTGCACGGCGCGCTGATCGAACTCGAGCATGACGGCGGGCTTGCCGGGGCGGGGGTTCTGGCTGGGGCCGCTCTCGAGGATCACCCCGTCGTCGAGCAGATCCTTCACGAGGTCGGAGATCGTCGGGCGGGCGAGGCCTGTCAGTCGGGACAGGTCGGCGCGGCTCGCGGCGGTGTGCTCCATGAGGGTCCGCAGCACCAGGTCGCGGTTGCGGTGACGGATCGTGCGCGCGTGACCGTTCCCTGCGCGCCATAGGATCTGGGTGTCGTGCACGATGCTCCTCCCACCCGTCAGCGCCTCGACTTAGTTTAATGAATAAACCAACTGGATCGAGCGTACGGAGCGTCGTACGATCTGTCAATCGTGGAACGGAACCGCCATGCTCAACACGGATGAGGGGCTCGACACCCAAGGCGCGGTGCGGCGCGCCAACCTCCGTCGAGCGCTGCAATTGGTGTTCCGGAACCCGGGCACCCAGACCCGCGCCGGCATCGCACGAGGCACGGGGCTCACCGCCGCCACGGCCTCGTCGCTGGTCGCCGAGCTCATCGACAGCCGACTGATCGTCGAGGGGGAGCAGGCGGCGAGCACCGGTGGCAAGCGCGCGACCACCCTCAGCGTCGATGCGAGCCACCATCTCATCCTCGTGCTGGTCATCCAGCCCACCCATGCCGACATCGCCCTCGTCGCGCTCGACGGCACCGAGGTCGACGAGCGGCGAGTCGCGTACACGCCCGCGGACCGCGATCGCGCGCTCGACGACGCGGTCGCCGCCGTGGCTGCCGACTTCCCGGACCGGCTCCTCGCCGCCGGGGTGCAATTGCCGGGCACCACGGATGGCCGGTCCGTGCTCGAGAGCGTGCAGCTGAAGTGGCAGAACGTGCCGCTGGCCGAGCGATTCGAGCAGCTGATCGACGCGCCCGTGCTGCTCGTCAACGACGTCGACGCCGAGGCCATCGCGGAGTCCGGCATGGATGAGTCGCCCTCCGGCTACCGGCTCTTCATCCACCTCGGCGGCGGCGTCGGCGCGGCAGTCACGCTCGACGGCGAACTCGCACCGGGTCCCCGCGATCGTGCCGGCGAGATCGGCCACGTGCAGGTCGTCTACGGCGATGCCGCGCGCCCATGCAGCTGCGGGCAGCGTGGGTGCCTGGAGTCGGCCTCCGCACTCGGGGCGATGCTCGGCGACGAGTTCACGGATGCGCTGGATGCACCGGCGATCAGCGCCCTCGTCGCGCAGGCCGACCAGCACGACCTCGACGAGGGCGCCCGTGCCCTCGCCCGTGTGATCAAGCTCATCAGCGCGCTGCTCGACCCGACCGAGGTGGTGATCGGCGGACACGCGGCCGTGCTGGGCGACAGCTTCCTCGACCTCGTGCGCCGCGAGACCGAGTACCCCTCCCGCGGCACCGCGCACGTGCCGGTGCGCTACGCCGATCCGCGCGCGCCGCTCTCGGCGGGCGCCGCGCAGGCCGCCCTCACCGCGGCGCTCGGCGTGCGGTGGAACCCGGAGCAGCTGCGCGCGGCATCCGCTTCCTGACGCCGGCGGTTACTTGACGCTGCCCGCCGTCAGGCCGCCGACCAGGCGCTTCTCGATCAGCATGAACAGGATGACCACGGGAAGGATGGCGACGATCGAGACGCCGAACACGTACTGCCAGCTCGTCTCGTACTGACCGACGAACTTGGTCAGCGCGACCGACAGCGGCTGGTTCTTGTCGGTGGACAGGATCACGAGGGAGGCGGCGAACTCGTTCCAGCAGGCCACGAACGTGAACACGATCGCGGTGACGATGCCCGGCCACACCAACGGCAGATTGATCTTGAACAGCACGGTGAAGCGGCCTGCGCCGTCGATCTGCGCCGCCTCGTCGACCTCCTTCGGGATGCCCGCGAAGAAGGAGTGCATGATCCACACCGCGAACGACAGGTTGAACGCGGCGTTGATGAAGATCATCGCGACCCAGGTGTCGCCGAGCCCGAGCGTCGTGAACTGCCGGAACAGACCCGAGGTGAGCACGGCGGGCTGCAGCATCTGCGTCACGATCACGAGGAACAGGAACACCATGCGGCCGGGGAACTTGAACCGGGCCGTGTAGTAGGCCGCCGGCAGCGACACCAGCAGCACCAGCAGCGTCGCGAACACGGCGATCACGATCGTCGAGATCAGGTTGTACGGCAGCGGCGTCTCCGGGGTGGACCACATCGTGATGTAGTTCTCCCAGTGCCACTCCGTGGGGAGGTAGGTGGGATCGACCGAGCGGATCTGCGCCTTGGTCTTCACGGAGCCGAAGAACATGATCAGGTACGGCAGCACGAAGATCGCCAGCACCAGGAATCCGGCGACCGTGCGCAGGATCACGCGGGGCAGCGTCACCTGGTCCTCGGTGTAGCGGCGCTTGCGGCCGGGGATCGGCGGGATGCGTCCGCCGGGGCCTGCGGTGGTCACGAGAGCGGTCTCGGTCACGGTCATGATCAGACCTCCTTCATGGGCTTGACGATCTTCACGTACGCCGCGACGATCAGGATCACGATGAGGAACGCGACCACCGAGAGCGCGCTCGCGACGTCCACCTTCTTCTGCAGCTCGATGTACTTGAAGATCATCGTCATGATCGTGTCGGCGCCGTAGCCGGGGATCGAGCCGGTCATCACCTTCAGGATCGGCAGCGAGTTGAACACGTTGATGATGTTGATGAGGATCGCCACGGCGAGAGCGCTGCGAAGCTGCGGCAGCACGATCGCCCAGTAGGTGCGGACGGGACCGGCGCCGTCCATCTTGGCCGCTTCGATCGCATCGGCCGGCACCGACTGGAGCCCCGCGAGGATCGTGTACGTGGTGAACGGCAGCGACACGAAGATCGCGATCACGATCGACCAGGTGAAGGCGGTCGCGGGGTTCTTGGTCCAGCCGTAGCCGACCGCGTCGTCGGAGAGCCCGATGTCGTAGAGGAACTTGTTGAAGATGCCGAAGTACGGCTCGAGGCTGTAGTAGAACACCATCGTCGTCATGACGACCGAGGCCGCCCACGGGATGATCACGGCCATGCGCACGAGCTGCCGTCCGGGGAAGGCCTTGTTCAGGATCTGCGCCAGCCCGAGCGAGATCACGACGGTGAGCGTCACGACGGAGACGACCCACACGATCGTGCGGAAGAAGATCGGCCAGAACTCGGCGAACGTGAAGACGGTGACGAAGTTGTCGAAGCCGACCGAGCCTTTGTCGAGGCCCGACAGCGAGATGTCGCGCGTCGAGTTGAAGAACATGACGCCGGCGGGGAACAGCACGACGCCGAAGATCAGCACCAGCGCCGGGGCGATCCAGGGCAGCGCCTGGAGGAGATCCTTTCCGCCCGGTTTGCCGCGTGTGGCATCCGGGGTCTTCCGGGAGCGGGGGCGGCCGGTGGCCGCCCCCGCGAGGTTCGAGGACTCTGTCGTCTGGCTCATGGGGTACCCGAACCTCTCCTTCAGCGGGCTCAGCCCGCGTCGACCTGCGCCTGGATCTGCTTCAGCACGTCAGCCGCCGGCTGCGTCTGGATCTGACCGAACAGCGACTTGAACGCGCCGTCGGCAGCAGACCACTTCGGGTTCGTCGACGGGTAGAACTGGGCGTCGGGCAGCACGTCGAGGAAGGGCTTCAGGGCCTCTTCGCCGTTGAGCTGCTCGGCGCCGGACTTGGTGACGGGCAGGAAGCCCTCGGCCTGCACCCACGGCACGTACACGTCGGCCGAGTAGAAGTAGTCGAAGAACTTCTTGATCGACTCCTTCTTGTCGTCGTCGTTCTGGAACGCCATCAGCTGGTCCATGACGCCGAGGGTGAACGGCGAGCCGTCCTTGGTCGGGATCGGGACGATGGAGTAGTCCAGGTCGGGGTTGTTCTCCTTGATCTGGCCGACCGTCGGCGGGAGGCCGACCTGCATGCCGATCTTGCCCTGGATGAAGATGTCCATCAGGGGCGAGCGCTGGGTCGAGCCCGGGTCGGCCTGCGTCGCGCCGGCGTCGATCATCTTCTTGATCTGCTCGGCACCGACGAGGTTCTCCGGGGTGTCGATCGTGATCTCGGAGGCGTCGCCGAACGATCCGCCGCCGCCCCACAGCCACACGGCCGCTTCGGCCTGCGCCTCTTCGGATCCGAGCGGCATGCCGTAGCCGGCCACGCCGCCGCCGAGGGCGGAGACCTTGGTCGCGGCGTCCAGCAGCTCGTCCCAGTTGGTGGGTGCCTCGACGCCGGCCTGCTTCAGCAGGTCGTTGTTGACGAACAGTGCGCGTGCGGAGGCGATCATCGGCAGGGCGTAGGCGGTGCCGTCGACCTCGGCGTTCTTGAGGAACGACTCCTGGAAGTCGGAGTAGGTGTCGCTGGAGACGACGTCCTTGGTCGGGTAGAGCAGGTCATCGCCGACGAAACCGGCGAAGGGACCGCCGTTGTAGATGTCGGGTGCCTCGCCCGCCTGGATCTTGGTGGAGACGACCTTCTCGAGGTTGTCCCAGGACTGCACCTCGAGCTTGACCTTGATGTCGGGGTTGGCCTTCTCGAACCCGTCGATCACCGTCTCCCAGTTGGCCTTGGTGCCGTCGGAGTAGCTGGGGACGAGCAGGTCGAGCGTGTTCGCCGCATCCCCGCCGCTGTCTCCGGATGATCCGCCGAACCCGCACGAAGCGAGCGAGAGCGTGGCGACGGCCGCAATGGCGGCGGCGCCGAACCGCAGTGACTTCTTCATGTGTATTGCATTCCTCACTGTGATGTCCGATCCCTGGTCGGCGGGGCCGATTCGGGAGAGGGTGTGGTGCACAGTCGCAAGCACATCACGCGACGGTGCGTGGTTGATCGCTTCGCCCGGAGGCAGCCGCGATCGTTCAAGCCGGGGCTCGGGGGTCTCGACGGCGGCCGGGGTCGGAGTCGAGGGGGTGGAACTTGTCCGATTATTTGTCAGGCGAACAAACAAATCAAGGATTAGGTATCCAAGCTTTGAATTGACGCCATACTATGATCGAATCTAGTGCGAAACAATCACAACTCTGCAACTTACGCCAGAAAGGCACCTCGATGACGGAATCGCTGCCCGGCGCACACATGCGCGAAGAGCTCAACTCCCAGCCCCGGATGTGGGCCACGGCCGCCGATCTGACGGTCGAGCAGGGCCTGCTTCCGGCCTCCGGTGCCCGCGTCGCGGTGGTCGGCTGCGGCACCTCGTGGTTCATGGCGCAGTCATACGCGGCCCTGCGCGAGACGGCGGGTCACGGCGAGACCGACGCGTTCGCGGCATCCGAGGCGTTCATCGACCGCGACTATGACGCCATCGTCGCCCTCACCCGCTCCGGCACGACGACCGAGGTGCTCGAGCTCGTCGACCGCGTCAAGGGGCGCATCCCGACCGTGGGTGTGATCGGCGACCCGGACTCTCCGCTCGTATCGCTCGTCGACGACGCCGTGCTGCTGCCCTTCGCCGACGAGGAGTCCGTCGTGCAGACGCGGTTCGCGACCACCGCGCTCGCGCTGTTCCGCGCCTCGCTCGGTGAAGACCTCAGCGGAGCGATCGCCGACGCCGAGGCCGTCCTCGCCGAACCGGTCGACGACGAGCTGCGCGACGCCGACCAGTACACGTTCCTCGGGCGAGGCTGGACCGTCGGCCTCGCGCACGAGGCGGCCCTGAAGCTGCGCGAATCCTCGCAGTCGTGGACCGAGGCGTACCCGTCGATGGACTACCGCCACGGTCCGATCGCGATCGCCGCTCCCGGGCGGGTGACGTGGCAGTTCGGAAACGCGCCGGAGGGACTCGCCGCACAGGTGCAGGCCGCGGGCGCACGGTTCGAACAGCGCGCGATCGACCCGCTCGCCGACCTGGTTCGCCTGCACCGCACGGCCCTCGACCGTGCTGTGGCGAGGGGCCTCGACCCCGACCAGCCGCGCAACCTGACGCGATCCGTCATCCTGGATGCATGACCCGAACCGCCACCGGAGCCGACCATGACCCGAGCTGACGGGACGGACGCCGTTCCCGACGTCGAACGCGACGCCGCAGGCGAGAGGCTCGCCGCCGTGCGCACACTCGGCGCCGGTGCTCCCGTGCTGGCGTTCGACGTCGGCGGCACCGACATCAAATCGGCGCTGTTCGACGCCGACGGCACCGCCCTCGGTCTGCGCCGCACACCCACGCCGGTCGCGCAGGGCGACCGCACGTCGGTGCTCCTCGATCGGCTCGCGGTGCTCGCGGACGAGCTCCGCGCCGGGCACCCCGACGTCGTGCCGCAGGCCGTGGGCCTCGTGGTGCCGGGAATCGTCGACGCGGATGCCGGACTCGGTGTCTTCGCGAGCAACCTCGGCTGGCACGACTCGCCGCTGCGCGACCTCGCTTCCGCCCGGCTCGGCCTCCCTGTCGCGTTCGATCACGATGTGCGTGCCGCGAGCTGGGCCGAACGTCTCCTCGGTGGTGCCCGCGACTACGCCGATGCGGTGGTGCTCGTGATCGGCACGGGCATCGCGGGGGCTCTGCTGGTCGGCGGGGTGCCGTACACCGCGGGCGGCTACGCGGGCGAGATCGGGCACTCCCCGATCGCCGACGGACCGATCTGCGCGTGCGGTGCGCGCGGCTGCCTGGAGGCGGTCGCGTCGGCCGGGGCGATCGCCCGGCGCTACCAGGAGGCGACCGGCATCGCGCCGGAGGGCGCCAAGGACGTGATCGCCCGCGCCGCCGCCGGCGACGAGGTCGCCGCAGAGATCTGGAACTCGGCACTCGACGCGCTCACGATGTCGCTCGCCCAGCTCACGGCCGTCGTGGCCCCGGAGGCCGTGGTGATCGGCGGCGGCCTGTCCCGCGCGGGCGGTGCGCTGTTCGACGAGCTGCGCACGCGCCTCGCCGACCGGCTCAGCTTCCACCGCCTCCCCGTGCTCGTCCCCGCCGAGCTCTCCGGCAACGCGGGGCTGCTCGGCGCGGCCCTGCGCGCGCGGGAGCTCGCATGATCCTCACCGTCACCCCGAACCCTGCCCTCGACCTCACCTGGCGCGTCGACCGTCTCGTCGAGGGCGGCACGCACAGGGCGGATGCCGGAGCCGCGCGCGCCGGCGGCAAGGGTCTCAACGTCGCCCGCGTCGCGCACGCCGAGGGTGCCGACGTGCTCGCCATCACCACGAGCGGAGGCCCGGTCGGCACCGAGTTCGCGGCGGAGCTGGCCGCCAGCGGTGTGCCGCACGTCCTCGTGCCGGTCGCCGCAGACACCCGGCGCAGCATCGCCGTGGTCGACGAGGCCCGCGGTGACACCACGATCATCAACGAGCGCGGCGCCAATCCCACCGACGTCGAGTGGGCGGCACTGCTCGCCGAGGTCGTCGAACGGCTGCCGAGCGCCCGAGTGCTGGTGGTGTCCGGCAGCCTCCCGCCCGCGGCGCCGGAGTCGCTGCTCCCCATGCTGATCGCGGTCGGGAAGGATGCCGGCGTGCCGGTGATCGTCGACACCTCCGGCCCCGCGCTGCTGCGGGCCGCGGATGCCGGCGCCACCGTGCTCAAGCCGAACGCCGCCGAACTGGTGGAGGCCACCGGCATCGCCGACCCGATCGACGGCGCCCGCTCCCTCCTCGCGCGCGGCGCCGAACTGGTGCTGCTCTCCCTCGGCGCCGACGGGATGCTCGCCGTCACGGCATCCGACCTCGTGCAGGCGCGCCTCGACGAACCACTCGCCGGCAACCCCACCGGTGCCGGTGATGCGGGTGTCGCCGCGTGCGCCGTGCTCTACGCCGACGGGGTGCGCGACCCCGAGCAGATCCTCCGTCGGGCCACCGCCTGGTCCGCGGCCGCGGTGCTCGCCCCGCTCGCCGGCGACATCTCCCCGCGCTGGACCGCGATCGAGCAGCAGCTCCGCATCGCGCATCCCGACCCCGCATCGTTCCGGAAGGACCCTTCGTGACCCTCGTCTCCGCTCGCGACCTCGTCTCCGCGGCATCCGCCGCCGGCACAGGCGTCGGCGCGTTCAACGTGATCCACCTCGAGACCGCGGAAGGGCTGGTGCGTGCGGCCGCGCTCGCGCAGCTGCCCGTGATCCTGCAGATCTCGCAGAACTGCGCCGACTACCACGGCGGACTCGAACCGATCGCCCTGGCCACGCTCGCCCTGGCACGGCGGGCACAGACGCCGATCGCGGTGCACCTCGACCACGCCGAGCGGCCCGAGCTGGTCGACGAGGCCATCGCGCTCGGCTTCGGCTCGGTCATGTTCGACGGCGGCGCGCTGCCCTACGACGACAACGTGGCGCTCACCGCGGCGGTCGTCTCCCGTGCCCATGCGGCCGGCGTCTTCGTCGAGGGCGAGCTCGGCGAGGTCGGCGGCAAGGACGGCGCCCACGCCCCTGGTGTACGCACCGATCCCGACGAGGCGCGGGCATTCGTGAACGCCACCGGCGTCGACGCCCTCGCCGTCGCGGTCGGGTCCTCGCACGCGATGACGGACCGCACGGCCTCGCTCGACCTCGACCTGATCGCCCGCCTGCACGAGGCTCTGCCGGTGCCGCTCGTGCTGCACGGATCGTCCGGTGTCGCGGATGCCGTGATCGCCGACGCCGTGCGGGCGGGCATGACGAAGATCAACGTGTCCACGCACCTCAACGGGTTCTTCACGCGGGCGGTGCGCGAGAAGCTCTCGGCCGACGAGCGGCTGGTCGACTCGCGAAAGTACCTCGCGCCGGCGCGCGATGCGCTCGCGGACGAGGCGGCGCGCATGCTGCGGCTGTTCGCGCTGCAGTCCGACCCGGCGGTGCTCTCATGAAGCGGGCGGCGCGGCTGAACGCGATCCTCGACCTGCTGGCCGCGAACGGCGAGGTCACGGTCGAGGAGCTGGTCGAGCGGTTCGAGGCCTCCTCCGCGACCACGCGCCGCGACCTCGACACGCTCGCCGAGCAGCGGCTGCTCACCCGTACGCACGGCGGAGCGGTGGCGCAGACCGTCGCCTATGAGCTGCCGATCCGCTACAAGAGCCACCTGCGCACGCACGAGAAGGCCAGCATCGCGCAGACCGCGGCGGGGCTCGTCGCGCCGGGCATGGTGGTCGGGCTGTCCGGAGGAACCACGACGACGGCGATCGCCGCGGCCCTCGCCGCCCGTGACGACCTCTCCGACAACGGCGGCATCACGGTCGTCACGAATGCTGT
Organism: Microbacterium sp. LB12; assembly: GCF_037150835.1. Taxonomy (NCBI): domain Bacteria; kingdom Bacillati; phylum Actinomycetota; class Actinomycetes; order Micrococcales; family Microbacteriaceae; genus Microbacterium; species Microbacterium sp. LB12. The sequence goes on along the minus strand of NZ_JBBCPF010000001.1, from coordinate 119,333 downwards.
GAACATCGCGGCACAGCTCGCCACGAGGCCCGACATCAAGGTCGTCGTGACCGGCGGCGTCATCCACTCGCGCAGCTACGAGCTCGTCGGCCCGTTCGTCGAACAGCTGCTGCGCGGGGTGCGGCTCGACATCGCCTTCATCGGCGTGAACGGGATGGATGCCGTCGCCGGGGCGACCACGCAGGACGAGCGGGAGGCCGCGGTGAACCGGATGATGGCCGAACGCGCACGCCGCGCGGTCGTCGTGACCGACGGCAGCAAGCTCGGCGTCGAAGCGTTCTCGACCGTCGGCGGCGTCGAGCTCTTCCCGACCGTGATCACCGACGCCGGGGCCGACGCCGAGGTGCTCGCCGCACTCCGTGCCGCCGGCTACGCCGTGCTCGCCGCCTGACGGATGTCGGCGACTACGAGAGCAGGCGGACGTACTGCGGGCGGGCTCGCATCGCATGGATCAGCTCTTCGGTCCCGTCATCCCAGACCAACACGATGAGTTCCAGGAGGCGGCGGTGGGTGTCGAATCCGAGGCGCAACTGTCGACCGGGATTATCGTCGTCGAGTGAGACGGTCAGTGCTGGCCAGGTCGCCGCATTGACGATGTCGTCCTCGTGGAACCGTGCTTGAGTGCGGAAGGACGAATGATCACGCGGCGTGCGACCAGGCCGCCAGGGCTGCGCGGATTGCTTCCGAGCGGTTGAGGTGCTCGCGTTCCGCCCGAACCATCACGGCGGCCAGTTCATCTGCAGTGAGGCGCACCGGAACGACCTGCGACGGTTCGCTCGACCGTGCCGGTCTTCCACCGGCACGGCGCCGCAACTCCTCAACGTCGTAGCCTGCTTCGGCCTCCGCCACCCATTCGTCGACCTGGGCTTCGGAGATCTCCTGCCCCTGCATCTTCCTGGTCATGCCGCAATCGTATTACGAAACTTCGGCCGCGGGAAGGCCGGTATCGTCGAGCAATGCGCGCGATTCCGTCTTCCCTCGACCCGCAGGTGGTCTCCGAGATCGACCGGCGACTCGCCGCGGTGTCAACCGATCAGGGCGTCCGCATCCCGTGGGCGATCGAAAGCGGAAGCCGCGCCTGGGGGTTCCCGTCCCCCGACAGCGATTACGACTGCCGCTTCATCTTCGTGCGAGAGCGACAGGACTACCTCTCCCTGTGGCCCGCTCGCGACGTGATCGAGACACCCCTCGACGAGGTGTTCGACGTGAACGGGTGGGACCTGGCGAAGACGGTGAAACTGCTGGTCCGCGGCAACGCGACGCCGGTGGAGTGGCTGCGCTCACCCATCGTCTACACGGGAGAGAGCGCCTTCCGTCAGGGGCTGCTGGAGCTCGCATCCGAGATCGTCGAGCGCGGCGCGATCGCGCGGCATTACCTCCACGTCGGACGCCAGCAGTCGACCGGCGCGGCCACGCTCAAGCGCTTCTTCTATGCGCTGCGACCCGCCGCGGCGCTGCGGTGGCTCGCCGATCATCCCGATGAAGCCGTGCCGCCCATGGACCTGCCCACCCTGCTCGCCGAGAGCTCGGTGTCGCGGGCGGTGACGGATGCCGCGACCGAACTGATCGCGGCGAAGGCGGAGACCCGGGAGCTCGGCACCGGCACCCCGCCCGCCATCCTCACGCGATTCGTCGCGGACGAGTTCGAGGCGGCGGAGCACTTCGAGACCTTCGCCCCCGAGCGGGATCCCGCGGCCGTCCGTGACCTCGCGGACCAGTACTTCCGCAGCCAGTTCGGCTGAGGCCCCGCGGACACCCCAAGGGCCCCGACGTCCCCAGAACGTCGAGGCCCTCTGAGAGTGATGCGGCTGCGTGCCGCGACGCCCTCGAGCAGATGGTGTCCGTGTCGTGCTCGCGCTCCCCAGTGCGCGTGATTCCCCAGATCCGACTGCGCCTCCCTCGCGCCTCTCCCTTCGAGGCCCTTCGCCTGACACCTTCCGAAGAACAGGAGCGGGCGGTATCCGTTCTGATACACCGAATGGAGAAAAAGTTCAGAATCCGTCGCCGTGGCATTGGAACGGCGCGCCGAGGCCGGTCTCGACGGCGGCCTTCGCGAGCGCGACGGCGGGCGCAGCACCCTCGGCGAGTCCGGTGTGCACGGCGCTCAGCAGCTCGCCGGCGACATCATCGGGAACCGCGACGGGAGCCGCGATCACGCAGTCCGCCCCGGCGTGCAGCCAGACGCGGGTCATCCCCAGCGCTTCCTCGCCCCAGCGCACCGACGAGCGTCCCAGCTCGCAGGCCGAGAGGATGACGGTCGCCGGGACACGGGGGATCAGGTCGACGTCGTAGCCGAACAGGATGCCGTCGTCGAGCTCGAATCCGGAGAACAGCGGGTTGTCCACCGCATGCCTGCCGTGCGCGGCGATGTGCAGCACATCGGTCGTCGCCGCGAGCTCGGTGACCGCCGCCACCGTCGCCTGCGCGCCCTCGAGAGTCCGCGGTGTCAGGCCCGAACGCTGCCAGGCCGCCGCCGCGCGCTCCACCTCTTCCCCGGCACGGGCGACGCGCGGGCCTGCCGCGAAGCCGACCGTCGCCGCACGAGCGGCGGGGCGGGGTGGCGCAGCCAGCAGACGGGATACCGAGGTCGCGACCGTGAACGGCACCCCGGCCATGCCCGGCAGCATCGCCCACGGCACCCCGGCGAGGGCGCCAGGCACGGTGATCGCCAGTCGCTCCGCGTGGGGAGCGACTCGGCGCAGGGGCTCCAGCAGCTCCGCGTCGAGGAGGGCGAGCCGCGCGAGGAGCGCGCGTTCCGTGACGGCGCCCATCAGCCCGCCGCGGGTCAGGGCGGCCATGTCGAGGTCGGCACGGAGGCCGTCGAGTGCGCCCTGCGCGCGCGGCCACGACAGGTCGACGACCGTGGCCCCCGTCGCGCTCACGACGATGCCGTGCAGGGCGGAGCCGGTGAACACATAGGACAGGACCGTGGTTCCGGCGTCGAGCAGGGCGGTCGCCTCGGCGAGCCCGAGCCGCTCGCGAGTGCCACCGGAGCCCGTCGACGCCCACTGCCGCTCACGCACCCGATCGCGCAGGGCACGCACCCGGGCGTCGGTCGTCCAGTCGGCGCCCGCGAGTTCGGCGCGCAGCATCCGCAGCTCGGCCAGATCCACGGCCAACGACTCATCGTGCGGAGGCCGCACCGGGGCGACCTGCTGGCTGAGATGCCGCGCCCGCTCGGACCACTCGAACAGCGTCGCGGGGTCGCGCAGCCGGGCCGCCGCCGAGAGCCCGGCGAACATCAGGTCGTTGCCGTGCATCGCGACCGAGGCCTGCAGGTCGAGCGCGCCGAACGACTGCTGCCAGGTGGTGAGCAGGTCGAGGCCGTCGGCGGCGGCGCGAAGGGCGTCGCGGTCGCGTCCGGCATCCGCTGCTCGTGCTGCCCGCACCTCGTGCGCACGCAGGCGGAGGGGCGTCGGCGCGGTGTCGTCGAGTCTCGGCAATCGCCCGCGTCCGTCGCGCCGGGCACTCAGGCGCAGCCCCGTCGCCTCGGTGCGGAAACCGGCACGATCGAGCGCCTTCGCCGTGCGGTCGAACGCCGACGCGTCGATCGGGCGGTGCGGGCGGGCACGTTGCCGAGCCTCCAACCGCACGGCATCCGCACGTGCGGCCCACCCGTCGTTCGCGAGTGCGGCGAAGCGCCGGGCGGCCGTGCTGGCGGCCCGCTCGGCGGCGGCCGGATCATGCCGCAGCAGCGAACGGGCGAGATGGAACTCCGCCTCGCCGCGCGCCTGCCGCATCCGCTGGGCACCGAACTGCACCGCGACCTGTCCGAGCAGGGCCTCGGCCTCGGTCGTGAGCCCGGCGTCGCGAAGCACCTCGGCGCGGTCGAGGTCGCTGATCGCCGCCGCCAGGTCGCTGATGGCCGCGAGTCTCGGTCGGGACTGGGTCATCTGCGTCAACGCCGTGACGAGGTCGCCGCCGAGCAGTGCTGCGTAGCCGAGGTTGTGCCGCGCCTCGGCGAGCGGCTCCTCATCGTCGTTCGCCTCGTACACGGCGGCCGCGCGCCGCAGGTCTTCGATGCAGGTGTCGAGCTCGCGCTGCTGCATCCGCACGACGGAACGGTTCATCAGGCAGTTCGCGAGCTCGGTGGACTCCTCGCCGATCGCGGTGAGCGTGTCGATCGCACGGGTGAGCGCGGTCTCGGCCTCATCCAGCCGTCCGCCGTGCATCAGCAGAGTGCCGAGCTGGCCGCTGAGCAGCGCGACCGTCTCGGCGCGCAGACCGCTCCGGCCGAGCGCGTGACGGCACAGCTCTTCGGCGGATGCCGGCTCCCCGGTCTGGGCCAGGACGTAGGCGGTCGTGCCGTCGATGCGCGCCCGCAGGTCGGGGTCGTCGGTGCGGGCGGAGGCGGAGTCGAGCGCACGGCGGGCCTGCGTGAACCGTCGCGCGTTCGCGGCTTCGACGCCGCGCCGGTGCAGCTCGATCGCGGACAGGGGCATCCCTCCAGGATGCCGTGCGGCGGCGCTCCACGGAAGAGCGCGGGACGCAGGTGTCGTGCGGATGTCGGGAGTCCGCACCGGGGTGTTGTCCGGATGTCGGGCGATTGCACGGGGGTGTCGTGCGGATGTCGGGAGGTTGCGCGGGTGTCGGGGGACACGCCGTGGATCCGTCCGACACCCGTGCATCCGTCCGACAGGTGTCCCGACCCGGGCGACGGGGTTCCGACAGGTGCCCCGGCCGGGACGGCGGGATCCCGACAAGTGCCCCAGCCCGGGGGACGGGGGACGTGCTCCCAGGACGGGCCGCCCGCATCGGTACGGGCGGTCCGTCCCGGGGGTCGGTCAGGTCGGGTCGACGGGCGCCGGCAGCGTCTTCAGAACCGCGGCGACCGCCTTCGTCGCCGCGCCGGGACTGACACCGCCGATCGGCACGCTGCCGAGCTGCGCGGCCACGCGTGCGGCCACGTACGGTGCCGCGAACGAGGTGCCGCTCCAGATCGCGAAGCCGCCGCGATAGTCGTCGGGGTCGATCGTCTCGCGGCGCAGGCCGTCGACATCCGCCCTCGTCACCGCCTGCGTGCCGCCGACGAACGCGGGAGAGGTGCTGATCACGGCGGCCCCCGGTGCGTACGCCTGCACCCACGGGCCGATGTTCGAGAACAGTGCGACGGACTGTGCCGACGGGTTCAACGCCCCGACCGACACGAGCGGTGCGTCCTTGTCGGGACGGATGCCGTTGTCGGCACCGGGCCACGGCCACAGCGACGCCGGGAACGAGGGGCGATCGATCGCGTCGTTGCCTGCCGAGCACACCACGACGCAGCCGAGTTCGCGTGCCTTCGCGAGCAGCTGGAACAGTGTCAGGCTGAACAATCCGTCGGTCGGTGTCTCGTGGTAGTAGCTCAGCGACAGGTTGAGCACGTCGATCGGGAAGCCCGTCTTCGGGTTCTCGCGGTGGCGGCTGAGCAGAGTGACGACCTGCGCCACGGTCTCCAGCAGCGTGCTCTCATCGACGACGCCGAGCGCCCCGGCCACCCGGATCGACAGGATGTCCGCGTCCGGGGCGGCTTGCCGGATGAGTCCCGCGATGAACGTGCCGTGCCCGGCGACCGCGTCGATCTCTCCGTCGAGCTGTCCGTACAGGTCGGGGTAGCGCTCCGGATCAGCGTCGTCCGTGAGCCCCACCGGCACGCCGTCCAGGTCGATCTTCCGGGTGACGACATCGGCCGGCAGCCAGGAGTGCTCCCCGCATCCGGTGTCGAGCACCGCGACCACCGGGCGGCGCCCGCGCTTGGGTGCCGGGCCCCGCACAGGTGCCGGGCCGAGCCAGGTCACCGGCTGCCGCGCGCCGCGCCCCGGCTCGAGGTAGTCGTCGCTGCCTCCGGCCCCGCCCGCCCCGCGCACCGGGTTGGTACGCGTGAACGGGTTGGTTCGCGTGAAGGGGTTGGTCCGCGTGAACGGATTGAGCCCGACCGGGTCGATCGACAGCACGTGGTCGAGGCTCGTGCGCGGCATGGTCGACCGCGACATCCGCCGCGCCCGCTGCAGCACGCGCCAGGCATCCGGAGCGACGGGCGATTCGCCGCGGACGGGTTCGTCGGGCGTGCGCAGTCGCGCGCGCAGGAACCCGGGAACACCGGGGACCAGCTCCCCGTTCGCCGCCTCCCGGTCCGGATCCTCGATCTCGAGCTGCCAGCCGAAGGTGTCCGCCGCGTCACGCAGCGTCCGCACCTCCCGGTCATAGGCCTCCTCGTCGCCGAGTGCCCGCGTGATCAGCAGCCGCTCGGGCAGGTACGCCGTGGGGAATGCGCGGATGCCGTCCACGGGCTCCGTGCTCGGATCGAGCGCTGTGCCTCGGCGGATCGATCCTTCCGCGCGGTCCTGCCAGCTCCATCCCTTGGGCTGATCCATGCTCATCCTCTCCCTGCGGGTCGCCCCGCGGCCTCATCGACGGGCGGCGCCCGCGGTCACAGCTCGAACTGCGGGGTCGACAGCGTGCGCGTCTCGCCCCCGATGGTGGTCTCCAGACGCACCCGGGTCAGACCCGGTGGCACGTCGTCGAACACGAAGCGTCCGGTCTCCTCGGGGGAGGTCGACCGGATCTTCTCGCCCTGCGTCAGCACGATCTCGGCGGCGGCCGTGTCGGCCCACCCGTCGACGCGGCGGCGGCCGGAGGCGGTGCTCGTCACGTGCAGCAGGATGCTCGTGGTGCCGTCGCTGAACTGCAGGGTGAGCGCATCCGCCTCGCCCCGCACCGCACCGAGCTGTCCTTCGACGAGGGTGAGCAGTGCGTACTCGCGGTTCAGTCCGTCGGTGGCGACCGCGGCGACCATCCGGTCGATCAGCCCGGCCGGCATCGGGTCGACCTCGCTCCAGAGCGTGCGGAGCCGGGCGAACAGCTGGGCGTCATCGTGCTCGGTCATGCCAGTCCTCCTGCCTGCGCGGTCGGTGGCGCGTCCAGGAGGGCGCGCAGTTTCGTCAGGCAGCGGTTCCGGGTGGGGCCGATGCTGCCGATGGGCATCGCCAGGTCGACGGCGAGCCGGGCGTAGTCGGGGCGGTCCTCGAACGCGATCACGCGAAGCAGCTTCTGGCAGCGCTCGGTCAGTCGTCGGACCGCCATCCAGAGACGGCGGTTCTCGTCGCCGAGCGCCGCGTGCTCCTCCGCCGATGCCTGCTCGGGGAGCAGGAGGTCGAGGTCGTCGACGTCGGTCGTGTCGACCCGGCCGTGGGCCTTCGCGACCTTCCACGCTTCGCGGCGTGCGGTGGTGGTGAGCCATGCCGAGACGGCCCGCGGATCACTGATGGATCCGTGGCCGCGCACCAGCTGCAGCCAGGTGGTCTGCACGACGTCTTCGGCGAGCGTGCGCTCCAACCCGTACGCGCGCACCACGTGCCAGAGCACGGGGGTCATCAGCCGGACCAGTTCGTCCATGGCGCGACTGTCGCCCTCGCGCCATGCGTCGAAGAGGTCCGCGGCACGCTCCCAGCGTGCACGCCCGTCGTCCGAGGCAGGATCGAGAGCAGCGCCGGGTGCACCGTCGATCATGAAGCCCATTGTGATCACACCTACCAGGAGCACGGCAAGAGCTTCCTGATACATGTCCGCGGTCGACTCCGTGGTCGCGAACCTTCGCAGAACGACCCGAACTTCGCAGAGCCTGTCGGGATCCCTGCGAAGTTCCTACTGTTCTGCGAAGTTCGGGTCCGGATGATCGATACCGTTGAGGGGTGATCGTCCTCGCCGTGCTCCTCTTCCTCAACGCCGCCTTCAACGTGCTCGTCTGGCCGCAGTTCTACAAGCGCGTCGCGAACGACCCGCGTGCCCGCGACGAGAACGGCAAGCCCACGAAGTTCCTCACGGTGCACGCCGTGCTGATCGCGATCGCCCTCGTGATCGCGTTGGTATCGGCTCTGGCCGGCATCGCCGCACTCACCGGCGCCCTGTAACCCGCGTCGGAAGGTTCAGGCCGCCTCGTACTGACGGGCGTGCGCGGCCCAGCGCGACTCGACCGGCAGTGCTCGCAGGGCGCGGTTGGTCACAGCCAGCACCACTGCCACGAGGCAGAGCGCGGCGCAGAACAGGATGGTCCACTCCCGCCCGATCCAGGCGAGTCCGAACCCGGCGATGAGCGGTGCGAGCGGCATGGCGCCCATGCCGAGCACGCCGGCGGCGCTGTTGGCGCGACCGAGCAGGTGGGTGGGGGTCGCGACCATGAAGTAGCCCATCATGCTCGCGTTCAGGGCGGGCAGCAGGAGGACGCAGGCCCCGAGCACCGCGCCGATCGACCACGGGTCGGTCACCATCGACAGCGCGATCGCGCCGACCGTTGCGACCGACAGCCCGGCGATCATCAGGATCCCGGCGCGGATGCGCGGGACGAGCAGCGGGGCGAACACGGCGCCGACGAGCATCACGGCTCCGAGCGACGCGCTCAGGGTGCCGATCAGCAACTCGGAGTAGCCGGCCTGCTGCAGGGCGTAGATGACGGTCGTGATCGCGGCGTTGAAGCCCAGGTTGATGATGGTGGTGATGAGCAGCACGCCGCCGAGGTCGGGACGGGACAGCAGCCAGCCGAACCCTTCGCGCAGCTCGGCCCAGGCGTTCGGCTTCGCGGCGTCTTCCGTGGCGTCGTCCTCGGCGGCACCCGTGTCGATCACTCCGGCTCGGCGGGTCTGACGTCCGAGCATCCATGCCGTCACGGCCGCGACCGCATGGCAGACCGTCATCGCGACGCCGACCAGCCAGCCGCCGACGCCGAGCAGGAATCCGCCGAGTGGTCCGCCGGCGAGCTGGAGCGCGGCGTCCCTTCCCTGGTTCGCGGCCTGGGCGCGGCCCATGGCGTCGTCGGGGACGATCTCCTTGATCGCGCTCTCGCCCGCGACGTCGAAGAGGCCGCTCCGTGCGGCGATCAGCACATCGGCGACGAGCAGCGTGCCGAAGGTGAGGGCATCGCCGAGCGCGAGGATCGTGAAGCCGCCGGCGAGCACGATCCCGATCAACGAGCCGAGGAGCATCAGGGCGATGCGGCGGTGGCGGTCGGCGAAGATCCCGCCGGCGAGGGTCATCAGCAGGCGCGCGACCATTCCGGCGCCGCCGATGATGCCGGCCTGTGCGGGGTCGTTCGTGACGATGAGCGCGAGCAGCGGGATCGCGAAGTTGGAGAGGGCTCCGGCGAGGCCCTTGCTGGTGTCGCTCACCAGCCACGTGAGGTAGCGGGTGTTGCGCCACAGGCGATGCGGCTCGGTCACGGTGGTCATGCGTCGAGAATAGATCCGCAAGAACTATTGCGCAAGTGCTTGCGCAATATCCGGTGCGAGTAGGATCGGCTCATGACGGAGGAAGCGAAGACGAGCGCGAACGACGATCCCGTGTGGATGACCTCCGCCATGCTCAAGGCCTACTCCCACCCCCTGCGACGCCAGATCATCCGGCTCATCGCACGCCGTGAGTTCCTCCGCGCAGCCGACATCGCCGCCGAGATCGGCGTTCCCGCCAACAGCGTCAGCTTCCACTTGCGCGCGCTCGCCGAAGCGGGGCTCATCGAGGAGGCGCCGGACAAGGCGCGCGACCGGCGCGATCGTGTGTGGACCGGCCGCAAGGGAGCGCTCAACGTCGGCGGGCCGGAGAGTCCCGTCGCCGACGAGGCGCTCGGCGTCGCCGTGGTCGCGGCACTGGTCGAAGACCATCAGGATCTGGTGCGACGGGTCGTCGCCTGGACCCCCGAGTACGTCGCCGGCCGTACCGCGGAGGTGCACGCCGCGTTCACACAGCGCACGATCCGGCTCACCGAGGCCGAGTTCGACGAGGTGATGGTGAAGATCACCGATGTGCTCTCCGCTGCGGATGACGCCCACGACGGCACCGACCCGGACGGTCGCTACTGGCAGATGGACATCATCGCCGCCGACGACACCATCTGACGCGACGATGCCGGCCGCCCCGAAGGGCGACCGGCATCGCGAGGTGCGGCCGCTACGGAATCGCGCGGCGGAACGCGAGGAACGAGACGCCCGTGAGCACCAGGGTCGCCACGAGCCCCCAGAGTGCGAGCCCGAGCGCACCGAGGTCGACGACTCCCGTCCACACCTGCGCCCACAGCTCGAGCTTCGTCACCAGGAACACGAGTCCGACGAGCAGCAGCGCGAGCGCGATCCACGAGATCGTGAGCACCGTCAGCCCCCAGCTCTTGTAGATCGTGGCGCCCGTGAAGCCGACCACGAAGAAGAACAGCGCGAGGGTGAAGTAGACCACGAAGGCCCCGAGCGGTCCCGCCTCCCACAGCCACGGGAGGTAGAACACCCATCCGTTCACGCCGTACCCGTTCGTGGCCACCTCGATCCCGCCGCCGATGAGGAACAGGATGCCCATCAGCGTGCTGGCGAGCACGGCGGTCAGCATCGTGCCGAGGAAGAACTCCCGACGCGTGACGCTCATCGCCTGCGAGAAGGGGAAGGTGAGTGTCATCGCCGAGATGCCGATGGCGAAGAAGTACCAGAGCGGCGCCTGGCCGCCGCCACCGTACTTGGCGGTGTCGGTCGGGATCATCGCGTAGATGAGCACCGAGATCAGGGTCGCGCCGCCGAGGATGATCAACGGCACCCAGATGAAGGTCTGCCGGTTGATCAGCTGCAGGCGGATCACGTTCAGTGTGCGACGCATCAGCGGACCTCCTCTTTCGTGTCGGCGTCTCTCGTGGCGGAGTCGGCCTCGGCCTTCTGGGTGAGCCGCACGACCAGCTGCTGCAGCGACACGGGCGCGAGGTCGAGGCCGGCCGCCGTCACCTCGGCGCGCTCCGCCGCCGACAGGGCGCCGAGCGCGGTGACCGATGCCACGCGCCCGAGCGTCTCGCGGTGCAGGATCTCGCGGTCGGACGCCCAGGCGTCGACCTTGGCGGCATCGCCCACGACGGTCACGGCACGGTCGCGTACGGCATCCGTGTCCTCGTTCAGGAGGATCGTGCCGTTGTCGATCACGATGACCTTCTCGATGAGGTTCGCGACCTCATCGATGAGGTGCGACGACAGGATGACGGTGCGCGGGTGCTCGGCGTAGTCCTCGACCAGACGGTCGTAGAAGATCTGCCGGGCGACCGCGTCGAGGCCGAGGTAGGGCTCGTCGAAGAACGTGATCTCGGCGCGCGAGGCGAGTCCGATGATCACGCCGACGGCGGAGAGCTGACCGCGCGAGAGCTTCTTGATGGTCTGCTTCATCGGCAACTGGAAGTCGGCGATGAGCTCGTCGGCGAGAGCCTGGTCCCAGTGCGGAAAGAACAGGCTCGCGGCCTTGAAGGCGTGCCGCGGGTAGGCGTCGTCCGGGTACTTCTGGCTCTCCCGGACGAAGCAGATCCGGCCCAGCACGCGGGCGTTCTCATAGGGGTGCTCGCCGAACACCTTCACGGTGCCGGAGGTCTCGAAGTTCTGCGCGGTGAGGATCGACATGAGTGTCGTCTTGCCGGCGCCGTTGCGGCCGAGGAGGCCGTAGATCGCGCCCCCTTCGAGAGAGAGCGACACGTCGTCGAGTGCCCTCTTCTCCTTGTAGCGCTTGGTGAGGTTCTGCACCTCGATGACGGCGGTCATGCGGGGTTCTTCCCTTCTACGTCGGTGGTCAGGGCGGCGCGCTGCCGGAGCAGGGCCGCGAGGTCGTCGGCGTCGAGCCCGAGCGTGCGGGCCTCGGCGAGGAGCGGGTCGATGTAGCGGTCGGCGAAGGCGGAGCGGCGCTCGCCGAGGAGCACCTCTCGGGCGCCGTCCGCGACGAACATGCCGATTCCGCGGCGCTTGTACAGCACTCCCTTGTCGGTGAGCATGGCGACTCCCTTGGCTGCGGTGGCGGGGTTGATCCGGTAGAACGCGGCGAGTTCATTGGTGGAAGGAGCCTGTGCCTCCTCGGCCAACGAGCCGTCGACGATCGAGTCCTCGATCTGCTCGGCGATCTGGAGGAAGAGCGGCTTGCCTTCTTCGATCACGAGTCCTCCGCGTGGTTGGTGGGTTAGTTACCTGACTAAGTAACCACACAACCTGGAGTCGCGCAACCCCCGCCGGCGAAGTTCGTTCGGGCGGTCAGCGGCGCAGGTCGCGCCAGTCCTCGACGATCTGCAGCATGCGGGTGGAGAGGAACCGGAAGAACTCGGCGAGCTCGACCGCACGATCGTGGGCGCCCTGATCCTCGGTGTGCTCGGCGGCGATGTCGTCGATGTACTCCGACAGCCGCGAGTAGACCGGCAGGTTCCCGACGATCGAGCTGTAGAACGGATCGTGCACGAACTCGTAGCGGTCGCGTCGGTCGCCCGGGCGGGAGCGGCGCTGGATGAAGTGCAGCTGCTGCAGGTACCGCACTGCTCCGGACACGGCGGCGGCGGAGACCCCGAGCCGTTCGCCGAGCTGCGCGGCCGTGTACCCACCCTCGGGCGCGGCGACCAGTGCCATCATCACGCGCGCCGGCATGCGGGCCATTCCGGCCGCCGTCATCATCGCCGCGGCCTGTTCGGCGGGCTCGACCCCGCGATGCGCGGCGGGGTCGAGGTCGTCGGTACTGTCGTCGGGCATCGGATCTCCTAGGCGCCGGGAGCGAGCTCGCGGCGTCGCATCAGGGTCAGAGCCGCCGCTCCTCCGGCGGCCAGGACGAGCACGAGCCACCACAGCCCGCGCACATCCACACCGGTGCCGTCGACGACCGGGGTCACGGCGAACGGCGAGAGGTTCGCGCTCCACTCCGGCAGTCCGAACAGCGGGCCGAACATGCCCAGCAGCGCGGCCAGCAGCACGAGGCTCCACGCCACCGCGGTCGTCGCCCGCGGCAGCAGCACGAACACCAGGGCCGTGAGCACGGCGAAGATCGCGCCCGCCACCGCCTGGCCGAGGCCGGCGACGGCGACGATGCGGTACAGCGAGCCGTCTCCGCCGTTCGACCAGATGCCGGCCCATCCGGCGAGCATCGCCGCGGCCACCACGATCACGACGGCGACGATCCCGACGATCACGAAGTCCGCCAGCCAGCGCACGCGACCGATCGGCGTCGCGAGCACGGCCTCCGCGGTGCCGCGCGCCTCCTCCTGGCGGGCCCGCACGACCGTCTGCACCGCGCAGCAGGCCGCCAGGATGCCGAGCAGCGTGAAGAACACCGTCACCACGACCTCCTCCAGTCCGCCGGTCGCACCGCCGATCTTCTTCAGGATGTCGGCGACGGCCGGATTCTCGCCCGAGATCTGATCGACCAGGCCGCTCAGCGTCGTGGCGAGAATGCCGGTGATCGCGCCACCGACCGCCCAGCCCACGATCGAGCCCGAGGTGAGACGCCAGACCAGCGCGTGCGGCGAGGCGAGCGAGGGCCGTGCCGACACCCGCCCCGGACGCTCGGCCACGAAGCTCGCATCGATGTCGCGGAGGGACTGCAGTGCGACCGAGGCCACCGCGAGCACGAGTCCGAAACCGACCCCGAGCAGCATCGGCCACACGAGATCGGTGTCGTACGGGCGCGTCTGCTCCGCCCACCCGAACGGCGACAGCCACGCGGGCCAGGCGCTCGTCATGCTCGACAGGTCGTCGCTCGGGGTGCCGGCGGCGTTGCCGATGCCGCGGATCAGGAACGTCGCCACGAGCACCCACACCGTCAGGGAGTTCGCACCGCGGGATGTGCGCATGAGCTGTGCGGCGAGCAGCCCGATCCCGAGGAACGCAATGCCGCAGGATGCTGCGGCCGTGCCCGCCAGCAGCGAGCCCGCGGCCGGGAGCCCGGTGCCGATCAGCGCGAGCGTCGTGAGGATGGCGAGCACGATGTTCGCCAGGAGCCCGTGCACGATCGTGGCGATGGTGGGCAGGCGGCGTCCGGCCGGGGTGGCCCAGACGAGCTCCGCGCGGCCCGCTTCCTCGTCGCCGCGGGTGTGCCGCACGGCGAGGAAGCAGCTCATCAGCGCGGCGAGGAACGCCAGCCACGGCAGCACCTCGAAGGCCAGGAAGGCTCCCTCGGACGTGCCGGAGGGCAGCCCGCGGAACATCAGGATCACCGGATTGGCGAGGGCTGCGGCGAGGATGTTCTGCCGGTCGGCGAGCGTCGAATACGACTGGCTGACGCCGGCATATCCCGCGAACGCCATGAGCGCCGTGCCGACGATCCACAGTGTCAGCTGCAGCCAGTCACGACGGATGCGCTGCCGCAGCAGCACGCCGAAGGTGCTCATCACGCACTCTCCTTCTGCGCGCGGCGTGCGCGGCGGCTACCGGGAGCGGCGTCGTCCGAGCCGCCGTCCTCGGCTGCTTCGAGGGTCGCGAGGTCGTCGCCGTAGTGACGCAGGAACAGCTCCTCGAGCGAGGGCGGTGCCACGCGCAGGTCGCTGATGCCGAGAGCGGCGAGTGCGGGCAGCACGGTGGCGGTGCGGTCGCTGTCGACGGCGAGGCGGATGCGGTCGCCCTGCGCGGACGGATCATGCACGTCGGGGATGCGCGCGACCTGCTCGAGCGTGGCGCCGGCGGGCGTGAACGACACGTCGCTGCGGGTGAGGTGGCGCAGTTCCTGCAGCGTGCCGGTCTCGACCACACGGCCGGCGCGGATGATCGACACTCGATCACACAGCTGCTCGACCTCGCTCATGATGTGGCTCGACAGCAGCACCGTGGCACCGTTGGCGTGGGCGCGTGCGACCTCGCGCTGGAAGATGACCGCCATCAGCGGATCGAGTCCGCTGGTGGGCTCGTCGAGGATGTAGAGGTCGGCGGGCACGGCGAACGCCGCGATCAGCGCCACCTTCTGCCGGTTGCCCTTGGAGTACGCGCGACCCTTCTTGCGCGGGTCGAACTGGAAGGCGTCCATCAGCCGCTTCTTCTCGTGCTGATACGCCGCATCCTTCGTGTGGGCACCGCGCAGGCGGGCGAGCAGGTCGATGGCCTCACCGCCGGACAGGTTGGGCCACACGCTCACGTCGCCCGGAACGTACGCAATGCGCCGATGCAGGTCGACCGCGCGGTTCCAAGGGTCTTCGCCGAACACGGTCGCCTCCCCGGCGGTGCGTCGCGCGAGGCCGAGCAGGATGCGGATCGTGGTCGACTTTCCCGCGCCGTTCGGGCCGAGGAAGCCGTGCACCTGGCCCTGCTCGACGGTCAGGTCAAGGCCGTCGAGCGCGTGCACGTGGCCGTAGTGCTTACTGAGGTTCTGGGTCAAGATGACGGTGGTCATGCGCGGGAGCGTACGCCCGATTCACAATCTTGTGAATCGGGCGAAAACAACCCATGCAGAATCCTTACGACGCCCGCGTACAGTGGGCTGGTGCCGGAGTTCCCCTACAGTCGCCTGCGCCGGTGGCCCGACGTCGAGGCGGACAACCTCCAGGCGTATGACGCGACCGATCTGCTGCTCGTGGAGCGGGCGCTCGGGCTCGACATCCCCGGGGCGGAGACGGTCGTGATCGGCGACGAGTACGGCGCGATCACTCTGGCGCTGGTCGGCGCCGGCCGCGGCGGTGTCCGTGTGCACCAGGACCTCGCCACCGGCCGCCGTGCCCTGCAGCGCAACGCCGACGACCTCGGTCTCACCGGCTTCGCGTCACACGAGCTCGATCCGACGCTGCTCTCCGGTGCGCGACTCGTGCTTCTTCAACTGCCCAAGGCACTCGCCGAGCTCGAAGAGATCGCGGACGCCGTGGCCCGCTGGGCCGCACCCGACGTGCAGCTCATCGCCGGCGGTCGGGTCAAGCACATGACCCTCACCCAGAACGAGGTGCTCGGGCGGAGCTTCGCGCACGTGCAGGCGCAGCGTGCGGAGCGGAAATCGCGGCTGATCGTGGCGACGGAGCCGAGTCCGGTCCCCGCGGAACCGCCGTACCCGGTGACCGCGCGGCACGACGGGCTGACGCTCGTGGCCCACGGCGCGGCGTTCGCCGGCGCTCGCCTCGACATCGGCACGCGGGTGCTGCTCGATGTGCTCGACCTCCACGGTTCACAACTCCTCAAGAGCGGGCCGATCGACGGCGGATCGGGCCCGAATCGGGCGCCGAGCGGGGATTCTTCCGGAGTTGTGAACAGCACGGAGTCGCGCCGTGTGCTCGACCTCGGCTGCGGCACCGGGGCGCTCGCCGTGTCGTGGGCGCTCGCTCACCCGCGCGACGTCGTCACCGCCACCGACCGCTCGGCCGCGGCGGTGGCCTCCGCCCGTGCGACGGCGGTCGCGAACGGCGTCGCCGACCGGGTCACAGTCACGCACGATGATGCGGGCTCGGCGCTTCCGGATGCCTCCTTCGACGTGGTGCTGCTGAACCCGCCGTTCCACCTCGGCGCGAGCGTCCACACGGGGGCCGCGACCCGCCTGTTCGAGGCCGCCGCACGCGTGCTCCGGCCCGGCGGCGAACTCTTCACGGTCTACAACTCCGCTCTCGGCTATCGCCCCGAGCTCACGCGTCTGATCGGCACGACGGAGCAGCTCCGACGCACGCCGAAGTTCACCGTGACCCGCAGTATCCAGAGCTCCTGAGCACGCGATTCCGGCCCGGCGAACCGCCCGCGGAGCACCTGTTGATTACCTGTGCAATCCCCCGGTCAGCCGACGAAACCCGGGCATGCCGCGAGCGCAGGATTTGCCCCTGATCGGCCATTTCGTTACGTTGGAACGTGGGCCTGACGGCCCGAAGACCAGTCCGCGGCCACGTCCTTCTTTCGATGAGCTGTGCTGCGAAGAGGCGTGGGCGTACGGTCGATCCTCTCTGCGGTGGATCCGAAATCCGCCGTCCGTGCCGCCACAGCAACTCATGTCGAACGGCCACGTGAGAATCACCCGGACGTAACCGAAGCAGGCTCAGCCACCCGAGGCGAGCCGCGGGGGAAACGTGTCCGAAATCGCTCTTGAAGCGCGCCATCTGTACAAGGTTTTCGGTAAGAATCCGAACGCCGCCATCCGCCGTCTGAAGGCCGGTGAGAGCCGAGCCGCCGTCGCGGATGCCGGCACCGCCGCGGTCATCGACGCCAGCTTCACCGTCAACCGCGGTGAGATCTTCGTCATCATGGGCCTGTCCGGTTCAGGAAAGTCCACCATCATCCGCATGCTCAACGGGCTGCACGACGTGACCGACGGCACCGTCACCGTGAGCGGCGACCCCATCACCGGCGTCCCGTCGTCGAAGCTCCGCGAGATCCGTCGCGACCGCATCTCGATGGTGTTCCAGCACTTCGCGCTGCTGCCGCACCGCACGGTTGCCGCGAACGTCGCCTACCCGCTCGAGCTGAAGGGCACGCCCAAGGCGGAGCGCCTCGCGAAGGCCGAGGAGATCCTGTCGCTCGTCGGCCTCGAAGGTCAGGGCGACAAGCTCCCCTCCGAGCTCTCGGGTGGCATGCAGCAGCGCGTGGGAATCGCCCGTGCACTCGCCGCCGACAGCGACATCCTGCTCATGGACGAGGCGTTCAGCGCCCTCGACCCGCTGATCCGTCGCGAGATGCAGGAGCAGCTGCTGGAACTGCAGCAGAAGCTGCAGAAGACGATCGTGTTCATCACGCACGACCTCAACGAGGCGATGTTCCTCGGTGACCGGATCGCCGTGATGCGCGACGGCCGCATCGTGCAGATCGGCACGCCGGAGGACATCCTGATGGACCCGGCCAACGACTACGTCGAGCAGTTCGTGCAGGACGTCGACCGCGCCCGTGTGCTCACCGCGGCGAATGTGATGGAGCGCCCGCGGCCCGTCGTCGCGGAGACCGCCGGCCCTCGCACCGCACTGCGTCAGATGCGCGACGCCTACATGTCGGCGACCTACGTGGTCGGCAAGGACCGGCAGCTCGTCGGCGTGGTCACCGACCGCGATGCCGTGAAGCTCGTGCGCAAGGGCACCGCGACACTCGACTCGGTCATCAAGCCCGTGCTGCAGAGTGTGCGCGAGGACGAGGTGCTGATGAACCTGTTCGTGCCCGCCGTCGAGTCGCCGCTGCCCCTTGCCGTGGTCGACGCCGACGGGCGCCTCGCCGGAGTGATCCCGCGTGTGACGCTGCTCGCCGCGCTCGGCCCCGGACCCGGTGCGACCGAGGAGATCATCCTCCCGCTGATGCCGATGCCGCAGGCCGAGATCGATGCCGTGCTCGACGACGGGTGGACGGCCGAGCCCCTCCCGGCGGCTCCGACCGCGGAGGAGGTGCGCTGATGGACGGCTTCCGCATCCCCATCGGAACCTGGGTCGAATCCGGCGTCGCCTGGATCAAGGACAACCTCGACGGCCTGCTCGACGTGATCTCGTTCGTCGTGACGTTCCTCGTCGACGGACTCACCTCGCTCCTGCTGCTGCCGTACTTCTTCGTCGTGATCGCCATCGCCGCGCTCATCGCGTGGCTGGTGCGCTCGTGGCAGCTGGCCATCGGCACGGTCGTGTCGTTCACGCTGATCGTCGCGATGGGCCTGTGGGTGCCGGCGATGCAGACGCTCGCCCTCGTGCTCGTGGCCGCCGTGATCGCCGTGCTCATCGCCGTGCCGCTGGGCATCTGGTCGGCGCGCAACGCCACGGTCCGCGCCGTGCTCAAGCCCGTGCTCGACTTCATGCAGACGATGCCCGCGTTCGTGTACCTGATCCCTGCGATCGTGTTCTTCAGCATCGGCGTCGTGCCCGGACTCGTCGCGACCGTCATCTTCGCGCTGCCCCCCGGCGTGCGCCTGACCGAGCTCGGCATCCGCGGCGTCGACTCCGAGACCGTCGAGGCCGGCCAGGCCTTCGGCGCGAAGCCCGGGCAGATCCTGCGCGGTATCCAGTTGCCGCTGGCCATGCCGACGATCCTCGCCGGCATCAACCAGGTCATCATGCTCGCGCTCTCCATGGCGGTCATCGCCGGGATGGCGGGCGCCGACGGCCTCGGGAAGATGGTCGTCGAAGCCATCTCGACCGTGAACATCGCCAAGGGCGTGGAGGCCGGACTCGGCGTGGTGCTGATCGCCGTGTTCCTCGACCGCGTCACCGCCGCGCTCGGAACGCTGGGGCAGAACCCGGCATCCCTGCTCGCGGTGATCCGCCGTCGTCGCGTGCAGCACCAGACCAGCGCGACCGCCGTGGCGGCACCCGACATCGAGACGCCCGTCGAAGAGAAGGAGCTCCAGAATGCGTAAGCGCAGGATCATGACCATCGCGGCGATCGGCGCCGCGGGAGCCCTCGCTCTGTCCGGCTGCGCGAGCGACGGCGCCGGAGGCACCATCGAGCTCGGCGGCGGCAGCGGAAACGCCGGCGGCGGGGGCGACAAGGGCACGATCACGCTCGGCTTCCTCCCCTCCTGGACCGACGGGCTCAGCACCGCGTACCTGCTGCAGGACCAGCTCGAGAAGATCGGCTACGACGTCGAGCTGAAGACGCTCACCGAGGCGGCCCCGCTGTACACCGGGCTCGCCCAGGGCGACGTCGACCTGTTCCCGTCGGCCTGGCCGGAGGTCACGCACGCGGAGTACATGAAGACCTACGGCGATTCGATCGAAGACCTCGGCACGTACTACGACAACGCCCGGCTCACGATCGCGGTGCCGGAATACTCGGAGCTCACCTCCATCGAAGACCTCGCGGGCGCCGACCTCGGCGGCAAGATCTACGGCATCGAGCCGGGTGCTGGCCTCACGGCGCAGACCCAGAAGATGCTGCCCGCGTACGGCCTCGACAGCCAGTACGAGCTCGTCACCTCGTCGACGGCGGCGATGCTCACCGAGCTGAAGTCGGCGACCGACAAGCAGGAGGACATCGTCGTCACGCTGTGGCGGCCGTTCTGGGCCAACGACGCCTTCCCCGTGAAGGACCTCGAAGACCCGAAGGGCGCGATGGGGGCCGCTGAGGGCCTGCACTTCCTCGGCACCAAGGGCTTC
This sequence comes from Microbacterium sp. LB12, assembly GCF_037150835.1. Taxonomy (NCBI): domain Bacteria; kingdom Bacillati; phylum Actinomycetota; class Actinomycetes; order Micrococcales; family Microbacteriaceae; genus Microbacterium; species Microbacterium sp. LB12. Next base: position 99,589 of record NZ_JBBCPF010000001.1, on the reverse strand, counting down.
GCGGCGGAGTTCCCCGAGGCCGCCGACCTCATCGAGCAGATCACGCTCGACGACGAGCAGTACGGTTCGCTGGAAGACCTCGTGGTCAACGAGTACGGCGAGGGCCGGGAGGCGGAGGCCGTCGACGCCTGGCTGGAGAAGTACGGCGACCAGTTCGATTGGGTCGTGAGCAGCTGACCGATCCCCGGCATCCGGAAGAAGGAGATCTCGCCCCTTCGAAGGGCCCTGCGGACGCAGAGGCTCCTTCGTCGGGCGAGATCTCCTTCGTTTCGTGCGGAGCTGCAGCGCGAGGGGTGCCGGCGCCTCAGCGGGCGGCGCCCTTGAGCGTGCCGACGAGCGCGTCGTTGTCGGGATCGAGGATGACGCACTGGACCACCCGGTCGTTCATGGTGTCCCAGGTGTCCTTCGTCGGGGTGATCGGGTAGGCGCTGAGAGTCGAGTCCTCCCAGGCCATGCCGACGAACGTGTCGAACGCGGGGAGGCACTGGGCCTCGACCTGCGCGTCGATCTCCGCGTCGTCCGGGAACTCGCCGTCCGGGAGGGAGAACTCGAAGTACACCTCTTCGCCGTGCGGTTCCGAGCACGGGACCACGGATGCCTCGCTGATCTCGCCGGCGGACTCGCTCGTCGGCATGCAGTCGCCGACCTTGAGGGCGAAGATGTCGATGTCGGCGCCCTCCTTGACCTGGCCGGTGGTCTCATCCCGTTCGGCGTCGCCGCCGCTGAGGATGCTGGCCAGAGCGCTACATCCGGACAGGCCGAGAGCGAGCGTGAGCGCGGTGCCGGTGAGCAGCAGGGCTCCGCCGATACGGGTCTTCTTCATGGGGAGGTTCCTCTTCGAGTGCATGGTCGTGGAGGCTCCCACGCGTGAGCAGTGCAGGAACCTCCCGCCATCACACCCGCGCATCCGTCGCCCTGCGAGACCCCGATGCCGGTTGTCAGTATCCGCCCGCGCGAATTCAGTAGGAGGACGCGACGGTGTCAGAGCGGCAGCACGATCGCGGCGATCAAGCCGCCGCCCTTGCGGGCCCGCAGCCGCACCTCGCCGCCGTGCGTCTTGGCGATGCTCTGCACGATCGCCAGACCCAGGCCCGTGCCGTCCGGCCCCGCCGAGATGCGACTCGCATCACCGCGGTAGAACGGCTCGGTGAGCAGGGCGACGGTGGCCGGAGCGATCAGCGCGCCGGTGTTCTCGACCTCGATGATCGCACGACCGCGCTCGCGTCGGGAGCGCACCCAGATCTCGCCACCCTCGACGTTGTGGCGGACCGCGTTCTCCAGCAGGTTGCGCGCGGCTCTGGCCAGCAGGATCGGGTCGCCCTCGACCGTGAGCTCGCGCAGGGCGATGTGCACCTCGACCTCTGCGGCATCCACTTCGTCGATCTCGCCCTGGACGAGTGCGCTGAGCTCGACCGGCTCGACGTGGTCCAGCCCGGTGCGGGCACGGGCGAGGGCGAGCAGTGCGGTGATGAGCCGTTCGCTCTGCTCGGTGGCCCGTAGCGCGCGCCGCAGGTTGGCCTGCAGCTCGTCCGGGACGGCACCCTGTTCGAGGGGGATCTCCAACGCTGTGCGGGTCGTGGTCAGCGGAGTCCGCAGCTCGTGGGAGGCGTTCGCCACGAAGCGGTCCTGAGCGGTGAACGCCGACTGCAGGCGGTCGAGCATCCCGTCGATCGTGTCACCCAGCTCCTTGATCTCATCATCGGGGCCGGGAAGATCGAGGCGGCGACCCAGGTCGCGCTCGGAGATGTCGCGTGCAGCGGCGGTGACCTCCCCGATGCGGTCGAGGGAGCGGCGCGCCAACCAGAACGCGATCGCCCCGGCGACACCCGTGAACGCCACCAGCACCACGATCGACCACAGCAGCAGCCCGCCGCCGACCTCGTCCGCGAGGAACGTCGACTGCTGCAGCACCGCTCCCTCCACGGCATCCAGCGACACCGACTGGAGCGGTGTCGCCGGCTGGAACTCGGAGATGTCGGCGGTCTCCGCGAAGTACGCGCAGCCGGTATTCACGGCGCCGTAGAGCAGATCGCTGCCGTCGGTGAGCGGGGCGACCCCGCTGACATCGGTGTTGTCGGCACTGGGCGTCCCCGGGGTGACCTGCGTGACCGACGTCACCGGCACGCAGCTCGCCGCGGTCGTGCTGATGGCCGACGCGAACAGCGACTGCACCACCAGGTACTGCACGGTGAGCAGTGCGGCGCCCGCGGCGATGAACACCCCGGCGATGATGATCACCAGTCGAGTGCGGAAGCTCATCCGTCTCATGTCGTCCCCACTCGATAGCCGTGCCCTGGTGCGGACTGGATGATCTCGGGCGCACCGAGCTTGCGGCGCAGCGTATGCACCACGATCTTGACCACCCCGCGCGTCCGCTCCCGCGGTTCATCCCACACCTCGTCGAGCAGGTCGTCGGCGCTGACATAACCGCCCTCCGCCGCGAGCAGCGTCTCGAGCACCCCGAACTCCTTGAGCGTGAGCCGGATCGGGGTGCCGTCGCGCTCCACCACCCGACGGGCGGTATCCAGGCGCACCCCCGCCGCTTCCAGCACGGCACTCGCCCGCGCAGAGTGCCCGCGGCGACCCAGCGCACGCAGTCGCGCCAGCAGCTCGACGTACGCGAACGGCTTTGCGAGGTAGTCGTCGGCGCCGAGATCCAACCCCTCGACGCGGTCGTTGAGCGTGCCCGCCGCCGTGAGCATGAGGATGCGCGCCGGATACTGCTGCGCCACGAGAGTGCGGCACACGGCATCGCCGCTCAGCACGGGCAGGTCGCGGTCGAGCACGATCACGTCGACATCGGCCGAGGCGGCCGCGGTCAGCGCGCTGGCACCGTCGCGGGCCACATCCACCAGGTAGCCCTCCCGGCGCAGGCCGTCGGCCAGCGTGTCGGCCAGATCGGCCTCATCCTCCACCAGCAGCAGTCGCATCGCACCTCCCGTCTCCGAGGGTGCGCTCGCCGCGGTTAGGTTCCGGTTAGGCGCCGTCATACCCACAGCAAACCACCGCATCCGTAGAACTGACTGCACGTCGCGGACGAGCTGCGACCACGAGAAAGGTGCAGTCATGTTCAACTCGAAGACAGCCAGGACGCTGGTGGTGATGCCCGCGGTCGTGGCACTGTTCGCGCTCGCCGCGTGCAGCGCGCCCTCCGCGGACGACAAGGCGAAGGACGGCGCGAACGATGCCGCCGCTGCCCGCTTCGTCACGTGCCTCACCGGTGAGGGGCAGACCGCGAAGATCGTCGAGGGCGGTCAGGTGGGTCTGCTGATGCCCGATGCTCCCACCGGCAGCGGCGAGGTGACCTCACTCGGCAGCGCGACACCGCTCGGTGCCGGAGACGGCGAGGAGATGGCGATGACGATGATCTTCTCCGACGAGGACGGCACCTGGCTCGCATCCACGGCCGCCTCGGGCTACCCGGAAGAAGGCGGTCAGCGCGCCGCGTGGGAGAAATGCGAAGAAGAGGTGCCCGAGTTCACGCAGCCGGAGCCGGACATGTCGGGCGCCGAGGGCGCGCAGACGCAGGTCATGTCGCCCGAGGAGTTCATCGAGGCGGGGCTGGCGTTCGCCGCCTGCGCGCGGGAGAACGGCTTCACCGATTTCGCCGACCCCGACGCCGACGGCATGCTCACCCTGCCCAAGGGCATCAGCGAGGACGAGGCGCGCACCCTGCTCGACGCGTGCGCCGAGACCACCGGTGACATGCCCCCCATGTTCACGCAGAAGAGCATCGAGGCAGCCGACTTCGACTGGTTCGCTCTGATGGGCGAGTACTACGAGGGCATGTTCTCCGCCGCGACCGTCCTTCCGTCCGGAGGCGACGAATGAGCCGCCGGCTGACGAAGGTGCTCGTGCCCGTGGGAGTGCTGCTCGTGGCGGCGGCGGTCACGCTGGCGGTGCTGCAGCCGTGGAGCTCGATGGCCGAGGCCCCGCACGAGAGCAAGAAGCCGGTGACCGCCGAGGCCGAGCTCACCACGCTGACGTCCGACCTCCGCCTCAACGGGAGTCTGAGCTACGGAGCATCCGTCTCCCTTCCCGGTCGCGGGGGGACCATCACCCGGCTGCCCACCGCGGGCGATGTGATCGGCGTGGGCCAGGCCCTCTACGAGGTCGACGGCAAGCCGGTGATCGCGATGCGCGGCGACCGACCCTTCTGGCGGGACCTGGGTCCGGGAGTCGAGAAGGGCCCCGATGTCCGCCAACTGGAGCGGGCGCTCGCCGACCTCGGCTTCGGGAAGGACATGACGGTGGACGACGAGTTCACCGCCGTCACCGAGCGCAACGTGAAGGCCTGGCAGAAGTCGCTCGGCGTGACGCAGGACGGCGTCGTGAAGCTGGGCGACGTGGTCGCGATCACCGCGGCGTCCGTGCGCATCGAGTCGGTCAAGGCGAAGCTGGGCGACCCGGCGGGCACGACCCCGCTGACCTACACCGACACCACCCTGCGCGTGGTCGCCAAGCTCACGGATGCGCAGGCACGCGAGATCCTGCCGGGTACCCGGGTCACGGTCATCCTCCCCGACGGCACCGAGGCGCTCGCCACCATCACGGCGGTCGATCCCGGTGGTCAGCCGACCGAGAAGGAGGGCGAGACCACCCCCGCCACCGCGAACGTCGAGTTCGACGACCCCACCGTCGCGGAGGGCATCGGACTGCGGGCGGTCAAGGTCGTCTTCGCGACCGCCGAGGTGAAGGACGCCCTCGTGGTTCCGGTCACCGCCCTGGTGGCGACGACCGACGGCGGCTACGCGGTCGACGTGCTGCGCAAGGGTGGCAAGATCGAGCGCGTCGCGGTGGAGGTCGGCCTGATCGCCGACACCAAGGTGCAGGTGACCGGGGGAGACCTCGCGGCCGGCGACGCGGTGGTGGTGGCGCAATGACCCCCGACACCGTGGTCGAACTCGTCGACGTGATCAAGGAGTACCCCGGGAACCCGCCGCTGCGCGTGCTGCACGGGATGAGCCTGGCGATCGAGGCCGGCGAACTGGTGGCCGTCGTGGGAGCATCCGGATCGGGCAAGAGCACGATGCTCTCGATCATGGGGACCCTCGACGATCCCACCAGCGGCACCGTGCTGATCGACGGGACCGATGCGGCGGCACTGCCCGAACGGGACAAGGCCGTGCTGCGCGCTCGCCGCATCGGATTCGTGTTCCAGCAGTTCTTCCTGCTGCCGGCGCTCAGCGCGGTCGACAACGTCGCACTCGGGCTGCTCTACTCCGGGGTGCCGGTCGCCGAGCGTTCGGTGCGTGCGGCCGCCGCCCTGGAGCGGGTCGGTCTCGGCGCCCGCATGAAGCACCGGCCGGGGCAGCTGTCCGGCGGCGAGCAGCAGCGCGTGGCGATCGCGCGCGCCATCGTCGGGAATCCGTCGGTGCTGTTCGCGGATGAGCCCACCGGCGCGCTCGACTCCACCACGGGCGAGCACATCCTGGCACTGCTCACCTCGATCGCCGACGCGGGCACGGCGGTCGTGATCATCACGCACGACGCCCACATCGCCGAGCGCACGCAGCGGCAGGTCGGCATCCACGACGGACGCATCGTCAGCGACACGGGTGCGCGGGCGAAAGTGGAGGTCGCCGCATGAGGCGCATGGGAGAGCGGACTCCGCGGTTGAGCGTCGCCGACGGCATCCGCACCGCGCTCATCGGTCCGCGCAGCCGCAAGATGCGCACGGCACTGTCGGCGCTCGGGGTCGCGGTCGGCATCGCGGCGCTCACAGCCATCACGGGCATCGCCGCGTCGAATCAGGCCGAGCTGCTCGCCAAGCTCGACGCGCTCGGTGCGAACATGATCGTCGTGCAGCCCGGGTACGGGCCCGACAACAAGCCGGTCGCGCTGCCGGAGACGGCGGCCGGGATGATCGAGCGGATCGACGGGGTCGAGCAGATCGGCGTGCTCGAGAAGGTGCCAGAGGGCACCGGGGTGTATCGCAATGACCTCATGCCGAAGAGTCAGGGCAACGGGCTCACCGCCTATGCCGCGAGCCCCGAGTTCCTGGCATCGGTGGAGGGTTCGGTCGCGAAGGGCTCCTGGTTCGACGAGACCGACCGATCCCTGCCGGTGACCGTGCTCGGTGCCGCGGCGGCCGCGCGGATGGGCATCACCGAACCGGGCGTGCGTGTCTGGATCGGGGAGCAGTGGTACACGGTCATCGGCATCCTCGACGCGGCGGGGCTCGCCGAGTCGATCGACGCGAGCGCGTTCCTCGGCGATCGCTGGGCGGCCGAGCATGTGTCGGCGAAGGGCGATGACACCATCGCCGCGATCTACGTGCGCATGGCCGACGGCGCGACGGGCGAGAAGGTGCGCGACGCGGTCGCCCGCGCGGCGAACCCGTCTTCACCGTACGTGCAGGTGACACCGCTCGGCGACCTCGCCGGGGCGCGGGACACCGCGGATGACGCACTGTCGGGTCTCGCGGTCGGTCTCGCCGCGATCGCTCTGCTGGTCGGAGGGATCGGCATCGCCAACACCATGGTGGTCGCGGTGCTGGAGCGACGCGGAGAGATCGGTCTGCGGCGGGCGTTGGGTGCGCGTCCGGGCCAGATCGCGGGACAGTTCGTGGCGGAGGCGATCGTGCTCGGCGGCCTGGGGGGCCTGGCCGGGCTGGTGCTGGGCGCGGCAGGCGTGTTCGCCTACGCGGCGATCCAGGGTCAGGCCGCGACGATCCCCGTGCTGGTGCTCGTGGGCGGCCCGGTGGTGGCGCTCGCGGTGGGCGTGATCGCGGGGCTCTACCCGGCGGTGAGTGCCGCGCGGCTGTCCCCGACCTCGGCCCTGCGTACGGTCTGAGCGTCGGATGGGCCCGGGCGGAGTTCTCGTGGTCGGGCGGAGAACCTGAGCTTAGGACTCCGCCCGACGGGGAGAACTCCGCCCGCCGCGAAGCGGACGCCCCGGGCTGTGGAAAGCGGATGGGCCTGTGTCTCCGCCGCCTAACCGGTAGCGATGCAGTACGCGTTCGTCGATGAGTCGGAACCTCTCGGAACCGGGAACGGCGGACCATACGTGATGGTTGCCACGCTTCCGCTGTGCGACGACGAGAGTGACCTGGATGAGTTGCGACACTCGCTTCGCCAACTGAAACTGCACGGTGCGAAGAAGCTGCACTGGTATGACAGTGTCGAGCCTCTCCGGGATCAGATCGTCGACACGATCTGCAGGATGCCGCTGCTGCATTGGGCCGTCGTGATCCAGCCGTGCGAGGGGGATAGGCCTGAGCGAACGCGCCGCGCCTGCATGGAGCGCCTTCTCTGGGAGCTCGGCAGGCTGGAGGTCGTCGCCCGAGTCGTCTTCGAGTCGCGGGGTGCCGCGAGTGACCGACGGGACATGAAGTTGGTTCACGCGCTCCGTGCGAAGCGAGTGATCACAGCGCGGATGCGGGTCGACCACGTCCGGGGCGCGACCGAACCGCTGCTCTGGGTGCCGGACGCTGTCTGCGGGGCAGTCAACGGACGGTTGATGAAGCGCGATGTCTGGGCGGGACGACTCGACCATCAACTCTGGATCGTCACCTAGATGCGCGAAACCCGGGCCCCACTATCAGCAGGAAATCCCGGGTCCACTTCTCCGTCCTCCGCGAAGGGGGAGCTTCGTCCCTAGTCTATCCAGCTCGTCCAAGGGCGTCCAGCGACGGGGAGAACTCCGCCCGCCGCCCACGTGCACCCTCGCCGAGCGCGGCGAAACGCCCCGGCCGGGGAGAGTCCCCGGTCGGAGCGTTCCGTCTCGCTGGGCACGGATCAGCTGACCTTCTTCCGGTAGGAGATGATCGCGAACACGTAGGCCACCACGAGGATGCCGACGCACCAGGCGAGTGCGATCCAGATGTCGTTGCCGACGGGCTGCTCGGCGAACAGCGCCTGGATCGTGTTGACGATCGAGGTCACGGGCTGGTTCTCCGCGAACCACTGCACAGGTCCCGGCATCGTGTCGGTCGGCACGAAGGCGGAGCTGATGAACGGCAGGAAGATCAGCGGGTACGAGAAGGCGCTCGCACCGTCGACCGTCTTGGCGTTCAAGCCGGCGATGATCGCCAGCCAGGTCAGCGCCAGGGTGAACAGCATCAGGATGCCGATCACTCCGAGCCAGGCCCAGACGCTCGCCCCGGTGCGGAATCCCATCAGGAATCCGACGCCGAAGATGATCGCCAGCGTGATGGCGTTCGCGGTGAGCGACGTGAGCACATGCGCCCACAGCACGCTCGACCGTGCGATCGGCATGGAGTGGAACCGCTCGAAGATGCCGCTCTGCATGTCGGTGAACAGCCGGAACGCCGTATAGGCGATGCCGGAAGCGATCGCGATCAGCAGGATGCCGGGCAGCAGGTAGTTCACGTAGTTCTCGGCCCCGGTGCTCTGCTGCAGAGCGCCGCCGAAGACGTACACGAACAGGAGCATCAGCGCGATCGGGGTGACCGCCGTGGTGATGATCGTGTCGGGGCTGCGGAAGATGTGCCGCATGGAGCGGCCTGTGAGTGTCGCCGTGTCGGCGGCGAAGTGCGTGGTCATGCTGCCGTCTCCTTTCCGGATGAGGGACCGATGAGGGTGAGGAAGATCTCCTCGAGGGTGGGCTGCTTCTCGACGTACTCGACCTTCGCGGCCGGGAGCAGCCGCTTGAGCCCGGCGAGCGTGTCGTTCGCGATGATGCGGCCCTCGTGCAGGATCGCGATGCGGTCGGCCAGCTGCTCCGCCTCGTCGAGGTACTGCGTGGTGAGCAGCACGGTGGTGCCGGTGTTCGCGAGCTCCTTGACCACGTCCCACACCTCGATGCGGGCTTCGGGGTCGAGACCGGTGGTCGGCTCGTCGAGGTAGATGACCTCGGGGTGCCCGACCAGGCTCATCGCGATGTCGAGCCGGCGACGCATGCCGCCGGAGTAGGTGCCGACCTTGCGGCCACCGGCATCCGTGAGGCGGAAGGTCGCCAGCAGGTCGTCGGCGACCTTCCCGGCGTCGGGCAGGTGGCGCAGCTTCGCGACCAGCACCAGGTTCTCGCGTCCGGTGAGGATCTCGTCGACCGCGGCGAACTGTCCGGTGAGGCTGATCAGTTCGCGCACACCGACCGGGTCGGTCGCGACATCCACCCCCTGCACCATGGCCGTGCCCGCATCCGCCTTCAACAGGGTGGAGAGGATGCGCACCACAGTGGTCTTGCCGGCGCCGTTCGAGCCGAGGAGGGCGAAGATGCTGCCCTTCTCGACCTCGAAGTCGACGCCGCGCAGCACATGCAGATCTTTGTACGACTTCTCGATGCCGCGCACCGAGATAGCTGCATCCGTCATGATTCCTCCTTCTTCTTCGCGTCGTCGAACGCCTTGATGAGGCGGGCGCGCTCCTTGTCGATCCACTGGGTGCCGCCGTAGGCGCGGGCGTACTCCTCGGCGTACTCGACGGGGTCGTCGCCCACGATCGCGCTCACCGGCGTGCCGTCGAGAGCGGCGCGCTCCCACAGGTCGGCGAGGTCGAGGAACATCGTCACGATGGTGTCGCTGTCGGTGATGCCGCCGTAGTACAGGTAGTACCGGTACTGGGCGTTGGCGACCTCGCGGTACGGCGAGGGGAGGGCGTCGATGCGGGCCTTGGCCTGCTTGTACTGCTTCTTCTGCTCGAGCGATCCGGTGAGCGCTTCGATCCACTTCGCGGCCATGATCAGTTCTCCTTGTTGTCGGTGGTGTTCGTGTTCAGCTGTTCGATGTGCGTCTTGAGGAAATCCCAGGTCTTCCAGAACTCCTCGAGCTCCTGCCGTCCCTGTGCGTTCAGGGTGTAGACCTTGCGCGGCGGGCCCTTCTCGCTCGGCACCTTCTCGACGTCGACGAGGTTCTTCTGCTCGATGCGCACGAGGAGTGCGTAGATCGTGCCCTCGGCGATGTCGGTGAACCCGTGGTCGCGGATTCGTGTGGTGATCTCGTACCCGTATGCCGGCTGTTCGGCGAGGAGGGCCAGGACGATGCCCTCCAGAGTGCCCTTGAGCATCTCGGTCATCTGCTTGCCCATCGGATCCTCCTTCCCTTGGTTTGGTACTCAGTGTTGCTGGGTACCGGTACAAAGTAACACTGAGTACCGGTACTTAGCAACACCGAATACTGAACTCGTCCTGACTGTTTTCGAGCGCACTCTTGCGTGACCTGACGCAGGGAGAGGATCCTGGTTCGCAAGTCGGAGCCCATGGGGGTGGGACTCCGGTACGGGACTGGGATCCGTATGGCGCTGAAGGACTGGGGCTTGACGCCGGCGCGCATCGCCGCGCTCACGCCGGCGGAACTCGCCGACTACGAAGCGGCGATCGCCGAATACGACGCTGCGGCGCGTGACTCGCGTGTCCCGTGGGCGTACATGTCGGGTCTCCCCGCGCCGCCGTCCGCCGAAGGGATCCGCGCGATCGCACGGACGATCCGCGCGGGCGCGGGAGATGAGCGCAGTCCGCCCACAGGCGTCTTCTGATCGGCCTGGCAGTCGATCAGGAGCTGGTCCGCAGGGGAGCGGTCCAGGTGGGGTGTCTCGAATTCTCCCCTCCCCCCGAGACACCCCACGCCGCTCGACGACGAGCGACAGGGGTATTGCTCAGGCGTCGCGCCCGTGCCCGCCGCGCCCACGTCGCCAGGGTGCGGACAGGCGCGTCCAGATGCTCGGGGACTCCTCGTCGTCCGGTGCGGAGGGTAGTGCGACAGCGAACTGTACGATCTCCTCCGCACCGTGGTGCACGACCCGGTAGAGCGCCGTGCCGATGAGCACGCCGAGGGCGATCGACATGACCGAGACGAGTGCCGCCGTGAAGTCGGCGAGCCCGTTGTCGGTCGCGAATGCCTCGGTGAGTCCGACGAGGCCGGCGGCCCCCGGCACGAGCAGCCAGAACGCCGGGAGGAAGGTCAACTGAGACGGAACACCGTGGCGGAGTCCTGCGATCCAGAACACGACGGGCGTCATCACCAGCGCACCGATGAAGCCGCCGACAGTGGGACCGATGAACTCGTTCCCCGCCCACTGCCCGATATAGGCGACCACGAGCGCGAGCAGCACCCACCCGTACGTCGAGGCGGGCGCGGAGAAATGCAGGTAGTTCCCGAGGGCGAACACGAGGATGCCGACGAGGGCGACCCACCACGGGAGGTAGCTCGATGCTTCGAGCGGTTCGTAGGACTTCGACTCCACACCCACCACGGTGCCGGCGGCGAGGATGCCGAACGCCAGCAGGGCCAGCTGCACGAAACCGTAGACAAGCCGGGCGGCACCCGAGATCATCTGGCCGGCTGCGAGCTCGACCGTCGCCGTGGTCAGCACGCCTCCGGGCAGGAACGTCACGAGCGGCGCGATGAGCAACCGGATCGGGTCGCCGATCTCGAGCGCCTCGGCGAGCAGGAACACGGCCGCCGCGCACACGAAGGCCGCCGCGATCGGCAGGATCAGCTGCAGCGTCGGCGACCGCACGAGCTTCAGCAGGCCGATCCCGAAGCCGAGCACGAACGCCACGATCGCCCCCTGCCAGGTCGGCGCGAGCAGCAGCGCGAGACCGGTGGTGAGGATCGCGTGACCGAGCGTGCGGGTGAACCAGCCGAGGCGCGGCTTCATCGCGCCGATCTCGTTCAGGCGGTGGATGCCGTCGAGCGGTGCGATCTCGCCGGCCTTGGCCTGCGTGATCAGCTCATACAGGGCGGCGATCTGGTCGAACCGGAACGACGCGTTCGTCGCCGAGCTGATCGCGACCCGCGCCTCCTCCGACTCTCCGGTCTCGACGAGGATGATCGTCGGCAGCACCACGAAGTCGGTGTCGTCGCCGCCGTTCGCGCGCGCGACCTCCGTCATCGTGTCGCGGATGCGGTCGACCGACTCCGCCGACGCGTTCATCCCCTGCGCCAGCCCGAGCAGGAACTGGCGGAGGGTCGAACGGTCGACGGCCTCGGTCATGTCACGCGAAGGCGAACGACAGCGACACTCCGACGATGATCGCGACGCCGATGTACACCAGGTTCGGCAACTGGAACGAGTGGTCGAAGACGAACTTGCCCATCTTCGTCGTCCCGGTCTGGTCGAACGCCACGGTGGCGACCTGGCTGCCGTTGGCGGGCAGCGTGTAGATGCCCATGGTGGCGGGCCAGAGTCCCACGAGGAGCGATGCGGGCAGGCCGATCGTGATGCCGATGGGGACGATCGCGTTCGTCGCGCTCGACTGGCTGGTGGTCAGCATCGCGACCGCGAAGAGCGCGAGGGCGAACAGCAGCGCGCCCAGGAACGCCGACGATCCGGAGACCACCGAGCCGAGGCCATCGACGATGAGCGTCTGGTTCGCGGCCACGAACGTGTTGGCGAGCCAGGCGATGCCGAAGAGCGCGATGGCTCCGACGATGCCGGCCGGGAACGTCGGCTGCTTGGGAACATCGGCCGCCTTGACCTTGCAGAAGACGAAGATGAGGGCGGCGATGATGCCCATGGTCACCTCGATGATGACCGTGACGCTGAGGCGCAGCGGGTCGCCGTTGTCGTCCGTGCCGATCACGGGGCGAAGGTTCTCGAACAGGCCGAACATCACGATCACACCCACGCCGATGAGGAACAGGGTCGCCGACAGCACCGCGGTGCGGGGGAGCTTCTTCTCGTGCGCATCCTCCGTCGGCGGCTTGATCTGGTGGTCGGCGAGGCGACGCTGGAACTCCGGGTCGTCCTCGAGGTCCTTGCCGTGGCGCAGCATGACCAGCGCGGCGACGAAGAGCCCCGCGATCGAGGCCGGCCACATGATGAGCAGCAGTCCGCCCAGGTCGACGCCCTGCGGGGCGAGCAGGACCACCATGGAGGCCGTGGCCGCGGAGACGGGAGAGCAGAGGATGCCGACCTGTGAGGCGACGGCCGAGACCGAGAGCGCCCGCTCGGGTCGGATCTTCTGCTGGTAGGAGACGTCGTAGATGACGGGGAGCAGCGGGTAGAAGATGTTGCCGGTACCCGCGCCGACCGTGAACAGGAACGACATCGCCGGGGCGAGGAACACGACCGACTTCGGTCTCTTCCTGATGACTTTCGCGGCGACCGACACCATCCAGTCGATGCCGCCGGCGGCTTGCATGGTCGAGGCCGCGGTGATCACCGTGATGACGATGAAGACCGCGTCGACCGGTGCGTTGCCCGGGGCTTCGCCGAACACGAAGATCAGGATGGCCACGCCGACCAGTCCCCACACGCCCAGGCCGATCCCGCTCGTGCGGGTGCCCATGTAGATGGCGCCGACGACGATGATCAGCTCGGCGATGAGGATCCAGATGCTGTCGTTCATGAGGACGGTCCCTTCACGATCGGGGCGTTCCCGGTGAGGACCTTCGTCGCCAGCTCGGTCTCGACGATCTTCCCGTCGATCGCCTCCACCCGGAGGGCGAGCGCATTGTCGACTGGACTGATCGCGGTCACGAACTCGGAGTTCTCGAAGTGCAGGGACTGCAGATTGCCGACCGCGTACCCGGTGGAGAGCTCGCCGTTCAGCAGGGAGGCGTGGAAGAGGGGACGCCGCTGGTCCTCCGCGTCGTAGTGCGGGCAGAAGCTGCCGTGCAGGAAGCCGAGGCCTTCGGGGAGCACCTGCAGGGTCGGCCCGTAGCTGTCGGTCGTGCCGCCTTCGAACCAGCAGATGCCGCCGGCGCTGCCGCCCGTGAACACCACGTTCGAGTCGGGGTCCTCCCACATCTCGCGCATGATCTCGTCGAGGCCCTGTCGCTTCCACACGTCGAGCATGTTCGCGGTGTTGCCGCCGCCGACGTGGATCACATCGAAGCCCTTCACGAAACCGGCGAGGTCGTCCACCGCGCGATGGAACAGCGGAAGGTGGTGCGGTGCGCACCTGTCCGAGTCGTACGTCGAGTAGAAGCTCACGATGTACGCCGTGTCGTCACCCGTCGCCGTGCCGACGAAGAGCACGCGCGGCCGCTCTTTGCCGGTGAGTTCGAGGATGTAGTCGTGCGTCGGGTCGTTCCGACGCTCCATCATGGCCTTTCCGGCCCCTGTTGCCACGACGTGAGCCATGCCCCCACCTCTTTCCGCGTGCGAATGCGCTCAACCTACTGGGGCGTCGCAGTCCTCGTCCAGAGGATGTTCGTCCAGACCGGGTGAGACCGGTCAGGCGTGCAGTCGCGCGGTCGCGACCAGGCCTTCGAGGAGCGGAATCGTGCGTGAACGGGCACCCTCGGGGGAGATATTGAGCACCGAGGCGAGCTCCAGCGCGAGCGCGGCATGACCGGTCGTGTTCGGGTGGAAGGGGTCGTTCATGAGCCCCCACGGCACGCCGCCGGCACCGAGCTCCGCGAACCGCGCGTACTGGTCGACGAGGATGACATCCTCACTCGCGGCGACCTGGCGCACCGCCTCGGCGAACTCGGCGATCCGCGCGCGCTCAGGGGCGTTGCGCACGTCGATCGCCGGCGGCGTCTGCAGCACGGGGACAGCGCCGAGCGCACGCACGCGGGTCACGAACTCGCGCAGCGACACGGCGTAGTCGGCGGCGGAGATGACCTCGCGCGGCCCGCCGTCGGAGGCGTCGTTCGTGCCGATCATGAGCGTCACCACGTCGGGGTTCCACGCGGCGACCCGGCGGTCCCAGTCGTCGAGGAGATCGACGATGCGGTTGCCGCTGATCGCCGTGTTCAGCACGATGTCGCGCACACGCTCCAGCTCGCCGCGGATCAATTCGTGCAGGTGCTCCGGGTAGCTGCGGCCGCCCTGCGTGTGCACCAGGCCGTGGGTGATCGAGTCGCCCGTGATGACCCAGTTCAGCGGGGCCGGGTCGGTGAGGGCGGCGGCGATGCGGCGAAGATCGGTGGCGGCGGAGGCGGGGGATTCGGCGTTCGGCACGGCTCCGAGCCTATCGGCCGACCCGCGGCGGGCGCGGATGGGGAAGACTGGAGGGGTGACTTCGCCTGTGCTCGACACCCTCCTCGTCCGCATCGTCGAGAGCGGCCTGCTCGAAGACCCCGTGGCCGAGAACGGCCTCGTCTACGGGCGGGCGAGCATCGATGCCGCCGGCACCGTCGTGAACGTGAACGTCGACCCCGAGCTCGACGACCGTGAGCCGGAAGACATCGATCCCGACGCCCTGGTCGCCGCGGTGTCGCGCATCCTCGCGGTGGGCGAGTCGCGCTGGCGCGCCGTGGTCGACGAGGTCGCGACCGACATCGACGACGCGGTGGGCGACGAACCCGTGATCGAGCAGATCGATCTGCGGGACGACCTCGAGGCCACGTCGGTCGTGGTGTTCGCGGATGCTCTGCTGCTCGCCTTCGTGGCGCCGAAGCAGTTCCCCGAGTCGCGGATCCTGGTGCAGCTGGACGAGGAACTGGAGGTCGAGGGCGTGGAGGTGCGCGAGCTCGACGCGACCGAGACCATCGACTTCGACACGCTCGACGAGCTGCTCGACCACATCAGCGGTCCCGACCAGGACTGACCGGCGGGGCGCATGATGCACGGCACCGGCATTCCCACCCCGGATTCGGGTGCGCGCATCGAGGACTACGCACTCCTGAGCAACTGCCGTACCGCGGCCCTGGTCTCCGCCACAGGAAGCATCGACTGGCTCTGCCTGCCGCGCCTCGATTCGGCGTCCACGTTCGGGGCGCTGCTCGGGGATGAGTCGCACGGACGGTGGGTGCTGCGGCCCACCGATCCCGCCGCGGTGGCGACCCGCCGCTACGACGGCGACACGTTCGTGCTGATCACCCGCTGGGAGACGGCAGATGCGGTCGCCGAGGTGCACGACTTCATGCCGATCGGCCTCGACCCGGGGGCGACGATCCGACGCACCGATCTGATCCGCCGCATCGTCGGCGTGCAGGGCGCGATGTCGTTCGAGCAGCAGCTGAGCATCCGCTTCGACTACGCCAGGGTGATGCCGTGGGTGCGTCAGGTCGGTTCCGACACCGAGCCGTGCCTGCACGCGTCAGGTGGCCCGGATGCCGTGGCGTTGCGCGGGGCGCCGCTGACGGCGATCGACCATCAGCACCGGGGCGAGGTGACGGTGGATGCCGGTGAAGTGCGCGATCTGCACCTCACCTGGTTCCCCTCGCATCTCGAGCTCCCGCCGCCGCTCGACGTGTCGGCCGAGCTCGACACCACGAAACGGTGGTGGCAGGACTGGGCGGACCGGATCGCGCACGACGGGCCGCATCACGACGAGGTCGTGCGGTCGCTGCTGATCCTCCGGGCGCTCACCAACCACGAGACCGGTGGTATCGCGGCGGCGGCCACCATGGCGTTGCCGGAGGAGATCGGCGGCGTGCGCAACTGGGACTACCGCTACGTGTGGCTGCGCGATGCGGCCCTCACCCTCGAAGCCCTGCTCGATCACGGCTTCCTCACGGTGGCGGGGCAGTGGCGGGAGTGGCTGCTGCGGGCGGTGGCCGGGGACTCCGCCGACCTGCAGATCATGTACGGTCTCGCCGGCGAGCGGGATCTTCCGGAGCGGGTGCTGCCGGGATTCCCCGGGTACCGCGGATCCACCCCGGTGCGCATCGGCAACGGCGCAGCCGAGCAGTATCAGGCGGATGTCGTCGGCGAGGTGCTGGTGACGCTGTCGGCGGCACGCGCGGCGGGCCTCGATGCGTCGGACTTCTCGTGGTCGTTGGAGCGGGAGCTGGTGCGCTTCGCGTCGGAGCAGATCGAGCGACCCGATCAGGGGCTGTGGGAGATCCGCGGGGAACCGCAGTTCTTCACGCATTCGCGGGTGATGATGTGGGCTGCTTTCGATCGGGTGGTGCGCGGGGTGGAGCAGTTCGGGCTGACGGGCCCGGTCGAGCGCTGGCGGGGGCTGCGCGACCGGATGCGCGAGGAGATCGACCGGGACGGCGTCGTCGACGGTCACTTCGTGCAGCACTACGGTTCGACCGAGGTCGACGCCTCGCTGCTGCTGCTTCCGCAGGTGGGCTACTGCGCGCCGGACGATCCGCGGATGCTGGCGACGGTGGAGTGCATCGAGCAGACCCTGATGACGGACGGGCTGGTGCGTCGCTACCGCACGAGGACCGGGGTCGACGGGCTCGCGGGATCGGAAGGGGCGTTCCTCGCCTGCTCGTTCTGGCTGGTAGAGCAGTACGCCGTGACCGGCCGGCTCGACGAGGCGCATGCGCTCATGGACACGCTGTGCGGCCTGGCGAACGACGTCGGCATGCTGTCGGAGGAGTACGACCCGGCGTCGCAGCGACAGCTCGGCAACACCCCGCAGGCGTTCTCGCATCTCGCGCTGGTGCGCGCCGCCGATGCCCTCGCCCGCACGGAGCATCGCTCGCGCTGAGGCGTCGGGTCGCGAGCACCCGGCACCTTTCCTCCGCTGCGGGCAGTTTCTAGGATGTGGGCATGGAGGAGGAACCGGTCAAGAGGCGTGATCCGCTCGTGCCGCGGCGCCGGTTCTCGGTCAACGCGGCCGTGGACGACGGCTTCTTCGTGTTCGCAGGCCTCGCCGCGATCTGGCTCGCCTACCTGATCATCACGGAGGCGTTCTCGTGGGGGTGGTGGGCCATCGGGTTCGCGGTCGCCTTCTGGCTGCTCCTCGCCTACCTCGTCCTGCCGCGACTGCACTCGATCCTCACCCGCATCTATGTGCCGAGCTACTTCATCGGCCGGGCGCGCACGAGCGACGGTCTGCTCGGCGACCCGGTGAACCTCGCCGTGCTCGGCACGGAGGAGCAGCTCACCCGCTGCATGGCCGACGCCGGGTGGACACGCGCGGACGAGATCACCGCCGCGTCGACCTGGCGCATCGTGACGTCGACGCTGCTGCGACGCAGCTACGACGAGGCACCGGTCAGCCCGCTGTTCCTGTTCGGACGCCGGCAGGATCTGGCCTACCAGCAGGAGGTCGCGGGCAACCCGGCGAAGCGGCACCACGTCCGGTTCTGGCGGTGTCCTGACGGGTGGATGCTGCCGGGCGGGCACCGGGTGGACTGGGTCGCCGCGGGCACCTTCGACCGTGCCGTCGGGTTCTCGCTGTTCACACTGCAGGTGACCCACAAGATCGACGCGAACATCGACATCGAGCGCGACCACATCGTGCAGACGCTCCGTGGTGCGGACGCGGGGGTGCGCATCGTGGTCATCCGCGACTTCTCCACGGGCTACCACTCCCGCAACGGCGGCGGCGACAGCATCCACACCGACGGCGACCTGCCGGTGATCGATCTGCGTCACGTGCGGAAGGCACGACCGACCGAGGCGACAGAGGCACCGGTCGAGCAGGCGCCGATCACCGAGCTGCGAGGACTGTCGTGAAACGTCCCCTCGCGACCGGTCTCGGCGCCGTGCTGATGTGGCTCCGCGTGATCTGGGGGTTCATCTCGATCCTCGTGTACGTGCTGAACTGGTCGGCGGTGCGGAACGACGTCTTCTCCGCGGTCGCCGACGTCGAGCCGATCCCGCTCGACGTCGCCGACGGCTTCCTGCTCGCCGGGTTCATCGCGCTCGGCGTCTGGTACCTCTTCTACGGCGTGCTTGCGGGGTTCGTGCTGGCCGGATCGAACTGGGCACGCATCACGGCGATGAGCTTCGCGTCGGTCGGCATCATCGTCGTGTTCCTGGACTGGTGGAACGAGGGGATCCAGGTGACGTTCCGCACGTCGCTGGCGAGCGTCGCCTTCGACATCCTGGTGCTGCTGGCGTTGTCGGCCCAGAGCGCGCGCCGGTTCGCCCGACGCAACGATCCCCGCTTCGCGAGCACCGGCGAGATGCTCTGATCCTCGTCGTCAGAGCCACTTCTTGTACTTGAACACTCCGTAGAGGCCGACCGCGAACGCGGCCATGGCGCCGATCGCGATGGGGTAGCCGTAGGCCCAGTGCAGTTCGGGCATCACGTCGAAGTTCATGCCGTACACGGTGCCGACCAGCGTCGGAGCGAAGATGATCGCCGCCCAGGAGGAGATCTTCTTGATCTCGTCGTTCTGCGCGAGACCGGCCTCCGTCTGGCGGCGGGCGACGAGCGCCGAGTGCACGGTCAGCGCGTTCTCGAGGATCGCCCGGAACGAGTCGACCCGCTCGTTGACGCGGATCACGTGGTCGAGCACGTCACGCAGCGAGCGCTGCAGCTCCTCGTCGATGCGGTACTTCTCCGATCCGCGCCGCAGCCACTCCAGCATCCCGCTCAGGGGGTGCACGGCGCGCTGGAAGTTGATGACCTCACGGGAGAGCTCGTAGATGCGGCGGGAGAGCGCATCGTCATCGCTGTCGCCGAACAGCTGATCCTCGATCTCGTCGATGTCGTTCTCGAGACCCGCGACGATCGGCTCGTACTCGTCGACCACCTCGTCGAGGATCGCGTACAGCACGGCCTCGGGGCCCATTGCGAGCAGCTCGGGGTTCGCCTCCATACGGCGGCGGACCGCGGCGAGGTTCGGCGATTCGGCGTGCCGGATCGTGACGACGAAGTCGGCCCCGATGAACAGGTGCAGCTCGCCGAACTCGATCGACTCCTCCTTGTCGCGGTAGCGCGCGGGACGCAGCACCGCGAACAGGGTGTCGCCGTAGCGCTCCACCTTCGAGCGCTGGTGGCCGGACAGGGTGTCCTCGACCGCGAGCGGGTGCAGGTCGAATTCGCGGGCGACGGAGGCGACCTCTTCGGGGCTGGGTCGATACAGGCCGATCCAGGCGATGCCGCCGGCGGCATCCAGCATCCGGTAGGTCTCGTCCAGGTTCTTCGGGGTCTCCACGCGACGTCCGTGGACGTACACGCCGTTGTCGATGAGCGCCATGATGCGGCTCCGTTCTCGCAGGTGCACGGCAGCGAGGGCTCCGTGCGCGGATTCGTCAGGGGGCGGATGACGCCACCGTCGGCTGCGGGAAGGACGTGCGAAGCGGACCGTCAGGTCAACGCGAGAACGCAGGGAGTCTCGACGCAGCGGAGGCGGCGTCGTAACTATCGTCGGACATCGCCATCACCGCCTTTCGGGACTCTTCGGGTCGAGCGACCCAACGGGTCAGCATACTCCCGTCGGCTGGACGCCCGGTGCACGATGACGGGTTCGGGGAATCGCAGGTTTCCGTTCCGAGCGGATCCGGCTCGTTTCCCGAACATTGACTCGGGTCAGGCGAGCATCGCGGCGGCGTTGTCGGAGGTGATCGCGCGCAGGGCGCCGCGGGAGAGGGCGGATGCGGCGAGCTGCAGCGCCGTCGCCTCGGGAGTCTGCACGGGGAAGGCGCTGCCGAACACCCAGCGCTCTGGATCGTCGCCCAGCGTGTCGGCGACGTGCGTCGGCCCGTTCACGTGCCACAGGTCGAGGCGCAGCCACTCGGGTGCGTCGTCGCCCAGGTGCCGCTGCAGCTCGATCCCCTCCGCCCGGTTCAGGCCGCTCACCAGCAACGGGAGGGCGGGGCTGTCCCGCACGAGGTCGGCGATCCGATGCACCTCCGGATCCACGGCGGGGGAGAGCGGGTGGCGCACCCTGGCGTCGTCGAGGCGGACGATCAGCTGCAGCGGAACACCGTGCCGGAGGCACGCGTCGATCACCGGGCGCACGAGGCCGACCTCGTAGCGATGGAAGCCCGGCGCGACCCGCACACCTCGTGCCCCGGCGCGCACCGCGTCGTCGAGCTCGTCCGGCCAGGTGGCATCCCGCGGGTCGATCGTCGCGAACACCCGGAACAGCGGGTCGGCCGCACACGCGGCGACCACCGCCTCGTTCCCCGTGCGCGTGTCGAAGCCGAACAACGACGCCAGGTGCGACACCCAGATCGTGCGGATGCCGAGACGGTCGGCGTACGCGCGCAGGCCATCGGCGTCGACGGCGGACGACAGCCGATACGGCCACTGCCCCACGAAGCAGGTGGTGTCGGTCGCCCCCAGGTCGGCGAACGCCCGGAGCATCCGGCGCGCCTGCGCAGTCATGCCGCGACCTCCGCGAGCCAGCGAGCCACCGTGCCGCCGAACACCTGCTGCTCGGTGTCGGCATCGAGACCCGCGCCCAGCACCTTGCCCACGTTCGCGGCGAGGTCGATGTGGTGCAGGTCCGAGCCGAACACCACCCGCTCGGCCCCCAGCCGCTGCACGGCGAGGGCCACCTCGCCGGCGCCGATGATCGTGCCGGATGTGTCGACCGCGACGTTCGGGCACTCGCGCACCGTGTTCACCGCCGACTCGGGTTGGCCGCCCAGATGCGCCATCAGGAATCGCACGTCGGGATGCCGGCGCGCGGCCGCGGCGATGTGATCCGCGGTCGACTCGTAGGGGAAGCGGCCGACGGTCTTGCGCCACGCATGCGCGAGCACGATCAGCCGGTGCTCCGCCGCGTACTCGAGGATCGGGTCGGCGAGCGGATCGTCGGCGAGCGTCGCGATCCAGAGCTTGATGCCGATCATGCCGCGATCCTCGACGTTGCGCCGCAGATCGTCGAGACTGCGGCGACCGAAACGCGGATTGACGTAGCAGTAGCCGCGGAGCCGATCAGGGTGGAGTCGGAGCTGGCCGGCGAGCACGGCGTTCATCTCCGAGACCTCGTCGAGGCCGGGATGCGGCTGGAAACCGCCGATGTTGCTGCACAGGAACAGGTCGATGCCGAGGCGCTCGCCGACCTCGAACACGGCTGGATCGAAGCGCCCCTCGTCCAGGTGCGTGTGGGCGTCGATGCCGGTCATGCCGCCACCGTCTCGCGCAGGGCGGCCGCGGCCCGGTGCAGAGTCTCATCGATGTCGGCATCCGTGTGCGCGGCGTTGACGTACACCACGCGATAGAACGACAGGCCATGGCGGAACGCGGCCCGGAGGAATTCCTGCAGGTCGCTGTCCGGGCCCGTGAACAGGGGACATGCCGGATGCCCGACGAGGCGAAGCGACGAGCCCGCCCCGGCGAACAGTGCGTTCATGCCGTCCTGCAGCCGCGTGCCGGACTCCCGCAGCCGGTCGATGATCCCGCGGTCGCGGATCGCCGTCATCGTCGCCGTGGCCGCAGCCAGCGAGAGGGTCTCGCCGCCGTACGTCGAGGTCACGACCACCTCTCCCCGATCGAGCACCGCGAGCACTTCACGGCGTCCGCAGTACACGGCGAGCGGCATGCCGTTCGCGATGCCCTTTCCGAACACCGACAGATCGGGGAGCACTCCGGTCGCCTCCGCCATGCCGCCGAGAGCCACCCGGAAGCCGGTCACCATCTCGTCGTACGCGAGCAGCGCCCCGTGCCGGTCGGCGAGTCCGCGCAGGTACCGGTAGAAGTCGGCGGCCTCCGGGATGGCGGGATAGTCGGCGGCGATGAGGATGACAGCGATCTCGGACCCGCGGGTGAGGAACAGGCGGTCGAGCGTCGCACGGTCCTCCCAGTCGACCGCATGATGCAGGGCGGCGAGAGCGGCGGGCACACCGGGCACGGCATCCGAGGTCGCACCGGGGAGCACCCTGGCGCCCGCTGCGAGCGAGTTGAGCCAGCCGTTGTACCCGATCTGCACGACCCGGTCGCGGCCGGTGTGCGCGCGGGCGATGCGGATCACCGCGGCCAGCGCCTCGCCGCCGGTCTTCAGGAAGCGGGCGGCCTCGGCGCCGGGCACGAGGGTGCAGAACAGCTCGGCCGTCGTCGTCTCGAGCGGATGCGGATGCCCGAACAGGATGCCGTCGTCGAGCTGTGCGCGGATGGCGGCGTCGACCGTGGGATCCGTGTAGCCCAGGGTGACCGGACCGAGCGCGCAGCGGTAGTCGATGAACTCGCGCCCGCGGTCGTCCCACACGCGGCTCCCCCGTCCCCGCACGATCACCTCGGGCTCCTCGGGGAGCAGTGCGGGTGCCTTGGAGTTCGTGCTCGATCCCACCGGCATCACGGCGAGTGCGCGCTTCCGCCATCCGGTTGTCGTCTCGGGGGTGTGCATACCTGGCCTCTCTGCCGTGTGCGGGTGCGGGTGCGGGGGCGGCTCAGGCGAGGGTGACGACCTCGCCGCCGCGCGACGCCGAGGCGAGGGCCGCCGTCGCGATCTCGACCGTGCGGATGCCGACTCCCGCGTCGGGTTGCGGCTGCCGCCCCTCGCGCACGGCGCGGACGAACTCGTCGAGCAGCAGGGCGTCGAGATCGGCGCCGACCGGGCTCCAGGTCTCCCCGTGCGCATCGTGCCCGGCGACGCCCTTGGCGAAGGGGCTCACCGTGACGGTGCCGCGCTCCGCGACGACCTGCAGCGTGAGGCCGCCCCAGGTCGCCGAGCTCATCGGCCAGCTCCACGAGCAGTCGATCGTGGCGACGACCCCGCTCGGGTACTGGATCGTGACGAGTCCGCCGGTCTCGACGGCGAGCTCCCGCTGTGCGTGCAGGATGCGGTTGGACACGGCGCGGACCGATCGGGGACGTTCGCCGAGCAGCTCGTCGAGGAGGTCGGCGCAGTGCACGACGTGATCGACCAGCGCGCCACCGCCCGCGAGTGCGGGGTCGGTGAACCAGGCACGATCCTGCGGGAGCTTGCCGTTGTTGATGCCGGTCACGCCCAGGATGCGTCCGAGTCGTCCGCTGCGCAGCTCGGCGACCGCATCGCGCACGCCGGGGGCGAAGCGCACCGGGTAGGCGACCATCAGGATCACGCCTGCGCGCTCGCACGCCTCGCGCATCGCCACGGCATCCTCGACCGTCGTCGCCAACGGCTTCTCGCAGAGCACGTGCACCCCGGCGGCAGCCGCACGCTCGACGAGGGCGCGGTGCCGAGAGTTCTCCGCGGCGATCACGACCGCATCGGGCTTCCAGGCGAAGGCCTCGTCGTAGGTGTCGACATAGGTGACTCCGAGCTCGGCGGCCAGCGCGGCACCGCGAGGGGCGTCGTCGGGGGCGGTGGCGCCGTCCGGGTCGGCGGCGATCAGCTCGACACCCGGCATCGCCTTCAGGGCGTGTACGTAGCTGAGGGCGTGCGTGTGCGCGAACGACAGCACGGCGATGCGCAGCGGAGCGGGAGCGGTCATCGGGCGGCCTCCTCGGCGTCGGCGGCGAAGCGTTCGGGGACGGACAGCGCGACGGGGGCGCCCGCGGCGATGGATGCATACGCGGCCTCGGCCACGGCGACGGCCTCGATACCATCCGCGGGGCTGACCCTGGACTCCCGACCCTCGCGCAGCGCCGCCACGAAGTCGGCGATCTCGGCGTAGTACGGGCTCTCCTGCGGCGACATCGGCGGCAGGTAGTCGGTGTCGCCCTCGGGAATCACGGCGTCGGTGCGCAGCGCGGTGTCCTCGGCGCTGTCGTAGCGCATCCGCCCCTCGGAACCTGCCACCTCGACGCTCGTGCGGAACGGCATGCCCGGCGCCACCCAGCTGCCGTGGATGTGGCTGATCACGCCGTTGCGGTGCGTGAGCACGACGTGCGCGGTCACGGGCGCGGGCACCCGGTCGTCGACGGTCGGCGGATTCTGCACCGCGTAGACCGACGCCACGGGGCCGGCGAACCACACGGCCTGATCGATGTCGTGGATCATCAGGTCGCGGATCACTCCGCCGCCGGCGCGCTCGGAGAAGAACCACGGCGTCTGCGGGGCGGAGCCGGCGCGACTGAAGCGCTGCACGGCGAGCGTGCCGATGCTTCCGGCGTCGATGCCCGCCTTGATCTGCGCGTATTCGCCCATGTAGCGCACGACATGCGCAGGGAAGAGCCGCACGCCGGCGGTCGCGGCGGCGCGGGCGACCTCGGTGGCGGCCTCGGCGGTGGCGGCCAACGGCTTCTCGCAGATCACGTCGCGCCCGCGGGCGATGGCGCGCAGCGCGAAGTCGGCGTGGGTGCTGCTCGGGGTGACGATGTCGACCAGGTCGACCAGACCGATGAGCGTATCGACGTCGGAGACGAGCGTGAACCCGTACTCCTCGGCGATCTCCTCCGCGCCGACGAGCGAGGTGACGTATCCCTCGGCGCCGAGCGCCCGCCAGGCGTCGGCGTGCACGCGGGAGATCCCGCCGGCTCCGATGAGTCCGACCTTCAACGTGCTCACTGCTTCTCCTCGGTGGTGTCGTCGGCTGCGGCCGCCTCGTGCGGCAGGGGAGTGATCGGCGGAGCCGGCATGTCCTCGATGCCGTAGATCTCGGCGGCGTGCCGCTGGAACGCATGCACCACGGAGCCGTGCGCGGCGGCCTCGGCGCCCAGACGCGCTTCGGCGATCGGCACCTGGAACGGCAGGCCCAGATGTCCGGGCAGTGCCGCTCGCAGCGGGTCGAGCAGCTGCTCGTGGGCGGCGGAGATTCCGCCGCCGATCACGATCATGGCCGGGTCGACCGTCATGGTGAGGGTGGCGATGCCGTGGGCGAGCTCGTCGATGAAGCCGTCGAGCTCCTGCTGAGCGGCGGCGTCGCCCCCGCGGGCCAGGGCGAACACCTCGGCGGCGGTCGCGGCGGTGCGCCACGAGATCTGCCCGGTCTCGGTGTTGAGCCCACGGAAAGCGAGGCGCCCGATGTCGCCGGCGGCGTTGTGGATGCCGCGTCGGGGGCGACCGCCGAGGATGAGGCCCATCGCGATGCGGTTGCCGACGGAGAGGTAGATCACGTCGTCGACGAGTTGCGCCACGCCCAGGTGGTGCTCGGCGACCGCGGCCAGACGCACGCCGTTGTCGACCGCGACGGGGCATCCGAACGCCTGCCGCAGCTGCGAGCCGATGTCGATGCCCGACCACTCGGGGATCACGACCGAGGTGGTCACGCGGCCGGCGTCGTCGACGATGCCGGGGAGCGAGACGCCCACCGCGCGCACCTTCGAGGCGGGGATCGAGACGGCAGCGAGCGTGCGGCGCACGTCATCGATCACGGCGGCGAGCTTGGAGGCGCCGTCGGGCTGGGCGGCGACGCCGGTGTAGCGGCGCTGGGCGATGACGAGTCCGGCGAGGTCGGCCAGCACGACGCGCACGCTGGCGACGCCGATGTCGACGCCGACCACGGTTCCCGCGGCGGCGTGGAACGAGTAGCGACGTGCGGGGCGACCCGCTCCGCCGCCGTTCTGCACGGGGGCGTCGACGATCAGGCCGGAGTCGCTCAGCACCGTCACCGCGTTCTCGACGGAGGTGCGCGAGATCTCCAGCGAACGGGAGAGGTCGTTCACGGTCGCGGGCCCCGCATCACGCAGCTGAAGGGCGGATCGCGCAACGATCGAGAGCGGACTGGTCACGACCATGTGCGGTCCTTTCTTCTTCTCCGTCGTCGGGTGCGATCAAATTAGCACATCGAATTCTCAGATCAAGCTTTGATGTTCTCGAACGGGAAACACGCCTGAAACAAGGCTCTGCGAACTTGTACTTGACGAATTATCCCATCCCAGTGTCATAATGAACCGTACTCAGCACGGTATAAGCAAAGGAGCACCATGCGCGTCAGCAAGATCACCGGCGTCGTCGCGGGAGTCGCGGCCGCCACCCTGTTGGCCGGATGTTCGGCCGGCGGAGGGAACACCGCAGAGGGAGAGCAGGACATCACCGTCTGGCTCTACCCGGTCATCGCCGACGAGGCGGTGCACAAGGACTTCTGGGACTCGACGATCGCCGACTTCGAGAAGAAGAACGAGAACATCAACGTCAAGTACGAGATCTTCCCGTGGGCGAACCGCGACGAAGCCCTCCAGACCGCGATCGCGGCCGGCAAGGGTCCCGACGTCGTCTACCTCATCCCCGACCAGCTCGCGGCGTACCAGAAGTCGATCGCACCGCTCAACAAGCTGCTGAGCGAAGAGCGCCAGAGCGAGCTGCTGCCGAACGTGAAGAAGTCGGTCACGATCGACGGCGACATCCTCGGTGCGCCGATCCTCACCAGCGCGATGCCGCTCATCTGCAACGCCGCCGCGTTCGAGGCCGCCGGCGTCACCGAGTTCCCGAAGACGTGGGACGACGTGACCGCGATGGCCCCCAAGTTCACGGAGAAGGGCATGTACGCCCTGAACTACCCGGCATCCGCCGAGAACACCCTCAACCTCACCTACTACCCGCTGCTGTGGCAGGCCGGTGGCGAGGTCTACACGAAGGACGGCGACGTCGGCTTCGACAGCAAGGCCGGCGAGAAGGCGCTCACCTTCCTCACCGACCTGGCCGAGGAAGGCGCACTCGACCCCGAGGCGCTCACCACCAACGTGCCGCTCGAGCAGACCGCGGTCGCTCAGGGCAAGGTCGGCTGCACCTGGAACAACGCGGTCACCGAGGTCGCGCCGTTCTGGGGCGAGGAGAACGTCAAGGTCCTCGCGCCGCTCACCGACAAGGAGTCCGTGGCGTACGGCACGGTCGGCTCGCTCTCGGTGCTCAAGGGCTCCAAGGCGCAGGACGCGGCGGCGAAGTTCGCGGAGTACGCGACCGGTGCCGACGTGGTCGAGCCATACCTCAAGGCGGCCGGGTTCTTCTCGGCGCTCAGCACCACCGAGCCGCTGTACGCGGATGACCCGCTGCTCGGCGAGGTCGAGAAGTACGTCCCCGACACCACGGTCGGCGAGCTCAACGCCTCGTCGCGCGCGCTGATGGGCGTGCTCGCTCCGGAGATCCAGGCGGCGCTCCTCGGCACGAAGTCGCCGGCGGATGCGCTGAAGGATGCCGCGGCCGCCGCGGCACCGCTGACCAAGAAGTAGCAGGATCGGGGGCGGGCGCACACCCGGGCGCCCGCCCCCGCACCCCTTCACTCCCCCACGTGAGGTACCACTGATGACGACGGCAACCACGGCGAAGAGGCCCGCAGGGCGGGTCACGCGGGTGCTCGCACGACGAGAGGCGCGGATCGCGTTCCTGTTCGTGCTCCCCGCCTTCCTCCTGTTCATCGCCTTCCGCTTCGGCCCGAGCATCGTGGGCGTCGCGCTGAGCTTCTTCGACTACGACATCACCGGCGAGATCGCCTTCCGCGGCCTCGACCACTTCCAGCGCCTGATCGCCGATCCGCTGTTCTGGCGGGCGATGGGCACCACGCTCATCTACACGGTGTTCGCCGTGCCGATCGCGCTCGTGCTCTCCACCGTGATGGCCCTCGGTGTGCGACGGGCCTTCCGCGGTGCGCGGTTCTTCCGCTCGATCTTCTTCCTCCCCGTCATCACCTCGCTCGTGCTGGCCGGTTCGATCTTCGTCTGGATCTTCTCCGCCAACGGCCCCTGGTCGACCCTGATGGCACCACTGGGCCTCGGCGGCTCGTGGCTCGGCAGCACCGTGCTCGTCATCCCGGCGATCGTCGTCGTCGGCGTCTGGTCCCGCTTCGGCTACGGGATGATGATCCTCATCGCCGCGCTGCAGGACGTGCCGCGCGAGCTCGAGGAAGCGGCCCTGATGGATGGCGCCAACGCCTGGCAGCGCTTCCGCTACGTCATCCTGCCGGTGCTGCGACCGACCTTCTTCTTCCTCGCGGTGATCGAGACGACCGCCGCCTTCCAGGTCTTCGACGTCATCTACGTGATGACGCAGGGCGGGCCGGCCAATGCCAGCTACTCCCTCGTCTACCTGCTCTACGACCAGGGCTTCCGCTACTTCGACTACGGCTACGCCGCCGCCGTGGGCGTCGCCCTGTTCATCATGACCCTCGTCGTCGCGCTCATCCAGCGCCTGGTGATCGGAAAGCAGAAATGACCGCTCTGTTGCAGCCGCCCACGACGACCGACGCCCCGACCCCGCCCCCGGCGTCGGCGAAGAGGAAGCGCCGCGCCTACCGCGCTCTGCAGCCCACCGGGTGGGGGATCGTCGGACGCTGGATCTGGCTGAGCCTGGCCGGCATCCTCAGCTTCTTCCCCTTCTACGCCATGGTCGTGCTGAGCCTCAAGCCCGGCATGGTCGTCGAACTGCCCGGATCGCTCCTGCCCTGGACGGACATCTCGTTCGACGCCTACGAGCAGGTGCTCGCCGGACAGAACATCCTCGTCTGGCTCGGCAACACCCTCATCTACTCGCTCGTCTCCGTCGTCGCCGTCCTGTTCTTCTCCGCGCTCGCCGGGTACGCGTTCGCGAAGAAGCGGTTCCGCGGCAAGGAGGTGATGTTCTGGTCGTTCCTCGCGATGGTGATGGTGCCGTTCCACGTGACGCTCATCCCGACGTTCATCCTCATGGCGAACCTCGGCGGCGTCGACACGTACTGGGGCCTGATCCTGCCGTCGCTCGCGAACGCGCAGGCCGTGTTCCTGATGCGCCAGTTCATCCAGGGGCTCCCGGACGAGCTGTTCGAAGCCGCACGCATCGACGGCGCGGGCGAGTTCCGCATCTTCCTGCGGATCGTGCTGCCGCTGTGCAAGCCGATCCTGGCCACGCTCGGCATCTTCGTCTTCCTGTGGCACTGGAACGACTTCCTGTGGCCGCTCATCATCGCGAAGTCCAACGCGATGTTCACACTCACCGTCGGCATCTCGTCGCTGCAGCAGCAGAACGTCCCGCTGAGCACCATGCTCGCCGGGTCCGTCGTGGCGCTGCTGCCCATCTTCCTCGCGTACCTCATCGCTCAGCGGTACGTGCAGGAGGGCGTGGCCGGTACGGGCATCAAGGGCTGAGAAGAAGGGAAAGCACGACGTGACTCAGCACAGTTTCAGCACTCAGCGCCATTTCACGACGGAGGCGGAGCTCGAGGAGGCGCTCGCGACACCGAGCGCAGGTCTGGTCGACGACCTCGCACGCGGGGCGGGCGACCTCGTGATCCTCGGCGCGGGCGGCAAGATGGGCCCGACTCTCGCGATGCTCGCGCGGCGCGGGATGGATGCGGCCGGACGCCAGGACGATGCGGTGTACGCCGTGTCTCGGTTCGGCGATGCCGCGATCCGCGAGCGTCTCGAAGCCGCGGGCGTGCGGGTCGTGCCGTTCGACCTGATCGAGAACGACGACTTCTCCTCCCTGCCGGACGCCCCCAACGTGGTGTTCATGGTCGGCGCGAAGTTCGGCGCCGCCACCAACGCATCGTGGGCGTGGGAGGTCAACGCCGCGCTGCCCGACCGGGTCGCCCGCCGCTACCGGGACAGTGCGATCTCGGTGCTGTCGACCGGGAACATCTACCCGTTCCTGCCCGCGTCCTCCGGCGGAGCATCCGAAGAGGTGTCGCCCGCGCCGATCGGCGAGTACGCGCAGTCGTGCCTCGGACGCGAACGGGTGTTCGAGTTCGGCGCGCAGGAACGCGGAACCAAGGTCGCGATCATCCGCCTGAACTACGCGGTCGACCTGCGCTACGGCGTGCTCGCCGACATCGGCAGTGCCGTGCACGCGGGCCAGCCGGTCTCGGTCGCCACCGCCAACGTGAACGTGATCTGGCAGGGCTACGCGAACGAGGTCGTGCTGCGCAGTCTCGTGCACGCCTCGACCGACCCGTTCACGATCAACCTCACCGGTCCCGAGCTGCTGAGCGTCGAGTCGATCGCCCGCCGCTTCGGCACGCTGTTCGACCGCGAGGTCGAGATCGTCGACGAGCCGCTGCGCACCGCGCTGCTCAGCGACGCGCGGCGGTGCATGGCGTTGTTCGGCTACCCGTCGGTGTCGGCCGAGACCCTGATCGGCATGCAGGCCGACTGGATCGAGAAGGGTCTCCCCATGATCGCCAAGCCCACC
This sequence comes from Microbacterium sp. LB12, assembly GCF_037150835.1. Lineage (NCBI taxonomy): Bacteria > Bacillati > Actinomycetota > Actinomycetes > Micrococcales > Microbacteriaceae > Microbacterium > Microbacterium sp. LB12. Next base: position 69,186 of record NZ_JBBCPF010000001.1, on the reverse strand, counting down.
AAGTGGGCCGTGCGGGACGGGAAGTTCTGACGATGGAGTCCACCGCGCACACCGCGACCGTGCCGTCGCTGCGTCCCGAAGCCGCTGCGACCCTCGCCCGCGGAGCCGTCATCCCCGCGCATCCGCTCGCCCTCACCGCCGACCGTGCGCTCGACGAGCGTCGTCAGCGCGCGCTCTCCCGGTACTACCTGGATGCCGGCGCCGGCGGCCTCGCGGTCGGCGTGCACACCACCCAGTTCGAGATCCGCGACCCGGAGCACGCCCTGTTCGAGCCCGTGCTCGCGCTCGCGGCCGAGGAGATGGATGCGCGCGGCGACGCGAGCCTCGTGCGCATCGCCGGAGTGGCCGGCGACACCGCCCAGGCGGTGGCCGAGGCGGAGCTGGCCCGTTCGCTGGGCTACGACGCCGTGCTGGTGAGTCCCCGCGTCGCGGGCGCCGACGAGCGTGCCCTGCTCGAACGCGCCCGCGCCGTCGGCGAGGTGCTGCCGCTGGTCGGCTTCTACCTGCAGACCGCGATCGGCGGGCCCGTGCTCGATCGGGACTTCTGGCGCGAGTTCGCCTCCATCCCCGCGGTCGTCGCCGTGAAGGCGGCGCCCTTCGACCGCTACCGCACGCTCGAGCTGGTGCGCGGTGTGGCCGCGTCCGGCCGCGCCGACGAGATCGCGCTCTACACCGGCAACGACGATGCGATCGTGGCCGACCTGCTCTCCGAGTTCCACGTGGACTCGCCGTCCGGCCCGCGCACGCTGCGCTTCGTCGGCGGACTGCTCGGCCAGTGGGCGGTCGGCACGAGGGCTGCCGTCGCGCTGCTCGACCGGGCGCAGCTCGCGATGGCGGGAGACGCGGAGACGTATCGCGAACTCGGACTCCTCGCCTCCGACATGGTCGACGTCAACCAGGCCGTGTTCGATCCGGGCAACGACTTCGCCGGAGTGATCGCCGGGGTGCACGAGGTGCTGCGTCAGCAGGGTCTGCTCGACGGGGTCTGGTGCCTCGACCCCGCGGAGGGCCTCTCGCCCGGGCAGGCGGACGAGATCGAGCGGGTGCGTCGCGCATACCCCGCCCTGAACGACGACGCCTTCATCGCCGAGAACCTCGAGGCCTGGTTGCGATGAGCGCTGCTGCGAGGAGTGCTGCTGCGATGAGCGCGCCGACCGTGGTCGCGGTCGTCTCGGAAGAGCTCTTCGCGGAGTTGTTCTCGACCGACGACGCGGCCCGGCTGCACGACGTCGCCGCGCGGCTGGGCGGGACGTTCGTGCGGGTCGACCGGCTCGCGGATGCCGACCTCGCAGAGGCGCGCATCGTCGTCACGAGCTGGGGTGTCGGCCCCTTCGACGACGCCGTGCTCTCCACCCTGCCGAAGCTCGCTCTCATCGCGCACACCGGTGCCACGATCAAGCCGTTCGCGACGGACGCGCTGTTCGACCGCGGCATCCTCGTGACGCAGGCCGGAGCGGGGATGGCGCGGTCGGTCGCCGAGGTGTCGCTGACGTTCACGCTGGCACTGCTGCACCGGGTGCCGGAGATGCACAACGCGCTGCGGGCGCGCGACGGCTGGTACGACGCGGATGCGGTGGGCGTGCAGCACGAGATCTTCGGCGCACCCATCGCCGTGATCGGGGCCTCGCGCACCGGACGCGCCTACCTCGAACTGATCCGTGCGCTCGGAGCCGATCCGCTGCTGGTCGACCCGACGATCGACGCGGCCGCGGCCCACGAGCTCGGCGCGGAACTCGTGGCGCTCGACGACGCGCTGCAGCGGGCGCAGATCGTGGCCGTGCACGCGCCCACCCTGCCCGAGACGCGCCACCTGATCGGTCGCCGTGAGTTGGCCCTGATGCGCGACGGTGCCGGACTCGTCAACACGGCGCGCTCCTGGCTGGTCGACGAGGCCGCGCTGATCGACGAGGTGCGCAGCGGCCGGCTCAGCGCCGCGGTCGACGTGTTCGACGAGGAGCCGTTCGCCGCCGACAGCCCGTTCCGCAGCCTGCCCGCTGCCCTCGTGACCCCGCATCGCGCGGCAGGCACGCGCGAAGGGCGGCGGCGTCAGGGGCGCATCGTCGCCGACGAGCTCGACGCCTTCGCCGCGGGACGACCACTCTTGCACGCCGTCGATCGCGCCCAGCTGGCCTCGATGGCATGACCGGCCCCGTGGTGCGGCTCGCCCGCGCAGAGGACGAGCCCGCGCTCACGGCCCTGTGGGCGACGGCGTTCACTCCCGCGCTCGCGCCCGACCAGTGGCTGGTCGACACGGATCGACTCGCGCACACGATCGTGGCCGCGGATGCAGCGGGTGTCTGCGGCTCGATCTACGGTCTCCCGACGCGGCTGCGCGAGTCCGACGGCGGCATCGCCGAGGTGCACGCGATCGGCAGTGTCGCGGTGGCCGAGCGTTCCAGGGGGCAGGGGCTCGCGCGGCAGCTCGTGGCCGCGACGCTGGAGGCCGGCCGCGACGCCGACTGGGCGCTGCTGTTCACGGGCACGCCCGAGGTGTACCGCTCCAGCGGTTTCGAGACCTTCTCGATGCCGCGAACGCTGTCGGGTCCGTGGCGGCCGCCGGCGAGCACCGGTGCCGGGGGCGCGGTCGTGCGGGAGACGGTGGGTGCGGGCAGTCTCGGTCCGCTGGGTGAGGTGTACGCGCGTTCGCGCGACGGCCGGGTGGTGCTGGCGCCGGTGCGCGGCGAACGCGCGTGGGCGATGGCCGAAGTGCGCCTGGGCGGGGCGACCCTGTACCGCTCGGAGGCAGACCCCACGGTCCGCGGGTACGCGATCGCCGAGAGCCGGGACCGGGTCGGCACGCTGCTCGAGATCGCGGTGCTCCCCGACGCGCCAGACGCCGCCGAGGTGCGTCGGGCGCTGCTCGCCGCCGTCGCCGCGGACTGGGCATCCGCGGGTGTGACGTCGTGCGACCTCGCGATTCCGGCGCTGCCGGAGGATGAGCTCGCCGCGCGGGCGTTCGCTCCCGAAGTCGTGCGGCACGACGATCGCACCGGCATGATCCGCCCACTCCGGCGGGAGGCGCGACTGCACGGCATCCGCCACTTCACGGCGGGCGACTACTTCTGAGCATCCGCTCGGAGCACAGCACTGGGGTCTGGGGATCGATCGGAGACGCGGCTCGGCCGGAAGGCCGGACGCCAGGACGCGGCGAAGAAGCCGCAAGGAGGATGACCATGATCCAGCAGGAGAAGACCGAGACCGCGGCTCTGCGCAGCCGACGCATGCTGTTGGCCGGGTTCGGGGCCGCCGCCATCGGCGGAGTGGCTGCCGTCGGTGCGTCGAGCCCGGCGCAGGCCGCGGGGCCGATCGTCGCGCAGAGCTCGTCCGGGTCGGCGAACGTCGCGAACGGCGGCACCGCGACCGACCTCGTGACGCGCAAGGGCAAGGACGGCGACCTCGCCCGCACGACCGGGTATGCGTCAGCCGGCGACGGCGGAGCAGGGCTCTACCGGTTCGTGAAGAAGGATGCGCCGGCGGCGAACGGCGGCACCGTGCTCGCGGCCCCGAAGGGCGGGGCCTGGGTGCTCATGCACGAGGGCGTCGTCGACTTCCGGATGTTCGGGATCAGGGATGCGAGCGTCAACGCCGACGACGCTCTCGACGCGATGGTGAACGATGCGAGCATCCACCGCATCGAGGCGCACAGCGACCTCAACTTCGTCCGTCGCCATAAGTTCTCCCGCTCGAACATCGCGTTCGACTTCGGTGGACACCTCATGACGACGGTCGGCATCGAGAACGCGGGCAAGGACGACCCCTTCGCGGCGGTCATGTTCTTCCGCGGCGAGGTGACGGATGCCGTGCACGAGGCCAGGCTCGGCGAGGTCGTGCCCGATCTGGGCGACGTCTTCCCGGTCGCCGACTCCTCGTTCTTCGTGGTCGGCGACTGGTACGCGGCCGAGGTCAACGCACTCTCCGGGCGCTGGGAGCGCGAGCTGCAGCGGCTGGTGCAGGTGACGCAGATCGTCGACGGCACGCACATCCGCATCAACTACAAGAACGGCTGGCCGCTCGGCAAGGACCGCACGATGACGTGGCGGCGGGTCGTGCCGGTGCAGGACGTGACGGTGTCGAACCTGAAGTTCCTCGGCACGGGCACCGACGAGTACACCGGTTCGCACCCGTTGGCGTTCGAGTACGCGGTGCGCTGCGACGTGGACCACGTCGATGGCACCGGCACGTTCTGGCCGCTCATCCAGCGCCGGTGGAACACCTACTACTCGACCGTGAGCTGCACGCTCAAGAACCCGACGTCGGTCACGTGGGGCGGTGCCGGCTACCTGACGCAGCAGATCTACTGCCTGTACGGCTACGTCGCCAACTGCCACACCGCGAACGCCCGCCACCTGAACGACTTCACCGCGAGCGCCTACTGCCTGGTGGAGAACTGCCACGGCGACGGTGACGACCAGGGTCCGTTCGTCACGCACGGGCAGTACGAGCACGACCTCACCTACACCGGCAACTCGGGGCTCATGACGTTCGCGAATTCCGGTGCAGCCTGGGGTTCTGCGGCCAAGCGCATCACGGTGCGCAAGCACGTGTGCTCCTGGTTCGTGGCGCGCGTGCGCATCACCGACCTCACCTTGGAAGACGTGCAGGTGATCGGCAAGCCCTCGCTCTCGGGGTCGGGCATGCTGTGGATCAACGCCGACGGCGCCCAGCTGCGCGGGTGCACGGCGTCCGACACCCTCATCATCACGCAGGCGTCCGACAACTCGTCGCGGCCCACGGTGATCGCCGACTCGCACTTCACGTTCGTCGCTCCCGGCGAGCTCACCAACGCCACGGTGAAGACCCCGGTCACGTTCGTCGACACCGTGCTCGACCGGGTGGGCGGCATGAAGATCACAGGTGCCGGGGCGGTCACGTTCCGCGGGTCGACGCTCAGCGCGGCGGACGATGCGGCGCCGATCGTCTCGTCGTCGGAGCGACTGCGGATCGAGGGGTCGACGCTCCGCAACGCGCGCATCGCGGCGGCCAGGGGCGAGCGGCAGGCGGTCGAGATCGCGGGATCGGACATCGCGATCAAGGGTGGAACCGGGGTCGCACGCACCGGCGACGGCGAGCTGCACCTGAGCCTGACCGACAGCACCTTCCGCGCGGAGGGTTCGGCGACGCACGTGTCGGTGACCAAGGGCGCGACCCACTACCGCGCGATCGGCAACCGCTTCGAAGGTGGCGCGTTCGAGCTGGCGGATGCCGCGTTCGGCTCGGCTTCCACCCTGCTGCACACCGGCAACGTCGAGTCGGGCGTGACCCGTACGGTCTTCCCCGCCGAGGGCGCCCGCGTGGTCGACACGGCCAACCTCGTCGTCTGACCCCGTCGGGTCCCGCTCCGTCCCGCGCGAGTGCACGGGATGCCCTCGAGTGCACGGCTTCTTCACGGCAGGAAGCCGTGCACTCGGCGGGAAGCCGTGCACTCGGGTGTGGCTAATCGGGCGTGCGCACGCGGCGGGGGCTGTCCGGGTTCAGGAGCGAGTGACGGCGACCGTACGCGAAGTAGACGACGAGCCCGATCGCGAGCCAGACGGCGAAGCGCACCCACGTCTCCCAGTGCAGCTGCGAGATGAGGAACAGCGAGAAGCCGACGCCGACGATCGGGACCACCGGCATGAACGGCAGACGGAACGTGCGCGGTGCGTCCGGCTTCGTGTAGCGGAACACGATCACGGCGATGCACACGACGACGAAGGCCGCCAGGATGCCGATGTTCGTGAGGTCGGCGACGGCGCGGATCGGGAACACACCCGCGAGGAACGCCGAGCCGATGCCGGCGATCCAGGTCACGCGCTGAGGCACGCCGCGTGGGTCGACCTTCGCGAACCAGCCGGGCAGCAGTCCGTCACGGCTCATGCTGAACCACACGCGGGTGGCGCCGAGCAGGAACGTGAGCATGACGGTGAGGATCGAGAGCACCGCGAACACCGAGATGATCGACGCGATCACGGGCAGCCCCACGCTGGCGAACGCAGAGGCGAAGCCCGCCTTCGGGTCGATGTCCTGGTAGTTCTGCATGCCCGTGAGCACGAGGGTCGCCGCGACGTACAGCAGCATCGCGATGATGAGCGACAGGATGATCGCCTTCGGCATGTGCTTGCGGCCGTCCTTGGCCTCTTCGGCGGCGGTGCTCATGGCGTCGTAGCCGAACACGGCGAAGAAGACCGTGGCCGCTCCGGTGAACACCGGTCCGAAGCCGCTCGGCATGAACGGGTTGTAGTTGTCGGTGTTGATGTAGAAGACCCCGAGGCCCACGATGAAGAGGATCAAGACGATCTTGATGCCGACCGCGACCAGCTCGAAGCGTCCGAACGTCTTGGCGCCGCGGCTGAGCAGGAACGTCACGAACAGGCAGATGAGGATCGCCGGGATGTTGACGACACCGCTCTTCTGGTCGAACGTCTCGGTGATCGCGGTGGGCAGGTGGATGCCGAAGCCGGAGAGGAACGCATCCAGGTAGCCCGAGATCCCGATCGCGACGACCGCGACGATCGCCACGTACTCGAGGAGCAGGTCCCAGCCGATGAACCAGCCGACCAGCTCACCGAGGGCGACGTAGCCGTAGCTGTAGGCGGAGCCGGCCCGCGGGATCATCCCGGCGAACTCCGCGTAGGAGAGGGCGGCCGCTGCGGAGGCGAGTCCGGCGATGAGGAACGAGATGAGCACCGCGGGTCCGACGCCGGGGCTCGTGGCGTCGCCGTGGGCGACGAGCCCGGCCAGCGAGAAGATGCCCACGCCGATGATGCCGCCGACGCCGATGGCCGTGAGCTGCCACAGCCCCAGCGACTTGAAGAGCCCGCTCTTCTCGGCCTCCTCGTTCATCTCGCCGATGGGCTTGCGTCGCCAGACCGAGTGGGCCTGGCTCTTCGGATCCGTGCGGGGCATCGATGCCTCCTGGGGTCTTCGCGGGCGCGCGAACGAGCGAGCGGTTGAGCGGGAAACGTGTAACACGTTACGCAGTCGAACGAGGACGCGCAATCCGCCGTCCGCCCGATCGCGGCCGTGCATGTGTCGGGAGAACGACCGGATGTCGGGCCGGAAGCCGTATTCCGGCCCGACAGCCGTGCGAACTCCCGACATCCGGGGGGCACGGCGGGGGTCAGGCAGGAACCCCGACGAGCTCGGCGCTGCGCTGCCACAGGGCTTCCGCGAGGGCGGCGTCGTTCACCTGCGGGTTGACCCTCGTGGTGAGGACGCGCTCGTCGTAGTAGGCGCCCGAGAACCAGGTCTCGTCGGGGGTGCCGTCGATGAACCAACGCAGGGTGGCACCGCCCTTGTCCGCACCGATGAGCATCACGTGCTTGAGCGGCGTGCGATACAGCAGCCGCATGATGCTCGACGACTCCGCCGCGAAGTTCGTGCGCACGGTGCCGGGGTGGAACGCGACCGCGCTGAGCCCTCGCGCATGGAACTTCGTGTGCAGGCTCTTCGCGAACAGCACGTTCGCGAGCTTCGCGTCGCCGTACGCCTTGTTGGGGCTGAAACGGCGGGCGTTGTCGAGGTCGTCGACGTCGAGGTGCCCGAACAGGCGGTGGGCGATGCTCGACGTGTTCACGACCGCGCCCTCGGCCCGGAGCAGCTGCGGCAGCAGCAGGTTCGTGAGCAGGAACGGCGACAGATGGTTGACCTGCATCGTCTTCTCGAACCCGTCGACGGTGGGGGTCTGATCTCCGAAGATGCCGCCCGCGTTGTTGGCCAGCACGTCGATCCCGTCATCGCCGACCGCATCCGCGATCTTCTGGGCCAGCGCCCGCACATCGTCGAGTCGCGCGAAGTCGGCGGTGAAGTGTTCAGCGCCCGTCTCCCCGGCGACGGCCTCGGTCTTCTCGACCGACCGGCCCACCAGGATGAGTCGATGCGGTGTGGCGGCGAGCTGGCGGGCGGCGGCCGCACCGATGCCGTCGGATGCTCCGGTGAGGACGATCGTCTTCGCGGCCATGGTCGCGGTCAGTCCGCCGACGGGGTGATGCGCTCGACCGCTCTGGTCACGTGCTCGGCGATCACCTTCTGCGCCCGGTCGGGGTCGCCGCTCGCGATGGCATCCACGATCTGCTGGTGGCTGCGCACGTGGTCCTCCTGCTCGGCGGGGTCGAGCGCCGAGTTGGCGGCATGGATGAACCCGGTGATGCGCCCGCGCAGCTGCCCGCTCACCTCGTCGAGGAACCGGTGTTCGGCGAGATCGGCGAGCGTCTCGTGGAACAGGCGGTCCTGGCGCAGCACTTCCTCGATGTTCCCGGGCGCCGCATCCGACATCGCCTGGATGATCACGCCGAGACGCGCGGCGGACTCCTCGTTCCATCGCTCCTGCACGCGGATGGCCATGAACTGCTCGAGCACGATGCGCAGGCTCGAGATCTCCTCCAGGTCCTGCGCGGTGAGCTCGGCGACGCGGGCTCCCCGGCGGGGTTCACGAGTGATCAGGCGCTCCTCGGCCAGGCGGGTCAGTGCCTCGCGGACCGGGATGTGGCTGACGCCGAGGCGCTCGGCGAGCTTGCGTTCGACGAGCCGCTCGCCCGGGGCGAGCTCGCCGGAATGGATCGCCGCGCGCAGCTCGTCCGTGACCTGTTCGGCGATGTTCTGATCCGAGACGCTGCGCACGTGGCTCCTCTGTCTGTGCCGGAAGCCGCGGGCGGCTCTCGGTCGAGTTCCTGCATCGACCGATGCTATGGCAGATTTGCCTCGGGGGCGGGATGACGGTCCGGCGAGCGTAACGAGAACGTAACCGCATCCGTTCGATTCGCACTAGACGAGGCGTCCGTTTTGCTACATGCTATAGCGAAACCCTTCCTTACCCGAACGCATCACCCCGACCCTTGGAGGCACCCATGTCGCGTCGTCGTGTACTGCTCGGCGGAGCAGCGTTGCTCACCGCCGCGCTCATCACCGCTGGTTGCAGCAGCACCCCATCCACCCCCGACGGCCAGGCGCAGGACGGCGGCACCCTCACCGTCGCCGCGGCCCAGGGCATCCCGCAGCTGAACCCCGCCATCCGCACCTTCGCCTGGGAGGAGGTGCTGTTCCCGCTGCTGTGGAACGGCCTCACCAAGACCGACGAGTCCGGCGAGATCGTCGGCGACCTCGCCGAGAGCTGGGAGACCTCGGAAGACCAGAAGACCTGGACCTTCACGCTCCGCGACGGCGTCACCTTCTCCAACGGCGACCCGTTCACCGCGGAGGATGCCGTCGCGTCGTTCGACTACTACCTCGACCCCGACACGGCGACGCAGGAGAAGAACAAGATCGACATGGTCACGGATGTCACGGCATCCGACGACAAGACCGTCGTCGTCACCCTGTCCGAGCCGATCGCGACCTTCGCCGCCGGCATCGTCTGGGTCAAGATGCTCGACGTCGACGCGCTCGACACCATCGACAAGGAGCCGATCGGAACCGGCCCCTACATCGTCGAGAAGTTCACTCCGGACGACAGCCTGACCCTCGTCCCCAACCCCGAGTACTTCGGCGAGGCGCCCGCCCTCGACGAGATCACCATCGTCAAGGCCGCCGAGTCCACCGCCGCCGTCACCGGTCTGCGCTCCGGCGACATCGACGTGCTGTGGTCCGTGCCGCAGGGTGACGTCGCCGGCCTCGAAGGCGGCGGCGACATCGCCCTCGTCACGCCCGACAACCCCAGCCAGTGGCCCTCGTGGGAGGTCGACACCCAGTCGGCGCCGTTCAACGACGTGCGTGCCCGCCAGGCACTCGCCTACGCGACCGACCGGGAGGCGATCCTCGAGGCCGCCTACTACGGACAGGGAACCGTCTCGCCGACGAACAACGCGCTCGGCGAGGTCAACCCCTGGTTCGGCGGCGACCTGACCGACTACTCCTACGACCTCGACAAGGCCAAGGCGCTGTTCGCCGAGGCGGGCATCACCGAGGGCAGCACGCTCACCTGGTGGGGCATCGCCGGGCAGTACCCGGAGTGGAACACCAGCGGCGAGATCCTGCAGGCCAGCCTGAAGGAGATCGGCATCACGCTGAAGATCGACAACAACGACGTGGGCACGTGGGTGGACTCCTTCTACCCGGCGGGCAAGAGCTTCCCCGGCTACATCGTGCCGAACTTCCAGTCGACGCCGCCGGAGCCCGCGTACTCGCTGAACTTCTACCTCGACGGTCGCTGCGAGTGCAACTGGGTCGACCCCGACTTCCAGACCGCCTTCGCCGCTGCCGTGGCCGAGCCGGACGAGACCGCACGGGCCGAGAAGTGGGGCACCGTGCAGACGATCATCAACCAGCAGGTCCCGCTGATCGTGCCGCTGCAGTCCACGGTGGTCACCGCGACCAGCACCAAGGTCGACGGCGTCTGGGTCGAGGGCGGCGGACAGCTGCACCTCGAGAACGCGCAGCTGAAGGGCTGACGTGCTCCTTTCCGTCCTTCGGCGGGTGGCGATCAGCATTGCGATGCTGATCGCCACCTCGCTTCTCGTCTTCGTGGTGCTCCGGCTGCTGCCGGGCGACCCCGTCATCACCCGTCTCGGCTCGACGCCGGGAGTGGACGCCGAGATGCTCCAGCGCCTCCGCCAGGAGGCCGGGCTCGACGCTCCGATCATCGAGCAGTACCTGCGCTGGATCGGCGGCGTCTTCACCGGCGACTTCGGCCAGTCGTACTTCAACCAGTACTCCGTGTCCGAGCTCATCGCCCAGCGTTTCCCGGCCACGCTCGAGCTGACTCTGATCGGTATCCTGCTGGCCGTGCTGATCGCCACCCCGGCCGCGGTGATCGCCTCGCTGCGTCCGCTCGGCGTGGTCGACCGCATCCTCACCGCCGTCTCCACCGCGGGTATGGCGCTGCCGCAGTTCCTGATCGGCATCGTGCTGATCGTCGTGTTCGCCGTGCAGCTGAAGTGGCTGCCCGCCCGCGGCTACACCCCGTTCAGCGAGGATCCCGCCGACAACCTCGTGCGGATGATCCTGCCGGCGCTCACCCTGGCCTTCGCCGCGGCACCGCTGCTCATGCGCTTCCTGCGGGCATCCATGGTCGAGGTGCTCGATGCGCCCTACATCCGCACCGCCCGCGGCAAGGGCCAGACCGGCACCGGCGTCGTGATCGGTCACGCGCTGCGCAACGCGCTGATCCCTGGGCTCACGATGCTCGGACTGATCGTCGGCTACACGCTCGGCGGCGTCGTGATCGTGGAGTACGTGTTCGGCGTCCCCGGTCTCGGCTCCCTCGCGATCGACGCCGTGTTCAAGCGCGACTACGCGGTGCTGCAGTCGGTCGTGCTGCTCATCTCCGCGATGTTCATCCTGACCACGCTCATCGTCGACCTCCTCTACGGCGTGCTCGACCCGCGTCTTCGTGCAAGGAGCAGCCGTGGCTGACACCCTCACCCTCGCCCTGCGCTCCGCCCGCCCGCGCCGGCGGATCGCGCTCGCCTCCTGGGTCCCGCTCGCCCTGCTGGCCCTGATCGTGCTGGCCTGCGTGCTCGCGCCGATCATCGCGCCGTACGATCCGTCCGCGCAGTCGTCCGACCGGTTCGCCGGTCCTTCGGGCGCGCACCTCTTCGGCACGGACGAACTCGGACGCGACCTGTTCAGCCGGGTGCTCTACGGCGGCCAGCTGACCGTCTTCATCGCCGCCGGTGCGACCCTCGTCGCGATGGTGCTCGGTATCGCGTGGGGAATGGCGGCGGCGTTCGGCCGTGGCATCCTCGACGAGATCCTGATGCGTCTCGCCGACACGGTCATGGCGATCCCGCAGATCCTGTTCGCGCTGGTGTTCATCTCGGCGTTCGGCGCCGACCCCGTGAAGCTGGCCGTGATCATCGGCATCCTGCTCACTCCGACGACCGCCCGCCTGGTGCGCTCCTCGGTGCTGAGCGAACTGCAGGAGGACTACTTCACCGCGGCCGTGGCCTTCGGGTCGAAGCGCAGCCGTCTGCTGTTCGCGGAGGTGCTGCCCAACGCCCGCGGGCCGATCGTGGTGCAGGCGGCGATCAATGCCGCCAACGCGATCCTGCTGGAGGCGTCGATGAGCTTCGTCGGGCTCGGCATCGCGCCGCCCGAGGCCACCTGGGGCACTCTCGTGCAGCAGGGCTACCAGAAGATGTACCAGTCGATCGGCTACGTGCTGTTCCCCGCGCTGTTCATCTTCGTCACCATCTGGCTGCTCAATGTGCTCGCCGATCAGTTCGGCGGCGATCGGAAGGGGAAGGGTCGATGACGGATGTCGCACCCGTCCTGCAGGTGCAGGACCTCACCGTCTCCTACGGCGACGCGATGCCGGTCAAGGGCATCACGCTCTCGGTGCGACCGGGCGAGCGGATCGGCCTGGTCGGCGAGTCCGGTTCCGGCAAGTCGCTCACGGCCCTGTCGATCATGCGCCTCAACGACGGGGCGAGGCTCGGCGGCAGCATCCGGCTGCGCGACCGCGAACTGCTCACGCTGAGCAAGCGGGACATGACGCGGGTGCGGGGCGGCGAGATCGCGATGGTCTACCAGGACCCGATGTCGTCGCTGAACCCCGTGCGCACGATCGGGCACCAGCTGGTGGAGGCGATCCGGCTGCACGAGCGGGTGTCGAAGGAGGCCGCGCGCGCCAGGGCGGTGGAGCTGCTGACCGAGGTCGGCGTGCCGCTTCCCGAGGAGCGCCTGGCGCAGTACCCGCATGAGTTCTCCGGCGGGATGCGGCAGCGCGTCATGATCGCGATGGCCATGTCGTCGCGCCCTGCCGTGCTGATCGCGGACGAACCCACCACGGCACTCGACGTCACCACCCAGTCGCGCATCATCGACCTGCTCGACCGCCTGGCCGAAGACCACGGCACCGCGGTCGTGCTCATCACGCACGACCTGGGTGTCGCGGCCGGCTTCTGTGAGCGCATCCACGTGATGCGGCACGGGAAGATCATCGAGGAGCAGCCGGTCGACGCGCTGTACGCCGCGCCCGAGCACCCGTACACGAAGGCGCTGCTGGGTGCCGTGGTCGACCTCACCGTGGACGTGCATCAGCCGATCCGCACCTCCGCCGAGGTGCTGGAGCGCGGCACGGAGCCGGTCGTGGAGGCGGGCTCGATCAGCGCGGTCGACCGCGCCCGCGAGTCCGGTGACGTGCTCGTCGACGTGCAGGGCGTGTCGAAGGTGTTCACGCTCGGCTCCGGCCGGCGGGTGACCGCGGTCGACGACGTGTCGTTCCAGATCCGTCGCGGCGAGACGTTCGGGCTCGTGGGCGAGTCGGGGTCCGGCAAGTCCACCGTGTCGAAGGCCGTGCTCGCGCTCGGCGGGATCGACGCGGGAGCCGTGGTGTTCGACGGACACCGCCCGCACGAGATGCGTGGCGAGGAGCTGCGCAGACTCCGCCGCCGGATGCAGATGGTGTTCCAGGATCCGTTCTCGGCGCTGAACCGGCGGCAGACGGTGGCGCAGATCATCGAGGCGCCGCTGCTCGCGCACGGCATCGGCACCAGGGCGATCCGTGCCGAGAAGGTGCGCGAGGCGATGCACCGGGTGCGGCTGGACGAGGAGTTCGCACACCGGCTGCCGCGGTCGATGTCGGGTGGGCAGTGCCAGCGCGTGTCGATCGCGCGGTCGCTCGTGCTGGAACCGGAGTTCCTCGTGCTCGACGAGTCGGTGTCGGCGCTCGACGTGTCGATCCAGGCGCAGGTGCTCAACCTGCTGCGCGAGTTGCAGGCCGAGCTCGGGCTCACGTACCTCTTCATCAGCCACGACCTCGCCGTCATCCGGTACATGTCGTCGACCGTCGCGGTCATGCAGCAGGGGCGGATCGTCGAGGTCGGCGCCCGTGACGCCCTGTTCGCGAACCCGCAGCACGAGTACACGCGCGGGCTCATGGCCGCGATCCCCGTGGCCGATCCGGTGCTCGAACGCCGACGGCGGGCCGAGGCCGCGGCCCTGTGGCAGGCTCAGGGAACGGTGACCGGCGTCGTGCCGTCCGCCGTGGGAAGGAACGCACGATGACGGGCACGCAGTTCGGCGATCGCATCCGCATCCCCCGCACACAGGCGCGCATCGGCGTCGCGCGACGGGACATCACCCCTCCCACCGGCATCCGCGCCAAGAACTGGGGACCCGCCGACTGGGAGCGGTCGGAGGGGGCGCACCGTCCCTTCGAGCTGACCGCGCTCGCCGTGATCGGCGGCGATGCGCGTCCGCGCGTGCTGCTGGCGGTCGACGCCACCTGGTGGCGTCGCGTGGCCGACGAGCAGCAGGTGCGGGGCGCGATCCTCGCAGGCCTCGGACTCGATGCCGATCAGCTGATGCTCTCCCTCTCGCACACGCATGCGGGAGCGGTGCTGTGCGCGGCCGACGCGCACCTGCCGGGCGGCGAGCTGATCCCCGGGTACCTCGATGCGCTCGCCGCGGCCGGTGTCGCGGCCGGACGCGAGGCACTGGACGATGCCCGCCCCGGACTCATCGAGTGGACGACCGGCACCTGCACGCTCGCCGCCGACCGCGAGCTCGACGTCGACGGCAGGCCTTTGGTGGGATACAACCCCGCGGGCACGGCCGACGACACGGTCACGATCGGACGACTCAGCGTCGACGGGGAGGTGCGCGGCACGCTCGTCAACTACGCCTGCCACCCGACCACGCTGGCCTGGCAGAGCCGCGAGGTCTCCCCGGACTACGTCGGAGCGATGCGCGAGATCGTCGAGGCCGCCACCGACGCGCCGTGCCTGTTCGTGCAGGGTGCATCGGGCGAGCTGGCACCGCGCGAGCAGTACACGGGCGACGTCGCGGTCGCCGACCGCCACGGACGGTCACTCGGTCACGCGGTGCTCGCCGCCCTCGACGCGCTTCCCGTCCCCGGGGAGGAGCTGACGCTCGACGGTGTCGTGGAGTCGGGTGCCCCGCTGGCGATCTGGGCAGGGCATCCCGCCACCGGAGGAGATGCGGCGACCGGGTCGATGACGAGCATCGAGCTGCCGCTGCGCGACCTCCCGACGATCGACGAGCTCGCCGAGGAGTGGAAGGACATCGACCCGCGCTCCCGCGACGAGCGCCTGGGTCGAGCCCGCAACCTGCGCGACGGCTACATCGACGGACCCACCGTGCAGCATCCGGTCTGGGCCTGGCGGCTGGGGGATGCGGTCGTCGTCGGGCATCCGGGAGAGGCGTACTCGCGACTGCAGACCACGCTGCGCGCCCGCTTCCCGGAGACGCCGATCGTCGTGATGAACCTGACCAACGGTCCCGGTTTCGTCTACCTGCCGACACGCGACGCCTACGACCGCGGCGCCTATCAGGCCTGGCAGACGCCGCTCGCACCCGGAGGTCTCGACCTGCTCGAGGAGCACCTGATCGAGGTCGTCGGGGCGCTCATCGACGCCTGATCTGCGACGCGAGGGTGCGACACCGATCCGTCGCTGAATCGCCGCGATTCCGGGAGGCGGTGTCGTGGTTGCCTCCCCCAGGCGGGGGGCGTGCGGGGAGGCAACCACAGAAACGCGTCCACGTTCCCCAGAAACATGGGCGGTAAGAATCTCCCCAGATCCTCAGACCTAAGTAACCATCCCGGGGTGGGTGACGGCAACGATCTTGGGGAATCCCTGACACAACCCTCAGGATTCTCCCCGCCAGCGGTTCAGCTTGCCGGGGGATCCTGAGGCGGTCTCCCCGAACCTCGACGCGAGAGTGAGCGACCGACTACACTTGCTATAGCAAATTCGAACGTCGAGGAGAGACATGACCGCGCAGCGCCCCGTCGCCATCGTCACCGGAGGATCGGCCGGTATCGGCTGGGAGATCGGGCAGCGTCTGTCCGCAGACGGCTACCTCGTCGTCGCCACCGACCGCGTGCCGGGGCTCACTGCCGCCGACAACCCCGCGGGCATCCTGTGGCGCGAACTCGACGTCACCGACCACGCCGCTGTCGACCGCGTGTTCGGCGAGATCGAAGCCGAGCTCGGCCCGATCGAGGTGCTCGTGAACAACGCCGGCATCCAGCGCCACCGCGGCATCGAAGACCTCAGCTGGGACGAATGGGCGGCCGTGGTCGACGTCAACCTGCACGGGGTGTTCTCGGCGTTGCAGGCCGCGGGCAAACGGATGCTGGAGCGCGGAGAGGGACGCATCGTGAACATCTCCTCCATCTCGTCGCGCGGATCGGCCGGGCGCGCGCCCTACGCCACCACCAAGGCCGCCGTGATCGGCCTGACCTCGACGGCCGGCGCCGAGTGGGCCGCACGCGGTGTGCGCGTCAACGCCGTCGCCCCCGGCTACGTCGATACCGGGGTCTTCCGTCAGGGTGTCGAGGCGGGCACGCTCAGCCTCGACACGATCCTGTCGCGCATCCCGGCGAAGCGCCTGGCCGA
This sequence comes from Microbacterium sp. LB12, assembly GCF_037150835.1. Taxonomy (NCBI): domain Bacteria; kingdom Bacillati; phylum Actinomycetota; class Actinomycetes; order Micrococcales; family Microbacteriaceae; genus Microbacterium; species Microbacterium sp. LB12. The sequence goes on along the minus strand of NZ_JBBCPF010000001.1, from coordinate 52,906 downwards.
TGCGAGCGAGATCGCCGCGGCGGTCAGCTTCCTCGTCTCCGACCAGTCGCGCTACATGAACGGCCAGACCCTCTACGTCGACGGCGGCTTCATGGTCGACTACGGCATTCCGCTCGCGAAGAAGCCCGAATGAGCGCGATCGCCCGCATCGACACGGCCACGGCCGTGCTGCCGCTCCCCGCGCCGCTGCAGCTGGGGGCGATGACGGTCACCCGCCGCGAGTACAGCGCGGTGCGGGCGACGGCTGACGACGGCACGACCGGCGTGGCGTACTGCCTCTCCCGCGAGGCGCCGATGGCCGAGATCGTCGAGCGACTCGTGGCCGTCCATGCGATCGGCGCGGGTGCCGACGACCCCGCTGCGACCTGGGAGCGGATGCTGCGCGGCAGTGCGATCGTCGGTCGCGTCGGCCTCGTGCGTCGGGCGATCGGCCTGGTCGACATCGCGCTGTGGGACATCGCTGCGCGCCGTGCGGGTCTGCCGCTGTGGACGCTGCTGGGCACGGGGGATGCCCCGCGCGACTCGATGCTCGTCGCCGCCTACCCCTCGCCGTCGCGGACTCCGCGCGACGTGGCCGCCGAGGTGCTCGCGCAGGCACGCGGCTGGACGAACGTGAAGATCTCGCGCATTCCCGACCCGGCATACATGCGCGAGCTGATCGCGATCCTGAACGCCGAGCTGCCCGCCGACACCGGACTCGTGGTCGACGTCGGCTTCGGCTGGCCGGACGCCGAGACCGCGCTCGCCGAGATCGCGCAGTGGGGGGATCCGCAGCTGGCGTGGCTGGAGGACCCGCTGCTCCCCGAGGATGCAGCGGGTGTCGCCCGCATCCGGCAGGGATCGGGTCTGGCCGTGGCCGTCGGCGACGAGGTGACCGACCCCGCCGTGCTGAGGGCGCTGGTGGAGGTCGGCGGTGTCGAGGCGCTGCGATTGGACGTCGTCGCGATCGGCGGTGTCACCCCGGCGCGCGAGCTGATCGCCTGGGCGGCCGAGCGGGGCGTGCCCGTGTCCGGCCACGTCTATCCTGAGGTCACCGCGCACCTGGGCATCGGCGTCGAGACCTTCGCGCGCGGCATCAACCCCTACGACCCGGCGCCGTCGTTCGTCGTCGGAGGGCCGACCTTCGAGGGCCGCATCCGGCCGACGGATGCTCCGGGCCTCGGCTTCGCGCTCGACCCTGCCGTCTTCGGATTCGAGAAGGACTGACATGACAGACTCCCGCAGTTTCGTGGATCGCAGTGCGATGAATCGCAGTGTCGTGATGAACCGCAGTGTGGTCGTGACCGGCAGCGGCAAGGGCATCGGTCGCGCGGTCGCCGAGCGCCTCACCGCCGACGGCTGGATCGTGGTCGGGCTCGAGCGCTCGCCGGGGTCGGGGACGGTCGAGGAGGGCATCGTGGCAGAGGTCGTGCTCGGCGATGCGGCCGATCGTGCCACGCATGAGCGTGCGGCCGCTGCGGCGCGGGCCAGGGCTCCTCTCGCGGGCTGGGTCAACAACGCCGGCATCACGAAGCGCACCCCGCTGCACGAGCTCGATGAAGACGTGGTGCGCGAGATCCTCGGCATCAACGGTTTCGGCTACATCTGGGGCTGTTCCACTGCGGTGTCGGCGTTCGTCGACCAGGGTGTGGCGGGTGCGATCGTGAACATCGGATCGATCCACGGTCGCGCCAGCTTCACCGATCACGCGGCCTACGAGTTCACCAAGGGCGGCATCGACGCCCTCACACGCAGCGTCGCAGTGACATATGGCGGTCTCGGCATACGAGCGAACACGGTCGCCCCTGGTGGCGTGCGCACCCCGCACCTCGAGGCGCAGATCGCGCGTGCCGCCGACCCCGCGGCCGAGGAGCGCGCGCTCGCGGAGGGGCCGCCCATGGGACGCATCGCCCGTGCCGAGGAGGTCGCCGCGGTCACCGCATTCCTCCTTTCGGATGAGGCGCCGTACCTGTCGGGGCAGTCCATCGCGGTCGACGGCGCCTGGACGGCATCCTTCGGCGACATCGCGCTCGACCCGGGGTTGCGGGAGCGCTTCGACGGCTGAAGCCCGGCAGGCCTCGAGAGGAGATCTCGGCGTCGGGAGGATCCTCGCCGCCGAAGTCTCCTCCGCACGGGGAGTTCTCCGCCCGACGGGGAGTGCGCGCTCACCGGAGGTACGCGTCCACGAGCAGCCCGCCACGGATCGCGCGCAGTTCGTCGATGATGCGCGCGAGGCTCTTCGCGCCCACCGATGACAGCGCGAGGTCGTGCGGACCGAGGGGTTCGAGCTTCCCGGTGCGGATGCGGATGACCTCCCACCCCGCGGCACGGATCGCACGGTCCTTGCGCAAATCGGCATCCTGCCTCTTGCCGACGTGCTCCAGGCCGTGGCGACCGACCGTGTCGTACTCGATCGCGACCCGCAGCTCCGGCAGCACGATGTCGGGCCAGACCTCGGTGTGACGGAAGAAGGGGCGCGACACCTTCACCGCGTTGACCGTCGCATCGAACGCGATCAGCCCACCGAGCTCGGTACGCAGGCGTCCCTCCGCCGCCGATGCGGGGCGCGGGGCGCAGCCGCTCACGAACGCGGTTCCGGTGGGGAGGTCGGGGGTCTTGGTGCACACCGCCGGCGCCGGGCGGCGGGGCTTGCGGGGGATCGCACGTGCCTCGCCGAGCACGACCGGCTGCGGGCGGGCGAGCGCCGAGCACTCCGGGCACCACGCCGAGCGACGTCGTACGGGACCAGGGCGCTCGCGCTGCTCGGTGGGGGTGGCGACGAACCGGTGCCCGAGCGCGCACTCCCAGCACAGCAGCACATCGGCCGCGAGCGGGATCTGCGACAGGACGATGCCGTTGTTCAGCTCGGGGTGGTACTGCCGCACGAGCTCCGGATACGCCAGCCACCCGGCGCGGTAGGTGCCCACGTCATACGGAACGGCGCGACCGCGGGAGAACTGCCGTCGCGCCCACCACTGCATCACGGGTTCCGGCACGCGCCGACCATACCTCCGGGCACGGACACCGCATCGTCGCCCGTCGAGGCCGGGTCCGATGTCCCCGGTCCGTGCGACGATCCGCACGTCGACAGGAGAACAGGATGCGTGGGGAAGCGACGGTGCTGCATGCCGACCTCGATGCGTTCTACGCCTCGGTCGAGCAGCGTGACGCGCCCGAGCTGCGGGGGCGGCCCGTCATCGTGGGCGGCGGGGTCGTGCTGGCCGCGAGCTACGAGGCGAAGGCGCGCGGGGTGCGCACCGCGATGGGCGGGCGACAGGCGCGCGAGCTCTGCCCCGACGCCGTGGTCGTCCCGCCGCGGATGGAGGCCTACTCGGCGGCCAGCAAGGACGTGTTCGCGATCTTCCGCGACACCACACCTCTCGTCGAGGGACTCTCGATCGACGAGGCGTTCCTCGAGGTCGGCGGTCTGCGGCGGATCGGAGGCACTCCCGAGCAGATCGCGGTGCGGCTGCGGGAACGCGTGCGCGCGGAGGCGGGGCTGGCCATCTCGGTCGGGGTCGCCCGCACCAAGTTCCTCGCCAAGGTCGCCAGTGCCGTGAGCAAGCCGGATGGGCTGCTGGTCGTGGAGCCCGATCGTGAGGAGCAGTTCCTGCTTCCGCTTCCCGTCGAACGGCTGTGGGGTGTGGGCGCGGTGACGGCCGAGAAGCTGCATCGCTACGGCGTCCACACGGTGGGCGAGCTCGCCGAGCTCGAAGCGGCGACGGCGGAGCGGATGCTGGGCAAGGCGACGGGTGCCCATGTGCACGCGCTGGCTCGTCTGCGGGATCCGCGACCGGTCGACGCCACCCGGCGCCGTGGATCCATCGGCTCGCAGCGGGCGCTCGGAAACAGACCCCGCTCGGCCGAGGAGCTCGACCTCATCCTCACGCAGATCGTCGACCGGCTGGCGCGGCGGCTGCGCGATGGCGACCGCGTCTGCCGCACCGTCGTGCTGCGGCTGCGCTTCGGCGACTTCTCGAAGGCCACCCGCTCCCGCACGCTCGGTGCCCCCACCGACCGCACGGCCATCGTCCTCACCGTGGCCCGTGCTCTGCTCGCCGCCGCGCTGCCGGAGATCACCGCTCGCGGCATCACCCTGATCGGCTTCTCCCTGTCGCAGCTCGACCGCGCCGACCGTGTGCAGCCCGAGCTGCCGATCGACTGGGGGGATGAGGCCCGCCTCGACACCGTGCTCGACGACCTCCGGGATCGCTACGGCGCCGCCTCGGTCTCGCGGGCCGCACAGCTCGGTCGCGACCCGGGGTGGTCGTCGCCGATCCTCCCCGAGCACGAGTGATCGCGTCTGTTGGCTAGAATACTGGGCCAATTATTGGCCAGACATTAGGCTAGAATCATGGATGTGCAGACGATCTCAGTAAGTGAGGCGAAGGACAGGTTCTCGCAGTTGGTGGAGTCGATCGACACCACTCATGAGGCGGTCACGATCACGCGCCACGGGCGTCCGGCCGTCGTGATGCTGAGCATCGACGACCTCGAGTCGCTGCAAGCCACACTCGCCCTGCTGCAGGATCCGCATCATGCCGAAGAGGTCGCGGAGGCCGATGCCGACATCGCTGCGGGGCGCACGCTGAGCCTCGCCGAGGTGCGAGAGCAGTTGGCCGGCCGGTGACCTCGGAGTCATACGACGTCCAGCTCACCGGTCCCGCCGTTCGCGCACTCCATCGCCTGGAACCGAAGCTCGCCGACGCCGTCCTCCGCTTCCTGGAGGGGCCGCTTGCGCAGAACCCGCTGCGGACCACCAAGGCGCTCGGGGCCGAGCTCGAAGGACAGCGCAGCGGCTACGTCGGAATCGCGTATCGCGTCGTCGTCCGTGTCGACGAGGAGGCACACGTCGTCTACGTGCTGCGCATCGCCCATCGGGCCGACGTCTACCGGAGGATGTGACGGCCCCGCGCTCAGGCCTTTAGCATCGACGCGCGCGCGATCAGTCCGTCGACCACGTCGAAGGTGGCGATGGTCTCGGTGGCGACGCCCGCGTTGACGACCTGCTCCTGCGCGACGACCCAGCGCGTGCCGAACAGCACGCTGGTCTCGATCGCGCACGACAGGTCGGGGTTCTGCAGGCGGGGCTCGTAGAACGCGCGGATCGCGGCCGAGCCGACGATGGGCTCCGGGGCGACGCCGGTGATCACGGCGTCGGCGGCGTAGGTGGCGACGAAGGCGTCGAGGTCGTGCGCGTTGAACGCATCGAGCTGCGCCTGGACGGTGTCGAGGGCCGAGCGGTCGGTGTCGGTGCGGTCAGTCAATGCGAACTCCTCCGTTGACGTCGTAGGTGGCTCCGGTGATGAACCGGGCGCGCTCCGATGCGAGTGACGCGATGATCCAGGCGACGTCCTCCGGCTGGCCGAAGGCGCCGAGCGGGATGCCGGACTCGAGCTTCGCACGCCCCTCGCCCTGCAGCTGGTCGGTGATCGCGCTGGCGACAGGGCCGGGGGTGACGGCGTTCACGCGGATGCCTTCCGACGCGAGGTGCCGGGCGAAGCTGCGCGTGATGGCGAGCAGGGCGCCCTTGCTGGCGGCGTAGTGGATGCCGGTCTGCAGTGCCCCGACCTGGCCGGCGATCGAGGCGATGTTGATCACCGACCGGTCGCCCTCCGCCGCCCGCAGCAGGGGGAGCGCGGCCCGCGTCAGCAGGAACGTCCCGCGCGCGTTGGTCTCCAGGACGAAGTCCCACTCGTCGATGTCGATCTCGGGATACGGGGTGTAGGGGCATACGCCGCCGTTGTTGACGAGCACGTGCAGCTCGCCCCAGGTCACGGTGATCCGGTCGGTGAGCGCGTCGATCGATGCGGGGTCGCGCAGATCCAGGCGCGATACCAGCACCTCGGCGGCGCCGGCGGCCCGGCATTCTTCGGCCACCCGCTCGGCTTCGGCCTCGCGCCCGGTGTACGTGATCCAGAGCGCGGCTCCCTCACGTGCGAGTTCGAGGGCGGCGGCGGTTCCGATTCCGGAACTGGCTCCTGTGATCAGTGCGCGGCGAACAGTCATGCCTAAACGCTATAGCAAAAGTGGGGTGCCGTCGATGTCGACGGCACCCCACCCGCTCAGACCGACTCGAGAGCCGGATCGCGCGGCGCGCTCGCTCGCGGTGATCGCCGGAACGGCGCCGCGAGGGTGGGGAGGATGTGCCGTCGATGCACGACGAGGAATCCCGCGGCGATCACCAACTGCACCGCCGAGAGCACGTAGCGTCCGCCGGTGTCGGTCACGAAGAACTGCACGAGGAAGATCGCGGCGAGGGCGATCGCGGAGCCCAGGTGGAAGCGCAGGGCGAGGAGGATCGCGACTCCCATCACGGTCTGCGTGCCGGTGAGCACGAACTCTTCGATCTGGCGTGCATCCAGGGGGAGGTCGCCACCGCCGCCACCGAAGAAGTGTGCGAGCGGGAGCGATCCGACCAGCAGGCTCCACTGGTTGACCTTGGAGGCGATCAGGGTGGCGATGGCGGCCGCGCCCATGCCGCGCAGCGCGAACAGCACCGCGATGATGAACTCGGGTGCTTCGGAGGCGAGCGGTGCGAGCCACTGCACCAGGAAGTAGCTGTCGATGCCGAGCGAGGAACCGGAGTCGACCAGTGCGGTCGCGAACGGTTCCGCGCAGGCGAGGATGATCGCCGCCGACACCACGAACATCGCGATCACGGTGATCCGGCGGGCGCGGGTCGGCAGGTCGGCGATCTGGGCGGCGGCGCCCACGAACTCCTCCTCGGTCTCGCCCTCGACCTGACCGGCGCGCCACAGGTAGATGACGAACGCGGCGATGAGCACGAGTCCGAACCAGATGGGGATGTGTCCGAGCAGCGGGATGGTGAAGGCGAGGATCGCGAGCACCGCGAGGAAGCCGACGTCCAGTCGCGCCGTCGCCGGCAGCCGAAGTGAGAGCTCACGGCGGCGGCGCTCTCTCCCACGGTTCGCGACGAGGAGGGCGACGATCACGACGAGCGGCCAGCCGAAGCCGAGCAGCAGCCGGTTCGACCCCGTCATGTTGGCCGCGGCGTACTGCGCGTAGGCGGGGTCGGAACCCGAGCGGAACGCGTAGTACAGGTCGACCGCGTACTCCGGAAGCACGGCGATGAGGGCGAGCAGGGCGATTGCGAGCGCCCCGGAGATGTCCTTCTGCGCGGCTTCGGCGGCCCAGGCGAGCAGGAAGCTCGCGGCGACGACGGCGGCGCCGAACACGAACAGGTCGAGCACCGGATTCGGGTGGAACCCGAGCGCCCGGAACGCGATCGCCGGGGCGGTGATGAGGAGGCAGATGAGGAGGCGGACGATCAATGCGCGCGGCACGAGAGCGGTCCTTTCGGTCAGGCGCGACCGGAAGGAGGGGTACGACAGAGCTCCGGCCACACGGGGGCCGAAGGTCTCGCTCATCTGGAAGACAGGGGCACCGGACGATCGTCGTGAACGTCAGTATGTCGATGCCGCCTCACGGCTCGTGCGAGCCCGGAGCTACTCCCCTTCGATGTCTCCAGTCTGGCCAGTGCCGGGCGGCGTTCCCAAGCCAGGAGCGGGATTCAGAGGATTTCGGGACCCCTCACGCGGGATCTCGCGGGCAGGTCTCGACAGTTCCCCAGCTTTTCGGAGAAGCGAAATATCGGTGGCTGTACACCATTTGCTAGATGCTATAGCATCGCTTTCATGACCGAGCCCTTCATCCTCGTCAGCGACTGCGACCTGCCAGGAACCGTCATCGAAGACACTCTCCGCCGGGCGGGACTGCGCGCCGAGCGCGCCGCATCCGGATCCGTCGACGACATCGCCGCCCTCGGGTCGGATGCCGAAGGCCTCGTCGTGCAGTGGGCGCAGATCACCGGCGAGGTGATGGACCGGATGCCGAACCTCCGCATCATCAGCCGTGTCGGCATCGGCTACGACATGGTCGACGTTCAGGCCGCGACAGCCCGGGGCATCGCCGTCGCGAACACCCCGAGCTACTGCATCGAAGAAGTGGCCGCCCACACGATCGCGATGATCATGACCCAGGCGCGCGGCCTCCCCGCCTACGACCGCGCTGTCCGTGCCGGCGCCTGGAAGGCCGTCGACGCCCGTCCGATGGCGGTACGCCCCTCCGCCACCACCGTCTCCGTGCTCGGCTTCGGCCGTATCGGCTCGATGGTCGCCCGCGGTGCACGGGCGCTGGGGTTCCGCGTGCTGGTCGCCGACCCCTACGCTCCCGCCGATGCCGTGCGCGACGCCGGCTGCGAGCTCGTCGAGATCCCCGACGCCGTGGCGCACGCCGACATCCTCACCCTGCACGTGCCGCTGACCGAGGCGACCAGGCACCTGATCGACGCCGCCGCTCTCGCGACGATGAAGCAGGGTGCCGTCGTCGTGAACACCTGCCGTGGACCGCTCATCGACGAGGACGCGCTCGCCGCGTCGCTGCGCACGGGGCACCTCGGCGCTGCGGCCCTCGACGTCTTCGCGGGCGAACCCCTTGCCGCGGACTCCCCGCTGCGCGACCTCGATCAGGTGCTGCTCACCCCGCACGCAGCCTGGTTCTCGCCCGAGGCGCTGGAAGACCTCCCGGTGCACGCGGCCGAGAACATCATCCGCTTCCTGGCCGGCGAGTCCGTGCCCATCGTCAACCCGACCCACGCCGCTGCGCGCTGACCCGGAAGGCCCCATGGAACTCCTCCGACTCGGTGCCGTCGGCCACGAACGCCCCTTCGTCCGCGACGGCGGTGCCGTCTACGACCTCGCCTCCCTCACGGCCGACATCGACGGCGCGTTCCTCGCCGCCGACGGCATCGCGCGCGTGCGCACGGCGCTGCAGCGGGGCGAGCTGCCCGTCGCCGCGATCGACGGTCTGCGCATCGGTGCCCCGGTCGCCCGTCCGACCGCGGTGATCTGCATCGGTCAGAACTACGCGGCCCATGCGGCGGAGTCCGGATCCGAGCCGCCCGAGCATCCGGTGGTCTTCTTCAAGCACCCGAACACCGTGGTCGGCCCCGACGACGTCGTGCTCCTCCCGCCGGGGGCCGAGAAGGTCGACTGGGAGGTGGAGCTGGCGGTGGTGATCGGCAGGACCGCCCGCTACCTGGCATCGCCGGATGCCGCGCGCGAAGTGATCGCCGGGTACACGATCTCGAACGACGTGTCCGAGCGGGCCTACCAGCTCGACGTCTCGGGCGGGCAGTGGTCGAAGGGCAAGTGCTCCGAGACGTTCAATCCGCTCGGTCCGGCGCTCGTCCCCGCCGACGAGGTGGATCCGCAGGCGCTGCGGCTGCGGTCGTTCGTGAACGGAGAGCCGCGTCAGGACTCCTCGACCGCGGACATGATCTTCCCGGTGCTGCAGATCGTGCACGAGCTCAGCCAGTACCTGGTGCTGGAGCCCGGCGACGTGATCAACACGGGCACCCCGCAGGGCGTCGCTCTGTCCGGCCGCTTCCCGTACCTGCAGGACGGCGATGAGATGACGATCGAGATCGACGGTCTGGGTCGCCAGCGCCAGGGCACCGAGCGGGTCGTGCTCGGCTGATCTCGCGGCATCCCCGGCGGCTTGTGCCCGGGGCACGGTTCCCAGGCTGAGTGCACCGTGTCCCGGGCAGAGGCCGTCGGTGGCGCCGCACCGCGCGTCGGATCAGGCCAACGCGCGGGGTCAGGTACTTTCCGGGACGATCCGCCTGTCGTCGCGCAGTCGCCTGATTCGGCGCCGACGAGGGCCGGGGGGGTCAGCCCGCGAACGGCGTGACAGGTATCCCGCGCATCCCGAGTCGCACCGCGTAGACCGAGCCCGCCTCGGTGCCGTGATCGGCCGGAAGTCCCTGTGCGGACGTCGTGATGTAGAGGGTGTCGAGGTCGTCGCCGCCGAACGTGCACGCAGTCACCTGCGGCACCGGCAGGTCGACCGTCGCGATGAGGGATCCGGATGTGTCGTAGCCGTGCACCGCGCTGCCGCCCCACAAGGCCAGCCACACGCTGCCGTCGGCGGCGACCGTGAGTCCGTCGGGCAGGCCCTGCTCCGCCGGGATCACCGCGAAGGCGCGGCGGCCGCGGAGTTCACCCTCCACCACGTCGAACACGTCGATCCGGTGGGTCATGGTGTCGACGTAGTAGGCGCGGCGCCCATCGGGGGAGAAGCCGATGCCGTTCGACACGGTGGCGTGGGCGAGCACGGTCGTGACGCCGAGGTCTGTGTCGATCCGCACCACCCGTCCCGCGTCCGGGGTGGCGTCGTAGGCCATCGAGCCGGCCAGCAGGCGGCCGCGGGGATCGCAGCATCCGTCGTTCATGCGCACCCGCGGGTCATCCCCGAGGGAGGCGACAGCCCGTGTCTCACCGTCCACGTCGTCGGAGTGGTAGAGCGTCCGGGCACCCACCGCGACGAGTCCGCCACCCGCGCGGGGGCGGACGAACGCCAGGTACTCGTCGTCGATGTGCTGCCGGGTCACACCGTCCGCACGCAGCGTGAGCAGGTCGCCCGCGTCGCCGTCGACCCAGCGCAGTCCACCCCATCCCGGCCACCACACGGGACCTTCGGCATGGTGGGCGATCGGACCGGTGACGTTCTCCGGGGTCATGCGTCTTCGCGCGGGTGCGCCCGCGGAGGCGTGGGGCGCAGCGGGTCGGCGACCGGCATCCGCTCGGGCTCCGGCAGCGTCTCCGGCTCAGCCACTGCCTGCGGGGCGTGCGCCGGCAGCTCGCGCGCCACCTGCTTCTCGAGCACGGTGACCGCGTCGTCGGAGAGCAGGATGAGCCCGTCGAGCTCCTCCCGCACGCGCTTGTACGCCACGTTGCGCTCGGCCTGCGTGGCCGACTCGTCGACCGCGACCTTGAGCAGCTGCTGCGCCCGGTCGAGGCGCTTGCGCTCTGGTTCGGTGAAGGTCGAGTCGCGCAGGCGTCGGGCATCCTTCTCGGCGATCTCGAACGCGACCGCGTAGTCGCCCACGGCCTGCAGGTACTCGGTGACCTGCTGCTCCGACACCTTGGCGTCGGCGGAGGTCGGACGCAGCGCATCAGCCGTCTTCTTGGCACGCAGGAATGCGGCGGTCAGCGGTTGGCGTCCGTCGCTCATGGCGGGGAAGGCGATGAGCTTGGCGACGTCGAGCTCGTAGTCGAGCCAGCGCGCGGTGATCTCGTCATGCTCGGCGAACAGCCGTGCGACCAGGTCGTTCGGCGCGACGGATGCCGTGGTGTCGACGACCGACGGCCCGCGGCGCTTGGCCTGCTGGGTCAGGGCGCGCGCCTCGATCTCGGCGGTCTTCAGCTGCGCCTTGACCTTGAGGGTCTCCAGGCGACGCTCGTGACGGCGTTTGGAGTTGCGCTCCCACGCCTTCGCAGCTCCGCCGGCCATTCCCATGATCGGGAAGATGAGCCACCAGAAGTTGCCCGCCCACTGCCAGAACTCTTGCATGATGCGTTCAGCCTACTGCGGGAAATACGGGCCGTCCGATGGCGGTTCCCGGGTATCGGAGGGAGCGCCGCGATGGGCCGCCGGAGGACGGGGAGCGCTCCATGCCGAAGTATCGCGGAATTGCTTTCTCAGAATTGTAGTGTGTTACCGGTTACTCGGATGAGATGTTCGGGTGTTTCGATCGAAGAAGGGAGGCTCGGCCATGAGGGCGAGTCTGCGAAGGAATGTGGCGCGTGCGATCGCGGGGGGTGCGCTTGCTGTGGTGCTGAGCGCAGGCGGGGTGCAGGCCGCCTCTGCTGCCGACGGGTTCGCCGTCGGCAGCAAGATCTGGCTGGGTGTGAGCCCGACGATGTGCGTGGGTGTTGCCGGCGCTCAGAAGACAGGTCCTGTGCGCGTGAACACCTGCCTCAATCAGCCGACGATGCGGTGGCACATCCGGTCGGTGATGACGGTGAACGGGAAGAAAGCGGTCCAGATTCAAAATGATGCTGGGACCTGCCTCGGGCCGGCCGGAGGGTCGAGGGCGGAGAAGGCGCCCATCAACGCCGGCGTGTGTGCTGACCCGGCAAAGAACCACTCCCAGCTCTGGTACCTGATGGCGGGCATTGCGGGCAGCGCGGAGTCGCTTGTGAACGTGAACTCGGGACTTCCCATGGTCGCAGAGAGTTGGAGAGTCGCATCGAACGTCACGCAACGCAGCTACGTGGGCGATCTGGCAGACCCGTCGGATGTCTTCACAGGTATCGGGTACGGGACCGCCCCGAAGCCGCCGAGCCTTTTTCCCCGCCGGTGAGCCCGCGCCGCCGCGGAGGCGATCCGCCCTCCGCGACGGCGTCACCAATCGTGCACGGTGCCGTCGAGCAGGCGGTTGTAGGGGAGGTACGCCTGCTCGTACGGGTACTTCCCCGCCTCGTCGACGTCGAGCTCCACACCGAGTCCGGGGGCGTCGCCGGGGTGGAGCATCCCGTCGCTCCAGGTGAACGACTGCCGGAACACCGCGTTCGTGCGGGAGCCGTGCTGCATGTACTCCTGGATGCCGAAGTTGTGGATCGCGAGCCCCAGGTGCATCGCCGCCGCCATGCCCACCGGCGAGATGTCGGTCGGTCCGTGCATGCCCGACTTGATCTGATACATCGCCGCGTAGTCGAGGGTCTTCCGCAGCGCCGTGATGCCGCCCATGTGGGTGACCGCCCCGCGCACGTAGTCGATCAGCTGGTCGCGGATGATGTCCTTGAAGTCCCAGATCGTGTTGAAGATCTCGCCGATCGCGAGCGGGGTCGTGGTGTGCTGGCGGACGAGGCGCAGCGCCTCCTGGTTCTCGGCCGGCGTGCAGTCCTCGAGCCAGAACAGGTCGTACGGTTCGAGGTCCTTGCCCAGGCCCGCGGCCTGGATCGGCGTCATCCGGTGATGGCCGTCGTGCAGGAGCGGGATGTCGGCGCCGAACTCGTGGCGCACCGCCTCGAAGACGCCCGGCAGATGGCGCAGGTAGGAGCGGGTGTCCCAGTCCTCCTCCATCGGTCGCGCGCCGCGGCGTGCCGGTTCGTGGTCGTAGCGCGCCTCTCCGCCGAAGGTGTCGGCGGACTGCGAGGCGATCCCGTAGATGGCCTTCAGCCCCGGCACCCCGGTCTGCACGCGGATCGCCCGGTACCCCTGCTCCTGATGCTGGCGGATGGAGTCGAACAGCTCCGGCAGCTCTTTGCCGGAAGCATGCCCGTAGGCGAGCAGTCCGGTGCGCGACGCTCCGCCGAGCAGCTGATACACGGGCATCCCGGCCTGCTTGCCCTTGATGTCCCACAGGGCCATGTCGACTGCGGCGATCGCGGCCATCGTCACCGGGCCGCGCCGCCAGTAGGCGCTGCGGTAGAGGAACTGCCAGGTGTCTTCGATGCGGGACTCATCGGCTCCGATCAGCAGCGGCACGACGTGCTCGGAGAGGTAGGCGACGACGGCGAGTTCGCGGCCGTTCAGGGTCGCGTCGCCGAGCCCGGTCACCCCGTCCGCGGTGGTGATCTTCAGCGTGACGAAATTCCGATCCGGACTCGTCACGATCACCTCAGCCCTGTCGATGGTCATCGGATGCCTCCTGCCGGCGCTGTCGCTCCGGGAATCGTGTCGGTCACGGGTTCCCCGGCCACGAGCACGTCGAGGGGGGAGATGTGCGGGTCGCCCGGCGCCCAGTCGAACAACAGCACGTCGGCGCGTGCGCCGGCGGTCCAGTGCGGGCCGTCGTCGAGCACTGACGCGGGGGCCGAGCTGGCCAGACGCATCGCGGTGGCGAGGGATCCGGTGAGGCGGGCTACGGTCGCGACACCCACGTCGAGCGTCTGCACCGAGCCGGCGAGGAATCCGGTGGCCGCATGCCGCAGCGCACCGTCGTCGGCGAGGTGCACGCCCCCGCCGACGGTCGAGACGCCGTCCTCGCGGAGGGCGGCGGGGGTGGCCACGGCATCGCTCACGAGGAACACCCCGTGGTCGCGCTTCGCGGCGATCATGGTCGCGAGGGTGCTGTCGGGCAGGTGATGTCCGTCGGCGATGATGCCGGCGCGCAACCGTGGTTCGGCGAGCTGGGTCCACAGGTAGTTCGGATGCCGCGGGAGCACGGCGTGCGCACCGTTGCCGAGATGGGTGGAGAGCGTGGCCCCGGCGTCGACCACCGCCGCGATCTCGTCGTCGCTCGCATGTGTGTGCCCGACCGCGACGCGCACACCGTGCGCCACCAGGAATCGGGTCGCCTCGACAGAGCCAGGATGGTGGGGTGACAGCGTCACGATGCGCAGCAGGCCCGGGGCGGCATCGAGCCACGCTTGCAGTTCGATGATCGAGGGTGGGCGGATGTGGTCGAGCGGATGCACGCCGCGCGGGCCGTCCTGCTCCGACAGGCTCGGACCCTCCACGTGGATGCCGGCGACGGCGCGGGATGTGGATGCCGATTCGCGCACGGCCTCGGCGATCACCCGGATGCGATGGAGCATCTCCGTCGGCGATGCGGTGATGACCGTCGGCAGGAAGCGGGTGACGCCGTGTGCGGCGAGGGAACGCGCCATCGCGCCGATGTGGGATGCGGCGGGCCGGGCGGCGTTGGCGTCGCCGTCGAGGTGGCCGTTGACCTGCAGGTCGATGAGCCCGGGGCCGATCCACGGGGCGCCGTCACCGGGATCTGCGGTGGGGGTGAGGGAGGTGATGCGGCCGTGTTCGACGACGACCTCCAGGCCCCCGGTGCCGAGAGCGTCACGACCGTGAAGAATCCGCGGTCTCATCGCGTCGCCTGCACGACCTCGGCGGGTGCGGGGTGCAGCAGCGAGGCGGCGTCGCGATCGACGTGCACCTCGCACCGGGAGTGGCGGCGCAGCACGGTGCACGGCCAGTGCGCGCTGATCGGCTCCTCCACCAGGGCGCGCACGGCCTCGGCCTTGCGGGCGTCCGGCACGGCGCACACGAGGTGGGCGCCGGCCATCAGGGCGGGGATCGTCAGCGTCAGCGCGTGGGTGGGCACGGCCTCGAGGGTATCGAAGCAGTCGTCGTCGATCTGCTGCACGCGGCTGGCCAGGTCGAGCTGCACCACCCGCACCGGGCAGGGGTCGCTGAGATCGGCGTCGGGCGGGTCGTTGAACGCGATGTGCCCGTTCACGCCGATGCCCAGGCAGACCAGGTCGACGGGACCCTCGGCGAGCAGCGCGACGTACTCGGCCGTGGCCGCGTCTGCGCCGAGCTCGGTGCGCATGGGGTGGAATGCGGCGGGACGCACGATGTCGACGAGGTGGGTGCGCAGCCAGTTGCCGAAACGCTGGGGTGCGGCGGGATCGAGGCCGAGGTACTCGTCCATGTGCAGGATCGTGATCCGGTCCCACGGCACGTCGGGCTCCTCGGCCAGGGCGCGGTACACGTCGAGCTGGCTCGGGGCGGCGGCGGCGATCATCCGGGCGGACCCGCGAGCGGCCACGGCCTCGCGCAGGGTACGGGCGGCGGCTCGGGCCGCCGCGACCCCCATCGCGGTGCGGTCGGGGTGGGCGTGCAGGGCGAACGTCGTCGTGCTCATGATTCGACAGAGTAATGCAACCGCTTGCAAAGTCAAGCCCTCCGACGCGATCCGTCGAGGGTTCGCGTCGAACCGATGCGCCGGCACCGGCCATCCGGAGCGAGCGCCGCGAACGTGCGCGGGCTTAGTGTGTGTGACGTGACAGGCAACAGGAAGACGGCATCAACAGCGGTGACGATCGGCGACATCGCGCGCGTGGCGGGAGTGTCGCGCTCGACCGTGTCGCGGGCGTTCAGTCGCCCGGAGCTGCTGAACCCGGAGACCGTGCGCCGGGTGAAGGCCGCGGCGGATCAGCTCGGCTACGTGGTCAACCATGCGGCGCGCGCACTGTCGACCGGGCGCTTCGGCAACGTCGCCGTGGTCGTGCCCGACATCGCCAACCCGTTCTTCCCGCCGCTCGTGCGACGGGTGCAGACGCTCGCGGACGCCGCCGGGTACGCGGTGTTCCTCGGCGACTCCGACGAGATCGCCGACCGCGAGGCCAACCTGACCTCGCGCCTCAGCGCGCAGGTCGAAGGGTTTGTGCTCGCCTCACCGCGCCTCGACGAGCAGCGCATCCGCGAGCTGGATGCCGCGCGTCCCGTCGTGCTCGTCAACCGCGACATCGAGGGCCTGGCGCGGGTATTGATCGATCCGAGTGGCGGTCTCGACGAGGCCGTGGCGCACCTGCACCGCCTCGGGCACACGCGGGTCGTGTACCTGTCGGGGCCGCGCGAGTCCTGGTCGGATCAGCAGCGTCGTGCCGCCCTCGATCGTGCCGCCGAGCGCGCGGGGCTCGAGGTCATCGTGCAGGAGCTGGGGCGTCCGAGTTCGGCGGGCGGCCGCGATGCGGTGGGCGGGATCCTGACCTCCGGGGCGACCGCGGTGATCGCTTTCGACGACGTGGTCGCGCAGGGGGTGATGGCCGGGCTGGCCCTCCGCGGCATCGACGTGCCGCGCGACATGAGCGTGATCGGATGTGATGACACGCTCGCCGCGGGCACCCATCCGGCGCTCACCACGATCTCCGCCGCCTCGGCCGCGGCAGGGGATGCGGCGGCCGAGCTCCTGCTCGGCATCCTCGCCATCGGGGAGCGGTCGGACGCCCGGGTGTCCATCGCCACGCACCTGGTCGTGCGGGCCACGACGGAGGCCGCGCACCCGATCGACGGTTGACCGTGCAACCGGTCGCATGATTTACTGTCGCCCATGCCTCGGATCGCGATCATCGGTGCCGCCCATCCGCACGTCGACTACGTGCTCGACGAGCTGACGCGCGCCGACCGCGCCGACTTCGCCCTCATCGGCGTGCACGACGCCGACCGCGCCGTGGCCGAGCATCACGCCGCCTGCTTCGGTGTCCCCGCCTTCGACCGTGCGGAGGAACTGCTCGCGGAGGGCGTCGACATCGCCGTGATCGCTGGCGTCTACGGTGCCCGCGGCTCCGACGTCGTCGCGGCCCTCCGCTCCGGTGCCCACGTGCTCGCCGACAAGCCGCTGTGCACGTCGCTCGGCGAGCTCGACGAGATCGAGGCGACAGCCGCCGAGATGGGCCGCACCGTGAATCTGCTGCTCGAGAAGCGCGGCTACCCCGAGACGCTCGCCGCCCTGGCGGTGGTCGGTGCGGGTGAGCTCGGCGACATCGTCGGCATCACCTCGTCCGGACCGCACAAGCTCAACCGCGCGCAGCGCCCGGACTGGTTCTTCGACCCGGCGCAGTACGGCGGCATCCTCGCCGACCTCGCGGTGCACGACCTCGACGCCGCGCTCCTCTTCGCTCCCGCTGACGCGGGGACCGTCCGCGGAGCCGTGTCCGCTCCGCTCGACGGCGCCGAGACCTTCGCGAGATATGGCGCCGCGACCTTCACGACGCCCACGACCGTCGTCTCCGCCGAGGTGAGCTGGCTGACCCCGGCGGCATCCGACGTGCACGGCGACTACCGGCTGCGCCTGATCGGCACCCGCGGCACGGCAGAGATCTTCTGGGCACGCGGGCGCGTCGAGGTCACCACTGACGACCAGCCGACCCGCAGCCTCGAGCTCCCCGCCGGACGGCGGCCCGCCGAAGAGGCGCTCGACGCGTTCGCCGCCGGACGCACCCCCGAGGTCGGCACGGGCGACTCCCTCGCGGCGACCCGCCTCGCGCTCCTCGCCCAGCACTCCGCCGACCAGGGCGGCGTCGCGCTCCCCTGGTCGCGCTCCGCCGACTGACCCGATCCCGACGGGCCTCCGCGCCCACGACAGGAGACACCATCATGACCGAAACGCTGCGCATCGCGATCGTCGGCGCGGGGGTGATCGGCGCCGTGCACGCGCGACTCGTCGCCGCTCTCGGCGACGCCGGCGTCCTCGCCGCGATCATCGACGTCGATGAGGCGAAGGGGCGCGCGCTCGCCGCGGAGCACGGAGTCCCGTTCCACGCCTCGGCGCAGGAGGCGTATCGCGCCGAGCGCATCGACCTCGCCGCCGTGTGCCTGCCCAGTGCGTTCCACGCGGATGCCGTGATCGAGGCGCTCGAGGCGGGTGTGCACGTCATCGTCGAGAAGCCGATCGACGTGACCCTCGCTGCCGCCGATCGCATCCGGGCCGCGGAGGCGGCGTCCGGCCGCACGGTGTCGGTCATCAGCCAGCGCCGGTTCCAGCCCGTCGCCTCGTTCATCCGCCGATCGATCGACGCGGGGGCGCTCGGACGCGTGACCTCGGGTGTCGTGGAGTCGGCGTTCTTCCGGCCGCAGGAGTACTACGAGTCCGGCGACTGGCGCGGCACCGCGGCGATCGACGGCGGCGGCGCGCTCATGAACCAGGGCATCCACGCGCTCGACCTGCTGCTGTGGATGCTCGGCACTCCGGTGTCGGTGAGTGCCAGGACAGGTCGTCTCGCGCACACCGGCATCGAGGTGGAAGACGTCGCCGGCGCCACGATCGAGTTCGAGAGCGGGGCCATCGGCCTGCTGCTGGCGAGCACGGCGGCGTACCCGGGGCTTCCGGTGCGGCTCGCGGTGCACGGTTCGGAGGGTACGGCTGTGATGGAGAACGACGGGCTGTCGTTCTTCGCCTCGGCGTCGCCCGCGGAGCCCGATCCCGGCTCTCTCATCGAGCACGATGTGCCGGACGGATGGAGCGATGTCGACATGGCCCACCGTCGGCAGTACCTCGACGTGGTGGCGGCGATCGGCGAGGGCCGTCGTCCCGCGATCACCACTGACGACGGGCGTCGTGCGCTGCAGGTCGTGCTCGCCGTCTACGAATCCGCCCGCACCGGCGGGCCGGTCGACCTTCGCCCCTGAAAGAGGATGAGAGACATGGAAACGAAGAACGTCGCGATCGTCGGCATCGAGAACAGCCACGCGGAGGAGATCATCCGCTACCTCAATGTGGAGCGCCCGGCCGATGTGCCGGTCCGCGTCGTCGCACTGGTGGCGGGCGAGGGTGACCGCACCAGGGAGCTGGCACAGCTCGGCGGCATCGAGCTGATCGTCGCGGAGTCGGCTGACCTGCGGGGCACGGTCGATGCGCTGATCGTCACGTCCCGCGATGGCGCGCTGCACCGCGCCCACGCCGTGCCTTTCCTGGAGGCGGGCACGCCGGTGTGGGTCGACAAGCCGCTCGCCGCGAGCGTGGCCGATGCCGAGGCGATCGTCGCGGCGGCGGAACGCGGCGGCACGCAGCTCACCTCGTCGTCCGCCCTGCGCTGGGTGGCCGACACGGATGCCGTCGTCGACGCTCTGGGCTCGATCGGCGAGCTGCAGGCGGTGACCGTGACGGGCCCCGCCGATGCGGGCAGTCCGTACAGCGGCATCTTCTTCTACGGCATCCATATCGCCGACGTCGCGCAGCGACTGGTGCCGGGTGCGCCCGAGGACATCGACGTTCAGCCGCTTCCTGGCGGCGTGGTCGCGCGGTACCGGGTCGGCGGTGTGCTGGTGACTCTCGAGTTCGTGCGTCCGGACGGCATCGGTCAGGTCCCGTTCCGCGCGACGGCGGTGGGCTCGCACGGTGTCGTCAGTCGCGACATCGTGCTCGGCGCCGACTACGTGCAGCCCGGGGTGGACGCCTTCGCCGGAATGCTCGCGACGGGCCGCCCGCCCCTTCCCGCGGCGCAGCTGCTCGCACCGATCGCGGTGCTGGAGAGCGTTGCGCGCGCGAGTGCATCCGTAACCGTCTGAGTCGATGCAACGCGGTGCAGAGATCGCCGCTCATCTCGACTGGATCGCTGCACCACCGCGTCTCAGAACCATGATTTTGCCCTGGTAATCAAACAGAAACACAACCGTTACACCCTCTTCAATGAAGAAGCTATTGTAATGCAACCGTTTGCACGGTACCGTGAAATTCGGTTGAACCACCCGTTCATCGGGCGCCCCACGGGCCCCGTCGAGGAAGACCATGGAGGAACGAGAATGGCAAGACGCACCCTGATCGCGGCAGCCGCTTCACTGGCCGCGGTGCTGGCTGTCACCGGCTGCAGCGCGGGAGCCGGCAACGGTGGAGACGGCGATGCCGAGAGCGGAGACCTCCGCGTGTGGCTCATGCAGGATTCGGTGTCTCCGGATGCCGTCGCGTGGCTCGAAGACGAGTTCGCGTCGCAGAACCCGGGATCCACCCTGACCGTCGAGATGCAGCCCTGGGACGACATCGTCTCGCGTCTGCAGACCTCGCTTGCCAGCAAGTCCGAGACCCCCGACATCGTCGAGATCGGCAACACCAAGACCGCGACGTTCGCCAACGTCGGCGCCCTGGCCGACATCTCCGACCTGTACGACGAGGTCGACGGCGACGACCTGATCCCGAGCTTCGTCGATGCCGCCACCCTCGACGGCAAGACCTACGCCTACCCGCTCTACGCCGGCACCAGCGTCGTGTTCTACCGCACCGACCTGCTCGAGAAGGCCGGCATCCCGGCGCCCGAGACGCTCGACGACCTCGTCGCGGCATCCGCGGCCGTGCAGCAGGCCAACCCCGACGGCACCGAAGGGTTCAAGGGCATCTACTTCCCGGTCGTCGATGTGCACGGGCTGGAAGGCTGGCTGTTCTCGCACGGCGCAAACTACGCCCAGGAGAAGGACGGCGAGTGGGTGAGCGGCCTGGACACCCCCGAGGCCAAGGCCGCGCTGGCCCAGATGCAGACCATCTGGGAGACGTCGGCACTCGGAGCGCTCGATGCCAAGGAGACGGCAGGCAACCCGTGGGTGCCGTACAACAACGGCGAGGTGGCGATGTTCTCGTACCGCGTGTTCGCACAGGACAGCATCTCGCCCGAGCTCGCCGACGTGACCGGAGTGATGGCGCTGCCGCCCGTCGAGGCCGGCGGCGAGAGCCACCAGTTCCTCGGCGGATCCAACGTCGGCATCGCGGCCAACTCCTCGAAGCAGGAGCTGGCGAAGAAGGCCATGAAGCTCATCCTCAGCGAGGGGTTCATGAGTCAGCTCGCCAAGGACTCCGGCTGGGTCCCCGGCAACACGACCTACGCCTCGTCCATCCCCGACGGGATCGTCCCCGCTGACCTGCAGCAGCAGATCGCCGAGACGAGCATGCTCACCCCGGCCGCACCGAACTGGGCGATCGTCGAGGGCAACAACATCCCGGTCGACCTGTACTCCGCGATCGCCAAGGGTGACGACATCGACTCCGTCGTCGCACGCATCGGCGCGAAGATCGAAGACACGCTCAACGCCAAATGATGATGGCCACTCCCGTGATCGATGTCGAGGCCGCCCCCGAGGCGCCCTCGCAGCAGCCGACTCCCCGCACGCGACCGCGTCGTGTGCGGGGGGCGCTGCTCCCGTACCTGCTGATCACGCCGCTGCTCGCCGCGGTGCTCATCGCGCTCGGCTGGCCGCTGCTGCAGCAGTTCCTCATGTCGCTGCAGAAGTTCGGACTCGCGCAGCAGTTCGGCGCCGAGCCCGAGTGGGTCGGACTCGCCAACTACGGCAGGATCCTGACCGACCCGAACATGTGGGTCGTGTTCTTCCGCTCCATCCTGTTCTGCGCGGTGTGCGCGTCGCTCTCGATGGTCATCGGGATGCTGACGGCGCTGCTGCTGACCAAGGTGAGCAGCTGGGCACGCATCGCCCTGCAGGTGACGCTGCTGCTCGTCTGGGCGACGCCGGCGCTGGTGACGATGGTCATCTGGCAGTGGCTGTTCGACGCCCGCTACGGACTCGTCAACTGGATCCTCGCGCGCATCGGCTTCCCCGACATGGCCGGGTTCCCCTGGACGTCGACGCCGATCGGAGTGTTCACGATCGCCGGCATCGCGGTGATCTGGGGCAGCCTCCCGCTCATCGTGTTCATGATCTACTCCGCACTCACACAGGTGCCCGGCGAAGTGCTCGAAGCCGCCGAGCTCGACGGCGCCGGTCCCTGGACGCGGTTCCGACACGTGACGCTGCCGCTCATCACCCCTGCCGTGATGATCGTCGGTCTTCTGCAGATCGTGTGGGACCTGCGGGTCTTCACCCAGATCTACGTGCTGCAGCAGGCCGGCGTCTCGATCGAGGAGACCAACCTCCTCGGCACCTACATCTACCGGATCGGCATCGGGCAGGGGGAGTACGGCGACGCGTCGGCGCTCGCCACGATCGTCCTGATCCTCACCCTGCTGCTCACCTGGAAGTACATCGCCAAGATGTTCGCTCAGCAGAAGGAGGTCTCGGAATGAGCGTCTCGACCATGACCAGGACCACCGACATCCCCGCCGTGGTGCCACCGCGTTCGCGGCGCACCATCGGCAGCCGCAACGACACCCGGCGTCGCACCTGGAACGGTGTGGCCGTCGTCGCCGTGTTCTTCCTCGTGTTCCCGATCTACTGGATGGTGAACACGGCCCTCTCCGACAACGAGGACCTCTTCTCGCGCACCCCGCGGTTCTTCCCCTTCCCCCTGAGCTTCGACAGCTTCGCCGGCATCCTCGCCGACGGCGGCTTCTGGTCGGCGCTCGGGATGAGCGCGGGAGTGACCGCCGTGGTGGTCGTCGTCGCGGTGCTGTTCGGCTTCTTCGCCGCGATCGCCGTGAGCCGCTTCCGGTTCACGGGCGGCGGGTTCATCATCCTGCTGGTGCTGATCGTGCAGATGATCCCCACGGAAGCGCTGTTCATCTCGCAGTTCCGCATGCTCGACGGGTGGAACCTGCTCAACTCGGTCGGCGGACTGTCGCTGCTCTACATCGGCGCGGTCGTGCCGTTCACGGTGTGGCTGCTGCGCGGGTTCATCCACGGCATCCCCGCCGAGCTCGAGGAGGCCGCGATGGTCGACGGCTGCAGCCGGTTCGGGGCGTTCATGCGCGTCACGCTGCCGCTGCTCGGGCCGGGCATCGTGACGGCGTCGGTGTTCTCGTTCCTGCAGGCCTGGAATGAGTACACGCTCGCACTCGTCGTGATGACCAAGCCCGGCAACGCCACTCTGCCGCTGTGGCTGCAGACGTTCAGCAGCGAGCTGTCGGCCACGGACTGGGCCGGGATCATGGCCGGAGCCACCCTCATCTCGGTGCCCGTCGTCATCCTGTTCCTGTTCGTGCAGGGTCGACTGGGCGCCGGCATGATGGCCGGTGCCGTGAAGGGCTGACCCGCACGTGCGAGGATCGAAAACGTCCCTTCGGGAGCCCCTGGAGGGACGTTTTCCGTCCTCGCACCCGGGTCATTCGGGCGGACGGGCAACCTATGATGCGACATCCATGGATGCAAGCGGTTGCACGAAAGCGCCGGGAAGACTGCTGGATGCCCGCACCCGCACGACGGGCTGCAGCAGCATCCGCACCGCCGTGCGCTCACCGCTCCGCCCCAGATTCCGCAGCAGAGTCGACGCGGCGAGACGCCCGATCTCCCGCTTCGGCGGCGAGACGGCGGTGAGCGGCACGTCCGCGCTCGCCGCCTCCTCATCGTCGTAGGCGACGAGGGCGATCTCCTCCGGCGTCGAGACGCCGAGGTCGCGGAGGTGAGGCAGGAGGGCGGCCGCCTCGCGATCACCCAGACAGACGATGCCGTCGAGTCGTGCGGCGACGGCGTGCTGCGCGTACGCGGCCAGCGCGGGACGATCCCAGACGCGGCGACGCACGGCGGCCTCGGGGATGCTCGGCAGCGCGAGGTCATCGACGGCGCGTTGGAACCCCCGCCAGGCCGCCTCCGCCGTGGCCGTATCGCACCGGCCGAGGAAGCCGAGTCGGCGACGGCGCTGCGCGACCAGGTGGCGCACCGCCGCGTATCCGCCGGCCACGACGTCGGTGCCGATGGCGGAGAGGCCATCGTCCGGTGCGCCGTCTGCGGGCAGGCGCTCCATGAGCACGACCGGGATCGGCAGCGCGCGCAGCAGATCGAGGCGAGAGGTCGGGTCGGCCAGATGCAGGGTCGGCGTGATCAGCAGCCCCGCGCATCCGGCGGCGAGCATCTCCCGGATCCGACGGATCTCCAGAGCGTCGTCGTACTCGGTCGACGCGATCCGCAGGGTCGCCCCGGCCGCCTCGACGACCTCGGAGATCCCCTCGATGACGGTCGGGAAGTAGTAGCTGCGGGAGGGCACGATCACTCCGATGGCCGGTCGTGTGCGCAGCGTGGCCCGCGGTGAGACATACGTGCCGGAGCCCTGTCGTCGGCGCACGACGCCATCGTCGACGAGAAGGGTCATCGCGCGCCGCACGGTGTTGATGCCGACGGCGTACGACGTGGCCAGTGCGGTCTCGGTGGGGAGCCGCTCGCCGTCCGGCCACTCGCCCGCATCGATGCGCTCGCGCAGCTGCTCCGCGAGGCTGAGGTACAGCGGCTGGGTGTTCGGAAAGGCTCCCATCGAGACCTCCGTCGGCTCGGGATGCGCTAATGCAACCGTATTCATTCGCGGCGCCACGGGCAAGCCCTCCCCGAGGCGGATGACGGCCTCCCCCGTGCCGTCGCCGCCGATTCCTTCCTGCAGTCATTCCTGTTCCTCCCGGTCACGTTGACGCTCCCGACGCCGCACGTCACGGTGGCAGTCACGACGACTCCGCGCCCGGCGGAGCGGTAAGGAGACACCGATGAGACGCACACGCTGGTTGTCGGCGCTGGTCGCCGCGAGCCTTCTCGCCGGGGGGACGGTCGCCGTCGGCGCGGCAGCCCCCGCGCAGGCCGTCACGACCGAGCTCACCATCACCTCGCCGACCGACGGCGACACCGTCAGCGGTTCGACGCTCACGGTCGACGGCACCTTCGCCAACACGTCCGAGCTCGTCCTCGTGGTCGGCGCGCAGGAGCTGGTCCCGATCCCCGTCACAGGCACGGCCGGAACGTGGACCGTCGATCTCGACATCGCCGACATCGACGGCCGGCTCGACCTCGCCGTCCGCGCCCGCGACCTCACCACCCTCTATACGACGTGGTCCGAGTTCCTGGCGGTCGAGGTCGACAACCCTGCCGCATCCCGTCCGGTCGTCACGATCACCTCGCCGACGGAGGGCGCCTACTCGGGCTCGACCCTCGACGTCGCGGTGGACGTCGCCTCGGATCGGGCGCTCTCGTCCGTCGAGGTGCGGGTGAACGGCGGCGCCTGGCAGAGCGCGTCCGCGCAGGGCGGGTGCGTCTTCACGGCATCCTTCCCGATCGCGGGTTCCGGGTTCGCGAGCATCGAGGCCAGGGCAGAGGATGTCTCCGGCCACACCTCCGAATCCACCACGACCTACGTGGCCCTAGGCGGCGCGACCCCCGCGACGCCGGTGATCTATCACCAGGACCGCGCGATGTGGATCTGGGAGCGGGCCTCGTACGAGGCGGTCTTCGACGAAGCTGCCCGTGACCGGCTCGGCGCCGTGATGGACGACACCGCCACGTTCGGCTCCGACCCGATCCGCACGATCTACCTCGGCGTCGACCGGTACGGTTCCACCGACATGCTGCGCGATTCGCGCGACGAGGTCGCCGCATTCGTGGAGTGGGCGCGCGGCCGCGGCTACCACGTGCAGGCCACGGTCGCCGGAGGCACCCGCCCGCCGTACCTCGGAGCGCTGGAGCAGTTCGAGCACTTCGCGGTCGACGAGTTCGAGAAGGTGCTCGACTACAACCTCGCTGTGCCGGAGTCGGCGCGCTTCGACGGCATCAACGTCGACATCGAGCCGTACATCCTCGGCGACTGGAAGCTGCCCGGCGCCGGCGGGCTGCCGAACCGGTGGCTCGAGATCCTCGACACCCTGATCGAGCGCCGCGACGCCTCGGGCCTGCCGGCGCTCGTGGGGCCGGCGATCCCGCGGTGGCTGGACTCCTCGGCGTGCTGCACCTCGATCACGTGGAACGGGCAGACCAAGCCGCTCAGCGACCACATTCAGGACATGACCGACTACATAGCGATCATGGACTACCGAGACACGGCTGACGGCAGTGCGGGGATCATCGCCCAGGCGCAGCACGAGATCGACTACGCGAACCTGATCGGCAAGCCCGACTCGGTCGTGATCGGCATCGAGACGAAGGACCTCTCCGGCACGGGCGACCCCGAGTTGGTGACCTTCTGGGAAGAGGGGCGCACGTACCTCGAGGGCGAGCTCGACAAGACGTACGCCGCGTTCCAGGACGACGCGTCGTTCGGAGGGATCGCGATGCACCACTACGACGATCTGATCATGCTGCCGTCCGCGTGGGACGACGTGCCTCCGGTCTACTACCCGGTGCCCGGTGCGGGTCCGGGAGGTCCTGCCATGCCGTGACGAGCGAGGGTGAGGCGGGGCGGTTCCTTCGAGGGGCCGCCCCGCTTCGTGCCGTCCAGGGGTTCCGAGAACGCTTGTCATTGATATAGTCAACGCAACTGACTTGCACGTTGGACCCGGAGAGCTGGACGATGATGACCCCTTCCCGCACGCGCACGCCGATGACGGTGGACTGCGACGGCATCGAGATCGCGGCCGAGGTGCGCGGCACGGGTCCGGCCGTGCTGCTACTGCACGGATACCCCGAGACCAAGGCGATGTGGAACGACGTCGCCGACGAGCTGGCCCGCGACCACACCGTCGTCGCCGCTGACCTGCGCGGCTACGGCGACTCGGCGAAGCCCCGCGGCGAGCACTACGCCAAGCGCGACATGGCCGCCGACCAGGTGACCCTCATGCGGCAGCTCGGCCACGACCGCTTCGCCGTGATCGGCCACGACCGCGGGGGACGCGTCGGTCACCGCATGGCCCTCGACCACCCCGACACGGTGACCGCGCTCGCCGTGCTCGACATCGTCCCCACGCTGCACATGTTCGAGAACGTCGATCGGGCGATGGCCACCGCCTACTTCCACTGGTTCTTCCTGGCGCGCGCCGACGGCATGCCCGAGGCCCTCATCTCGGCCGACCGGGAGACGTGGCTGCGCAGCCGCTTCACCGGGCGTCGGCACGACGGCGATGCGCTTCCCGATGCGTACGACGAGTACCTGCGCTGCTTCGACGTCGACACCGTGCACGCCTCCGGTGCCGACTACCGGGCCGCCGCGGGAATCGACCTGGAGCACGACCGCGCCGACCGCGACGCCGGCCGCACGGTCGACATTCCGGTACTCGCCCTGTGGGGAGCGCACAGCTACGTGGGGCGCCACTTCGACGTGCTCGCGACGTGGGCGGCCTACGCGCCGGGCGTGACCGGGGCCGCGATCGCGGCCGACCACTATCTGGCAGAGGAGGCGCCGCAGCCCACGGCCGCCGCCCTGCGCGCTTTTCTCACCACGGAGGTGGCCGCATGACCGCACGCGCCCAGGCGATCGAACGCCTCGACGCCCTCGTCTCGATCGAGACGCCGACCGGGGATGCCGCCGGCCTCTCCGCCGCGCAGGACCTGGTGCGGGCCTGGCTCGACCCGGTGATCGGCGAGCCCGGCGTGATCGAGACGGTCGACGGCGTCGATCACCTGCTCTGGTCGGGAGGGGCGTCGCCGTCGGTGCTGCTGCTCGGCCATCTCGACACGGTGTTCCCGAAAGGCGCCACCGACGCGCGGCCGTTCCGCGTCGAGGGTGACAGGGCAACCGGTCCCGGCGTCTTCGACATGAAGGCCGGCATCGTCATCATGGCCGCCGCCCTCGCCCGCGTCTCCCGTCCCGGCGAGGTCGCCGTGCTGCTGACGAGCGACGAGGAGGTCGGCTCGCTGACCTCGCGCGGCCTGATCGAGCGCGAGGCCGCCCGTGCCGGCACGGTGCTGGTGCTGGAGCCGAGCCTCGACGGCGCGCTCAAGATCGCCCGTCGCGGCGGCAGCATCTACCGGGTCGA
Source organism: Microbacterium sp. LB12 (assembly GCF_037150835.1). Classification (NCBI taxonomy): domain Bacteria; kingdom Bacillati; phylum Actinomycetota; class Actinomycetes; order Micrococcales; family Microbacteriaceae; genus Microbacterium; species Microbacterium sp. LB12. The sequence goes on along the minus strand of NZ_JBBCPF010000001.1, from coordinate 25,343 downwards.
GGTCACCGGCCGCGCGGCGCATGCCGGTCTCGAACCGTGGAAGGGTCGCAGCGCCCTCACCGAGCTCGCGCATCACGTGCTGGCTCTTCCGGAGCTCGCCGACGACGAGCGCGGCACCACCGTCAATCCGACGGTCGCGCACGCCGGCACCGTCACGAACGTGATTCCCGAGCGTGCCGAGGTGCGCGTTGATGTGCGCGCCTGGACGCTCGGCGAACTGGAGCGGGTGGATGCCGCGATGCAGAGCCTCGACCCGCACACCGACGGCGTGAGTGTCGAGGTCGTCGGCGGCATCAACCGTCCGCCGATGGAGGAGAGCTCGTCGGCGGAACTGCTGGCGTGCGCGCGGCTCGTCGCGGAACGACTCGGGCATCCCGAGGTCGAGGCCGTGTCGGCGGGCGGGGCATCCGACGGCAACTTCACCGCGGCGGTCGGCGCCCGCACGCTCGACGGGCTCGGCCCGCGCGGGGCGGGTGCGCACGCCGACCACGAGTGGGTGTCGGTGGACTCCCTGGTCGAGCGGATCGACCTGCTGACCGGGATGCTCGACGAGCTCGCGGCGGCGCGGGTGCGCTGAGTGTCGACGCGGCCGCGCGGCGTGGGCGGAGTTCTCCGTGTCGGGAGGACTCTTAGCCAAGGGTTCTCCGCCCAACGGCGAGTTTTCCGCCCGGCTCCGGGCTCCGGGCGCGGGCCTCAGGCCTTCGCGCCGGGGGCGTGTCGCTCGATGCTCTCCAGCAGCAGGTCGAGCGCGGTCTCCCAGGCTCGGGTGTCGCGCACGTCGGGGAGGGTGTCTCCGGCCCAGGCGATCTCGGGGAACTCGGCCGGGTCGATGCGGCGGAAGTCCATCTGCCAACTGAGCTCGTCGGCATCCTGCGCCTCGACGGGGAGCGCGGTGAGGGCGGCCTGGATGCTCGACGCTGAACGGATCAGCTGTCCGAGCGCCCTGGCGTAGAGCGTCGCCTGCTCGCGGTCGAACCCGCCGCGCCGCAGCGCGCCGATCGAGTACTCCATCGAGGCGAGGTCGGTGGGCCGCCGCAGCGCCATCTGCAGGGCGAACTCCGGGTAGCGCATGTAGTGGTCGTGGATGAGGTGCGCCTGCGTGCGCAGGTCGGCGAGCCAGTCGTCGGTGCGCACCATGGCGCCGCTGTACGACCGGGCGCGGAGTGTGTCGATGAGGGCGAGCAGCAGCTCGTCCTTGTCGCGGAAGTGCCGGTAGATCGAGGTGGGGTGCGCGCCCAGCTCTTCGCCGATGGCCTGGAAGGTGAGCCGGTCGAGCCCTTCGCGCTCCACGACCCGGTCGGCGGCGGCGACGATGATGTCGCGGCTGAGCGAGTCGCGTGCCCGCCGCGGACGTGCGGTGGTGCTCTTCGCGCGGGCGGGCGTCTTGGCCGGTTCCGCAGCTTTGCGTGTCGCCATCGAGATTCTCCGTTCGCGGGGCGTCGCCGTGGTCGGCCACGCAGACATCACGGTACCTCACGCCTGTCAGCGTGCCAGTCAGTGCCGTCGACAACGTCCGAACCCTGGCGACGTGAGTTTAGCCAATGATATAGTCAACGCCATTGGCTATGACGAGGAGAGAGCAAGGATGCTGCACGCCCCGGAAGAATCCACGACCACGACGATCGATGAGCGCTTCGCGGTTCCCTACCTGCTGACGGTGCGCCCTGCCATCGGTGCGGCCGACATCGCCCTCCTGGTCGAGAATCATCCGAGCGGCGCCCGCGGACGGCTCTGGCGTGCCCCCGACGCCCCCTCCGACCTGCTCCCGTTCGACGTCACGATGAACGGGATCGTCACCGCCGACGGTCGCTGGATCATCGAGCTCGACGACGGCGGCGGATCCGAGGTCGGTACCCTCGTCGCCCTGGCCGTCGACGGCTCCGAGCGGATCGACCTCACGCCGGGTCGCGAGCCCTACGTGCTGCGGGGGCTCGAGTTCTCGTACGACCAGTCCGCCCTCGTGGCCACCGTCGTCGACGAAGACGGCTTCCACGTGCTGGTGATCCCGGCCGCTCCCTGGGGCGAGCCGCGGGTCGTCTACTCGAACCCGGTGGAGGCATGGTTCGGCCGTCCCTCCGCCGACGCCGCGCTTGTGTCGGTCGACACGACCGATCACAACCCCGGCATCCGTCGCCCGCGCCTCACGGTCGTGGACGGCACGACCGGCGACACCGTCGCCACTCTCGACGATCTGCCGGACGGCCCGGTGCGCTCCGTGCGGTTCTCCACCGTCGTCGGCGACGAGCGGCTGCTGCTCACCACGGAGCGGAGCGGTTTCTCGCGTCCGGCCATCTGGCAGGTGCGCACGGGCGAGCGGCGCGACTTCGATCTCCCCGACCTCGTCGGCGAGGTGATCCCGCTCGACTGGAACTCCGCGGGTGGCCGCATCCTCGCCCTGCACGTCGACGGCGGCATCCACCGGCTGATCGAGATCGACGAGGCCGACGGATCCGTGCGGGTCGTGCGCGAGGGGGGAGCGTTCGCCGAGCCCGACGTCGCGAACCTGCATCCGTTCTACTGGACGTCGTACTACGCCCCGGACGGCGCCGTGCGTGCGCTGCGATCGAGCTGGGACGTGCCGCTGCACGTGACCGAGGTCGATGCCGAGGGCGTGGAGACAACGCTGATCGCCCCCGCCGCCGTCCCTCCGGGGCAGCCGCTCACCTCCACGCTCGTGGCCAGCGCCGACGGCACGCGCGTGCAGCTGTGGTCGGGGCGACCGGCCGGACGCGAGCCGCGCGGCACGGTGCTCGAGATCCACGGCGGGCCGAACCTCGTGACGGTCGACAGCTACAACCCGTCCGCACAGGCATGGATCGACGCGGGCTTCGCGTACGCCTCCCTGAACTACCGCGGCTCGGTCACCTTCGGACGCGACTTCCGCGAGGGCTTCTGGAACGTGGGCGGGGATCGGGAGATCGAGGATGTCGCGGCAGCCGTCGCCTGGCTGCGCGCACAGGGCCTCGCCGACCCGGCGTCGACCTTCATCACGGGCGCCTCCTACGGCGGCCACATGACGCTGCTGAGCGTCGGACGCCTGCCCGAGCTGTTCGCCGGCGGGCTCGCGCACGTCGCGGTCGCCGACTGGTCGGTCACGATCGAGGCCATGAACCCTGCGGTGCGCACGGTCTGGAGCTCGTGGGTGCCGCCGGAGCTCGTGGAGCGCTTCTCGGCGATCTCGTACCTCGACGACGTCACGGCGTCGGTGTGGGTCAACCAGGGTTCGATCGACACCCGCACCCCGGTCGTCGGCGTGCAGGGCTACGTGGATCGGCTGAGTGCCCGAGGCGGCGACGTGCTGCTCGAGATCTTCCAGGGAGGCCACGAGCCGACCGGGCTGGACGGAGCCGCGCACGATCAGCGTCGCATGCACGAACTGGCGTCGCGCACCCTCGCCGGAGAGCGTTGGGACGCCACTGATCTCATCTCTAGTCACGAACATTGACTAAAGTGCTTGCTATCTCTTCCGGTCGGCTCTAGAGTCAGACCACCACCCGCACGGCAGCACGTTCGCACTGTCCCTCAGTCGCACGATCACTGGAGATCCGTCCATGTCGAAATCACCGTTCCACCCCGTCGTCCCCTCGGCACGCCGCGCCCTCATCGCAGCCCTCGCCGTCACCGCCCTGGTCGGCTCGCTCGCCGCCTGCACGTCGTCGAACGCGACCCCCGAGCCCAGCGACGTCGCCGTCGTCGACGGCGGAGAGCTCGTGATCGGCGCCGAGCAGGAGCCCGACTGCACCGACTGGATCGCCACCTGCGGCGGTTCGATCTGGGGCACCTACATCATGCAGATCCCCACGCTGCCCGGCGTCTTCCAGACCCGCCAGGTCGACGACGAATGGGTGCCCGTGCCCTCCGACCTCGTCACCGGCGAGCCCGTGGCCGAGGTCGCCGCAGACGGCACCCAGACCATCACCTACTCGATCAACCCCGACGCGGTGTGGTCCGACGGCGAGCCCATCACCTCGGCCGACTTCGCCTACACCGCGCTGCAGATCCGCGATGGCGACGACATCTTCGACAAGACCGGCTACGACCGCATCACCGCCGTCGACACGAGCGACCCGCAGACCGCCGTCGTGACCCTGAACTCGGCATACGCCGGCTGGCGCACGCTCTTCAGCGTCTACGGCATCATGCCCGCGCACCTCCTCGAAGGCCAGGACCGTGCATCGATCATGGCCGACGGCTACGACTTCAGCGGCGGCCCCTGGAAGATCGAGAAGTGGACCCGCGGCACCTCTGTCACGCTCGTGCCGAACGAGAACTACTGGGGCGAGAAGCCGCACCTCGACAAGGTCACCTTCCTGTTCCTGCCCGACACCACGGCGGCCTTCCAGGCGCTCAAGAGTGGACAGGTCAGCGCGCTGTACCCGTCGCCGCAGCTCGACGCCCTCACGCAGATCGAGGCGGGACTCCCCGGCATCCAGTCCCAGGTCGACGCCCGCAGCGGCAACCTCGAGGCGATCTGGATCAACAACGCTGCCGCTCCGTTCGACTCCGTCGCGGTGCGTCAGGCCCTCGCCTACTCGATCGACCGTGACGCGATCGTCAAGCGGCTGTTCGGCAGCATCGGCGTCGACAAGGCGCAGCAGAGCTTCAACTCGCCCATGGTCGCCCCGTTCGCGTCCGACGACTTCAAGGACTACACGCTCGACCTCGACAAGGTCGACGAGCTCATGAAGGGCGACGGCTGGGCGAAGAACTCCGACGGCGTCTGGGCCAAGGGCGGCGACACGGCCACCTTCTCGATCAAGACCCTCGCCGGCAACAAGCGCCGCGACCTGACCGTGCAGGTGCTGCAGTCGCAGCTGAAGGACGCCGGATTCGAGATGACCATCGACCAGGTGACTCCGGCCGACCTGTTCGGCACGATCGCCCCGCAGGGCGACTTCCAGGCAGGGCTCTGGGCGCTCGTGGACACGTTCCCGGACCCCACGCTCAGCTCGACGTTCTCCTCGGTCAACATCCCGAGCGAGGCCAACGGCTTCTCCGGCATCAACTTCTACCGCACGAACATCCCCGGCCTCGACGACCTGCTCGGCCAGGTCGACAGCGAGCTCGACACGGACGCCCGCATCGCGGTGTCGCACGAGGCGGATGCGCTGATCGCGGAGAACGTGCCCTCGCTGCCGCTGGACACCGTGCCGAACGTGCTGCTGTGGAGCGACAAGGTCGGCGGTCCGCTGCAGATCAACCCGGTCGAGGGTCCGTTCTGGAACCTGGCACAGTGGGGCCTGGCCGGCTGAGCCCGCTCGGGTTCGGCTGTCAGGACAGGAACGAGGCGACGACGTGATCACCTTCATCACACGACGGGTGCTGTACTCGGTGCCGGTCATCCTCGTCGCCTCGTTCATCCTGTTCTGGGCGGTGCGGGCGACGTTCGACCCGCTCGCGAAGCTCCGGCAGGGGCACGACCCCTCCGTCATCGCGCGCGAGATCGAGCGGCTCGGACTCGACCGCTCGATCCCCGAGCAGTACTTCCTCTGGCTGCGCGCGATGGTGACCGGCGACTGGGGCGTGAGCACCCGCACCGGCACCCCTGTGCTGCCGCTCATCGGCGACGCGCTCTGGCCGACGCTGCAGCTCGCGTTCTGGGGGCTGCTGGTCGCGATCCTGATCGCCGGCGGCGTGAGCGTCTACTCGGCCGTGCGGCAGTACTCGCTCGGCGACAACCTGCTCACCGGCGCCTCGTACATCGGCATCGCGATGCCCGCGTTCTGGTTCGGGCTCATCCTCATCCAGACCTTCGCGGTGTGGCCGAAGGAGCAGTTCGGACTCAGCGAGCCGCCCCTGTTCTTCATCGGGCTGAACTCGCCGGGACAGACCGGGGTGCTCGACTACATCCGCCACCTCGTGCTGCCGGTGGCCGCGCTCATGATCGCGCTCGTCGCGTCCTGGAGCCGGTTCGGACGCGCGGCCATGCTCGACGCGCTCTCCAGCGACTACGTGCGCACCGCACGGGCGAAGGGCGTGCCGCGCCGCCAGGTCATCTGGAAGCACGCGGTCCGCAACTCGCTGGCACCCTTCGTCACGGTCGTCGCGCTCGATGCGGCGATCCTGATCGGCGGACTCGTCGTGACCGAGCAGATCTTCGCGATCCCCGGCATGGGCCGGCTCTTCCTGCAGTCGCTGGTGGCGGGCGACGTGTTCGTGCTGCTGCCGTGGATGCTCGTGGTCGCCGTCGCGGTGGTCGTCAGCAACCTGATCGCCGACATCGCCTATGCGGTGCTCGACCCGAGAGTGAGGCTGTCATGAGCGGTGCAGGCATCGCCGGGAGCGAGGAGCTGCTCGCCGAGCAGGATCCGCAGAAAGCACCCACCCGCCAACTGCTGAAGGGCTTCCTGCGGCATCGGCTCGGAGTCGTGAGCCTGATCGTGCTCGTGATCCTGCTGATCGCGTGCTTCGGCGCGGCGGTGATCGCGCCGTTCCCGCAGGGGCAGCAGGATCTGCTGCTCGGGCCCACCCCGCCGTCGGGCGAGCACTGGCTCGGCACCGACGAGCTGGGCCGCGATTACTTCAGCGAGATCCTCTTCGCCGGCCAGGTGTCGCTCGCGATCGGCCTCTCCGTCGCGCTGCTCGCCACCGTGGTCGGCACCGCGCTCGGCGCGATCGCCGGATACGTGGGCGGCTGGATCGGCGAGCTGATCATGCGCATCACCGACCTGTTCCTCATCGTGCCGGCGATCGCGCTGCTCGCGGTGATCCTGCAGGGACTCGGACCCTCGCCGACCACGATCGTGTTCGCGCTCACCGCGCTGGGGTGGACGTACATCGCCCGCGTCGTGCGCGCCCAGGTGCTGTCGCTGCGAGAGAAGGACTTCATCGACGCGGCCCGCGGCATCGGAGCCTCCGGACCGCGCATCGTGATCTCGCACCTGCTGCCCAACCTCGCCGGAGTCATCGCGGTGGCCATGAGTCTGGCCGTGGCCTCCTCGATCATCGCCGAGTCGACACTCAGCTTCCTCGGATTCGGGGTGCAGCCGCCGCAGACCAGCTGGGGCTCCATGCTCAGCCAGGCCGCCGGCTACGTGGGAACCCCGCAGGTCTACCTGCTGTACTTCCCCGGCATCTTCATCCTCGTCACCGTGTTGTGCGTGAACTTCATCGGCGACGGACTGCGCGATGCGCTCGACCCGCAGGGGAAGAACCTGTGAGCGCCGGGGCCATCCTCCTCGAGGTGGAGGACGTGTCGATCAGCTTCCCGACCGATGCCGGGCTCGCCAAGGCGGTCGAGGGTGTGTCGTTCGTGCTCTACGAGGGCGAGACGGTCGGCATCGTCGGCGAATCCGGATCCGGCAAGTCGATGACCGCGATGGCGATCATGGGGCTGCTGCCCAAGAAGGCCGTCGTGACCGGATCGATCAAGCTCCGCGGTCAGGAGCTCGTCGGCCTCTCGGACGACGCGCTGCGGGAGATCCGCGGCAAGGACATCGCGATCGTCTTCCAGGATGCGCTGACGGCACTCAACCCCGTCATGCGCGTCGGGGAGCAGCTGATCGAGGCCGTGCGCGTGCACAAGCCGGAGTCGACCGCGGCCGAACGGCGGGCGCGCGCGATCGAGCTGCTCGACCTGGTCGGCATCCCCTCGCCGGAACTGCGCGTCGACCGCTACCCGCACGAGTTCTCCGGCGGCATGCGTCAGCGCGTCATGATCGCGATGAGCATCGCCAACGAGCCCGACCTGCTGATCGCGGACGAGCCCACCACCGCGCTCGACGTGACCGTACAGGCCCAGGTGCTGGAGGTGCTGCGCGAGGTGCAGCGCCGTACCGGCACGACCGTGCTGCTGATCACGCACGACCTCGGGGTGGTGGCGGGCACCGCCGACCGCGTGCTCGTGATGTACGCGGGCGGGCTGGTCGAGACGGCCGACGTCGACCCCCTGTTCTACGAGACCGCGCACCCCTACACGGCGGGGCTGCTGGCATCCCTGCCGCGCATCGACCGACGCACCTCGCGCGACGACCGGCTCTACCAGATCGCCGGTCAGCCTCCGGTGGCGACCGCGTGGCCGGTCGGCTGCCGGTTCGCGCCGCGGTGCGCCCACGCCGTTGCCGGCCGCTGCGATGTGGCCGTGCCGGAACCTGTGACGGTCGGCGCGGGGCACACGGCCGCGTGCGTGCGGATCGACGAGTGGCAGAAGGAGGCGGCATCGTGAGCACCGGCCTGACCGTGCAGAACCTCGTCAAGGAGTACCGCATCGGCGGTGGCCTGTTCGGGCGCACGCGCGACGTCGTGCAGGCGGTGTCGGATGTGAGCCTGTCGATCGAGGGCGGGCAGACGTTCGGCCTCGTGGGCGAATCGGGATGCGGCAAGTCCTCGCTCGGACGCAGCGTCGCCCGGCTGCAGTCGAGCGACGGCGGGTCGATCCGGCTCGGCGACGACGACATCACGGGGATCGAAGGCGGCCGCCTGCGTGCCCTGCGTCGGCGGGTGCAGTTCGTGTTCCAGGACCCGTACGCCTCGCTGAACCCGCGCAAGTCGGTGCGGGCGACGCTCACCGAGCCGCTCGTGATCCACGGCCTGCACCGCGGGAACCACGACCGCCGTGTCGAAGAGCTGCTGGCGCAGGTGGGTCTCAACCCCGCGCACGCCGACCGCTTCCCGCACGAGTTCTCGGGCGGGCAGAGGCAGCGTCTGGGTATCGCCAGGGCGCTCGCGGTCGAGCCCGAGGTGATCGTGCTCGACGAGCCGGTCAGCGCACTCGACGTGAGCGTGCAGGCCGGGGTGCTCAACCTGCTCGACGACCTGCAGCGCGACCTCGGTCTGACCTATCTCTTCATCGCGCACGACCTCTCGGTGGTGCGGCACCTCAGCGACCGCGTCGGGGTCATGTACCTCGGCAAGCTCGTCGAGGAAGGACCCGTCGACGAGCTGTACGAGCGTCCGCTGCACCCCTACACGCAGGCGCTGCTGTCGGCTATCCCGGTGCCCGACCCGCGGGCCGAGCGGGCGCGCGAGCGCATCGTGCTCACCGGCGACGTGCCGAGCCCGGTGTCGCCGCCGAGCGGATGCCGCTTCCGCACGCGGTGCTGGAAGGCCACCGAGATCTGTGCCGAGGTCGTCCCCACGCTGGAGACCCCCGCGCTGATCGCGCACGGCGACACGCATCGCGTCGCCTGCCACCACCCCGCCGAGCGCGACGTGCTCTGATCCGCCGATTCCCACCACGAAGGAACCATCCATGACGACCACCCACCGCATCGCCGTGATCGCCGGAGACGGCATCGGCACCGAGGTCATGCCCGAGGGGCTGCGGGTGCTCGAGGCCGCGGCCGCCCGCTTCGACATCGCGCTCGAGTTCGAGGAGTTCGATTTCGCGAGCGCCGCCTACTGGCAGCAGCACGGGCAGATGCTGCCGGATGACTGGTTCGAGGTGCTGCGCGGCTTCGACGCGATCTTCTTCGGGGCGGTCGGCTGGCCCGATGTGGTGCCCGATCACGTGAGCCTGTGGGGGAGCCTCATCCAGTTCCGCCGCGCGTTCGACCAGTACGTGAACCTGCGGCCGGTGCGGCTCATGCCCGGGGTGGTGTCGCCGCTGGCCGGTCGCGAGCCCGGGGACATCGACTTCTACGTGGTGCGCGAGAACACCGAGGGCGAATACTCGTCGATCGGCGGGCGCATGTTCGAGGGCACCGACCGGGAGTTCGTGCTGCAGGAGACGGTGATGACCCGCACAGGCGTCGACCGGGTGCTGCGCTACGCCTACGAGCTGGCGGGCCGCCGGTCCGGCCACCTCACCTCGGCCACCAAGAGCAACGGCATCTCGATCTCGATGCCGTACTGGGACGAGCGGGTCGCGGCGGTCGGTGCCGACTACCCCGATGTGACGCGCGACCAGTTCCACATCGACATCCTCACCGCGAACTTCGTGCTGCACCCGGACTGGTTCGACGTGGTCGTGGCGAGCAACCTGTTCGGCGACATCCTCTCCGACCTCGGGCCCGCCTGCACCGGCACGATCGGCATCGCACCGAGCGCCAACATCAACCCCGAGGGGGTGTTCCCGAGCCTGTTCGAGCCCGTGCACGGTTCGGCTCCCGACATCGCGGGCAAGGGCATCGCGAACCCGATCGGACAGATCTGGTGCGGCGCCATGATGCTCGAGCACCTCGGGTACCCGGATGCCGGTGCCGCCGTGCTGGCCGCGATCGAGGAGGTGCTCGCCCGCGGGGCGGACGCCGCGCCGTTCACCCCCGACCTCGGCGGCACGGCCACCACGGTCGAGCTCGGCGCCGCGATCGCGGAGGCCGTCGCCGGGTAGCCCCCCGGCCCCACCGCCCGGGTGCGGGATCGAAAACGCGCCTCCGGAAGGGGTTTGCGGCACGGTACTGACCCCGCACCGGGCGCAAACGGGTGGGTCGCGCGCGGGTGCGCGGGGCGGGGTCAGCGTTTCGTGAGGTCTTGCGCGAACATCACCAGGATGCCGCTCGGGCCACGCAGGTAGGTGAGCTTGTACACGTCCTGGTAGTTCGCGACGCCGCGGAGCGGGTGGTAGCCGTGGCGCGCGGCGATCGCGAGGGACTCGTCGATGTCGTCGACCGAGAAGGCGATGCGGTGCATGCCGATCTCATTCGGCAGGGTCGGCGCGGTCTCGATCGCGTCCGGATGGATGTACTCGAACAGCTCGATCTGCCCGCGCCCGTCCGGGGTCTGCAGCACGGCGATCTTCGCGTGGTTGCCGTCGAGCCCGACCGCGGTCGATGCCCATTCCCCGCTGACCTCGTCGCGGCCGAGCACGGTGAGGCCGAGGTCGGTGAAGAAGGAGATGGTGGCTTCCAGGTCGCGCACGGCGATCCCGACGTTCTCGAGTGCGATGGGCATGGGTGGGATGCTACTCGCGCGGCGTCGATCGCGTCAGTGCCCGAGCTTCTCGGCGCACGCGACGCAGTACTCCGCGAAAGGCCGCACCTCCAGCCGGCCGGGTGGGATGGGTTTTCCGCAGTTCGCGCAGAGGCCGTAGGTGCCGGCGTCCATCCGGGCCACCGCGTCGTCGACCTGGCGGAGCTCGGAAGCGGCCGCGTCGGCGAGTCCGGTCAGCCGCGACCACTCCGACGACAGGGTGACGCCCTCGGGGTCGTGCTCGTCATCGTCGTTCGAGCCTTCACGGTCGTGCGTGAGTTCGTCGAGGGTCGCCGCCGTCGCGCGCACCCGCTCCTCGGCCCGAGCACGCAGCTCGAGCAGGCGTTCACGGGCGGTCATGCGCCCACTCTAAGCACGGCCACTGACACCGGCTCGGGCATGGCCACCCGCTCGGACGGAGAACTCCTCATCCGGAGGAGCTTTCGGGCGGATTCCTCCTCCCGACGCCGAGAACTCCTTCGGAAAGCGAGACCGCGGTCTAGCCCGAGTGGCCCGAGGTCGGCACCGAGTCGGTCGTGGTCGGCACGGCCACCGCCTTCATGCCCGGATGGTCGCGCTCCAGCGCCGCACCCTCCATGTCGACGTTCGGCAGGATGCGGTCGAGCCAGCGCGGTAGCCACCACGCCGAACGCCCGAGCAGGTGCATGAGTGCGGGCATGAGCAGCATCCGCACCACGAAGGCGTCGAGCAGCACGCCGAACGCGAGGCCGAAGCCGATCGAGCGGATGATGGTCGACTCCGAGAAGATGAACCCGCCGAACACCGACACCATGATGAGCGCGGCGGCGATCACGACCGAGCGGCCGGCGCGGAAGCCCAGGGCGACGGCATCCCGCGCCTTGGCGCCGTGCACGAACGCCTCGCGCATGCCGGAGGCGAGGAACAGCTGGTAGTCCATCGCGAGGCCGAACAGGATGCCGACGAGGATCACGGGCAGGAAGCTGAGGATCGGTCCGGTGCTGTGCAGCCCGATGAGCTCGGCGCCCCAGCCGAACTGGAACACCGCGACGATCAGGCCGTAGGTCGCGAAGAGCGACAGCACGAACCCGCCGGTGGCGATGAGTGGCACGAGCAGTGAGCGGAACACCACGATCATGATCAGCAGCGAGAGGCCGACCACGACCACGAGGTACAGCGGCAGCACCCCGGCCAGGGCTTCGGAGATGTCGATGTTGATGGCGGCCTGGCCCGCGACGCCGAGGGTGATCCCGTCGCCGATCGCCGGCATCGACCGCAGATCCTGCACGAGCTTCTCGGTGGAGGCGCTGTTCGGGCCTTCCTTCGGCACCACCTGGAAGGCGAGGAGCGTGTTGTCGTCGGAGGTCGCGATCGGCGCGACGGCCACCACGTCGTCCTGGTCGGCGATGGCCTGCGCGATCTCGACCTGCGTGGCGAGGAGATCATCGTCGCTCACCGCGTCGTCGAGGGTCGCCGTGACCAGTAGGGGGCCGTTGGCGCCCTCGCCGAACTGCTCGTCGACGGTCTGGAACGCGCGGTAGCTGGTGGAGTCGCTGGGCTCGCTCGACCCGTCCGGCAGGCCGAGTCGCATCGACATCGAGGGGATCGCGATGATCAGCAGCGCGACGATGCTCACGAGGGCGGTGACGATGGCGCGGAAGGTCGACATGCGCCTAACGGGCTTGCCTGCCGCGTGCTCCTGGCCGATCGTCGCGCGGGCGCGGCGGCTGAGCAGACGCGTGCCGACGAGTCCGAGGACGGCGGGTGCGAGAGTGACCGCGACGAACACGGCGACCGCGACGCACACCGCGCCGACCGTGCCCATGAGTCCGAGGAAAGGCACGCCGGTCACGTTCAACGCGAGCAGCGCGACGATCACGGTCGTGCCGGCGAAGACGACGGCCGTGCCCGAGGTGCCGGTGGCGAGGCCGATCGACTCACGCACGGGAACCCCGGCGCGCAGCTGCTTGCGATGCCGGTTGACGATGAAGAGCGAGTAGTCGATGCCGACCGCGAGCCCGAGCATGACGCCCAGCACCGGGGTCACGGATGCCATGTTCACGATGCCGGAGAAGGCGAGGGATGCCGTGACGCCGACTCCGACGCCCACGATGGCCGTGACGATCGGGAGAGCAGCGGCGATGAGGGAGCCGAGCATCACGATGAGCACGATCGCGGCGAACGCGAGGCCCACGGCTTCGCCGATGCCGAAGATCTCCGGCACGCCCTGCGCGATGTCGGTGCCGAAGTCGACCGCGACGCCGTCGATGGGGGCGGAGGCGAAGTGGTCGATCGCGCCCTGCTTGACCTCTTCGGAGAGCTCGAGGCGCGGGTCGACGAACGAGATGTTGACGATGGCGGTCGAGCCGTCTTCCGAGACGACACCGATGCCGTCGGCGAGGGTGAGGAGCGTCGAGCCGAGCTTCACCTGGTCGGCGTTCTCGTCGAGTTCGGTGCGGTTCGCGTCGAGCGTGGCCTGCTGGGCGGAGAGTTGGGCGAGCTGGGCGTTCAGCGCCGCGATCTGCGCGTCGAGGGCCGCGAGCTGCGCGGATCCGGCACCGGCCTGCTCTGCCTGGGCGCGGGCGGCCGTGAGCTGGTCGAGTCCGGCTTCGAGCTGGGTGCGGCCGGCGTCGAGTTGCGCCTGACCCGCATCCAGCTGAGAGCGGCCGTCGGTGATCTGGGTCTCGCCGTCGGCGAGCTTCTGCGCCTGATCCTGTTGCTGCTTCTGGGCGTCGAACGGGTCGATCACGCGGGCGACGCCGTCGAGCTTATCCGCGCTCACGGCCAGGTCGGAGATGGCCTGCTTCTGTGCGTCGGTGAAGGGTTCGCCGTTCTCGGTCTTGTACACGACCGTGCCGGTGCCGCCGGCGGTGTCGGGAAGCTTGTCGGCGAGCTCGTCGATCACCGCACCCGAGGCGGTGCCCGGGATGTCGAAGCTGTTGCTCAGCGTGCCGCCGAGGGTGAGGAATGCACCGACGCCGAGGCCGAGGATCAGCACCCACGCGGCGATCACCGTCCACGCCTTGCGTGCAGCGAACGAACCCAGACGGTACAGCAGTGCGGCCACGGTGGTCTCCTTCAGACTCCAAGATCATACGGTACGTCTCGTCTACGGTTCTGTGGCTATCCTGAACGCATGGTGAACGAGCATCGGAGCGGGCCTGTGCGCAGCACGGCAGCGCGTGAGGCGATCCTCGATGCCACGTCCCGGCTGTTCCATGCGCAGGGCTACGACCGGCTCACGATCGAGGGCATCGCCAAGGAGGCCGGGGTCGGCAAGCAGACCATCTACCGCTGGTGGCCGTCGCGGGGCGCGTTGATCGCCGACTGCCTGGTCGACGGACGACTCATCCCGGTCGACTTCGTCGTGCCGGACACCGGTGACCTCCTGGCCGACGTCGAGACCTGGCTGCACTCGGTGTTCGCGATCCTCGCGACCGCCCAGGGGCAGGCGCTGTTGCAGTCGCTCGTGGCGGCGGCGGCCGAGGATGCCGCGGTCGGCGCGCATCTCGGTGGGAGTCTCGGCGTCGAGCAGCACCTCTCCGAGCGCCTGCGTGGCGGGATCCGCGACGGGCAGCTCGCCGAGGATGCTCCGGTCGCGCAGATCGGTCAGGCGATCCTGGGGGCCATCATCGTGGAGTCGCTCGGGCGGGAGAGCAGCGGCCCCGACGCGATCATCACCCTGACCCGGTACCTGCTTGCCCCGAGTTCCTGACCGGACCTCGCACACAGAACTTCGCAGAAAAGCAGAAACCCCGCAGATATCGGCGGATATCGTGCGAGGTTTCTGTCGTTCTGCGAAGTCTCTCCCGAGGCTCTCAGCCGAGGAGCAGCGTCAGCACGGTCGCGCCGCCACCGCCGAGGATCAGCGCGATGATGACGGTCCAGGCGACGATGCGGATGCGCCGGTTGCGCTTCTCGCCGAGGTCGCCGTAGTCCTCGTCATTCGGGTTCTGACGGCTGACCTGGTTCATGCGCTGACCTGCTCGGTGACGGTCGGACCGAAGTACGACGGCAGTGTGGCCTGCGAGCGCTCACGCAGTTCAGCGGCCGAGACGGTGAACACGCCCTGCACCTCGAGCTGCGGCTCGCTGTCGGTGACGCCGATGCGGGCGACGGGGTATCCCCGGCCTTCGCAGAGGCCGCGGAACTTGACGTCGTCCTCACGGGGCACGGTCACGATCACGCGGCCGGTCGACTCCGAGAACAGGGCGGATGCCGCATCCACGCCATCGCGCTCGATGATCTCGTTCAGCCACACGCGGGCGCCGACGCCGAAGCGCATGACGCCCTCGGCCAGAGCCTGCGCGAGGCCCCCCTCGGACAGGTCGTGCGCCGAGGAGATCAGCCACTCGTCGCGGGCGGCCGACAGGAGCCCGGCGAGGCGCTTCTCGCCCGCGAGGTCGACCTTCGGCGGCAGTCCGCCGAGGTGCTGGTGCACGACCTCGGCCCATGCCGAACCCGACAGCTCGGTCGCGGTGGTGCCGAGCAGGTAGATGTTCTGGCCTTCGTCCTGCCATCCGGAGGGGATGCGGCGGGACACGTCGTCGATGATGCCGAGCACGCCCACGAGCGGGGTCGGGTGGATCGGCACGTCGCCCGTCTGGTTGTAGAACGAGACGTTGCCGCCCGTGACCGGGGTGCCGAGTTCGTAGCAGCCGTCGGCGAGACCATCGACGGTCTGGCCGAATTGCCACATGACCTCGGGGTTCTCGGGGGAGCCGAAGTTGAGGCAGTCGGTGATCGCGGTCGGCACGGCACCCGTGACGGCGACATTGCGGTAGGCCTCGGCGAGAGCCAGTTGCGCACCCGCGTAGGGGTCGAGCTGGCAGTAGCGGCCGTTGGCATCGGTCGCGACCGCGAAGCCGAGACCGGACTCCTCGTCGACGCGGATCATGCCGGCGTCGTCGGGGAAGCTGAGGGCGGTGTTGCCGAGCACGTAGTAGTCGTACTGGTTGGTGATCCAGCTCGTGTCGGCCAGGTTCGGCGAGGCGACGAGGTTCAGGAACTGCTCGCGCAGCGTCTCGGGGTCGTTCGCGCGCGGCAGGTTCTCGGCGGCATCCGCCTGTAGGGCGTCGATCCAGGTCGGGTAGGCGACGGGGCGGTCGTACACGGGGCCGTCGACCGCGACGGTCGAGGGGTCGACGTCGACGATGCGCTCGCCCTGCCAGTCGATGATGAGGCGTCCGTCACCGGTGACCTCGCCGAGAACGGACGTCTCGACCTCCCACTTGTTCACGACCGCGAGGAACGCGTCGAGCTTCTCGGGCGCGACGATCGCCATCATGCGCTCCTGCGACTCCGACATGAGGATCTCCTCGGCCGTGAGCGTGGGGTCGCGCAGCAGCACGTTGTCGAGCGAGACCTTCATGCCGCTGTTGCCGTTGGCCGCGAGCTCGCTGGTGGCGCAGGAGATGCCGGCGGCGCCGAGGTCCTGGATCGCCTCGACGAGCTCGCCGCGGTACAGCTCCAGGCAGCACTCGATGAGCACCTTCTCGGCGAACGGGTCGCCGACCTGCACCGCAGGGCGCTTGGTCGGACCGCCGTCGGCGAACGTGTCGGAGGCGAGGATGCTCGCGCCGCCGATGCCGTCGCCACCCGTGCGGGCGCCGAACAGGACGACCTTGTTGCCGACGCCGGTCGCGTTCGCGAGCTTGAGGTCTTCGTGGCGCAGCACGCCCACCGCGAGCGCGTTCACGAGCGGGTTGGCCTGGTAGACGGAGTCGAAGACCGTCTCGCCGCCGATGTTCGGCAGGCCGAGGCAGTTGCCGTAGAAGCTGATGCCGCTGGTCACGCCGTGCACCACGCGGGCGGTGTCGGGGTGATCGATCGCGCCGAAGCGCAGCGCGTCCATGACCGCCACCGGGCGTGCGCCCATCGAGATGATGTCGCGGACGATGCCGCCGACGCCCGTGGCCGCACCCTGGAAGGGCTCGATGAACGACGGGTGGTTGTGCGACTCCGCCTTGAAGGTGACGGCCCAGCCCTCGCCGACGTCGACGACGCCCGCGTTCTGGCCCATGCCCACCATGAGGCGTTCCTTCATCTCGTCGGAGACCTTCTGGCCGAAGCGGCGCAGGTAGTTCTTCGACGACTTGTACGAGCAGTGCTCCGACCACATCACGGAGTACATCGCCAGCTCGCCCGACGTGGGGCGGCGGCCCAGGATCTCCTTGATGCGCTCGTACTCGTCGGGCTTGAGTCCGAGAGCCGCGTACGGCTGCTCCTTCTCGGGCGTCGCGATCGCGTTCTCGACGGAGTCGGGGACGTGCTTGTGGAAAGGTGCAGGGGCGGTGGTCACGCGCACTCCAAAGGAAGGGGCCGGCGGGGCAGGATCAGTCTACCGGCGCGGTTGAGGGTGCCTCTCCGGCGGGTGCGGTCCTCGGCGGCGATGATCTCGGGCTCACCTGGGCGAAGTGACCGCGATGCCGCTCTGCCGTGCGGCATCTGCGAGCTCCTGGTCGTAGGTGAGTACGGATGTGATCGTGTCCCTCAGGCGGATCGCCGTCGCGAGGTGAAGCGCGTCCAAGGCGCGCAGCCCCGAGTGGAGCCCGATCGCGCGGGTCATGATGTCGTCGTCGAGGGAGACGAGCGAGATGTGGGAGAGGAGATCATCGGTCTGCTCATGGCTCAAGGAGCGACGATCCGCCACGGCGTGCAGCTCGACCGCGAGAAGTCGAGATGCCACGAACTCGGTGCCGTCGGCGAACAGGCTGATCACGGCGGCGCTCTCCGCCTCGTCGATGAGTGCTTTCACCGCGGCGGATGTGTCGAGGAAGATCACAGTCGATCCGAACGGATCTCGTTCAAGGTCTCGGCTGTGGAGACGGTGTCGGGCACCGGGGCGTGGGCGAGTGCACCCGTCTTCGTCGGAAGAGTCACGCGCCCGCTGGCGATCAGACGTGTCCACTCCGTCTCCGATGGTGGAGACAGCTCGGCGATCGGTCGCCCTCGATCGGTCACGGTCAAGTGTTCACCCGCCGTGACTCGCGCCAGTACTTTGGCGGTCTGTTGATTGAGTTCGGTCTTCGTCACTGTCCCCATCCTCTGATCGTACGCGTGAACTACTAGAACTACTAGCTTTGCTCGCGTGGCCGTGCACCCATTCAAACCCGGCACGGATCGGTGAGGCCGCGGTAGGGAGGGATCCTGCCAGCAGGTGTGGAAAGGCCGCGAAAGCCGGCGGTTCAGGAGGAGGAGTCGGCCGCGGCGAACCGCTCCGCCAGGACCACGGCGGCCTCCCGCAGCGGCTCCGGTCCCACCACCGTGAAGGGCGCATCGAAGCGGGCGACCGCGGCCAGCACCCCGGTCCACGACCACGAGCCCACCGTGACCCGGCATGACCCGTCGGCCAGCTCCGTCAGCTCACCGTCGCCGATCCACGGGGCGATCTCGCGAGCCGGAAGTGCGATCACGACCTCGCCCACGCATGGCCAGCGGTCCTCGGTCGTCGAGCCCTTCGCGCGCACTGCCAGGTACGTCTGCGCATCCGCGGCCGGGAGGGGTCGCGGGGTGAACAACGGCCCGGTCGGGATGCGCGGATGCATGCGGTCCAGGCGGAACGTGCGCCAGTCGTCGGCCTCGAGGTCCCACGCGAGCAGGTACCAGCGCCCCTCGCGGGCGACGACGGCATGCGGTTCCACGCGGCGGGCGGGCCGATCGTGGTGCGCGCCGTAGTCGAAGCGCAGCACGTGGTGGTCGCGGACTGCCGCGCTCGCCGACTCCAGCACGGCAGGGTCGACACGGACGTCGGCGGCAGTCCCGGTGAAGCGGATGCCGTCGACGCGGTGCCGCAGCCGGGAGGGCATCACCTGACGCACGGTGGCGAGTGCCCGGGCGGCTCCCTCGTCGATGTCGATTCCCGTCGCCGGCACGCTCTGCAGGGCCACGGCGATCGCCACCGCCTGGTCGTCGTCGAACAGCAACGGCGGCAGCTCCGACCCGGCGGCGAGCCGGTACCCGCCGTCCGGACCCTTGATCGCGGCGATGCGGTAGCCGAGTTCGCGCAACCGGTCGACGTC
Organism: Microbacterium sp. LB12; assembly: GCF_037150835.1. Taxonomy (NCBI): domain Bacteria; kingdom Bacillati; phylum Actinomycetota; class Actinomycetes; order Micrococcales; family Microbacteriaceae; genus Microbacterium; species Microbacterium sp. LB12. The sequence goes on along the minus strand of NZ_JBBCPF010000001.1, from coordinate 6,495 downwards.
GCGGCGCACGGTGCGTGCACTCACCTCCAGGCGTTCGGCGAGCACGTGACCGGGCCAGTCGCGCGGGGTCTGCAGCAGCGACAGCAGCGCGAGCATCCGTGACGAGCTTCCGGTCATGGATTCAGTGTGCCCGAAGTAGAGGACAGAAACCGACCGCTACCCCTGTGATGGTGGAACTCAGGCGGTTCCGAACGGCGGAGCGCAGAGAAGGAGACAGTTCATGTCCATCACCACCACGACCCACCTCAACTTCCGCGGCACTGCACGGCAGGCGCTCGATTTCTACCGGTCGGTGTTCGGCGGCGAGGTCACGGCGGCCACGTACGGGCAGTTCGGCCTGCCGGAAGGGGTTCCCGGATTCGACAAGATCGTGTTCGGGCAGCTCGACGGCGTCGTGCGTCTCATGGCGTACGACATCCTCGGTCAGGACGACCCGGACCCGGCGGCGACCGCGGGCAGCACGCACCGCGAGAACGGCGTGACCATCACCGACCGCACGTTCTTCCAGTCGCTGCGCGCCGACTCGCTCGACGAGATCCAGGGGTACTGGGACGGCCTCTCGGACGGTGCCACGGTGGTCGAGCCCCTCGCGGCGTCGGCGTGGTCGGCCGGTTTCGGCATGCTCACCGACCGCTTCGGCGTGACCTGGGTGCTCGACGCCGCGAGCTGAGTCGCTTCGTGTGCACAACTCAGGAGAAATCGCACTGTCTCGGCTCGGAACGGCGATTTGGACCGATGATCGTCAGATTCTCCTGAGTTGTGCACGCCGGGCCCGGCGCGCACCGTCGTCACGGACGGACACGCGAGATGCGACGGTGCGGGGGCGTCCGTAGATTGGTCGGACCCCGCTGTGAATGGAGATCTCCCGTGTCTGTGATCCGTGCCCTGACCCCGTCCTGTATCGACGCCGTCGGCTGAGCCGGCGGAACACACGACCATGAGCGCAGATCGCCCCTCGCATCCGTTCGACGAACGCAGCCGGCTGTACCTCGATCGGCCGCAGAGCCGGAAGTGGAGCCTGCACCCGGGGCGGATCGGGGCGTGGGTGGCGGAGATGGACTTCGGGGTCGCTCCGGAGATCGCCGAGGCGCTGCACCGTGCGATCGACGACGAGAACCTGGGATATCTCTCACCGCCGCAGGCCGCGGAGCTCGGTGTCGCGACGGCCGGCTGGATGCGCGAGGAGTACGACTGGGCGGTCGATCCCGAGCGGGTGCATCCGGTTTCGGATGTGATGGCGGCGCTCGGGGTCGCCGTGCAGGAGTATGCGCCGACCGGTTCGGCGGTGATCGTGCCTACTCCGGCATATATGCCGTTCCTGACATATCTGCCCGCGATCGGGCATCCGGTGATCGAGGTGCCCGGCGTCGAGGTCGAGGGACGCTGGCAGCACGACCTGCAGCGCATCGACGAGGCGTTCGCCGCGGGGGCGCGGACGCTCGTGCTCTGCAACCCGCACAACCCGACCGGCACGATCGTCGGGCGGGAGGAACTCGAGGCGATCGCCGAGATCGTGGAGCGTCATGGCGGGCGCGTGTTCGCGGATGAGATCCATGCGCCGCTGCGCTACGACGATGCACCCTTCGTGCCGTACGCCTCGGTGTCGGAGGTGACGGCCGCGCACACCGTCACCGGCACGAGCGCGTCGAAGGCCTGGAACATCCCGGGGTTGAAGACCGCGCAGTTGATCACCTCGAACGATGCGGACCAGGAGCTGTACAAGAGGTTCGGTTTCGCGGTGCAGCACGGCGCGGCGACGCTGGGCGTGGTGGCCTCGACGGCCGCGTACACGCATGGCAAGCCGTGGCTGTCGGACGTGATCGAGTATCTGGACGGTTCGCGCCGGTTGCTGGGCGAGCTCGTGGCGGAGCATCTTCCGGGAGCGGTCTACCGCGCGCCGGAGGCGACGTACATCGGGTGGATCGACACCTCGGCACTGGGCGTTCCCGGGCCGCCGGCCGAGTTCTTCCGGGAGCAGGCCGATGTCGTGCTGACCGAGGGGCGGCTGCTGGGGCGTGGGGCCGAGGACTTCGTGCGGGTCGTGTTCGCGACGCCGCGTCCGATCCTGGCGGAGGCGGTCGTCGCGATGGGGGATGCGGTGCGGCGGACGGGGCTTCGGGTCTGACGGGCGCCACGGCGTCACCGACCCGGGAGTCTGCTCCCGATGGTGCTGGGCATGCGGCATCCTGAGGCCATGTTCGGTGACAACCTCTTCCTCTTCCTCCTCTTCTATGCGGCCGTGTTCCTCATCGGGATCCTGATCACGTGGCTGGTGATCTACTCGGCTGTGCGCGCGGCGCTGACCTCGCATCGGCAGGCGATGGCGCGCGAGAGGCGGCCGGGTCAGGGCTGAGCGGTCCAGCCGTCCCAGTCGGCGCAGTCGACGACGCAGAACCGGTTGCCTTCGGGGTCTTCCATGATCACGTAGTCCGCGTCGGCGGGGCGCCGGTCCCAGTGCACCTCGCGGGCGCCGATGCCGGTGAGGCGCCGCACCTCGACGGCCTGGTCGTCGGCGTAGATGTCGAGGTGGATACGTGGGGGCAGCGCCCGCTCGGAGGGATGCGCGTCGAGGGAGATGCAGGGTGTCTCGGCGTCGCGCGGAGTGAGGATGACCCAGTCGTCGTCGGGCGGGTACTTCTCGACATAGTCCAGCGCGGCTTTCCAGAACGCGGTCTGCGCGGCGAGGTCCGTCACGCGGATCACGATCGATCCGATCCTCAACATGCGATCAGGCTAGGCCGCCGGTATCGGGAGCGGGATGGGGTTGACGACGGTCGCGAAACGCCCCGCCGTTCGGGTCGGCGGGGCGTTGGTCTCGCGGCGCGGGTTACTGCACCGACCATCCGCCGTCGGAGGCGAGGATGGCGCCGTTGATGTTCACGGCGTCGTCCGACAGCAGGAACGTGATCGACGCGGCGAGGTGCTCGGCCGTCGCGATGGTCGGGATCGACTGCTGGAACGGGGCGAGGCGTCCGGATCCGTACTCCGACATGTGCGGGGGCATCGGGATGCCGGTGGCGACGCCGCCCGGGGCGACGGAGTTCACGCGGATGCCCTTGGGGCCGTACATGAAGGCCGCGGACTTGGTGACGCCGATGATGCCGTGCTTGCTGGCGGTGTAGGCGTTGCCCGAGGCGTTGCCGCGCAGGCCGGCCTCGCTCGAGACGTTGAGGATCGCGCCGCGACCCGCCGCCTCCATCACGGGGATCACGGCGCGCATGAGCTTGAACGGGGCGGTCAGGTTGATCGCGATGACGCGGTCCCAGACGGCGTCGGGGGTCTCGCCGGCGGGGGAGAAGTCGTCGTTGATGCCGGCGACGTTCGCGAGTCCGTCGATGCGGTCGCCTGCGGCGGCGAGTACGGCGTCGATCGCGTCCTGCTTCGTGAGGTCGCCGGCGACCGTGACGATGTCGGCATCCGCGAGCTCGGCCTTGAGGGCGTCGAGCTTCTCGGCGGCGATGTCGCTGGCGATCACGCGTCCGCCTTCGCGGGCGATGCGCGAGGCGGTGGCCTTGCCGATGCCGGAGGCGGCGCCGGTGACGATCACGGTCTTGCCGGCGAAGCGGCCGGCGGTGGGCTTCTCGGTCCAGCCGGCGGTGTCGTCGTCGGCGGGGATCTCGCCGCCGTTGGCCGCGCGCACGAGGTCGTCGACGACCGACTGCGGCATGGCGCCCTGGCTCATCGCGACGAGCTGCTGCAGGGGGAGGCCGAGCACCGGGGTGAGGAGCGAGGGGTCGGCGCCGGTCTTCTCGAAGAGTCCACGGATGAGGGGGCCGCCGGTGGGGTCGTTCATCCAGTCGCCGATGGTGGAGTGTGCGGTGAGGGCCATGCTCTTTCTCCTTGTTCGGGTGCCGTTTCGGTTTCGCAACGGTGCGTCTACTTATGTTCCAGTGTACGCCTGAGTACGCTCGAATGGTGCCCCGTCCTCGCAGTGAGAAAGCCCGTCAGTCCGTGCTGGAGGCGATGCGTCGCGCGCTCGCCGCGGACGGGTATGAGGCTGTGACGATCGAGGGCCTTGCGGCCGAGGCTGAGGTGTCGAAGCAGACGATCTACCGGTGGTGGCCGTCGAAGGCCGCGATCCTCGGCGAGGCGCTTGTCGAGGGGGTGCTGCCCGGGTCTGAGGTGTCGGTGCCGATGACGGCCGACCTCGGGGCGGACCTGCGGGCATGGTTCTCCGCGATGTCGGACGGGCTGGCGCGACCCGAGGGCGTGGCGCTGGCGCGGGCCTTGATTGAGGTGACCGCGGCCGATCCCGCGTTGGGGCTCGTCCTGAACGAGCGGTTGGCGGCGCCCATTCGCGAGTGGGTGGCGGAGCGGGTCGCCCGCGGGCGCGATGCCGGGGACGTGCGGGCGGACGTGGATGCCGCGGCGATCGCGGATCAGTTCATCGCGATGGCGTCGTACTCCGCGCTGATCGGGCAACCGTTGGGGGAAGAGCGGGTCGAGGAGACGGTGGTGCGGTTGCTGCGGGGGATTGCGGCGTAGGTCGCCGGCAAGCGGCGCGGCGGTTCGGTGACGAGCTCAGGAATCGCGGTATTGCCGTCCTTCTCGTGTGGGCAGTGCGGGCTGAAGGGCGGGGCCGTGGCGGCTGACTACTTCGCCGCCGTCCGCCCATCCGCAAACCGCGCCTGGGCCCGGTCGTGCTGCTTACCGACCGGAACAAGCGCCGTGGCCTTCGGCAGGCCCATCGGCTTCGTCGAGACGTAGATGCTCTCGGCGGTGTCGATGCGGAAGGTCTCGTGCCAGATGCCGACCGCGCCCGGAGCCTTGCGGGCTGCGCGGTTGAAGGCGGTCCAGGCGGGTCGGTGCCGCTGGTTCGGGCTGGATGCGTAGGCGTAGAGCTTGTCGATGGACGACCAGTACTGCACGACGTAGGGTCCGCCCGCGCCGAAGAGCAGGTGGTAGCCGAGCATGCCCGAGTCCGGGTCGGTGCTGAGTTCGCGCAGCATCCCCGGCATGGCGAAGAAGGCCGGCATCCACAGGTCGGGGCGCCACCAGCAGTTGATCTGCATTCCGATGTGGAACACGACGAGCTCGCCCTCGTGGCGGTGGGTCATGCGGCCCGTGATGACTTTCGACATGATGACTCCTTGTTTGGATAGCTTCACTATCCATAATGGATAGCGCTACTATCGAAGTCAAGAGGTGGCCATGAGAATTTCCGAACTGTCAGCCCAGACCGGCGTGACCGTGCCGACGATCAAGTACTACCTGCGCGAGGGGCTGCTGCCCGAGGGTGAGCGGTCGTCTGCGACTCAGGCCGCGTACGGCGAGAAGCACGTGGAGCGGCTGCGGGTGATCCGAGCCCTGCTCGACGCCGGGGTGAGCATCGCCGAGACGCGACGGGTGCTCGGGGCGCTGGACGATCCGCCGGCGAGCCCGCACCTGCTCTTGGGAGAGGCGCATGCGGCGATCACTCCCCCGGTGGATGACGCGCTGGATCTCGCGGATGCCGAGGCGCTCGTCGCGGGGCTCGGGTGGAAGCCCGGGATGTGCGACGAGGCCGTGCTGCACGCGGTCGCGCGAGCGCTGCAGGGGTTGGAGAGCGTGGGGTTCACCGTGCCGGACGCGGCGATGAAGGAGTACCTCGCGAGCGCGCGGCGGATCGCGGATGCGGAGATCGCCGGGGTGCCGGAGGAGTCTGCGGAGGCCGCCGTGCGGTACGTCGTACTGGGGTCGGTGCTGGTGGAGCCGTTGTTGTTGGCGCTTCGGCGGGTGGCGCAGCAGGTGAGCTCGGGGGAGAGATTCGGGGCCTCCGGTACTAGCGCTTGAATGCTACGGCCAGGCGCTCGCGCAGGGCTGGATCACACACGTAGATGTAGGTTCCACGCATCCCCCGCGTCAGCAGCACCCCATAGATGTTCCGGATGAACGACAGCAGGTCGTCGTCCCCGAAGGCATCCTTGAGGTGCCCAGTGTTCTCTTTGCCCTTCTTGTCCCGATAGCTCTCGCGATCAGCAACGATCCGTCCAGTTCCCGGGTCGAGGCGAAGATCCGGTCCGATGATGACCCCGGCATAGTTCAGGTCGTATCCCTGCACGGTGTGGATCGAGCCAACTTCTTCAAGTGACCCCTTTGAGTTGATCCAGTCCTTGTCCGTACCGTTCCACCGCATTCGCTCACCATCGAGCTCGATGTCGAAGGCGTCTGGGTTCTTCTTCGACGCCCATTCCCACGCATAGCCCGCAACGAGGCGGGAAAGACCGACCTCCTCATCCTTCTGCCGGATGGCATCCCGCAGCTCTCCGAGGTCGTCGAAGAGGCGGAGTTCATACTCGCCGAGGTCAGGGAGCGCTGGCGCTTCATCCCGGAGGAGAGCGCGGACGAACTCGACATAATCTGAGCCGGCCTGCACGCGCATCTGGGTCTGGGCCGCCCCCGTTGTTAGGTCCGGTCTCTGTGTGAGTCGTCGGGTTTCATTTCGTGGGTGCAGTGGCGAGCATAGTCGGCCGGGGTGAGGTAGCCCAGCGCCGAGTGGCGTCGCACGGTGTTGTA